>JAZDIK010000027.1:0-2480 GCA_043805145.1 Pseudomonadota bacterium | reverse complement strand
TCGATCTTCCACAGAGTACGAGGCGAGAGTTTTGAATTACTCCTGAAATTCGGCAAATCGTCATTCCTGCGAAAGCAGGAATCCAGTCCTTTCAAGGCCTTCTGGATTCCCGCCTACGCGGGAATGACAAAGTGGGGGTATTTTTCAAAGCTCTCGAGGCATGAATCTCCACCCGGTTCTCATCCGACCAAAGCCTTTTGGCGGTTTCGAAGTCAATGCCGTGCTTTTCTTGATTGGCAATGCTTTTTGGGGGATCCCACTCAAATGGCATGATTAATTATACATGACATGTGCATATTTGCAACATAAAAAACCGTGGATCAACAGGGACGCCGTCCCAATCATCAGCGGACAGCGACGCGCATGACTTTATCCATTGCCCTGACCACATCTTCCATATCATCCACCGTCAGCGTCGGATGCACCATGAACATCAGACTGGTTTCCCCCAAATCCCGGGCCACAGGCAGACGCTCGGCCGGACGTAAACCGTTTCCTTCAAACGCCTTTTCCAGATAGATTTCGCTGCAACTTCCCGATCCGCAAGGAATGCCTTCGGTCATGAGTGCAGTCATGATTCTATCCCTCGACCAATCTGATTTCAGGGCTTCCGGTTCGACAAAGACATAGTATTTGTAGTAGGCGTGTTCAATCTCCTGCGGCGGGATGGTCAGACGCAGACCGGGGATTCGTGAAAAAACGTCCGTCAGAACAGCCGCGTTCCTTCTTCGCAAAGTTAACCATTGCGGAAGCTTCCGAAGTTGCAACCGACCTATCGCCGCCTGCATCTCTGTCATCCGCCAGTTCGTCCCGAAGGATTCATGCAGCCAGTGAAAACCGGGCTGATGCTCCCGGTGATACACGGCGTCAAAGCTCTTCCCATGATCTTTATAGGACCAGATTTTATCCCATATGTCATGCCTATTGGTAGTAATCATTCCGCCTTCACCACCAGTGGTGATAATTTTATCCTGGCAAAAGGAAAATGCCGCAACATCTCCCATGGACCCGACCTGACGACCCTTGTAAGTCGCCCCGTTGGCCTGAGCACAGTCCTCAACGACCCATAGATTCTTCTCCCGAGCAAGATTCATGATCGGATCCATGTCGCACGGCCACCCGGCCAGGTGAACGACAACGATCCCTTTGGTCCTGGGAGTCAAAGCAGCGGCAATGGTTTCAGCGGTGATATTCTGGCTGACCGGATCCACATCCGCCATCACCGGCCGCCCTCCGCGCATGATGACGCAACTGGCAGAAGCGATAAACGTCCGGCTGGTCACAACGACCTCATCGCCCGGCGCCATCCCCAGAGCGACCAACGACGCCTCCAAAGCCACGGACCCATTCATCAGGGCGACGGCGTATTTGGCGCCCACAAAAGCCGCATACTCATCTTCGAACTTCCGCCCTTCCTGACCCGTCCAGTAATTGACCTGCCCGGACTGAAGGACCTGCATCGCAGCCGCCACTTCATCCTCGTCGTAATGAGGCCAGGCAAAGAATGGATGTTTCCTGATGGGTTGTCCGCTGTTAATGGTAAAATCGCTGATCGTCAACGGGGTCTTCAATCTCCCTCCTGTATCGGCTTGATGACTTTCACCGGCACGCCATAAGCAACAGCACCGTCCGGGATATCCCGATTGACAAAGCTAAAGGCGCCAACCACCGCATTGATTCCTATTGTCACCCCCGACATGACGACGCTGTGCCCTCCTGCCCGGCACCCCTTCTTCAGCGTAACAGCCCCGATTTTTTCATCGATCGTCGAGATGGAATAGATTGAACAGTGGGAGCCGATTTGCACGAAATCCTCTATTGTCACGTCATATTTGGCATTGATATAAGTAAACGCCCCAATGTCCGTCTTGTATCCCAACCGCAAGCCATCCTTGTTCTGGACCACCCAGTTGTACTTTGTCGGTTTCCTCTCTTCGATTTTCGGATATTGCCAATCGCTGAAGCGCTTATTATTTCCCATAAATTGATGAATGTGGCGTCTTTATGATTTCCGATAATGCTTTGTGATAGCGAATACTTCAATCACTCCACCCCCTAAATGGATGAATAGGGCGCGATATCTTTTATCGAGACGGAAGGAATAGATGGCACGGTGCTTTGGTTCGAGGAGTTCTGTATTCAAGGATGTATGGAAAGGGTTGTTTTCGAAAAGCGCCTTTGCTTTCTGCCATTTCTTCGTAAGGCCATGAGCATCGAGATATTCGTGCAAATCCGGCCGTAATTCGGCGATCGTTGGCATAAGTTTTACCGATATACGGATGATTTTTTTAAGCCCGCTTCAATGTCGGCTAAAAATTCCTTCTCGTATAAACCCGTTTCGGAAAAATCGGTAAGAATCGCCGCCAAATTATCCTTTTTGAATTTCTTCAATGAAAAAGTGGACGCCTCAATCTTCGACATCAGTTTCTTTTTGTCATCCGCACTGAGCGCCTCGATAACCTCCACCAGCGTGTCGAGGG
>JAZDIK010000026.1:0-32198 GCA_043805145.1 Pseudomonadota bacterium | reverse complement strand
CGGCTGGCCGGCACGGCGACGCATTTTCTACCCTTCAACCGGGGGCGCGACGGCGGCGCCGGCAATCCTTTGGATCCCGAGGGCCGCACCTACCGGACCGCCTACCTGTGGGAGGAGGTCCTCCGGCGCGACAGCCTCCTTGATCTGCTGGCCCGGTTTCTTCACTTGCAAATCGAAGAGAGGCGAACCGAAGAGGGGCGCAAAGTCCGGAAAGAGACCATGATCTTTCCGCGCTATCACCAGCTTCAGGCGGTCCGCTCGTTGGTGGATGCGGCCCGGAGCGAGGGCGTGGGCAACAACTATCTGATCGAACACTCGGCGGGCAGCGGCAAGAGCAACACCATCGGCTGGCTGGCGCACCGGCTGGCGTCGTTGCACGACGTGGGAAACCAGAGGGTTTTCGATTCAGTCATCGTTATCACCGATCGCGTGGTCCTGGATCAGCAGTTACAGGACACGATCTATCAGTTTGAGCATAAACGCGGCGTTGTGGAAAAGATCGACGAGAGCTCGCGGCAACTGGCCGAGGCGTTGGAGAACGCCGTGCCGATCATCATCACCACCCTCCAGAAGTTTCCATTTGTTTCCCGGCAGTTGCTCAAGATGGCCGAGGAACGGGGTGAGAACGGCACTGGTATGCTTATGACCCGCCGGTGCGCGGTGATCATTGACGAGGCGCACAGCTCCCAGGGCGGCGAGACGGCGACCGACCTCAAGGAAGTGCTGGGGGGCGAGGCGTTGCGGGAGGAAGCAAAACGCCAGGCCGCCGAGGAAGGCCTGGACGACACGGAGGAACTCTTCCGCAGCATGGCCAAACGCGGCCGGCAGGCCAATCTTAGTTTCTTCGCCTTCACGGCCACGCCCAAGCACAAGACCTTGGCAGTCTTCGGGCGAAACGGCGATCCCTTCCACCGCTACACCATGCGACAGGCCATCGAGGAGGAGTTCATCCACGATGTGCTGAAGCATTACACCACCTACGCGACTTATTTCAAACTGCTCAAGGCCTGCGAGGATGATCCGAACGTTGAGCGTAAAAAAGCCGCGCGGGCATTGGCGCGTTTTCTGAGGCTTCATCCGCACAACATCGCCCAGAAGACCGAGATCATGGTCGAACATTTCCAGGCGGTGACCCGCCACAAGATCGGCGGCCGGGCCAAGGCCATGGTCGTGACCGGTTCGCGTCTTGAGGCAGTACGCTATAAACAGAGCTTCGACCGCTACATTAAAGCGAAAGGCTATCCCATCAAGTCGCTGGTTGCCTTTTCCGGGACGGTGCAGGACGATAAGCTTCCGGATGTGCATTACACCGAAGAGAGTATGAACAACGGCGTGAGAGAGAAGGAATTGCCGGAGAAGTTCGCTACGCCCGAATACCAGGTGTTGCTTGTCGCCGAGAAATATCAGACCGGCTTCGATCAGCCGCTCCTGCACACGATGTTTGTGGACAAGCGGCTGGCAGGCATCCAGGCCGTCCAATCCCTCTCCCGCCTGAACCGGATACACCCGCTTAAGGAAGACACATTCGTGCTGGATTTCGTGAACGACCGGGAGGAGATCCGCGAGGCCTTCAAGGCTTACTACGAAGGCGCCGTGATGGGTGAGGAGGTTGACCCGGCGCGGATGTACCAGATCAAGGGTGAACTGGACGCCTCCGGTGTCTATTTAAGCGAGGAAGTGCAGCGGTTCTGTGAGGTCTATTTCAAACCGAGGCAGAGGCAAAGCCCGGCGGATCATCAGGCCATGAACGCGGCGCTGGATCCGGCGGTCGATCGCTTTACGGCCAATCAGCAGGAGGACGAAGACGAGGCGGAACTCTGGCGCGGCAAACTCTACGCCTTCCGCAACCTTTACGCCTTCCTGAGTCAGATCATCCCCTATCAGGACTCCGACCTCGAAAAGCTCTACGTCTTCCTCCGCCATCTCGCCCCGAAACTGCCGCGGCGCGGTCGTGGACCGGCGTACGACTTCGACGACGACGTGCGCCTGGAATACTACCGCCTGCAAAAGATCAGCGAAGGATCGATTTGCCTCAAAGAGGGCGTCGGCGTCGCCTTGGACGGGCCGACAGAGGTCGGCAGCGGCTTGGTTCGTGAAGAACCCATGGCGTTGTCACGTCTGATCGATATTGTGAACGAAAGGTTCGGAACGGACTTTAACCAGGCCGACCAGCTTTTCTTTGATCAGATCATCGAGGCGGCGACCTCTGATGAGACGCTTATGCAGGCGGCTGTCGTGAATCCCAGCGACAAATTCGAGTTGGTCTTCAAGAATCTTCTCGAAACTCTGTTCGTAGAAAGGATGGACCAGAACGAGGAAATCTTCGCCCGGTTCATGAACGATGCCGCCTTTCAGAAGTTGGTCACCAGCTGGCTGGCCTCCGAGGCCTACAAACGGTTGCGGGCGAAGTCGGAGGGAATAAGCGATTTGAGGTATTCGTAAAGATTGATAATTTGATATAAATTCTCATATTAGCCAAAGTATTGATAAAACCAAACCGTACTGCTTCAACGCAACCGAGTGCTCGAAAACATTCTGAATCCTGGGATCGGCAATCCATACATCAGCATCCAATTCTTCCCCCTCCTCAGGAATTTCATGACCTAAATAATGTTCAATAGCAAGGGATCGCTTATCGAGTTTCTGTCCTGTTCGGATAAATGGCCACCATTCCGCACTTTTAACAGACCACTTTATTTTTGAATCCTCGGAACAGATTAAAGCACATGGTTCAGGACAAAACTTAACAAAGCGTATGGTAGCTGATGTAAGAGAAGTTTGAAAGGCTGCTGCAATATTCTTTGCAGGTTCTAAATTGACCTCGCGTACATCACATCGTTGTTTGACCAACGCCTCCGGCATGAGAAGTTCGCTTGCGAAGAAATTGGCTTCTGTCTCCTTGTCCACAGAATACCAATTCATCATATCCTTCTCTGTGCAGGCGATTTCTAAGGACATCCCTTCATGATTTAGAACAAAATGTCCAAGTTCGTGAGCTATGCTAAATCGTTTTCGCGCGATATTTGCTTCTGTATTTGGTATTCGTATTACTGCGTGGGATCCAACCCGGATTAAACGAGCTGATGCTCCTCTTAGTAAACCTTCGCGTATCTGAACCCCAAGGGCAAAGGCAATATCATCCAATCGAATATGATCAGGATGATATATCCCAAAACTCCCTATTATTTCTGAGGCTTTTTTTTCTGCCTCTCGAATCTTAAGCTCACGACTGATCTTCACTTTTTTTGCTTTCCAAATCCTTTGCGGCCTCTAGATCTTCAAGAATGCTTATCAGATCCTCTTGATTCTTTCCGTCAAGATGCCTGTAGGCCAGACTAAGTTCCGCCGCCGGAATAGTCATTAAACTTTTAATACGAGCAAGAAGTTCATCCTTGGGATAGGCAGAAAATTTACCAACCTGGCCTTTATGTTCCACCTCTACTGCTTTTCTTGCTTCGGCAGCCACATCCAATGCTTTCCGTTTGGCATCCATGGAGCAGGTTTTGATAACTTTCATCAAGTGGTTGACGGATGCATCCAGATCGACGCCATCAGCCCATAATTCTTTCTTTATCTCTTCCAGGGACATCTCACCACTTTCACCCATGGCATCCGTCAAGGCTTCGATGAATATCAGATTCCTTTTTTTCCCGTCGTTCTTTTGCATTGCAGTCGTCATAATTATTTAATGTCTAAAGCCTTTCTGCGAATCCGCTTTACAATATTATAAACTCTCTTTACATCATAGCCAGTTGCAGCGGCAATTTCGCGCGGGGTACTGATTCCATCCTCAAAGCACATCATGACAAGCCCCATTTCATCGTCACCGTTTCCAAGAAATTTCAGTTTCATGATGCGATTTGAGAATGCCTTTTCATTTTCCGCCGCCAGAATGGTCCCTTCAGGAGAGCCAAGCGATAACCCATCATATGTACTTCTTGCCACCTGAGCATGAGTGCTTGCCACAGCATCATTTCCCTTTCCTTCCTGCGGTTCAATAGAATCATGTGGAAACTCTTTCAGGTGTTCAATCTCATGGTTCACAATGCTTTTTATTACACCTTTAAGAAATGAGGCAAGATCAGGATAATACTCCCGGTTCCAGTTCCGGTAACCACCATTCTTTCCGCTACCGATACCGTATGCCAATGCAATTGCTTCCTGTACCAGATCTTGAGGGTGAAGATGCTGATTGCCCAACCAGTAGAATTTTCTGCTCTGACTCTGGGCATAGTACAATAGTTGTGGGAGTATGACCGTCCAATCTGCTTTATCTAGAACTTCCCTTAAGGATGGATCGTACCTCTCATTTGTCAATTCTAGACCTTCGCGCATGATTTATCTCTCGATACAGTAAGCCCATGAGACGTCATTTTTTGCCAGGCAGAAGAAAAAATATTTTCTCTTCTGGCAAAAAAGCAGAATTGTCGGCTTTCACCTATGAAGGCCATAAAAGAATCTCAAATGATGGCCTGAAAATCAATCAATTTTATGGAGGTTAATATGGAAAAAGAACATTCGCATCACGATTTAGTCCACATTTTCATCGACAAGCGAAAAGTGGAATCGCCAAGCCCCACTACAGGGGTTGCTTTGTACAGCCTTGGGAACATTTCTGCCGAATATGACTTGTTCCGTGAAGTTCATGGACATGGCGACGACGAATTAATCCCCAGGGACGATAGTGCGGTCACCTTGAAAAATGGTGACCATTTGTACAGCGTCCAGAAGTCGCTGAATCCGGGAGCTGACGATGGAACTCGATGAATTGAAACAAATCTTGCCTGAGCAGGATGCAGAGTATCTCGCATCCAAATGTGCCAAGTTTGAAGTCATTAAGAATGCCAGTGATGTGCATGTCATTTTCCAGGATTATGCTTTTCCCGAGGCATATCAAACGCAGCAGTCCAATCTCCTTATAGTCATACCTGCTGGCTACCCGAATGCAAAGCTGGACATGTTTTGGACATGTCCCGATGTAAAGCTCGCTACGGGGAAATGGCCTACAAGTTCGGAAGTCCATCAAGACTTTCATGGGAAGAATTGGCAGCGATGGTCAAGGCATATCAATTGGAGATCGGGTGTTGACAGTCTCCGGACTTTTGTAACTTCGGTCCAAAGAGAGATTGCACGGGGAATCTAATGCGTTACACAATGACCTTCCTGGACAAGCACTATCAAGTCCTTACAGACCATCTGTTCTCGAACAAATCTGTCGAACAGGCAGCATATTTGTTATGCCGTCTGGCAAAGAGCGCTGGGGAAACCCGTCTGCTGGTTAGAAAAGTAATCCCTGTAACGGATAAAGAAATTAGCAGCCAGAGTGCCGTCTGCATGAATATAAAGCAGCAATCATTTCTGAAAGCGATTAAGGCTGCAGCAATTGCTCAAGAATGCTTCATATTTGTTCATTCACACCCGACAGGATTACTCGATTTTTCGTCCGTGGACGATATTGAAGAAGAATCTCTTTTTCGGACAGCATATAACCGCATTCACATAGAAGCCCTTCATGGTAGCATGATTTTCACCAAACCAAACCGCTTCATCGGTCGAATATGGCTTCCCGATGGAACCAGAATGCCTATCGATCTGGTTAGGACCATAGGCAGGACCTTCCGGTTCGATTTTAGAGATCGAGCGCAAGATGTCCGCACGATTTTTTTTGACAGACAGATTCTTGCTTTTGGTAAAGATATTCAATTGTTGCTTAGTAATCTTCACATAGGCATCGTGGGTGCCGGCGGAACAGGATCATCTGTAGCTGAACAATTGATAAGACTCGGCATTGGGAGTTTACTCGTCATAGATGACGATACGTTTAACCCATCGAATATCAGCAGAGTATACGGATCACGGGTTATCGATGAATCAACCCCAAAGGTGAAATTGGTGGAACGACTTGCCGCAGATATTGGCCTGGGCACCAATGTAAGCATAATCAAAGGCAGAATTTATTATAAATCCATTTTTACTCGACTTCGCGAATGCGATATTGTTTTCGGCTGCACAGATGACGATTGGGGACGATCGATCCTGAATCGCATGGCACTCTATTATCTCATTCCCGTTTTCGACATGGGCGTTAAGATCGATTCTCTTGAAGATGGTAAGATTAGATCTATCCAAGGACGCGTTACGACGTTGATGCCGACAACCGCCTGCCTTTTCTGTAGAGGCCGAATAGATTCAGATCGCATCTATAGCGAATCAATAAATATCTTCCACCCCGAGGAAGGTGAGCATTTGAGAAACGAGGGGTATGTAAGAGGATTAGACACAGATGCACCCTCAGTTATTCCTTTTACGACTTCCGTGGCATCGTCCGCAGTCATTGAATTGCTCCATCGACTGACCGGCTGTCTCGGAGATGATCGCGATAGCTCGGAAGTATTGCACCTCTTCGATTCAACGCGAGTTCGTACCAACAATCTGGCACCATCAGATCAGTGTTTCTGTAGTGACACTTCGGTCTGGGGAAAAGGGGATTCATCATTGTTATTGGATATGATATGGCTGGAAGAGTAAATATATTCCAGTACCTATGCGGATTATGGAAAAGGTTCAGCCGCAGGCATTCACTGGGAAGATTACATTACGTTGAATCCATGCAAGATATTCCTGACTGTTTGGCGGATCATGTGTATATCGTTGGCCTACAGAAGCCAAAATGGGTTGTTATTTCATGCCCTTGTGGGTGTGGCGAAAAGATTGAGGTTAATCTGATGCAGTCCCGCCATCCCCGATGGAAACTGCAAATAACCAATGGAGCTATGTCTCTTTGGCCATCATTGTGGATGGCAGATAAAAAATGTGGCAGTCATTTTTGGATAGAAAAAAACCGCGTGATATGGGTTCCAGAAAGCTACGGTCAACGAAATAAGAATATAAAGGACTGACGAGTTTAGAAATCACCAGTATTCATATGCCCACTGAACACAGACATACATAACATAACACCTCTGGAACGTTGATAACCTGGTTCATGGTGCATCAAGGAAGCGAATAACTTGGTCGTTCGTCACTGCATCTTCTGTACTTTTCCACTTTCAAACTCCTTCCCGAAAAATTAGCATTTTGTAGCAAAAGCCGAGCGTGAAGTATCGATGGGCAGAAAACCCTCTCATCCATCGGAACACCGGTTATGTACCGTTTCCTCAAACCTCTTCATCTCTTCCACCGACACCCGCACGCACCCCCGTATTCGGCACCCCTGCAGCTCCCCCTCATCTATGAGCCGGTACACAGTCCGCACAGAAATGGAAAAATAGACAGCCACCTCATCCACCCGGTAATAGCGCTTCAGTGGGTGCTGATTCGTCTGGCCGGATTTCTGCAATCGAGATTCCTGTTCTGTCATCCTGAAATGAGGTCATTTCCTCGTCATGATTTTTTGGCGGCAAACCTCCGGGATGAAGGTTTACCCGTCCCGGTCCGGTTGGGGTGCCAGGACCCCCCGTTTCGGCATAAATTTTTACCTTGACCCCCCTGTTTCGCCACGTTTTTGAGAGGGGCTGAAACCGGCTTCTGCCTCTTCTTTTCATGGAGCTCGACCCAGCGCTTGAGCTGCGGTTTTTCCTCAACATTCGGATCGAGGCCCGTGATCCCCTTCCGGATGGTGCGGATGCTGTTCAGGATCTCCAGTGTGAAGTATCCGCTCGCTTCCGCCCGGGCGATCTTTCTCTGGGTCCTGATCCAGGGAAGATTGCCGTGTGTCCGGGAGCGGCAGATCTCCTCGTCGGGATACCAAATGCCGCTCAAGCTGCTTTGATCCAGGGGGCAGATGGGTGCGATGCAGGTTTCATAGAGACCGCAGGCGGGCGCCGTCATTGGATCTTCCCTCTCACAATAGGAATTTTCGGAACAGGTCGTTGCTGTGCCGGCGCGGTTCCGGCAGCAGATTTCTGAAATCGCCGGTGGCTCTCCCATTCAAAAAGGACGATCTTCGATTCCCCCTCGAAGAGGCGGTCAATGATCCGTTCCCCCAGGAGCTTCTCCAGTGTTTTCAGATCGGTGATATTCGTCGTGAGGATCACAGGCCGCATGGCCTCGTAGCGCAGGTCGAGGATCTCATAGAGGATCATGCGTTCCGTGTCCGTGCCGAACTGGATGCCCACCTCGTCGATCACCAGCAGGTCGATTTTGCCCATCCGGGAGATGATCTCACTTTGTGTAGTCTCCGCATCTCGGTGGAAAGTGTCCTTGACCTCCCGAAGCAGCCTGGGGGTCTTGGTGAATAACGCCGAGCAATCGGCGCGAATGACCTGATTGATAATGGCGGCGCAGAGATGACTTTTGCCCGTGCCTACATTGCCCATAAAGAGGAGCCATGTCCCCGCCTGGCGATGGCTGTGGAAGTTATCGGCGAAATCCCGCGCGATGGACAGGACGCGTTGTTGCTTTTCCCTGCCCATCCCGAATGGATGAAAATTATCAAAGGTTTTGCCGATAAACCGTTCCCGGAGCATGCTGTTCGCAAGCAGGGTATTTAATTTCTGCTGGTCTGCTTTGGCTTTTTCCTCCGTCTCGCGGAGAAACCGTTTCCGTTCGCAGGCCTTACAGGGAAGCTCTTTCCAATGGGGCTCCTTCTCGGTGATCTTCAGATAGAAGGGATCGTCCATGAAGATATGATTCATGGGCGCACCACAATCTGGACATTCCTTTTCCGGCTCAGGCGATGAGTTCCGGGGGGATATCGGAAAAGGGAGCAGGGCTTTCTGCAGAATCGTCCCGATTTTTTCCATGATCGTTCTCCTTTCGCGCGGCTCTGGAGAGCCAGCCTTGAATGAAACGTTTGTAATTCCTGTATCTTTTGTTGGGGTTGGCGATCAGCCAGGCGGTCATCCGGTTGATCTGGATAGGGATGTCCTGGTCGGGGAAAGCGGCGGCCAGGGCATTCCAGAAATCCGCGTCCATTTTCAGAGCGGAAAAGAACGGATGACCGTCCAAAAGATCGGCGAGTTCGCGACAGAAGAAGTATGTAAATACTTCTTCATCTTTATTTTCTTTACCTTTTCTTTTCTTTTTCTTTAGGAGGTCGCAAGTATCGGATTGTAAAGATGAACTGACGCGCTCCGTCTGGCGTTTCGCCAGATCGTCATCTGGCGTTTCACCAGATGGGCGTCTGGTGTTTCGCCAGATCGGGGACCCTGCTTCATCTGGTGATTTGCCAGGTTGGGGATCTGGTGTTTCACCAGATTGATCTGGTGAATTGCCAGAGAGGATCAAGTGCTTTTTGACCATTTTGCTGAGGTGATCTTTAAACGCCGGGATATCCCTCAGTCCCACCCTGACAAGCCAGTTGCGGTAATACTTGTTCAGCCGGTATCGTTTCATGTCCCTTTCGTCCTGCTCAAAAATATTTTTCTCCAGCAGCCACTGCAAGGCGCGGTGGGCGTCCGACCAGTCCAGATTGGCCAGGGCCGCATATTCGCTTTTCGTCAGGGATGTAAACGTGTTCGGCCCGCACCCGAAAGAGAAGCGCATCTGGACGTCGATGAGCCGCCGCGCCCGCTTGGGGATGTCGGCGCACATCAAGGCTTCCAGGAGTTCGTTGAAGATCATGGTATAGCCGTCTTCTCGTTTCGGGTGCCCGGTTCGTTTCACAATTCACGATGAAAACATAAAAATGGGGCAGGACGGATCCTGCCCCTGGGTTGTTTTACATAAACGCCGGTGCGCTTTCCGTGCCGATTACGGCGGGGACGGGATGCACCGATTCCCGGACCTCGCCCGCGATCTTCTCCATCAGCGCCCTGAACTCCCTCATACGGACGGGCCGCTTTAGTGAATCCAGAAGCTTCGCCTGCTCGGCGATCTGATCCGGAGAGAGCTCCGTCATGGACTGAATTTCGTAACGCCGGTAGCAGTATTGTTTGTATGCGTCTTTCGGGAGTTCCAGCGTGCTCAGGCGGGCGAAGAGCTGTTTCATGCCGTCGCCGTTGCCCTCTTGTTCGGAGGGCGATGGCTGCTGCAAAGGCGTGAAATCGGGTGCCGCCTTCCCGTTGTTCTCAAGCCAGGCGAGGAGCGTCCTGCCCGTCTCGACGGAGGGCACGAAGTACTGACCGTCGAACAGGGTCGTTCGGTCCTTCGTGGCCGTGGCGGTGTGGTTGTGGTCGAGGTCCATAAAGACGGTGAATTCGTATTCCATGCCGTCCCGCTGGATGGGACTCATGCCGAGCTTCTTGACCTGCTTCTTTCCGTTCTCCTCCACCTGCGTGTATTCCATCTTGCTGCGCATGGTGGCGATGACGTGGCATTTGGACTGGAGCATCGTATCCACCAGTTCGTTGTGCTTCGGCGTCACCTGCCGCCAGGCCGCCCAGGAATTGCCCGTCTTGTCGGCGATGTGGCCGTGGATATCCAGCAGACCCCCCTGCCCCACCCAGGCGTGAGACAGGGAATCGATGATGACCGTCTCGTAACCGAGGTCTTCCGCGGCCCTGACGGTTTCGATGTATTTCCGGGGTTCGAACGGCGCCTCGATGCGGCAGACGTCGTATTTTCCCAGATGGTCGTAGAGCTCGCCGGAGCCCCTTTCCGTATCGATCATGGCGATCCTGCCGCCCAGACCGAAGGCGATGAGCAAGGCCGAATAGGTCTTGCCCGATCCGGCGGGACCGGCGATGGCCAGCCGGAGCTTTCCTTTTTTTCTTTCCGCTTGGTGAAACATGGTCATTGACTCCTTTCAGGGTGGAGATCGTTCCCGTGATCGAGGGGTTCCTCCTCGCTTTGCGAGAGACTGTCGGGGACGATCGGGGTTGGTTTTCTGTGAAACGCGATGACGACGGTTCTTCTGCCCTTGTGGATCCGGCCGATGCACAGGATTCTTTTCTGACTTGCGATTTCCTGTTCCCGGCCTATGGCCCGATCATGGCCTTTCATCAAGAATCACCTCCTTTCACCCCCCTGACAGCCCCCGATCAGATTTGCTTCCCGGAGGTTGAACCATCGGCCCCCTGGTGGGGATTTTCATCCGGGGCGGCAGTCGGGCGCGCCGCATCCGCTGAAACGGCGTTAGAGGGGAGCATTGCTTCCAGGACCGCCCTGCCGGAATCCTCGATCCTCAAAACCATCCTTCCCAGAACCATGCGCTCCGCTGCCGCTTCCGGGGCAACGGGATATTCCCGAACTTTCATGGCCGATCCTCCTTTCATCGAGATTCACCCCCCGGACAGCCCCCGATCGGTTTTTTCGTGTTTTTCATGTTCCAGTCTGCTCAGGAAGCGTGTGACGGCCGTCTGCCTCCGGAGCTTCCTCTTCGGTCCGTTGGCCTTCTTCAGGTGCTTCATCGTGTCGGTGTATCCCTCTTCTAGGCACCGCATGACATCCTCGGCGAACAGGTCGCTGGTGCCGTAGAGCAGAAAGAGGCACTCCAGGGACAACGCCATGTCGTAAAAGGCGTCCCGGATCACCTGGCCGGTATCCTGGGGCGGTTGCCGGTTCATATCTGCGCTCCCCATATCGAGGACCTCCTACCCCTATTATGTCAAGGCGCCCCCTTCAGGGGACACGGACCATGAAAAATATTTTCTTTATTTATTTTGAGCTGTTACGCAGATGTTCCCGCATGGCGGTAAGGGCACGCTGGCGGCGCTTCTTCAAGCGCTGATATTCCGTCGGGTCGGCGGTCAGGTCCTTGAGGGGGCGTTGTCTGATCACGGTCTCAATAATGAGATCCCGATCTTTGACACGGATGATCCCCTCCTCGACCAATCCAGCGAGCAAGGCCTCGGCATCCGGGATATCATCTTCCGCTGCTCCAAAGGGATCCCACTTACCGTCCGCCGTCCTCGCATCTGCCTCCCGGTCGCTGGGCCAGGCGGTTTCCAGCCGGTCCCGGGCGCTTTTCCGGTTCATGCGATCCCGCATTCTGTTTCGCAGCGGGCCGACGATCTGCATGGCCACCTTGCTGGGCCGAAGCGCGACAGTGGCGATGATCTCCAGCAGCTTCGCGCAGACCTCTTGGATGAAGTCGTCTTCGTCGAGGCGGGAGTCCCGTTTACGGGCGAGGCGGTAGATGGCGGCGATGGCGGGCCGGAACAGGATGATGAAAAAACCGGACAGCGACCGGGCCGGTCCGCCCCACCGGTATGCGGCGATCAGGAAAGACAGGATCTCGTCTTTTTCGGCGTAGCCCTGCATTGTATCGTTGAAGAAGGCGATCAGGGAGGCGGCGGTGGGGTATGCAACCAGGCGGGGACATTCTTTCGGGAGATTCCTGTAGAATATCCCGAAACTCTCCGAGGTCAGCTCTTTCTCGATACCGGAAAAGGAAAAGCCCACGTGCGTAATGCAGCATGGGCTTCAGGAGCCTCGGAGCTTGCGCCTTCAGGTGAATCAGGGGTTCAGAAGGTTATAATCTTTTTGCAGGTCCGGCAGCGCACGGCGACCAGATCGCCGACGGGGCGGACCGTCTTGCGACCGCACTCACAAGCGGCGACGGCCAGGATGATCCCGGAAGGCTCGCCGACAGCAATGCGCGCGGGGGTTTTGTTGCCGCAAGGGCAGCGGATATGCACGCCCAGACGTGGCAGGGGCGGCCGGGCCATCTCCAGCAATTTCCGGCCGTCGTGGGGGCATCGGCACTCGTACATGGGGGATGATCGCTCCGTATGCGCAAGGGTATGAATCCCGCATGGCGCGACCTATAACGGATTGTATAGCAGATTGTCTCGTCCCTTTGATCGTTTCTTGATCGTTTTTTCTCGAATCTTCCCGCAGAAGATCGTCAATGATCGTCTTCCATCGTCTGCAGGTCCATTCATCGCCCCGTCTGCAGGGGGAGCAGACAGACCTCTTCCTTCGGCACATTCAGCAGATAACCGACGCCGAAACGGCTCAGGATCAGATTGCGCACATCGCAGGGACAGATGTCCGTGCAAGTCGAGACGGCTTTTTCGATCCAGGCGATGATGCGGTATTTGTGATCCGTGATCTGGCGCTCGTAAGGCCTGGCCGAGGACAGCGACAGGCGGCATTCAGGCCAAAGGTGGTTGTAGATCTCGCTGCGCGTGACGATCTCCAGGGGTCGCCGGGCCAGAAGGACCAGCAGATCGAAGGCCTTGCCGGTAAGGGAAACGGGCAGCCCCCGGAAAAAGAAGCGGCGCTGGCGTTCGTCGATCACCATTTCCGGCGGATTGGGGATAAAATCGTGCAGCGTTTTCACCCCGGCCAGTTGCTTGCGGAATCGGGCCAGCAGGTTCGCGTCGGCTGCAATCGTCTCCATGTTCTCGCGGGAATCCGGCGACGGCGCTTCATGGCCGGTCTCCTGCGCCAATCTGCGATATTCTCCGGGGGAACTCTCTTTCAGAAGCAGGGGCAGTTCCTGGTAGCGCACGGCCACCGCCGCCGGTTGCAGCTCCAGCCGCTGGTGGATCCATTCGGCCAGCTTGCGCGGAACGATTTCCCTGAGACTCTCGGCGCAACGGAAGGAAACGGTTTTCCGGATCCGCACGTCCGTCTGAAGCCGGCATTCGAGATAGTCCTTGTTGATCTGCCAGAGCCCCACCTGCGAAAGGATCATGCCGATTTCCGTGACGCCGCAGATGAGCCGTTGGGAGAGGTTGTCGATCTTGTGTACCTCCTGCTCCCCCTGTCCGAGCTCGCCCGCCGCCGCATAGAGGATCTCGGCCAGGCGGCTGATGTCCTCCCCGATTTTCTTCATGGCGCCGCTCAGGGTGGGCAGTTCCGTCAGGATGGTCTCCTGGATTTTCTCAATCCTGTCCATGTGCTTCTCCCGCAGGATCCGGATAACGTTCGGATCCAGATTCAGGGCCTCCAGAACCTCGATCAACATGGCAGCCGCTTTCCTTTCTTTGAAAATCGTATTTTTACATCAGGTGATATTTTTCCTTTCCAGATTGGCAGAAATTATTTTTCCGCACCGGTTGATACCACTATTTACCTGATCTCAGAAAGGAAAAATATTTTTCAAAGCTTTTGTCCCCCGGCCGGGTGTCCTTGACATAATAGGGGTAGAGGAAGGTTTTTCGGAGGGATAGCCGGATGGAAGGATGGGGAAAGATCAAGGAAGCGGCAAAGTATGCAGGGATCAGGGAACGGACTATGCGGGGATGGCTGCAGAAAGGCCTGCGCCATGCCCGGATGCCGACGGGGACAGTGCTGATCCGGTATCGGGATATCGATGATTATCTGGAGCAGTTCTGCGGCGCCGAACACCGTGTGGATCGGATCGTGGACAATGTCATCAAGGAATTTGCGGTGAAAAGAAGGTGAAATTTCCGGCCCATTCATGTATTGTTGACCTGCTCGAATCCGCAGGACGGCGGTCGTTCCCGGCAGTGACGTTCATAGGACATCACGGAAGCCGCCGCCCGCAAGGGCCTGAAGGTTCCTGCGAACCTGAGCCTTTCCATAACCACGGGATAGGCGCCGCGGGCCGACAAGGGGCCACCCTTACCCCTTCCCGTGCCTCTTGTTACGGGGGTGGAAAGAGCAGGTCAAAAATGGGGTAAAGGTAAGGGAACGCCCGCAGGGGTCGGGCGTCTGGTGGGTCCTGATCGACCACCAGGGAAGAAGGAAGGCGAAGAAGGTGGGGCGGGATCAGCAAGCCGCCCTCCAGATCGCCAAGAAGATCGAGGCCAGGTTGACCCTCGGGGACCTGGGAATCGTGGATGAGAAGCGGCAGATCCCCACATTCGGGGATTACGCCCGGCGATGGATCGAAATCACGGTCCCCGCCACGTGCAAACCCTCTTCCGTCGGCGATTACCAGGGCATCCTCAAGAATCACGTGGGGCCCGTTTTCGGCTCGTACCGGGTGACGGACATCACCCGGCTCATGGTGAAGGAATTTCTCATGAAGAAGAGCCGCAAGGGGTATGCGTCGAGCACGGTCACGCATTTCAAGAACGTGATCGGCGGGACTCTGAATCTGGCTGTCGATGACGGGGCGCTTCAGGTCAATCCATCCCATCGGCTGGGAAGGATCATCCGTGAGAAGAGCCTTAAACTGGTTGCAGATCCGCTGACCCGGGAAGAGCTGACCGCACTCCTCAAAGCCTTCCGGGAGCATCTGCCGCGCCATTACCCGATGGCCTTGACCCTGGCCCGTACAGGCATGCGGCTGGGGGAGGCGATGGCCCTCCAGTGGGGGGACATCGATTTCCACGGACGGTTTATCAACGTCCAACGGAGCATCTCCAAGGGGATCATCGGGACGCCCAAAAGCGGCAAGAGCCGCCGGGTGGACATGTCGAAGCAGTTAGCGGAGGCACTCTGGAACCTGAGGAACCAGCGGCGGATCGAAACTCTCGAGAAGGGCTGGGGAAAAGTTCCCGAATGGGTCTTCATTTCGGAAACGGGAACGTCCCTGATCGAGCACCACTGGCGGTTACGGGTGTTTGCCAAGGCGTTGGAAAAGGCGGGCCTGCGCAGGATCCGCATCCATGATCTGCGGCACACTTATGCGAGCCTGCTGATCCAGGCCGGAGAATCTCTGGCCTATGTCCGGGACCAGCTGGGTCACCACAGCATCAAGGTCACGGTGGACATTTACGGGCATCTTGCCCCGGAGGGAAACAAGGCGGCGGTGGACAGACTGGATGACAACGCAACAATCCGCAACCCAGCCGCAACCAGAACGGAAAAGGGGTCAGCCGCTGTCAGCTAACCCCTTGAATTTGTTTGGTAGTCCCACGGGGAGTTGAACCCCGGTTTCCGGCGTGAGAGGCCAGCGTCCTAACCACTAGACGATGGGACCGTAAATTCGGCGAACGGGATATGAACCTGAAAAGCAGCATTCAGCGTCCCGCGTCCTGAAGTCCTCCCAAGAAAAAGCTTTTTCTGAAGGGAGCAGCCTTCTATGTGATTATCCTGAAAAAGTCAAGGCAAAAATCAAATTTTGTTAACCATTTGTCATGTATGCAACAGCCCGGCGAATCCTTTCAATGACCCGGTTTTTGCCGAGCGTGACCATGACATCGTCGATACCGGGGCTGACCGATTTGCCCGTCAGGGCCACGCGCAGAGGCTGCGCGATCGCCTTGAGCTTGACGCCCCGGTCTTCGGCCGCTTCGCGCAGAAACGCTTCCAGTCCGTTTTTCGTATAATCCCGGGATGATGCGAGTTTTTCCGCAATGGTTAGCAGATGTTCCTTCATGTCTGCCGTCAGAAATTTCCCGGCCGCCTCCGGGTCATAGTCCACCTTGTCCTGAAAATAAAAAGCGCCTTGGTCCGCCATTTCCACAAGCGTCTTCGATCGGGTGCGCAGATTCTCAATCACATGGCGCATATAATCCCGATCGGAGGTATCATATCCGCGGGCCGTCCAGAATGGTATCATATTTTCAACGAGTTTATCCGCTGGATATTCCTGAATATAATGCTGATTCAGCCACAGGAGCTTCTCCGGGTTGAAAACGGCGGCGGACTTTCCCACCGATTCCAAGCTGAAGAGCCGGATCAGTTCATCCATGGAAAAGATCTCTTGGTCGCCGTGAGACCAGCCCAGCCGTACGAGATAATTCACCAGGGCCTCCGGCAGGTAGCCCATTTCCTGATAGGCCATGACGGAGGTGGCGCCATGGCGCTTGCTCAGGCGGGCCTTGTCCGCACCGAGGATCATCGGAACATGGCCGAACTGCGGCACCTCATGACCCAGGGCCTCATAGAGCAGGATCTGCCGGGGTGTGTTGTTCACATGGTCGTCGCCGCGGATAACGTGGGTAATGCCCATATCGATGTCATCGACCACGACGGCGAAATTATAAGTGGGATAACCATCCGTCCGTTCGATCACAAGGTCATCCAGCTCTTCGTTATTGAAGGTGATATTCCCCTTGATCAGGTCCCGGACGATCGTCAGCCCGGCCTGGGGACTGCGGAACCGCACCACCGTGCCTTCCCTTTTGGTCAGTTGCTTTTCGCGGCAGGTTCCGTCGTATTTCGGTTTTCTTCCCTCCGCCAGCGCGCGCTTTCGCTTGTCTTCCAGTTCGTCCGGCGTGCAAGCGCAGTGGAAGGCCTTCCCCGTATCGAGGAGCTTTTTTACCATCGTGCGATGCAGGTCCACGCGTTGCGCCTGGAACAGGGGTCCTTCATCCCAGCTCAGGCCCAGCCAGATCAAGGCGTCGAGAATCGCCCGGGTCGAGGCTTCCGTGGAACGGAGCTGATCGGTATCTTCAATCCGCAAAATGAATTGCCCGCCCTCATGCCTGGCATAAAGCCAGTTGAACAGCGCCGTTCTCGCCCCCCCGACATGCAGGTACCCCGTTGGAGAGGGCGCAAATCTGACCCTTACCTTCTGTGCCATATTTTTTCCTTGACTCCCTCAATAATTGTGCCCTCTTATAGTGTCGCCCCGCCGCTTTTGTCAAGGTTGAAGTTCGTAAATTATGCTTGACAACGGAATGATTTTGTAATCTACTTCGCACCTTTATACGGTCTTTTAGAGATGACTTAAAAAAACGCGGGTTCGAACCGGACATGGCAGGTATGGATTGAAGATCAATGTGATGAACATACCGGAAGAGGGCCTGAAAGTCCAGTTTTCCAAAGATGAAAACTGGTCCAGGCAGATCTTCAAGGAAAAAGAAAAGATGGGGCTTACCCTGGGCAGGATTGACGGTTCCGTTTTCCTGAAACGAATCCGGCAAACCCTGTATCTTGAAGGAGACCTCCGGACTCAGGCGGAAACGGTCTGTTCACGCTGCCTCGATGCTGCGTGTTTGCCCATCAACGCATCTTTCAAGTATGTCCTGTCGCCGGCACAGACGGAACATACGGAGGAACGGGAACTTAGCCCGGAGGACCTGGATTTTGTCTATTATCAGGACGACCTGATCGATCTTGATCCGCTGATCATCGAGCAGGTCCTGCTGCAGATCCCCATGAAGGTCCTCTGCCGTGAAGATTGCAAGGGTTTGTGCCCCCATTGCGGGATCGACCTGAATCAAAACCATTGCCAATGCCATGATGAACACATAGACAGCCGTCTGGCGATTCTGAAAAAATTGAAAGCATAAACCGATTATTGATTAAAAAAGGATGATGAATTATGCCAAATCCAGTAAAACGACACTCCAGAACGAGAAGAGACAAACGGCGCTCGCATGATTTTCTGACGCCGGTTTTGGCCTCGGCGTGTCCGCAGTGCAGCGAACCGAAACTACCCCATCGTGCCTGCCTCAAATGCGGGACTTATAAGGGGCGCGAAGTGATTCCGGTTGAAAAAATATCCTGAACCCGCTACGAAGGGCTAAGGATCTCTCATGGGTAAAATCGCTTTTGTCTTTCCAGGTCAGGGCGCCCAGTACGTAGGGATGGGCTTTGATCTTTACCGTGAGGACGAAACCGTCCGCAGCATCTTCGCGGAAGCCGGGCAGATTCTGGGCATCGACATTGCGGCCCTCTGTTTTGAGGGACCGCAGGATATCCTGGATATGACGGTGAACACGCAGATTGCCGTACTGACACTGGATATTGCCATTTATCGCCTTTTGAGGCAGACCATTGCCATAAGCCCTGCCGTTCTCGCAGGGCACAGTCTCGGAGAATACGCAGCCCTCTACGCGGCCGGGGCGATCAGACTGGCCGATCTTCTGCCGCTGGTTTATGCACGGGCGCAGTATCATCAGAAAGCCGTGCCGCTGGGAACGGGAGCCATGGCGGCCATCATCGGTATATCCAGCGAGGCCGTTGACGAACTCTGCCGGGCCGCACGGTCGGAAACGGAAACGGTCGGACTGGCGATTCGCAATGCGCCGAACCAGGTGGTCATTTCCGGCGACAAGCCGTCAGTGGAAAAGGTCATAACGGCTGCGGAAAAAATGGGGGGTGTAAAGGCGCTCAAGCTTCCCATCAGCGTTCCCTGCCACTGCCGCCTGCTCGAATCGGCGGCTCAATGGTTGCGGGCAGATCTGGGAAAGATCAGCTTTGAAGAATTTCAGACGCCAGTGATCCCCAATTGCGATCCCGACATTCTCTATACGAGAGAAAATGCAGGGGACCTGCTGGTCAGGCAGATCACCGATCCTGTCAAATGGCAGGATACCATTGAAATGATGGGGCGTCTGGGTGTTGACACGGTTGTGGAAATCGGACCCAAACACACCTTGTCCGGGCTCATCAAGAGAATTGATCGGAAGATGCGGCTCCTGAATGTTGAGGATATCGTATCTTTTAAGAAAACAGTCTCCTTTTTTGAAAAAGAGGGCTCATCATTGTGAATCATGATTTATATCAAATAAATAGCAATGCAGATATCTGTATAAGGAGGATTTTTAGATATGACGCTTGAAGAAAAGGTCATAAGCATCATTATGGAGCAATTGGATGTCACCCGCGAGGAATGCAACCTCGATGCGTCCTTTATCGACGATCTGGGGGCCGATTCCCTGGACCTGGTCGAACTGATTATGGAGATGGAGGAAAATTTCGGCATCGAAATCGCCGATAACGAGCTGGAAAAAATCCGTACCGTTCAAGATGCCATTGATTTCCTGAGGAGCAAGGGAATAAAATAGTTTTTCCCGAAGGGGGCTTTTGTGAAAAGAAGGGTCGTCGTCACCGGACTCGGCGCCATCACGCCACTGGGTAATTCTATCCAGGAGATTTGGGCGGGTGTCTGCGCCGGCCGATCCGGCATTGGTCCGATTACCAGATTCGATTCAGCGGGATTTGCCACCCGGATTGCCGGGGAGTTGAAAAACTTTGATCCCCTGGTTTATATCAATAAAAAGGAGGCCCGTCGGATTGACGATTTCATCATCTATGCCTTGGCGGCCGCGCACATGGCCATGGCCGATGCGGCCCTGTCGGTGGTGGAAGCCTTCGCAGAGCGAACCGGTGTGATCATCGGTTCCGCCATCGGCGGCCTGATCACCATACACAGGGGTGTTGAGGAAGTCCTCTTGAAAGGCCCGAACCGGATTTCGCCCTTTACGATTCCTGCTGTTCTTGCCAACCTGGCCGCCGGCCATGTCTCTATCCGCTTCGGCGCAAAAGGCCCGATCGGTTGTCCCGTTATGGCCTGTGCCGCCGGAACGAACGGAATCGGCGATGCATTCCGGACGATCGCTCATGGCTATGCGGATGTCATGATTGCCGGTGGCGTGGACGCGGCCATATCGCCCATTTGTGTCGCCGGGTTTAATGCCATGCGGGCCATTTCCGTCCGGAACGAGCATCCGGAAAAAGCGAGCCGGCCCTTTGACCGGCAGCGTGACGGCTTTGTCATCAGCGAAGGGTGCGGCATCGTGATCCTCGAAGAATTGTCTTTCGCGCGTCGCAGAGGCGCAAAGATCTACGGCGAAGTAACCGGCTTCGGCTCCACGAGCGACGCTTTTCATATGGCCGCCCCGCCGCCCGGACATGCGGGCGCTGCCCGCTGCATGAAGGCGGCGCTGAACGACGCCGGGATGCAACCTGCGGAAATCGATTATATTAACGCGCACGGCACCTCGACGCCATTGAATGACGAATACGAAGTCGAGGCGATTAAGGCCGTTTTCGGCGAACATGCTTACAAGCTCGCGCTCAGTTCGACGAAGTCCATGACCGGACACATGCTGGGCGCCGCCGGCGCCGTGGAAGCTATCTTTGCGTTGAAAGCTATTGAAGACGGGATCATTCCACCGACCATCAACCTGGATAACCCCGGCGACGGCTGCGACCTTGATTTTGTCCCACATCGGGCCAGAAAGCGGGCGGTCCGGACGGCCATGTCGAACACCTTTGGTTTCGGCGGCGTGAACGCCGTGTTGATTCTTAAAAAGTTCGGGGATTGAGCCATGCCGTACGAGAAGATCATCATTGGCGCGGATCATGCCGGCTTCACACTGAAAGAAACGATAAAACTCTGTCTTGCCGGGCTGTGTCTAGAAGTAACCGATATTGGGACGAAAACGACTGATCCTGTCGATTACCCGGATGTCGGCTGTCAGGTTGCAGCGGGCGTGTCGAGAGGAGCATTTGCCAAGGGGATTCTGATTTGCGGTTCCGGCGTGGGCATGACCATCATCGCCAACAAATATCCGTGCATCCGTGCCGTGCTGTGCCTGGACGAGGAAACGGCGGAAATGAGCCGGCGCCATAACGATACGAATATTCTCTGTCTTGCCGGGCGCAAAACAGATCATGAAAAGGCATTGAAAATCATAGAGATATGGTTGAAAACCGCCTTTGAGGGAGGGCGTCACAATCGTAGGATCGAAAAAATCCTGGAAATTGAAAAAGAGATCTGCAATCGGCAGCATTAACGGTTTTGTAAAAAAGTTGCCTACGGCGTCAGTATATTTTTCATGCACAAGGAGAGATCATATGTCCCTGTTAAAAAAAATGGATCCGGAAATTGCCGAAGCTATCTTCGAAGAAACCGTGCGGCAGGCGGGAAAACTGGAGATGATTGCTTCGGAAAATTTCGTGAGTGAAGCGGTCTTGGAAGCCCAAGGGAGCATCATGACCAACAAGTATGCCGAGGGCTATCCCGCCAAGCGATATTACGGTGGATGTGAATATGTCGATGTGGCGGAATCTTTGGCCATTGAGCGCTGCAAACAGCTTTTTGGTGCGGATCACGTCAATGTTCAGCCCCACTCCGGAACCCAGGCCAATATGGCCGTTTATTTCTCCGTCCTGGAGCCCGGCGACACGATTTTAGGCATGAATCTCTCTCACGGAGGACACCTGTCGCACGGCAGTCCCGCCAATTTCTCCGGGAAACTCTACAACGTGGTGGCTTACGGCGTGGACAAAGAAACAGAAACCATCGATTTCAATGAAGTGGAAGCGCAGGCCCGGAAATATAAACCAAAAATAATCGTTGTCGGCGCCAGTGCATATCCCCGAACGATCGATTTCGATAAATTCCGGCAGATCGCCGATCTGGTCGGGGCAGTGATTATGGCGGATATTGCTCATATCGCCGGCCTGGTTGCCACGGGTCTGCATCCCTCGCCGGTTCCCGTCTGCGAATATGTGACCTCCACGACCCACAAAACCCTGCGGGGTCCACGGGGCGGCCTCATCATGTGCAAGGATATTTTTGCCAAAACTCTCAACAGCCGTGTTTTCCCCGGCATGCAGGGCGGGCCGCTTATGCATATCATCGCTGCCAAGGCGGTGGCCTTCAAGGAGGCCCTGTCGGCGGAATTTAAAACCTATCAGACTCAGATCGTCAAAAACGCCAAAGCCATGGCCGAAGCGCTCAAGAAAGAAGGTTTCCGCCTCGTATCGGGAGGCACGGACAATCATCTGATGCTCGTGGACCTGACCTCCAAAGGAGTCACGGGCAAGGATGCGCAGGAAGTCTTGGACCGGGCAGGCATCACGATCAATAAAAACGGAATCCCCTTCGACACCCGGAGCCCCATGGTGACCAGCGGCATTCGGATCGGGACACCGGCATTAACGACCCGCGGCATGAAGGAAGCGGAAATGGTCGGGATTGCCCGCCTGATCGGAGAAGTGCTGGCGCATATTCACGACGAGGCAAAGATCCTGGCCGTGCGGGAGGAAGTGCGAACGCTCTGCGACAGATTCCCGCTTTACCGGGAGCGGATCGCCAGAGGGTAATTGGGTCGGACAGGCCGCAAAATATGAAAAAAAGCAAAGATGACGCTGCTCAGAGCCAAGGCGCCGGGAAGGAACGTCCCCGTTGGGATGATTACTTTATGGATATCGCCGCTCTGGTTGCGAGACGGTCCACCTGCCTGCGGCGCAGCGTCGGTGCGGTCTTGGTTCGCGACCGCAGAATTCTGGCCACCGGCTACAACGGGGCGCCGTCCGGGCTTCAGCATTGTCTGGACAGGGGTTGTCTGCGGGAGCATCTGGGGGTTCCTTCGGGCGAACGCCACGAGCTCTGCCGAGGGCTGCATGCAGAGCAGAACGCCATCATTCAGGCGGCCCTCCACGGCGTCAGCGTAAAAGGCGCCCATCTGTACTGCACCAACCATCCCTGCGTGATCTGCATCAAGATGATCGTCAATGCCGGCATTGTTCGGATCGTCTTCCGGGATGGTTATCTGGACCAAATGGCGAGAGACATGTCGTTGGAAGCGGGAATTGAGGTGGAACAGCGATGAAGTGTCCCTTCTGTGCCAACGGTGAAAACCGTGTGATTGATTCCCGGATCAGCAAGGACGGCGGCGCCATCCGGCGCCGGCGTGAATGCCTGGCCTGTGAAAAGCGTTTTACCACCTATGAGTTCGTGGAAGAAGTCCTTCCCGTTGTGGTGAAGAAAGACGGCCGGCGGGAGCCCTTTGACCGGTTGAAGATCGTCTCGGGCATCAAAAAGGCCTGCGAAAAACGCCCCATCAGCATGGATGCCATCGAGGCCATGGTAGAAAATGTCGAGCAGGCCTGCCAGCAATATCAGGGCAAGGAAATCCCCTCCTCCATGGTCGGTGAAAAAGTCATGAAAGAACTGCAACGGCTGGACGGCGTGGCCTATGTTCGATTTGCTTCGGTTTACCGTCAGTTTCGCGATGTCGGCGAGTTCATGGAAGAGCTCAAAGACTTTATGAATGTTGCCAGGGACAAGGAAAAACAACCCTAATCCTATGTTTACCGGAATCATTGCAGCCTTGGGATCAATCCGGCGCGTGACCCGTAAGGGGGCCGATGCGCTGCTCGAAGCGGATGCCTCGATGCCTCTGGAGGATATCCGGATCGGCGACAGCATCGCCGTCAACGGGGTCTGTCTGACGGTAACGCAAAAGGCGGATCGGTGTTTTACGGCTGATGTCTCGGCGGAAACCCTGTCCAGGACCAATCTCGGCGCCCTGAAGGCGGGCGACCGTGTGAACCTTGAAAAGGCCATGCGATTCAACGATTTCCTCGGAGGGCATCTTGTCCTCGGCCATATAGACGGCCAAGGGACGCTTCATGAAAAAACACGCCAGGCCAATTCCATCATTTTCGGCGTCGAGATTCCGGAAGGACTTGTTCGCTATATCGTGGAAAAGGGATCCATCGCCGTCGACGGCATCAGCCTGACGGTAAATCGTTGTGAAAAAAACAGGGTTTATGTTAACATGATCCCGCACACGGCCCAGGTGACCACCCTGGGATTAAAAAAAATCGGGGATCGGGTCAATATCGAGACCGATATTATCGGAAAGTATGTCGAGCGCTTCCTGCAGCCCCACAAAGGAGTGGACATGAGATTTCTGGCCGAGCACGGATTTTTAAAGTAAGGAAGGAGCGTTTACATCCTCGCGGTTTTTTTACAGAGCGCTCAGAAGGTGAAAGCATGAGTATCAGTACGATTAAAGAAGCCATTGTGGACATCAAGAGCGGCCGGATGGTCATTCTTGTGGATGATGAGGATCGCGAAAACGAAGGCGATCTCTGTATGGCCGCGGAATTTGTCACCCCCGAGGCCATCAATTTCATGGCCCGCTACGGCCGCGGCCTGATCTGTCTGAGCCTGAGCGAAGAGATGGCCGATAAGCTCCGTCTCTACCCCATGGTTCGCGACAATCGGTCCCGCTTCGGAACGGCCTTTACCGTATCCGTCGAGGCCAAGCGGGGCGTCAGCACGGGGATTTCCGCGGCGGACCGGGCAACCACGATTCAGACGGCGGTGGCTGATGACGCGCGGGCGGACGACTTGGTCAGCCCGGGACATGTCTTTCCCATTCGTGCCCGCAAAGGGGGGGTGCTCGTCCGGAGCGGCCAGACGGAAGGCTCTGTTGATCTGGCCCGATTAGCCGGCCTGAAACCCACCGGTGTCATCTGTGAAGTCATGAAAGACGACGGCACCATGGCCCGCATGCCGGATCTGGAAGTTTTTGCCCGGGAACACAATCTCAAAATCGTGACCATTGCCGACCTGATCGACTTTCGGATGCAGCACGAATCTTTGATTCGCCGGGCTGCAACGGCGAATCTGCCGTCCCGTTTCGGCGGAACGTTCAAGATCATTGTCTACGAAAATGACGTGGACGACATGAAACACATCGCCCTGGTCAAAGGCGATATCGGTCCGGAGGACGAGGTGCTCGCCCGGGTGCATTCCGAATGCGTCACCGGGGATATATTCGGTTCGGAGCGTTGCGATTGCGGCGATCAGTTGCACCGGGCCATGGAGATGGTGGCGGAGGCCGGTAAGGGCGTGATTGTTTACATGCACCAGGAAGGTCGCGGCATCGGCCTGGTCAACAAGATCCGGGCCTATGAGCTTCAGGAACGCGGCGCGGATACGGTCGATGCCAACATCGAGCTGGGCTTCAAGGCGGATCTGCGCGAATACGGCATCGGTGCACAAATCCTCGTCGATCTGGGCGTCCGGAAGATGCGCCTGTTGACCAATAATCCAAAAAAAATCGTGGCCCTGGAGGGATACGGCATTGCCATCACGGAGCGGGTTCCCATTGTCATTGAACCAAACGAAAACAATATCCGTTACCTGCAAACGAAGAAACAGAGAATGGGACATATTCTTGAATTTTAGGGGGGACGAATCATGCCGAAAATCATTGAGGGAAAACTGGTTGCCAAGGGGATGAAGTTTGCCGTCGCGGCCAGTCGTTTTAATGACTTTATCAGCGGAAGGCTTATCGACGGTGCGGTGGACGGCCTGACCCGGGCCGGGGCGGATGAAAAGGATATTCAGATCTACAAAGTTCCCGGCGCCTTTGAACTGCCTCTCGCCGCCAAGAAGCTCGCAAAAAGCGGGCGATTCGACGCCGTAATTTGTCTGGGTGCGGTAATCCGGGGCGCCACGCCTCATTTTGAATACATCAGCGCCGAAGTGTCCAAGGGTATCGCCGCCGTCGGCCTGGAGACGGAAGTGCCGGTCGCTTTTGGCGTCCTGACCACGGACACCATCGAACAGGCGATCGAAAGGGCGGGTACCAAGGCAGGCAATAAAGGCTGGGATGCTGCAATATCCGCAATTGAAATGGTCGATTTGCTGAAGAAAATCTGACGAATAAAAAGGCATTCATGCACGACAGACGGAAGGCAAGGGAAGTCGCCTTGCAGGTTCTCTACGAGCTGGATATGGTCAAGACGGACGTGCAGGAGGCGGTATCGCTGTTCTGGAACCATTTCACGGCGCCGGAAGAATTCCTTGAGCCCTTCTGGGACTATTTCGATAGTCCGGAAAACGGCCGGAAGCAAAGAATAAAAAGCATGGCGGTGTCTTCGGACGCAAAGTTGTTTTCAAGCCTGCTGATTGAAGGGGCGTGGCTCAAAAGACATGAAATCGATCGGGTCATCAGCGACTGTTCCGAACACTGGTCCATATCGCGCATGTCCAAAGTGGACCGCAGCATCCTGAGAATGGCGGTTTACGAACTTCTGTATTGTGATGACATTCCCCCCAAAGTAACACTGAATGAAGCCATCGATCTTGGGAAAACCTATGGTTCTGAAAATTCAGGATCGTTTATAAACGGGATTCTCGATGCCCTGTACGTAAAACTGCAACAGACCGGAAAGCAGCCTGATAAGTTGGAAAAGAAAGATGGAGCAAAACATGAGTGAGAGATATAACCCACTGGAAATTGAAGAAAAATGGCAAGCATACTGGGAAGGCCATAAAACCTTTAAAGTTACGGAAGATCCTCACCGGGAAAAATATTACCTCCTCGAAATGTTTCCCTATCCCTCCGGCCGGATCCACATGGGGCATGTGCGGAACTATACCATTGGCGATGTTGTTGCCCGCTATAAAAAAATGAAAGGCTTCAACGTTCTGCACCCCATGGGCTGGGACGCATTCGGAATGCCGGCGGAAAACGCCGCCATTGCCCACGGTATCCATCCGGCCGTCTGGACGAATGAAAATATCGCGTTCATGAAACAGCAGCTCAAGCGAATGGGGTTCAGCTATGACTGGGATCGTGAGATTTCGACTTGTGAACCCGGCTATTACCGTTGGGAGCAGCTCTTTTTCCTCTGGATGTATGAGAAGGGACTCGCCTATAAAAAAAGCGCCACCGTCAACTGGTGTTTCGAATGCCATACCGTCTTGGCCAATGAACAGGTCGAGGCTGGACTCTGCTGGCGCTGCGGCACGGAAGTGGGCGAGAAATACCTGGACCAATGGTTTTTCAGGATTACCGCCTACGTGGACGAATTGCTCGATTATTGCGACAAGCTCCCGGGCTGGCCCGAAAGGGTCCTGACCATGCAACGGAACTGGATCGGCAAGAGCCAAGGCTGCCTCATAACTTTTCCCCTTGTAGACGGAGATTCGGCGATCGAGGTTTTCACCACGCGCCAGGATACGATCTACGGAGCCACCTTCATGCTGGTTGCCGCCGAACATCCGCTTGTCGTGACACTCATGCGGGGCAAACCCCGGGAGGGCGAGGTGCGCGCCTTTGTAGAAACGGTCAAGAGACAGGACCGGGTGATGCGTACATCCGCGTTGTACGACAAGGAGGGTATCTTCCTGGATGCCCATTGCCTCAATCCCGTAACCAACAAACGCATGCCCATTTTTGCCGCCAATTTCGTTTTGGCCGATTACGGCACCGGCTGCGTGATGGCTGTACCCGCCCATGACCAGCGGGACTTTGAATTTGCCCAGAAGTACAACCTGCCGCGTATAGTGGTCATTCAGCCGCCGGGAAAAACTCTCAACACCCAGACCATGACCGAGGCCTATGTGGATGAGGGCATTCTGGTCAATTCGGGGAAATTCGACGGTGTGGAAAATACAAAGGCCCTCGATGCCATCGCCGCCTATCTGGAGGCCATCGGTCGCGGTCAGAAAACGGTGCAATACCGTCTGCGCGACTGGGGGATTTCCCGGCAGCGTTACTGGGGCGCCCCCATTCCGATCGTCAACTGTGAAAAGTGCGGCGCGGTACCCGTTCCCGAAGCGGATTTGCCCGTAATCCTGCCCCGGGATGTGGAACTCACGGGTGCGGGCGGCTCCCCCTTGTCCCGGCATGGCGCCTTTGTCAACACGACCTGTCCGAATTGTCGAGGTCCGGCCAAACGGGAAACCGATACCATGGACACGTTTGTCGAGTCCTCCTGGTATTTTGACCGCTTCTGCTGCGCCCGCCATGACGAGAAACCCGGCCTGGACCGGAAAGCACTGGACTACTGGATGCCCGTGGATCAGTACATCGGCGGAATCGAGCATGCTATCCTGCATCTGCTGTATTCGCGGTTCTACACGAAAGTATTGAGGGATTTCGGTGTGATCGGGACGGACGAGCCCTTTGCCAACCTGCTTACACAAGGCATGGTCTGCAAGGAAACAATGCGTTGCCCGGAGCACGGATATCTCTTTCCCGAAGAAGTCAGCGATGGCAGATGCAAGCATTGCCGGACGGAAGTGATGATCGGGAAAACGGAAAAGATGTCGAAATCCCTGAAGAATGTAGTCGATCCCGATTATCTCATCAATCGCTACGGGGCCGATACTGCGCGCATGTTCTGTCTCTTTGCCTCACCGCCTGAAAAAGACCTCGAATGGAGCGATCAGGGCGTGGAAGGTTCTTTCCGCTTTCTCAATCGAGCCTGGCGCATTGTTGTCGATTACCTGAGCAGCATCAGGGACATTCAACCATTCCGGGGGCGACAGGAAGACCTGGAGGGGGATCTCAAGGATCTCAGGCGAAAAACGCATCAGACCATCCGGAAAGTCACCGGCGATATTGAAGACCGCTTTCATTTCAATACGGCGATCAGTGCGATTATGGAACTGGTCAATGTTCTCTATCAGGTCCGGCGCCCGGAGAAAGATAATCTCAAAGCCCTGTCGGTCGTTCGGGAATCCGTGGAGACCGTCATCCTGCTTTTGGCGCCGATTGTTCCCCATATTGCCCAGGAACTGTGGGGGATGCTGGGCCATCATCAGAACCTTGCCGAGGCGGGCTGGCCGGTTTATGACCCAAGTGTTGCTTCGGAAGAACAGATTACCATCGTCATTCAGATCAATGGGAAGGTCCGAAGCCGGATTATCGTTCCGGCGGATGAAGAAGTTGGGCAAATCAAGGCGCTGGCCCTGGCGGATGAAAGGATTGCCGCGATGATCGCCGGCAAGGATGTCCTGAAGGAAGTCTATGTGCCGAAGAAGCTGTTGAATATTGTGGTCAGAGGCTAGGAAAGTGCTGAATATTTAAAAAAGACGGAGTCTTGAAAAACATGAAATGGTCGCACCTGAAATTGGTCGTTTTCCTTTGCTGCTTTTTTGTATTGGTCGCCGCCTGTGGTTATCGTTTTATCCCCGATGGAGAGGCCATCGATAAAAACATTCAGAAAATTTTCGTCGATGTCTTTATCAATAAAACCAGCGAAGCTAATATTGAGAACACCTTACGGGCGGCTTTTATCGATCAGGTCATTCTGGGGCGAAGGTTCAAGCTGGCCGGCAGCCCGGGCGAGGCGGACGCCATTTTCAAGGGGAGTATTGAAAGCCTTAACGCAGCGCCCCTGTCCTACCAGGCCACAAACCTGGCAGCCGAGGACCGGATAACCATCGTTCTGTCCCTCACCTTGGAGGCACAGAACCCTAAAATGGTCCTCTGGGCAAACAGCAGTTTCTCCGGCACCCAGGATTACAGTTTGGGCAATAACCTGTCCATTGCCCAGGCAAATAAAAAGAATGCCCTCATCAAGCTGTGTAACGACACGGCGGAGAGGGCATACAGGCTTATGATGTCGGGCTTTTAAAGAACGTTAACCGTCGAGGGCATTTGTCTTCCGGGTAAGGCGGGAAATCTTGCGGGATATGGTTCTTTTGTGAAAAAAACCCTTTGCCGCGGCCTTGGCAAGGAGGGGTATGGATTCGGCTAAAGTTGTCTTTGATGCCCCTTTGTCTTTCGTCTCGATGGCACTTAGGACGGACTTGACCGCCGTCTTGACCCTGGATTTGACCGCTGTATTTCGTTCGCGGTGTTGCTCGTTCTGCTTGCTTCTCTTGATCGCGGACTTATGTGTGGCCAAAAAAGCATCCTCCTTCACTCTCTTCTTTTGAGATGGAGGCAACCCTTTATCGGAATTATAGGCTCCTGTCAAGCCTTAATTGACGGCTTCGTAATAAGTCCGGATGCTATGTTGCGCTGCATCCTTCGTCGTTGGGAAAATGGGGACAGCGCCCCTATTTTCCGGGGGGCGAAAATAGGGGCGCTGTCCCTAATTTCCCCTCCGCTCCTCATGATTGGCGCGCCTTGCCTGCGGAGCTTTTTACAAAGCCGTAGAACCTGAACAGTTTTCGGACTTATTATGAGCTTCTCTTAATTGACGGTGAGGTCTTAAGGCATGTGTCCAGACAACAAAATCCATATCGTTGAGGTCGGTCCCCGTGACGGCCTCCAGAACTTGGGCAGTTTTGTGGAAACGGAAGATAAAATCGGCCTGATCCGGCGTCTGGCCGAAAGCGGTATCCGTGAAATTCAGGCGGGCGCCTTTGTCAGCCCAAAGGCAATTCCGCAATTCCGGGACATGCAAGCCATGATGGACGGTCTTCGAGACCTCCGGGACGTCACGCTGACTGCGCTGGTTCCAAATCTTCAGGGCGCCCGGGCGGCGGTGGCCTCCGGCATCCGGAAACTCAATTTTTTCTTTTCCGTGAGCCGGTCCCATAATCTCAACAACGTCCGGCAAACGCCGCAGGAATCGCTTGCCGTCCTTAAAATCATCCGGGATGAATTATTGTCAGGAACGGATGTGGCCGCTCGCGTCGACCTCGCCACCACCTTCGGCTGTCCCTTTGAGGGGATCATAAAAACGGATGTTATCCTCGATTATTTAAAACAGGTTGTTTCCTTGGGATTCCGGGAGGTAACCCTCTGTGATACGGTGGGGTTCGGTCATCCGGGGCTGGTTGAATCCGTTATTACGGCCTGCCGGAAGCATTTTCCGGAAGTTACCTTCGGCATCCATCTGCACAACACCCGTGGACTGGCTCTGGCCAATGCCCTGCGGGCTTATGATATGGGCATCCGGTCTTTTGACGCTGCCGTCGGCGGACTGGGCGGCTGTCCATTTGCCCCCGGCGCCTCCGGAAATGTGGCCACGGAGGATATGGTCTTCATGTTCGAAGCCATGGGCCTGGCGACAGGCATCGACCTGCCGGTCCTGCTGCGGGCATCGCAATATCTGCAGACCATTCTGCCGGAGACGCCCATTACCAGCGCCCTCTTTCGGGCCGGTCTGCCCGGCAAGGTAGAATTTCGGGATCGTCAAACCGCAGGCTGCTGACGGACGCCTCTGGCTTTGCAACCTCAGGCTTGAACCAGCGCAACGTTTCCATTTGGAGAGGGCTTTGATATTTATCGCGAAAAAGATTTTAAGCCGCAGGCGTTGTCCATTTTTCAAAGGTCTTATGGAGCGTGAACAAATGAGGAGAGGACATCGTGATGCTGACTCGTGAAAGCACTGTTCTGATTGTCGTAGACATTCAGGGAAAACTCGCCCGGGTCATGGATGACCAAAAGTTTCTCATCGAAAGTAACAGGAAATTGATCAGGGGTATGCATGTTCTCGGCATTCCGGTTCTGATAACGGAACAGAATCCTCTGGGGGCGACGATTCCAGAAATCGCAGATTTATTGCCGGGCGTTCGGGCGATCACAAAGGACGCTTTCAGTTGCTGCGCCGAGGGAAAATTCATGAGTGCCGTCCGGGCCCTGAACCGCAGGCAGATCCTCATAACCGGCATCGAGGCGCATGTGTGCGTCTATCAGACGGCCATGGACCTCTTGGCGATGGGCTACGAAGTTCATCTGTCTGCCGACGCCGTTTCCTCCCGGACCGCCCGCAACCGCGAGATCGGTATCCAGAAACTGATCGCCACCGGCGCCGTCCTGACCAGCGTAGAAATGGCCCTCTTTGAACTGCTCAAGACAGCCGCCGATCCGAAAGCGAAGGATATTTTCAGGATTATTAAGTGAAACCACGCGAGAGCTTTGTATAACCGGTGAAAAATAGTTCGCAAAGGGCATCGACTTTCCAGAAATTCTTGTATTTAGGAGATTTCAATTTATATTGAAGCATTGTCAAGGGGGACATGACGAAGTCGTGCCCCCCCCTAAGGAAAAAGATTTTGAGCCGCGGGCGTTGTCCATTTTTAATGGTCTCCGCACATAATCACTGTAGGCAGGCAAGAAAAAAGAGACCTGCCCGGTGGCAGGTCTCTTGGATTTTCGGTTTTCGGTTGCTGCCGATCGTCAGGCGAAACACAAAGCCGAAAAATGATTCACAAGCGGCGAATCAAATGTTTTCCGCATTTCCAGACAAGACGTCAGCGGTCTTCTTAGCGGAAAAGA
>JAZDIK010000025.1:0-4416 GCA_043805145.1 Pseudomonadota bacterium | reverse complement strand
CTCGTTCTGGTCTTCATCGGGCAGCTTCGGCCCGTGAATGATATAGTGCAGGAACGAACCGGCAATCACGCCGCCCGCGGCCAGCAAACTCAACGGCTTGAGCAGATCCTTCCAGACAATAATCGAAAGCGGTACGCTCGGTTTGACCGGCAGTTTTTCATAGGTCGATGGTTTTTCCTGGAGAACGTAAAGAACATGGGTGCCGTCGACGAACTTATCGCCGTAGACACTGGCGTTTCCGCCCAGTTCGGCCGCCCGCTTGTAGGCCAGCTTCAGCATATCCGCTTTATCGCCGAACTTCAGCGCACCGGTCGGGCAGGCCTTGACGCAGGCAGGCTCAAGCGCTGCCTGGATGCGTGTAAGACACAGATCGCACTTGTAGATCTTGTCCGTTGCCCGGTCGTATCGGGGGATGTCGAAGGGGCAGGCCGTTACACACTCCTTGCAGCCGATGCAGCGTTCATGGTGAATGCCGACGGTGCCGTATTCCGTGTAATGAAGCGCCCCGCTCGGGCAGACCTTGACGCAGGCCGCGTCCGTGCAGTGCATGCAGCCGTCCTTGCGGAACAACCATTTTACGCCGTCTTTATCTGCAACCTCCTGAAACCGGATCAGCGTCCAGGTATTGGCCTGAAGGTCAGGCGGGTTCTGATAGGTTCCACGGTTCTCCGTCTGCGCGGCCGGCTGCTGGTTCCACTGTTTGCAGGCAAGCTGGCATCCCCGGCAGCCTGTACACTTCGAAACATCGATGAGTTTTGTTTTCTCAGCCATTTATGTTCACCCCCTTCCCTTCTTGACCACATTGACCATGAAGGCTTTGCTTTCAGGGATCATGGTATTGGGGTCACCGATGGTCGGCGTCAGGAGATTCGCCGCATCGCCGTAGGTAAAGACCTCCGCCTTCTTGTCGCCGGGCTTGTATTTTCGATCCTTGGTCGTAATCCACCCGAAATGCCAAGGGATGCCGACCTGATGAATCGGGTTGCCGTCAATGATCAACGGTTTGAAGCGCGGTGTCACAATGGCCGTACACTCCACCTCGCCGCGCGGTGACTTTACCATCACCTTTTCGCCGTTTTTGATGCCCCTTTCTCTCGCAAGTTCCAGGCTCATCTCCACGAACATACCGGGCTGCATCTCCGCCAGCCATGGGCACCAGCGGGTCAGGACGCCCGTCTGCCAGTGCTCGCTGACCCGGTAAGTGCTGCAGACGAATGGGAACCTTGGGTCGCAACTATCCACGCCGGAATATATGTCCATATCGGAGCCGACGCCGGGCTTGTCGAAACGTCTGATTGCCGGGTTGTTCTTCTGGGGCGACAGAAAGTTCTTCTCCACGGGGCACTCCAGCGGTTCGTAATGCTCGGGGAAAGGACCGTCCGCCAGACCGGGACCGTAGAGGTTGGCCACGCCGTCGGGCTTCATGATGAAGGGGGGCCGCCCGGAGCCGGGATTGCCGACGCCGTCCGGAACGTCGCCGGTCCATTTTTCTCCGTCCCATTTGATGACCGCCCGGCTGGGATCCCAGGGTTTGCCGTCCTGATCAACCGAAGCGCCGTTATAGATGATCCGGCGGTTCACCGGCCAGCTCCAGGCCCATTCGGGATAAAGGCCGATGCCGGTGGGATCCTTCTTGCCCCGTCGGGCCGCCATATTGCCCTTGTCTGCATAGGAGTTGCAGTAGAGCCAGTTTCCCGATGAAGTCGACCCGTCATCCTGGAGCCAGGCAAAGGAGGGAACGGGATCGCCCTTCTTGAATTCCTTGAATTCACCTTTTTTCGTGGGATTCTCTACTTTCTTGTCTTCAAGGAAAAAACCGTTGATCTCCTTGGCCACCGCATGGGGATCATAGTGGAACTCTTTGCCCACTTTTTTGCCATAGGGCCATGTGAGTTTTATGACGGCTTCCTTGAGGGGGCCGCCCATCTTCTCGTAGAGCTCTTTCACTTTGAAAAAGATCTCGCTCATGATGTCGCCGTCGGGAAGGGCTACACCGGGAGGATTGATTGCCTTATACCGCCATTGCTGCAATCGGCCGCTGTTGGCGAGACTGCCTTCCTTCTCGATGGACGAGGCGCAGGGCAGCATGAAGACTTCCGTTTTGATTTTTTTAGGATCCATGCCGGGACCTCTCCAGAATGAGCCGGTTTCATTATCGAAGAGATTGACATTGACCATCCAGTCCAGTTTCCCCATCGCCTGTCGAACCTTGTTCGAATGCGCCCCACTGCACGCCGGATTCATGCCCCAGGCGAAAAATCCTGTGAATTTTTCCTTGTACATCTGATCAAAAAGCATCAGCCATGAAGCATTCATCCCGTCGTCGAGCTTGGGCATCATGGCATAAGCCTCTTCGAGGGTTGCATTCTGCCCGTACATGGATCTCAAAAAACTCGCCGAATATTTCGGGAAGTTTTTCCACCAGTTGAGACTGTTCTTTTCCTTTGTTTTTGGCGTCCGTTTTTCATTATAATCTTTGAGCGTCTTCATAGAAGACGTCGGCGTACCGAGGTAGCCCGGCAAGATATGGAACAGCAGGGCGTGGTCCGTCGAGCCCTGGACATTGGACTCGCCTCTCATCGCCGCGATACCGCCGCCGGCAATGCCGACATTGCCTAGAAGCAACTGGATGATCGCCATGGTGCGGATGTTCTGCACGCCTGTAGTATGCTGAGTCCAGCCCATGGCGTAAAGCTCGACGCCGGCCCTGTCGGGCTTGCCGGTGGAAGCGTACAGTTTATAAACTTCCAGGAGCTTGTCCTTGGGCGTCCCGCTTATCCTGGACACGACATCTACGGTGTAACGGGAATAGTGCTTCCTCAGAAGCTGGAAGACGCAGTTGGGGTTCTTCAGCGTCGGGTCTTTTTTAATCACGCCTTCGCCGTCGGTCTGGTAGGACCAGGTGTCCTTGTTGTACTTGCTGCCTTCCAGTCCCGAGAAGACGCCCTTGTTATCGCCGGGAAGCTTCAATGCGGGATTCACCAGGAATGACGCATTGGTGTAAAGCTTCACGTATTCCGCGAAATACAAGTTGTTATCGATGATATACTTGATCATCCCGCCGAGGATGGCGATATCCGTCCCCGACCGCATGGGGGCATAGACATGGGATTTTGCCGCAGACTGGGTGAACCTCGGATCCACGCAGATCACCTTCGCACCCCTCTTGTCCATGGCTTCTTGGATCCACTTGAAGGAAACGGGATGGTTGGAAGCGGGGTTGCTTCCCATGATTAAAAACACATCCGTGTTTCGAAAATCGATCCAGTGATTCGTCATTGCGCCGCGTCCGAACGACTCTGCCAGAGCCGCAACAGTCGGGCTGTGTCAGATCCGGGCCTGATGTTCGATATAAACCAGGCCCAACCCCCTCAGGAATTTTTGATACGTGAAGCACTCCTCGAGATCCATGGCGGCGCTGCCGACCGAGGCAATGCCTTCGGTACGGTTGACAACCTCGCCTTTTTCATTTTTGACCTTGAAACTCGCATCGCGGCTCTTCTTCACGTTCTCCGCAATCTTGCCCAGGGCCCATTCCCACTCAACCTCTTTCCATGCCGTACCGAACGGCTCCCGGTAAAGCGGTCTGGAAAGGCGGTTTTCGTTGACGGCCATCTGATAAATGGAGCCGCCTTTCGAACACAATGAGCCTTTGTTGATAGGACTGTCCGGATCGCCTTCCGTGTTAATCACCTTGCCGCCGCGCGTGGACACAATGATGCTGCATCCCACGGAGCAATAGGGGCAAATCGTTGTGGTTTCTTTAGTGTATTTGATCTTCAGCGGCTGGGCGTGGGCGGAAACGGGCTTCAGGCTGATGCCGATCCCGCTTGCCGCCAGCACCGCGCCGGAGATCTTCAAGAAACCTCTTCTGCTGACATCCATAAATGCGCTCCTTTCCTAATAAGGTTTAGTTTCATAAAAGCAGCTTATCTTGTCTCCTTTCCAAACACGGGAGGCGCAACCGTTTCCGGCGGCGCCCATTGTCCGCTTTTCATGGAGCGGCTCTTTAGAAAAAGTGGATCGGAGAGCATGACGTCCTGCGATGATCCAGGGGGCTTAAACAGCCGGTACCGTATATATTTAATACAGGTGAGTGTCAACTTTTTTTTCAGCGGAAAGCCAATGATTTCTTTTAGTTATGTCATTATTGACATAACTTGATTCTGCGGTGGTCGCAGCCTTCCGGAAAGCAGGAACATGCCCTGTGTTATTAAATGACTGGAGTATCCTCAGATCATTGGAGGGAAGTACAAAAAAAGAGACCTGCCCGGGGGCAGGTCTCTTGGATTTTCGGTTTTCGGTTGCTGCCGATCGTCAGGCGAAACACAAAGCCGAAAAATGATTCACAAGCGGCGAATCAAATGTTTTCCGCATTTCCAGACAAGACGTCAGCGGTCTTCTTAGCGGAAAAGA
>JAZDIK010000024.1:0-2976 GCA_043805145.1 Pseudomonadota bacterium | reverse complement strand
CGCCAGGGGCAGGCTGAACCAGAAGATGGCAAACGTGGTAACCACAATCATTTGGGCCAGAGAGATGATTATGTAAGGCATTGTTTTTCCTATAATAAGCTCCACCGGTTTTAGAGGCGTCACGATCAACTGTTCCATCGTACCGCCTTCTTTTTCCTTGATGATGGCCATCGAGGTGAGCAGAAGCGACAGCAGCATGATCAGGAAGGCTACGACTGCCGGCACGAAAAAATACTGGCTGTCCAAATTGGGATTGAACCAGGTCCTGATGCGCCCGTCGATCCGGCCGTAGTCCATCCGTTGCGGGTACAACTCCCGCAAGAATTTTCCGTTCAAGCCTTCAATGATTGTGGACAGATAGGCCAGACGCAGAGAGGCCACATTGCTCATGCTGCCGTCGGCCAGGATCTGGATGGCCGCCGTTTTTCCCTGGCGAATCAACCGGCTGAAATCCGGGGGCACCGTCACGGCCAAATCCACTTGGCCCGCCAGCAGCAGTTTTTCCAGGTCCTCGTGACCGGCTGCGTAATGGGTAATCAGGTAAAGCCCGTTGCCCCGGATGGCATCGGCGACCATCCGGCTTTCTCTGGTCTGCGATTGATCAAAAATGGCGACCCGCACATCCTTGACGTCATAATTGACGACGTAACCAAAGACCAATAGCTGAATCAGCGGCGCAATGATCAGGATGGGCCGGTTTTTTTTATCCCGGAAAAGCTGGATGAATTCCTTGCGGATCAGTTCGCGAATTGTCAGCCAGTTCATATGCCACCCGCTACATTTGATGCTCTCGTAAAAAGTCCAAGAGTCCACTTTTCTGTCATTCCCGTGAAAACGGGAATCCAGTATTTTCATCTATTTACATGCGCTCTGGATTCCCGCCGCAGTTTACCCTCGTGAAGACGGGGGCGGGAATGACGACTTTTTTGCGAAGCCGTCAATTTTTACTTTCCAAGGACGACACCGCCGGATCGCCGTTTTCCTGAGCGCGGTACTGCAACTCGTAGAGGCGGGAATATAGCCCCTGACGGGCCAGCAGTTCCTGGTGATTCCCTTCCTCCCATATCTCCCCCTTGTGGATGACCAGGATGCGGTTCACGTTCTTGATGGTGGACAGGCGGTGGGCAATAATGATGGCCGTGCGGTCTTTGAGCAGCTCCTGCAAAGCCTTCTGGATGAGGATTTCCGTCCGGGTGTCCACGGAGCTGGTGGCCTCGTCGAGGATCAAGATTTTGGGGTCGAAGGCGAGCGCCCGGGCGAAGGAAAGCAACTGCCGCTGTCCCTGGGAAAGGGTAACCCCGCGTTCCTGTACCTCTTCTTGATAACCGGCCGGGAAGTGTTCGATAAAGGGGGCTATGTGGACGCGCCGGGCGGCCTCTTTCATGCGCGCTTCACTGATGCGCGGATCGCCTAAGGTGATGTTGTCGGCCATGTTGCCCGAAAACAGAAAAACATCCTGCAGGACCAGACCCAAGTGCCGCCGCAAGTCCTGTTTGTTCCAGGACCGGATGTCCACGCCGTCCACTAAAATAGCGCCGCGCTCGAGCTCGTAGAAGCGGCACAGTGCTGATATGATAGATGTTTTACCGCCTCCCGTGGCGCCGACGAGGGCGATCTTCTCCCCCGGTTCAACCCGGAAGGAGATCCCCTTGAGCACCGGCTCCCCGGGGCGATAGGCAAGCCAGACGTCCTTAAAATCCACCGCGCCCTGGAGCCGCTGCGGGCGGCTGGGTGCCGGCGGGTTCTTGACTGTTTCCTCGGTGTCCAGCAGGTTGAAAATCCGCTCCGACGAGGCCATGGCGGCCTGCATGATGTTGTATTTTTCCGCGATGTCCCTGATTGGATGATAGATGCGCTGGATATACTGGATAAAGGCAACGATCACCCCGGGCAGGAGGGCCTGCTGGAGGATGAGGCTGCCCCCGTACCAGAGGGCGAGGCCAATGGTTAAGGCGCTGAAGATTTCCACGATGGGGTAAAACATGGCATTGTAGCGGGTGCTGCGCAGCAGGACGTCCCGGTAGTCCGTGTTAATGTCCTGGAACCGCTCGTAAATCTGCTGCTCCTGCCCGAAAGACTGGATCGTCCCGATACCGGCGATGTTCTCCTGCAGGTTCGCATTAAGCCGGGCAATGACCACCCGGCTTTCCCGATAAACGTCCCGGGAACGGCGCCGGTAATAGCGGCTGAAGTAGAGGATGAGCGGCAGGCTCGTGAGGATGACTATCGCCAGCTTCCAGTTCAAAAACAGCATGGCCCCCGCAATCCCGAAGACCGTAAAGGCGTCTCCCAAAAGACCCACCACGCCTGTGCTGAACAGTTCATTGAGCGTTTCCACGTCGTTGATCGTGCGCGTCATGAGGCGGCCCACGGGGTTACGGTCAAAATAGGCCAGGTCCTGTTTTTGCAGGTGGGCAAAAATCTGGGTTCTCAAGTCGTGCATGGCCTGTTGACCCGTGTATTCCGTGAGATAACTCTGGACAAAGAGGAAGCAAAAACCGAGCAGCACACTGCCCAGATAGGCCAGCGCCATCAGGTTCAGCCCGTGCAGGTCCTTGCTCGTGATGTACCGGTCGATGGCGATCTTGGTGATATACGGCCCCAGCAGTTGCATGCCCGTGTAAAGCGTCAGCAGCAGTAAGGAGAGGGCCATGATCATCCGGTAGGGCTTCAGGTACCGAAGCAGCCGTTTCATGAGACGGGCGTCGTAAGCCTTGCCCAGGATCTGGTCGTCCGGTTGCGCGGTCTCGGTCATCGCTCTGCCTCCCTGCGGTCCATGATCTCGACCTCCAGTGCTAATTGTTGCCTCCGGTAGAGACGGTAATATGCCCCTTGCCTCACCAGAAGCTCTTCATGGGTGCCCCGCTCGATAATCTCCCCTCCCCGCATGTAGACGATCATATCCGCTCCCCTGACGGTCGAGATCCGGTGGGAAATCAGGATGGTAGTCCTCTTGGCCATAAACCGGCGCAGCTC
>JAZDIK010000023.1:0-2373 GCA_043805145.1 Pseudomonadota bacterium | reverse complement strand
CAGGACCTTTACTATCGGCTCAATGTCTTCCCCATCACTGTCCCTCCGCTGCGGCAGCGGAAAGAAGACATCCCGCTGATGGTCCATGCCTTCGTAGAGCGATACTCCAGGAAATTGGGGAAAATGATCACGTCCATTCAGAATGAGACGCTGAAGGCACTTCAGGATTATCCGTGGCCCGGGAACGTCCGGGAGCTGGAAAGCATCATTGAACGGGCCGTGATCTTGTGCCCCGGGACGGTTTTACAATTGGCAGATAAACTGGAGATTTCATCCCTTCCACTTCCACCCGCCGTGAGGACCTTGGAAGAGACGGAGCGAAACCAGATTCTTCACATCCTTTCTGAAACCCGATGGCGCATCGAGGGAAAGGATGGGGCCGCAGCGATTCTGGGTCTCAACTCGAGTACCTTAAGGGCGAGGATGCATAAGCTCGGGATAGTCCGGCCGAGGACAAAAAAACCAGATTAGACTTACCCTCGCTCTTCAAAGTATCCCTCAATATGTTGAGGTTCCGCCAAATATTGAGGCCAAACGAATCATTTCATATTTTTCTGCTGTTCTCTCCTATTAATCTAATCCCCTGTTGTTTAAGGATGAATCAAGTTTCTGGTTTTCCTTCGGCTCTTGGCAGACCATTTGCATTATTATTTTCGCGATCCTCGGCATTACAAGAATGAAGGTCTTTTCTGAGAAGTGCATGGAGTTGTCGCAGACGATAACTTCAATGTCCAGATCCAGTAAGGAGGTTGAATATGGTAGAAAAACAGGGAAACGAAGAGGAGCAGAAAGAAGTCAGTCTGTACGAAAAATTAGCTTTAAGGACTAGAGAACTTGTAGAGGAGGCACGGGAGAAAACAGCCGAGACAGCAGAATCGGCCCTTGAGAAGGCAAAGGTGGAGATGATTGCAGCAGGTGAGTTCGGAAAGGAACAGGGAGAGAGGTTAAAGGCTTTTTTGATACGTGATCTCCAGGCCACCGGCGAGGATGCCTTTAAAATGGGTAAAACGACCCGAGAGATGCTTGAGCCCCATCGGGTAGCGGCAGGTATCCAGAGCTCCCTGTCCAAGATACTGGAAACAGTTGGCAGTACATTCGAAGAGTGGGGAAGCAAGCTTGAAGCGAGGTTGGATTACAAAACGGGGGAGATAGCAAGCCCGGGAACTCTTACATGCAAGAAATGCGAAAGCAGCATGAAAATGCTGACGACTGGCCGTATTCCGCCCTGTCCGAAATGCCAGGGAACAGCTTTTAGAAAATCTTACTAGAAAAGTAAGGTAAAAACGAAAGTCCTTGAGGCCAACAGGCCTGCTGAAACGATCATGCATCGCAGATTTTCTTGCAATGGTATGTCACCGAACAGGTGGAAGAAGAAAACAATGATCAGGAGATCCTCGCGCCATTAAAGATTATCGGTTCCGATGCCCAGGGTCTCATGCTTTTGGACAAGGACCTTGCTGCCAGAATAACGACCGTTCCAACGGAATTCAGTAAAGGTATCGCGGTGGCAGGTAGGTAAACAAGAGAGAAGTACGCAAGAACCGGATGAACCTTAAAATCCGGTTTATTTTATCTTGACACTCAAACATCATTTTCATATAGTCACGCAACAAAAAAACAGGCTTTTATCAAACCAACAGAGGATTTTTTACTCTGATTCCTGGTGTAAAGGAAATACCGCATCCCCCTGTTTTTGAGGGGCGAGGGAGATAACTTCTAAATGACTGACAACCATAATCATCCGGTACTCATTCTCGGCGGTGGTATCTCCGGTATCGTATGCGCACTGGAGCTCAATCGGTGCGGTGTACCGGTAGTGATTGTAGAAAAAGAAGCGTCTTTAGGAGGCATTGCCGCGCAGTTCTGCTGCAAGGCCTCCGATGTATGCAACAAGTGCTTTGCCTGTGTCGTAGACAAGAAACTCAAAGAAATCGGTAAACACGCTGACATCCCCCAGTTGACCGGGAGCGAGATTGCAAATGTGACGGGGTCCCCCGGAACGTATACGGTTTCGGTCACGAAGGCCGGCGCCGTCTCCGAGCTGCGCGCGGCGGCCATTGTCGTAGCCGCGGGGATTGACCCTTACGAGGCTTCCGGAAAAGGCGAATACGGGTACGGCGTCATCAAGAACGTCATTACTGCCAGGGACCTCGAAGAAATGCTCCGTACCCGGGGGAAGATTACCCGACCGTCCGACGGGAGAGAGCCCCGCAATATCGCGTTTTTCCAATGTGTGGGAAGCCGTGACGAGACCGTGGGAAATCTCTATTGCTCGCAGGTCTGCTGCGCCTATGCCCTCCGCCTCATCCGGGCGCTTCGACATGCCGATCCCGAGCTGACGGTCGCATTCCTGTATATGGACATCCAGCCGGC
>JAZDIK010000022.1:0-2899 GCA_043805145.1 Pseudomonadota bacterium | reverse complement strand
CCTGATGCTGCCCAGGATGAACGGCCTGGCATTGATTAAAGAGATGCGCACCGAAAAGGTGAACACACCGGTCTTGATTCTGAGCGCAAAGAGTTCGGTGGACGACCGGGTGAAGGGGTTGGAAACCGGAGGAGACGACTATCTTACAAAACCATTTGCCTTCTCGGAACTTCTGGCCCGTGTGCAGGCACTGATCCGTAGAGCGGGCGGTATTTCCGATCCGATCCGGTTGAGTGTCGGGGACCTGTCCGTAAATCTCCTCACCCGTGAGGTCACAAGGGGTGGAAAAAGCATCGACCTGCAACCCCGGGAGTTTTCATTGCTTGAATACCTGATGCGCAACCCCGGTAGAATTGTTTCCAAAACGATGATCATGGAACACGTGTGGGACTATCATTTCGATCCTCAGACCAACGTGGTGGAGGCCAGAATCAGCAGGTTGAGGGATAAGGTCGACAGAGACGCCGATCAAAAACTGATCCATACCGTTCGGGGAGTGGGATATGTCCTTAAAGAAACCCGGTCGCTTCCTTAATAGCCTCACTTTCCGCCTGACCCTCTGGTACGCCGGCATCTTTGCGGCCTCCTCCTTTGTCGCCTTCTTCCTGTTTTATAGGCTCATCACTTCTGTCATCCAGGAAACAACTGATCAGGAGCTGCTGAATCAGGCGGGACAGTTTTCGGCGGTTTTGAGGGAACGCGGGATCGGGGCGGTCGAAAACTTTGCCTTTTTTGAAGCCCAGGCGGCCGGGGAGAAAAAGGTTTTTTTCCGCCTTCTCTATCCTACCGGACAGACTTTGTCCTCGTCCAACATGGCCTACTGGGAGGATATCGCCATACGCAAAGAGGCCATCAAGCAGTTGATAGGCGGCGCTGAACAGGTGATTGAAACAGTCATCCTGGCTAACCGCAACGATCAGGTGCGCATCCTCTACACAATGATCGGCCCAGGCGTCATTCTTCAGGTAGGTCAGTCCATGGAAAACTACGCACGCATTATTGACGCCTTCCGGGGGGTTTTTCTTACCACGATGGCCCTGCTCATCGGACTGGCTACTGGGGTCGGCTGGTTCATGGCCCGCCGTGCTGTTTCGGGCGTTGAGGCAATCACCAGAACCGCGCAGGGCATCTCCGGGGGTACCCTCGAAAGGAGAGTCCCCGTGAAGGACCGGGGTGACGAGATCGATCAACTGGCGATGACCTTCAATCAGATGCTGGACCGCATTCAGTCGCTTGTTGCCGAAATCCGGCAGATGGGAGACGATATCGCCCATGACCTGAAGAGCCCGCTCACACGGATCCGGGGCATGGCGGAAATAGCGCTCACCACGGGAAAATCCCTGGCCGAGTATGAAGCGATGGCGGCAAGCGCCATCGAGGAGTGCGATCGTCTCTTGGATATCATAAATACCATGCTGATGATCTCGAAGACAGAGGCGGGTGTGGAGAAACCATCCCGCGAAAGGATCGATATGGTGAGCCTTGTCCGTGAGGCCTGTGAACTTTTCGGGACAATAGCAGAAGACAGGGGCTTAACCCTGTCCTGTCATATTCCGGAGAGATGCGTCATTGCGGGAGATGTCCGGATGATCCAGCGCCTGCTGTCGAATCTCCTGGACAATGCGATCAAATACACCCCCGCGGGTGGGAAGGTGGAGGTCTCTCTTTCGCAAACAGAAGGAGAGGGCGCGGCTCTCAGGGTCAAAGACACAGGAAGTGGCATTTCCGACCAGGACCTGCCTCGCATTTTCGAGCGTTTCTACCGGGGAGATCAGAGCCGTTCCGAGGCCGGAACCGGCCTGGGGCTCAGCCTGGCCAGGGCCATCACCCGCGCACACGGCGGGGATATCACTGTTGAGAGCCGCCTCCGGGAGGGGAGCGTCTTTGCCGTGATTCTCCCGTCTTAGAGATAAGGCTCATCTGGTTTATCCGTGTTTTCTATTGTGAAAAGTATTGATACTTCGGGATAACTCACTTTTTCATCTGCCTATTCGTCCTTGATTGTTCCAAGACATTACACATAGTTTATTGTAGTCAATGGGGATGATCGGCTGGATTTTATAGCAGAGTTCAACCAGTAAGGCTTAGCCAAAAAAAATATTGCTGGCTATTGCTGTCACCTACTACTAAATGGAGTCGAAGAATTTAAATTCTGTTTATTATCAGTAGAAATGTGCGATAGCCACTCGCCGAATTCCACCACGACCATTTATCATCATGCCGCTCATTGAGTTTCTTCATCGCAATATCGGCAACGACATTGAACGAAAGCTCATATCCGTTCAGGAGAAACCTTCCGGGTCTTCGGCATTGCCGGCACAGGATGTAAAAAACGGAGGCTGTTTATAGATATTCAACGACTGATTGTGTTATTTGCCGCCTTAAATATTATTTCTTGAAATGAATTCTTAACTCGTATAACTATAGATCGGGGATGGAGTCCCCCTCAAAACCGCCCTTTTGTCTTTAATACGGGGCTGATGACTCCTGTTGCGCTGCCAAATATCCGGCAGGTCTTGCATATAGGAAGTATCGGCCGTGCTGCACGGCGGGTTTTTTTACACAACATTTTTATGATTATTAAAAAACTTTTTGAGGAGGACTCTATGGAAAACGCTTTCACAACCGCAACAATCTGGCTCGCTCTCGCCGTTTTATCCACAATCCTTGCAAGTCATCTCCGGATTTCAATGGCTCTTGTTGAAATCTGTATTGGCGTTGTCGCAGCAGCGGTCGTTGCGCGCTTCTTCGGCCCCGATGCTCTCGGCTCCAATCTCGAATGGCTGAAATTCATCGCCTCTTCAGGTGCGGTTCTTCTGACATTCCTTGCCGGGGCTGAACTCGAACCTTCAGTCATGCGGACGAAAATTAAGGAGGTGACGGTTGTCGGTCTGTTAGG
>JAZDIK010000021.1:0-18558 GCA_043805145.1 Pseudomonadota bacterium | reverse complement strand
CCCCGGCGCAAAGGTCATTCTGACAAAAGCGAATGCCGATGCGGGCGGCCGGATCATCAACCGCAAAATCGACGAGTACGCCGAAAGAGATCCGTTGCGGGTCAAAGTATTTGCATCCATGGGCCAACGGCTCTATCTGAGTGCCGTCCGGCATGTGAATATCGTCGTGGGAAATTCATCGAGCGGCCTGATCGAAGCGCCCCTGTTCAAGAAGCCGACGGTGAATGTGGGAGAGCGCCAGCGGGGCCGGTTAAGAGCCGATTCCGTCATCGACTGTGAAGAAAATGCCCGGGCGATAGTGTCGGCCATGAAAAAAGGGCTGTCTCCGGCGTTTAAAAACGTCTTGGCAAAGGTGGTATCCCCTTATGGGCAGGGGAATGTATCCTCGAGGATCAAGGAATATCTGAAGACCGTTTCGCTGCAAAACATCCTGATGAAACAATTTTATGACGTAACCTATGAGTGACGATCGGAAAAATAGTCGGAATTCAGTCTATATCATTGCCGAGGCCGGCGTGAACCATAACGGCAATATCGAAATCGCCAAACGGCTGATCGATGTCGCGGCTGAAGCCGGGGCGGATGCGGTCAAATTTCAAACCTTCAAAGCGCAAAAAATGATCAGCCGGCAGGCGCCGAAGGCCCAATACCAGAAAAAGGGAACCGCCAAAACGGAATCCCAGTTGGAAATGGTGAGGAAACTGGAATTGGATGAACCTGCGCACCGTCTTTTGATCGAGCATTGTCGATTAAGAGGGGTGCAATTCCTGTCGACCCCGTTTGATTTTGACAGCATTGATCTTCTGGCAAAAACATTTGCGTTGCCCTGTTTAAAGATCGGGTCGGGGGAGATGACCAATGGCCCCTTCCTGCTGAAAGCGGCCGCAACAGGCAAGCGGATCCTTCTCTCCACAGGCATGAGCACGCTGGGGGAGATTGAAGAGGCCTTGGGGGTCCTGGCTTTCGGTTATACCGGCAGCGGCCTGGATGCCTCCCTAAAAGGCTTTCGGGCGGCGTTTCAAGCGGCCCGGGGACAACGGGCACTGAAAGAAAATGTGAAGCTTCTTCACTGCACATCGGAATATCCGGCGCCGTTTGAGGAGGTCAATCTGGGGGTTCTCAAGACGATGCGCCTGGCGTTCGGCCTTCCCGTGGGGCTGTCCGACCATACCCCCGGGACAGCGGTCTCTATTGCAGCCGCGGCGTTGGGTGCGGTTGTCATCGAAAAGCATTTTACCCTGGACAGAAACCTGCCCGGGCCCGATCACGGGGCGTCGCTTGAACCCGATGAATTGAAGGAGATGGTGAAGTCCATCCGGCAGGTTGAAACAGCCCTGGGAGGTTTCCTGAAGATCCCCACCCGATCGGAAACCAAAAATCGTGCTGCAGCCCGCAAAAGCCTGGTTGCCGCCAGGCCGATTCGAAGGGGGGATCGTTTCTCTTCGGAAAATCTCGCGATGAAGCGACCCGGGACCGGCATTTCTCCGATGGATTATTGGGATTTGCTGGAGAAAAGCTCCGATCGGGATTATGCGGAAGACGAATTGATCGCAAAATGACCCTCCCTTTAATTATCATCGGCGCCGGCGGTCATGCAAGGGTTTTGATTTCCGTCTTGAAAACCCTGAACAGGGATATTCTGGGCATGACCGAGACGGCCCCGGATAAACTCGCTGCCGGAATAAACGGCATTTCGGTACTGGGCAATGATGATCTGATCCTGGCCCGCTCACCGGATTCCATTGAGCTGGTCAATGGAATCGGATCCGTCTCATCCACTCAAATACGGAAAGAGATCTACATCCGATTCAAGCAGCATGGTTATTCATTTGCGAGTGTGATTCATCCCTCGGCCATGATCATGGAAGACGTGCGGCTGGGCGAGGGGGTGCAGATCATGGCCGGCGCCATTGTTCAACCGGGGTGCGTCATTGGCGATAATTCTATTGTCAATACCGGCGCCGTCGTGGATCACGACTGCCTGATCGGGGCGCACGTCCATGTGGCGCCGGGGGTTGTCCTGTCCGGCGGTGTTCGCATCGGCGAGATGACCCATGTTGGGACGGCGGCCGCGGTCATTGAGGAAATCGAGATCGGCCCAGCCGCTGTTGTCGGCGCCGGCGCCGTTGTCATCACAGACATTCCTGCGGGAGTTAAGGCCTTCGGCGTACCTGCAAAGATTATTGAAAGAAGACAATAGCGATGGATTCGGAACAGATTAATGCCTTTCTGATACGTGAGGACGCGTCGATCAAACAAGCGATGCTGCAGTTGACTCAACATGGAATAAAAATCCTTTTTACTGTGGATGAGGATCACAAACTGATTGGAACGCTGACCGATGGGGACATCCGGAGGGGAATCACAAGCGGCATAGAACTGACGACAAAGATCGCGGAAATCATGACGAGAAATTATCTCAGCGTGAACGTCAATGATCAAAATGCCCAACAAAGAGCCAAAGTCCTGATGCAGCAACACCTCATCGAGTATGTCCCTGTCATCGATGATCAGCAGAGATTGATCAATATCCTATCCTGGCATGATTACATCGTGACGGAATCCAATAACGTAAAACCGGCCTTGTTGGACAATCCCGTCATCATCATGGCGGGCGGCAAAGGGGTAAGACTGGATCCTTTTACGAAAATACTGCCCAAGCCTCTGATTCCACTTGGTGAAAAGCCGATTGTCGAAGTGATCATGGACCGGTTTTACGCGCGCGGATTCCATAAGTTCATGCTTATCGTAAACCATAAGAAAGAGATGATTAAAATCTATTTCAGCGAGAATAAACAGCCCTACGAGATAGCACTGATCGAAGAAAAAGACTATTGCGGTACGGTCGGAGGTCTTTATCTGCTCAGAGAGAAAATTAAAAACACGTTCATCTTGACCAATTGCGACACGCTGCTCGAAGGCGATTAGGGGAATTCCTGAACTGGCACACGGAAAACAGGAATTTGTTGACGATTATCGGTTCTCACAAGGAAGTTGCCGTGCCCTACGGTGTTCTCAACATGAGCAACGGCGCGCTGATCGATATGATTGAAAAACCAAAATTCGATCTGTTCGTGAACACCGGGACCTATATCATGGAACCGGAGATTCTCGAGTCCATCGGCGATCAGGAAATGATGGACATTGATAAACTGATCGTGAAAATACAATCGAACAAGGCCAACAAAATCGGCGTCTTCCCCTGCTGGGGCAGATGGTTCGATATCGGGCAATGGGATGAATACCGAAAAACTCTTAAAACCATGGGAATTGAAAGCTGATGGATGCCAACATTTTTTCATGCGCCAACAAGACGGCGATCGTCACGGGCGGCTGTGGTTTGATTGGCCGCGAGATCGTCCAGGGTCTATCCCAATTCGGGGCGGACGTCTATATTGCGGATCAGAATGAAGCCGGGGCTGAAAAACTCATCACTGAAAAAATCAGTTACATGAATCTTGATATCACCTCGGAAAGTTCCGTGCGGGAAGTCTTAAAGCGCGTTTTCGCACAGAAAGGTAAAATCGACATATTGGTCAATTGCGCGTATCCGCGCTCGCAGGACTGGGGCGCAAAGTTTGAAAATGTGAGTTATGACTCCTGGAACGAGAATGTCGATCATCATCTGGGCGGTTATTTCATCATGTGCCGGGAAACGGCAATAATCATGAAGGATCACGGCGGGGGCAGCATCATCAATCTGGCTTCGATTTATGGGGTGGCGGCGCCCGATTTTTCGCTTTACGACGGGACAGAGATGACCATGCCGGTTGCGTATGCCTCCATCAAGGCCGGGATTATCGCCTTGACGAAATATATTGCGACCTACTTCGGACGCCATCACATCCGGGCCAATACCGTCTCCCCCGGGGGCATCTATGACCACCAGCCCCCTTCCTTCGTTGATCGATATTCGGAAAAAACGCCGCTGGGCAGGATGGGCAAACCGAGTGACATCGTCGGGGCGGTCATTTATCTTGCATCCGACGCATCCTCTTTCGTCACAGGTCATAATCTGACCGTGGATGGCGGCTGGACCGCCTGATAATGGAACACAGGCTGAACGTTTTGCTTGTCGGGTATGGCTCAATCGGAAGAAGGCACCTCTTCAATCTGACCCAACTCGATGGCATTGATGAAATCATCGTTTATACCAAAATAAAAAATGATTTTAAGGGAGTTTATGAAAAAAAGGTGACATTCATCGACGCTTCAGCCTTGGGCTTGAGCGAAACCTGTGAACGGTTCAAGATTGATTTCGCGATCATCGCCAACCAGACCGATAAGCATATCGATACCGCCATCACCCTTGCCCAATATGGACAGGATTTATTGATTGAGAAACCGCTATCCCATAACCTTGAAAAAATCGAGATTTTAGAAGGGATCGCGCGGAGCGGGAAGATCAAAATAGCCATTGGCTATAACTTGAGATATCTGCCCGCCATCCGCTCCATCCGGGATCAAATAGCCCGGAAAACGCTGGGTGATTTGTATTTTGCGCAAATTGAAGTGGGGCAATATCTGCCTTCCTGGAGGGGCAATATCCGTTATTCCGATGCCTATTGCGCAAATATTGAACACGGCGGGGGGGCCGCGCTTGATCTGTCGCACGAGGTGGATTACATGCGATACCTTTTCGGCGAACCCTGCCAGTGGAAAACGTTGAAAACAAAAGCCAGCGATCTCGAAATCAATTCCGAAGACATCTTTGCCGGCATTTATCGATATCGGCAGGGGTATGTCTGTCATGTGCACATGGATTACCTGCAGCGCAAAACCATGCGGAAAATACGAATCGTGGGCAGCAGGGGTTCCCTCCTCTGCGACATGATCGAAAAATGGATGGAAATTGGTTCAGATGACCATAAAATCCGCTTGACGGAGGAAGGTCTCTTCAATCTCGAAGAGACGTACAGGGAAGAATTGCGGTTGTTTATCAACCACATCACCATGAACACAGAACCGGATATCTCCCTTCAGGATGGGATAAAGGCTCTGAAATTGCTGGAAGACGGCCATGATTGATCGGTATAAAACCATCTGCGTGATCCCGGCGCGAGGCGGTTCAAAAGGGGTGCCGAGAAAAAATATCAAGCATTTGGCCGGCAAGCCATTGATCGCCTACACGATCGAGCAGGCCCTCCAGTCTCGCTATATCGACCGGACCCTCGTTTCCACGGACGATGAAGAAATTGCCAATATTTCAAAGCAATACGGCGCGGAAGCGCCCTACCTGCGCCCGGAATATCTATCCGGTGACGATGCTTCGACCATCGATGTTCTGCTGCATGCCATGGACTGGGTTGAAGAAACCGAAAAATATGATTTTGATATCCTGGTTCTGCTGCATACGACAACGCCCCTCAGGAATGTCAACGATATCGATTCCTGTATCGAGCTGCTGCGGGATGCAAAAGCCGACAATGTTTTTTCCGTGACGGAAGCTCACCGGAACCCCTACTTCAACATGATCGAACTCAACGACCGGGGGGAAGTCAAGCTCGTTAAGGAAGGGGCGTATAAAACAAGGCAGTCCGCGCCCAAGGTTTACGATTTGAATGCATCGATCTATGTATGGTGGAAAGATGTGCTCAGAAAAGAGGGGAAAATCTTTCTAAAACAGAGCAAAATTTATGTCATGCCCAAAGAAAGATCCATCGACATCGATGCTCCCCTGGATTTCAAGATCGCCGAGTTGCTGCTGGCCAGTGGTTAGAAAGGACCTGTCCCGATGGTGCAAAAGGTATTCTGGTGTAAGAACTGCTTAAACATGTCAACCCGTCCACGGATTCAATTTGACGGGCGGGGCTGGTGCAACGCCTGCCAATGGATGGAAATCAAGAAGACAATGGATTGGCAGCCTCGCCGAGAGGAATTGCAGGCATTGCTTGATCAGTATCGATCAACCACCGGAGGGTTTGACTGTATCGTGCCCGTCAGCGGGGGGAAAGACGGGGGCAGCATCGCCTACCGATTGAGGAATCTCTATGGAATGCACCCTCTTACCGTCACGGTTAGGCCAGCCCTTGAATTGTCCATCGGAAATGAGAATCTTTTGAATTTTATCAACGAAGGCTTTAATCATCTCCATGTCAGCCCTGACGTCCAGGTCATGCGAAAAATCAATACATTGGGGTTTGTTGAGAAAGGTTTTCCATACTATGGGTGGCTCATCGCCATTTTCTCTGCGGTGATCAGGGTCGCTGTCAACTTCAACATCCCGCTGCTATTTTATGGCGAAGATGGGGAGGTGGAGTATGGCGGCTCCATAGAAACCCGCAGCAACAGCTTGTTTAACCTCGAATATATGAAGCGGGTCTATTTTGAGGCGGGATATGAAAAAGTCTTCAATAAGCTGGATTTAACAAACAAGGATCTCTATTTTTTTACTTTTCCTTCCGAAGAAGAACTGGCGGGGAAAGAGCTCTATTTCACCCACTGGAGCTACTTTGAAGCCTGGGATTCCTACAGGAATTACCTTTTGGCCAAAGAGCATTGCGGATTGAAAGAGGTTGAATGCACGAATGCGGGCACCTTTACCAATTTTGCACAGAACGATCAGGCCCTCTATGCACTGCACACCTATCTGATGTACTTGAAATTTGGATTTGGACGGGCGACGCAGGATGCGGGGATTGAAATCAGGCGCGGCGCCATGACCCGGGATCAGGCGATCGAACTGGTCCGTGTATATGACAACCATTATCCGGAAGCGTTCATCGATCAATATCTGGAGTATTACCAAATGACCCAGCAAGAGTTTGATGCGGCCCTGGACAAATGGGCTAACAAGGAACTTTTTAACAAAATCGACGGGAGATGGCAACCTGCCTTTGAGGTCGAATGAGAGGTTGTCATGGTGGTCATTATCGACTACGGGATGGGAAATCTTTTTTCCATCCAATCGGCGGTGGGTTATTTGGGGGCTGAATCCACCGTCAGTTCTGATCCAGCGATCATTGGCCAAGCCGGGAAGCTGATTTTACCGGGGGTGGGCTCCTTTAGAAAGGCCATGGCCAATTTGAAGGCGGATCATCTGATCGATGTCATTGCGAAATCCGTCCATATCAGGCAGACCCCCATTCTCGGCATCTGTCTGGGGATGCAATTGCTGGGCATATCCAGCACGGAAGATGGCTTCAGCGACGGCTTGGGATTGATCGATACCCCCGTTGAACGGTTTGACGATGAACGGTGCAAAGAGATTAAGATTCCGCATGTTGGCTTCGATACGGTCCTGGTCGCCCGGAAAAGCAAATTGTTTGACGGACTGGATTCGCAGGTCGATTTCTATTTTACGCACAGCTACAGAATGGCATTCACCAATCAGCCTTATGCGACGGGTATTTGTTCTCATGGAGAGCCGTTCATCGCCGCCTTTGAGCAGGGGCATGTTTGCGGTACACAATTTCATCCGGAAAAAAGCCAGACGAACGGTCTAGTCTTATTGAAAAACTTTGTCGAGAAGTTCTGAATGGCGAAAAAGAGACTCATCTTTACCCTCCTGTATCATAACGGCGACTTCATGCTGAGCAGAAATTTCCGGCTGCAGCGTGCCGGCAACATCAACTGGTTGAAAAGCAATTATGATTTCAAGAACATTGCCTTTACCATCGATGAATTGATCATTTTAGACGTTTCCCGCGGCGAGAAAAATATGAACCGCTTCTGCGATCACATCAAGACGATCGCACGGGAATGCTTTATTCCCATTGCCGCAGGCGGAGGCATTGCCTCGCAGGCGCATGCAAAGGCCATCATGCATTCGGGCGCCGATAAGCTGGTCATCAATTCAGCGCTGATCAAGGCGCCGTCCTTTGTAAAGGGACTGGTCAGCATCTACGGAAGCCAGTGCATCATTGCAGCTCTCGATGTCAAGCGGCGAAATGACGAATTTGAACTTTATATTGACAATGGGTCCGCAAAAGTCAAATTGGGGTATGTCGAGTGCATTGCCCAATCCCTGGATCTTGGCATCGGAGAGTTCTATCTGAATTCCATGGATCAGGACGGAACCGGTCACGGCTATCTGTTCGATCTGTTGGAGCCACTGAAGGATATCGCTAAGGTGCCCGTGATCATTGCGGGCGGCGCGGGAAACTGGCATCACCTCCTGGAAGGTCTCCAGCATGACGGCGTGGACGCCGTTGCGACAGCCAACCTGTTTAACTTCATTGGACAAGGATTCCCGAACGCCCGGAAACAGTTGCTCAACAACGGAATGCATCTGGCCAAGTGGAAACCTGAAGATTTCAGTGGTTTAAGGAGGTGTCTGGGAAAATCAAAAAACATGATTTCAGGAGAAACCGATGATCATTCTCGGCATCAATGAAGATCACAATGCGACAGCGGCAATCATCAACAACGGAGCGGTTCTTGCCTGCCAGTCCGAGGAGAGAAATACGAGGCGGAAGAATGACACGGAATATCCATGGCAGGCGATTGACACTGTATTGGGGCTGAGCGGGATCAGCCCGGGCGATATCGATTATGTCGCGTTTGCTGGAAAATATTGCGATGCCCTTCAAATGAAGTTAAAAAGGGTGACGACGTTCAGCATTCAGGATTACATTCGGGAGATGCATCAATACTGGAAGAAGATTCTCATCGAGAAGCAAGTCTCCAATTTTTATCATGAAATATTGCGGGAAGAAAGATTTTCAAGCGCAACCGATCGCTATTATGACTATGGTTTCATGGAAAAGGCGCCGGAACAGCAATGGCCGGCCATGATGAACGAAGAAAGAAAAAATACGGTGGTCAGGCATCTCGGCATCGGGAAAGATAGAATCCGTTTCATAGACCACCATATCGGGCATGCCCATTATGCGTTTTATGCTTCCCCTCACAATTCAGCGAAAAAATGCGCCATCGTCACGGCCGATGGCTGGGGGGACGGGTGCAATGCAACCATCAGCATTGTGGAGAATGGCGTTCTTCGGGAGGTCCACCGAACGCCCATGTGCAACATGGCAAGAATGTACCGCTGGATCACCCTTCTGCTCGGAATGAAACCGAATGAACATGAATACAAGGTGATGGGTCTTGCCCCTTATGCCCAAGACTATGTGAGAGAGCCCGTGTATGAGATTTTTAAAGAAACCCTTGTCGTTCATGATCTCGATTTTGTGTGGAACAAAAAACCTTCAGATATGTATTTCTATTTCAGAGATCAATTTGAAGGTCTCAGATTTGATGGTATAGCGGCGGGCCTGCAAATGTGGCTTGAGGATTTGCTGACGGAATGGATCACCAATATCATGGCCAAGACCAATGCTGACGTTTTATATTACAGCGGCGGTCTATCGATGAATGTGAAGGCGAACAAAGTCATTGCCGGGCTGCCTTGTATCCAAGAGATCCATATTCCGCCCAGTGGAGGGGATGAATCGCTTGCGATAGGCGCCGCATATGCTCTTTCCAGGGAACTTGGCGATGAGCCTCTCCCGCTGGAGCATGCCTATCTCGGCTATGAACCCTCTTTGGCAGAGTCAAAAAACGTATCTGAACCATTCAGGCATAAGGCCGGCTTCCAGGTTGTCGACGAGCCGGATGTCGATGCCATAGCGGCTCTTCTGGTCAAAGGCAAGGTGCTCGGGAGATGTTGCGGGAGAATGGAGTTTGGCGCCCGGGCTCTCGGGAATCGCTCGATTCTATGCAACCCCTCCAAGTTTGAAAACCTGCGACTGATCAATGAAAAAATCAAATTCAGGGATTTCTGGATGCCCTTTACGCCTTCGATCCTCGAAGAGCGGGCGAGGGATTATTTGCATAACCCAAAGGGTTTGCCGGCGTCCTACATGACCCTTGCCTTCGACAGCACTGCGCTGGCCAGAGATCACATCAAAGCGGCCATGCACCCTTATGATTTCACCATAAGACCCCAGCTTGTAGCGAAGGAAACGAATCCCGACTATTATGGGATCATCAAGGCCTTTGAGAAAAGGACGGGGATCGGGGCTCTGCTCAACACATCGCAAAACCTGCATGGCGATCCCATCGTTTGCACAGCGGCGGATGCCATTGACACCTTCATGAAATCGGGTCTCGACGGCATGCTCCTTCCCGGAATATTGATCTTGAAGCAGGATTAAGTGGAATAGGTGATAAAGGATGACTGCCGAACCGTCATTCAACAAACGCTATCTCTTCAAACTGATGACCAATTTTGTCGGTTTGGGGGTTGGCCTCATGACCCAATCCATCGTGCCGAGGGCATTGGGACCGGCAGCCTATGGGAATTTTTCATTCCTGACAAGCTTCTTTTGGCAGGTGATCGGTTTTCTGAACCTCAATTCATCCACCGCTTTTTATACGAAACTGTCCCAGCGCCAGCAGGACAAGGGGCTGATAAGCTTCTATTTCTACCTGACACTCTTGATCGGTGCGGTAATGGCGGCGTTGGTTGTCGCCTGTTATATCCTGGGGATCGGGCAATGGGTCTGGCCCGACCAGGCAGCAATATTTGTTGTGCTGTCAGCGTTATTTGCATTTTTGAAATTGTACAATGATTCATTGATTCAGGTTTCCGATGCCTATGGTCTGACGACCAAATCGGAAGTCGTTAACATGATTCAAAGGGTGCTGGGGCTATTGATCATTGTATTCTTATTCCGGGGTGACTGGCTGACACTCTTCAACTATTTTGTGTTTCAAATCTTCCTGCTTGTTGGAATGATCGCGGCCCTTTGTTGGTTGATCCGGAGATATCATTCCCCGCTCATGACCCGTTGGCGTTTGAACAGGAGCCAATTAAGATCATACAGCAGGGAATTTTCATCTTTCTGCTTGCCACTGGCGGTATTTTCCTTTTTCGCGATCCTGGAGCAAATGCTGGACCGCTGGTGCCTGCAGAAATTCTCCGGCAGCACCCAGCAGGGATTTTATTCCTTGGCCTACCAGACAGGCGCACTTTGCTTCCTCTTCGTTTCTGCAATGATCCCGCTTATCATGAGAGAGTATGCGGTCTCTTTTGCCGCCGAAGATACTGAAAAAATGCGTCAACTTTTCTCGAAGTACAGCAAAATGCTATTTGCCGTTGCCGCCTTCTTCGGTTGTTTTCTTGCTGCGGAAGCGAGAAACGTCATGCTGATCTTTGGGGGGCAGGCATTCACCGGGGCGGTTTTGCCCATTACGGTCATGTGTTTTTATCCGCTTCATCAGACCTATGGCCAGATGAATGCCGCTTTTTTTTTGCCACCGCGAGAACGAAAACCTATAGCCGTATCGGCCTTGGCTTAATTCTGATTGGATTGCCTTTGACCTTCTTTCTACTGGGGCCCAAGGAGTATGGCGCTTTGGAGGCTGGTTCAACAGGATTGGCCGTTAAAATGGTCTTCATGCAGTTTCTCAGTGTCAATATTCAGTTATGGTTCAATTCAAAATATCTCAACCTATCCCTGAGGACATTTCTTTTTCATCAGGCCGGCGTGACCTTCATGTTCAGCTTGACCGCCTGGGGGTGTTCTCATCTGGCCTCTTCACTCCTTTCAGCATCACATTTTATGACGCAATTTCTGGTATCGGGAATCTGTTACACCTTCATTATTCTCGGTTTGGTTCTGGCTTTCCCCGGGATAGGGGCTCTGAAAAAAGGCGAAATATTCGCGCGGCTGGTTCAGTTAAAATGTCTCCGAAGATCCCGGCGAGAGGGGTGAAATCCGACCAATCCGATTAAGAAACCCCATGGATATCCACGATAAAACCTATCGGCATTTGTTCCTGGTCCAGAATCGCATGTACTGGCGTTCATGTCCTTTTCCCTACGAACAGGATCGGGATCTCGTCTTGACCTACGATTATGGCGTTTTCAGGGAAATCCGCACACTCGGGGGGGAGGTCGCCTTTCTTGACCATCTGATCGATCCGGAGGTGATGGAAAAATACAATTTTGAAACCTACGATTTTTTTGCCAAATGGCATCGCGATCAGAAGGGGGACGATATCTTCGCCCACAGGGGCATTGAAGTGGGAAATGCATTCAGGATCGCGATCTGGAGCAATATGACCAGCTATGTGCGTACCTTGGTGAACCTGCTGTCGGTCAAGAAAATTAAATGTGAAAAGAGGTTTGTCGGGATTAATGACGGCTATGCGATCGATATCATCAATAAACTCGGCATTGAAATCGAGTCATGGGCGCCGCAGGGTGATCAACCCGTTCAGGAATACTATTTCCCGATCCTCCGCTGGATTGATGAGAATATTTACCCCGCGGGCCTGAAACAGGCATTCAAGGTTCTTCTGGCCAGAATCCTCGATCTGATATTCTTTCTTGTTGATAACCTTATCCTTTTCAGGAAGAGTTTTACAAACGTTTATATACACTCCTATCATCCAACGAAAAGGATCATCGAACAGTTCAAGAAGGATCCAGGGATCAGGCTCATTTTTGATGATTACACCCGGGACGTCGGATCATTCCGGGAAAGGCGTGTGCCGGTCTGGCGGACTTCCCCCCGCTACCGGCGGTTGGCCGCGGAGATGATCGACGGGTTTCAGGTGAGAAAATCCGTTCATTGGGAGATCGATGGTTTTCCCGTGAGCCAACATCTTTATCCGATCATTGTGCAACGGATCTCGGAACGACTGGTGGACTGTCTGAAAACCCTGGACAGCCTCAGCGGATATTTCAAAAAGAAAAAATTAAAACTGATGGTCGCCATTTCCAATATCGGGTTTACAAACTGCCTCATGCTCAATTACTGTCATCACCATCAAATTCCCACCTATCTGATCATCAATGGGCTGCTGACCAACTCCTATCTGGATGAGGCCAAGGATGCCGCCTGGATCAATGCCTACGGCGAATCCGTAAAAACCCATTATTTCCGCGGGATGAACAATATTGTCTGCCTTGGAGATCCGCGGATGGATGACTATGGGCAAAACGTGCCATTGAAAAGCATCGATCCTGGCAAACCCACCATTGTCATCGGCGCTTCCGGATTTAACAATATCGATTTGAACTCCTATGTGGTCGTTGAATTCGATTTTCTGCATGATTTGCTGACGGCCTGCAATCGCTTGAAAGAAAAGGGCAGGGAGATGCGTCTGGTTCTAAAGATCCGTCCCAATGGCTATCTGGAACAATATGAGGCTTTTCTGAAGGAGTACTTCCCGGACGTGACCGTCGAGCTTTATGACCGGATTCCGATGAAAGAGGTCCTTTCCCGTGCCGACTTCTATATAACGTTCTATTCCCAGACATTGTTCGAAGCCTCCTGCTTGGGGATCCCCGTTCTGTATTATAAAAAGGACACGGAGATCTCGCACCCCCCGTTTGACGGAAAATCAGAGCTGGTGACGGCCAGCTCGGTCGATGACCTGGTTGAGAAAATGGAGCTGTTCTATCAGAACGACCGGATCTATGGCGCCTTTAAACACAGAGCGGTCATGGAAAGGTATATCGGCCCTCTGGATGGCCATAACCTGCAACGCAACATGGATTTCATTTACTCGCTCCTGTCTGAAACACCAGGGGCCAGCAGGGTCCCTTCATGAGTCGACGGTTGTTATTGATGTATGCATGGCGCGGTTTGAAAGCCTGGATCTCGGCCCCTGTGATTTTGGCGAGACTGAAGAAAAAATATCCCAACTGTCATTTTTATCCCGGCAGCTCGGTCGATGATTTGTCCGTACTGGGAAATTACAATGTGATCTTCAGGAATGCCAGCATCATCAACTCCGTATTGGGCGATCATACCTTTGTCCAGAAAAACTCGGTCATTATCAATGCTGATATCGGCAAGTTCTGCTCGATCGCGGCCGGTGTGAGCATAAGCCTGGGGAAGCACCCCCTAAAGCATGTCAGTTCTCATCCGGCCTTTTACTCTGCAACCCAGCCGCTTGCGAAGACCTTCAGTTCCAAAGACCGTTTTGAACCCTTTGATCGGCGAACAACGGTGGGAAACGATGTCTGGATCGGTCAGGGCGCCACGGTCATGGATGGCGTTAAAATAGGGACCGGCGCCGTCGTTGCCGCCGGCGCCATCGTCACGAAAGATATTCCGGAATATGCGATCGCAGCGGGTATCCCGGCAAAAATATTGAGATATCGCTTTGATCAGGAAACCATTCAGCAATTGCTTGAAACAAGCTGGTGGGATATGGATGAAAAAAGGATCGGGGTTTATGCGCCATATTTTTCTGAACCGGAAACATTTCTGAAAATATGGGGAAAAAACAAAAAATGCAATCCTTGAAGAAGCTGGCCGTTAAAACATATTTTCGACTTAAACTGGTGATATTTTATATCAGAAACAAGCATAAGTATAAGAGGCTTGAATTCAAGGCCTTAATCATAAAACCATTGCGAATTGATGGGGAAAAATACATCTCCCTGTTGGGGGGAGTGGTTGTTCAGGCGCAGTCGTGGCTCTATGCGCAGAAAATTGACGGATGCGAGCCGGAATTGATATTGAACAAAGGGTGCATCATTGGTCATTACAACCATATTGCAGCCGTGCGACGCGTCGTTTTGGGCGAGCATGTGTTGACTGCCGACAGAGTCTATATTTCCGATAACACACACGAATATGAAAATATTCATATTCCGGTCATGCATCAGGGGGCGAAGCTTAAGTCTGAGGTGACCATCGGAGAAGGTTCATGGATCGGTGAAAATGTTTGTATCATAGGTGCAAAGATCGGGAAGCACTGTGTCATCGGCGCCAACGCAGTCGTCCTGGATGACATCCCGGACTATTCAGTCGCCGTGGGAGTGCCGGCAAGGGTAGCGAAGCAATATAATCTCGCTACGGGCAGCTGGGAACGGGTTCAGGCGCCGGGTGTGGCCGGTCCGATGAACGGTCCAATGAATCGGCGGAATTAGGATGCTGCGACTAGGATTGGTATCATTTTTGAACAACAGCATCAACATCAGAAGCCTCTCTTCCTATCTCAAGAGGAGCGGTTATGAGGCGACCTGCCTTTTTTGTTCCACCGCATTTAATCCAAGCAATTTGAACGGGTTGATCGAACTCTTGAAAGAGAAGTCAGTCGATCTTGTCGGCGTCAGTCTGGTGACGGACGATTATCGGTCCGCCGTCATCGTCACCAGGGCGATCAAAGAGAAGCTTGGCCTGCCTGTGATCTGGGGAGGCGCCCATGTGAACGTGAAGCCTGATGAATGTCTGCAACACGCGGATATGGTTTGCCTGGGTGAAGGGGAAGAGGCCCTCCTCGAGCTTGCCGACCATATGTCTCATCACGGCGATCCAGATTTATCGATCAGGAATATATGGTTCAGGACGGAAAAGGGGATCGTGAAAAACGAGTTGCGCCTTCTGGAAGAAAATCTCGATCGATATCCCTTTCCCGATTTTGATCTGGGGTCCCAATATGCGATGAACGAGAAGGGATTTGAACGGCTTGGCGAAAAGAATCTCGGGGGTGAGTACAGTGTCATGACCTCCCGCGGCTGTCCCTATAACTGCAATTATTGCTATAACAGTTACAGGAGGAAAGCATTCGCAGGAAAAGGACAATATCTTAGAAAGCGAAGCATCGAGAATGTGATCGAAGAGCTGCAGCATGCGAAGGGTATTTTTAAGAAGCTATCCAGAATCAATTTCTGGGACGATAGTTTTGTGACCCGGGACCTTGAAGACTTTAAGACGTTTCATGACCTTTATCGGGGTAAGATTGATTTGCCTTTTTTTGCCCTGATTGAACCGATGGCCTTTAATCAGGAAAAAATCAAGCTCCTGATGGATGCGGGACTCATTGGTTTGCAGGTTGGGATCCAAACCGGGAGTGAGCGCGTCAATAGAAAAATATACAACAGATCCGTTTCGGGCAGGAAGGTCGTAGAAGTTGCAGAATACCTCCACCACCTGGGGATAGATGTTAAATACGATATCATCTTCAATAATCCCTACGAAACGAATGCCGACTTATCTGAAACCATTAAGCTGTTTTTAAAGTTTCCCAAACCCTTTTCCCTGCAGGGATATAATTTGATATTTTACCCGGGAACAGCGATTACTGAAAAGGCATTGCAGGATGGATACATTTCAGAAAAACAGGGAGATGAAGATTTTACCACCATCCAAAGCGTAAAAGATTCGCCTGTCGCCATGTTGGGGGATTCTGAGGTAACAAGCCGATTTTATAAAATAAATTACGGATCGCAAGAAAAAAAGTACCTTAATGCCGTTATTGCATTGCTGGGGTCAAATCATACTCCTAAATCGATCATTAGATTCTTTGCAAAATCTGAAACCGTTCCCAAGGCTGTGTTGCTGAAAGCCTTTATTAAGGTCTATGCCTTTTTGGCTCTGGTAAAAAACAAAATGACAATGCTGGCGCCTATTTCGGTTCGGACTCGTTGTCCGTGATATCCTCACACAGATCACCCGTTAACCCCTCGTCTTTTCATTTTATGCCCGATAAAGATCATCAAGAAGCGTTGGTCAGTGTGATCGTGACAAGTTACAATCATGCTGAATACCTTGACAAACGGATGGAAAGTCTCTTGAAACAAACCTACGGCAACCGGGAGATCATCGTTGTCGACGATTGTTCAACGGACGGGTCTCTGGCGGTATTGGACAAGTATAGGAAAGAACCAAAAATCAAAGTATTCCCTCTGGAAAAAAATGGCGGCTATGCCAATGCCTGCAACTTTGGGGTGAACATAAGCCATGGGGCCTTCATTATGTTTGCCGAGTGTGACGATCATGATGAACCCGAGCATGTAGAGATACTGATGGAGCGGTTAAAAGAAAATGAATCCGCAGGGGTGGCTTACTGTAAAAGTTACATGATTGACGGCAATGGCAAGGTGTTTGGTGATGATTTTTACCAAAGGGAAAAATCGTTTCGGGTCCACTGCGCTCAGGACGCCTTGATCCCGCAGGGGAAAATGCAGAAATTTTTTTTAAAATCCTGCGTCATTCCCAATATGAGTGCGGCGATCATTCGAAAAAGATATTTCCGCCTGATCGGTGGTTTTGATTCTCAGTACAAGGCATGCGCGGATTGGGATTTCTGGTGTCGCTTGTCTGAACATTGCGATTTTTACTATGTCGCCAAACCCTTGAACTATTTCAGAACCCATGCGTCAACAGTCCGAAACTCCATGGGGATTGCCACACCGGTTTTGGAGACATTTGCTCTGCTGTACAAGGCCTACGCCAAAGTGAACTTGACGTTTATCGAAGCGGTGCGATTCAAGATCAACCTGGCGTCCAAATGGACCAATTACATCAATGACAATCCGCTGAGCTGGCTTAGAAGCCTTCCCCAAATCTTGTCCAGAAGCATCGGGTATGACCGGTTTGCACCGCTCTATTTGGCATTGGCATTGATCAGGAAAATCTACCACTTTGCATTGCGGCTGATTCCCGGGCAGAGGGGTGTAAAAAACGGACACGCGTAGCAACGAGCGCCTGACGGGCCGACCTGTGAAAAGGGGCAGATCTGATTTGGGAAAATTGAAAAGGGTCAAACGGGTTTTGGTCACCGGGGCAACGGGGCTGCTTGGCGTTGCCCTGCAGCGTTTTGCACCGCAGGATATTCAAGGGCATGGGATCATTTATCCCGAGCGTTCTTTGCCCTTAGCCCTTCCCTTTGAGATCCTTGCCGCCGATGTGTCTGATCGCGGGCAATTGGAATTCGCTTTCGAACGGACGAGGCCGGATGTTGTGATTCACGCTGCCGCAGTCGGCAGTGTGGACTATGCCGAGAAAAATCGGGAAGAGACGAGAAGGGTCAACGTGGGGGGGACGGCGAATGTCGTTGCCCTGTGCGAGATTTTCAACTCAAGGCTCGTTTACATCTCCTCGAATGCCGTCTTTGATGGTCGTATGCCATTTTACTCCGAAACGGCCCCGGTCAACCCAATCAACCACTACGGAGTCCTGAAGGTCGAAGCCGAGAAGGTTGTCCGGGAAGGAAATATCCCCTGGGCCATCGTGCGTCCCATCCTGATGTACGGTTGGCCGTATCCGGGCGAACGCGATAATCCGGTGGTCTGGTGGGTGCGGTCTCTGGAAAACGGCCAGAAGATCAGGGTCGTGGATAATGTGTTTAACAAACCTCTTGCAACCTGGTCCTGCGCAGCGGCCATCTGGGCGGTGGTTCAGCAGGATCGATCCGGCGTCTATCATGTTGCCGGGCGGGACCATATGTCCCTGTACCAGTTTGCCTTGCTGACCGCGGATGTCTTCAATCTGGATGCCGGCTTGATCCAGCCGGTCCCGGATTCCTTTTTCCCGGAGATTGCCCCCCGTCCGAGGGACACCTCTTTCGACACGACCAAGATGGAAACCGAACTGGGTGTCAGAACCATTGGCGTCGAAGAGGGACTGATCCGCATGAAAGCCGAGCGTCCCGGAAGATGAGGATGTTTATTGTCGGCCCTCAATGGATGGGGGAATGGACGGAGGGGGTCGGGCGGGCTGCAGAGGCTCTCGGCCACAATGCCGCCTTGTTCTATTATTACAGAGGCGGCGAGTCGAACCGTCTGATGGACATGGCCACAAGGCGCTTGCCTCCCATGCTGCAAAAAGTGTTGCGGCTGGCAGCCAACCGCATGAAAAGCACACAGGA
>JAZDIK010000020.1:0-3531 GCA_043805145.1 Pseudomonadota bacterium | reverse complement strand
GTCATGCATCATTTCGGAACCCTGTCCGGAGTTCGGCAGGGAGGCAGACGCCTCGCCATAGCCGATCACAGACAGCCTATCCGGTGCGATGCGCCGTGAAATGAAATATTCTGCGATATTCACGGCGCGGAAGATGGGCAGGCCCCCGTTCTCTCCCTGCACGTTGCCGCCGCGGCGGGCTTCTCCGACACTGCTCTCTATACGGATTTCCATATTACTCCCTTGCAGGGTATCGCTGATTTTGTCCAGAAGTCTCCGGCCCTGAGCATGAATTTCTTCAGACCGGCCGGGGAAAAATGATGATGCGGCGGCGGAAACGGACAATCCCTCCGGCACGTCCTTCACCTCAAGCCCCTCTATCTTGGTGAATGACCTAACCAGTATTGCTTTTTCCCCCGATGGGATCCCCGTGCCGGCATCACGTCGCAAGGATTGACGGGCGGCCTTTTTAACCTTTTCCGCTTCAATGTCCCGATCCTGAAGAGGAACCACAAACGGCTCAACCACGCCGCTCATACCCTGAGGAACAGCCGTTATTCCAAAACCCTCCCTCGCGGCTGTCGATATCGCCTGCATTTTCTCCGCATCCACCTGGGACATTGCCAGGAGCAGAACAAAGAAGGTCAGCAGAAGGGTGATCAAATCGTTAAATGTCAGGAGCCACCATCCTGTTGGCCCATCCTGCTGCGGAGACGATCTGCTTCTCATACGTGTGTCGGATACCCGCATATCATTTTCACCCTTCAAGCCGCGTGAAACATACCCGTTGACTTCTCGGACAGAAAATCAGGGTTCTTGGCGATAGCTGTTTTCGCATTACGGACAATTGCGATCCTTTCATCTTTGCCGCGTCAGAATGATTTCGATACGGCGATTTCCTATCCGCCCCTCTTCCGTTTCGTTGGTATGCAACGGCCGGTATGAACCAAACCCGGCAGCAATCAAACGATCCCGGGGAAACTTTTCCTCCTCGAGCAAATATCGCCGGACATGCGCCGCCATCACCGCCGACATTTTCAAGCTTGCGTTCACATCCCCGCCGGTCGCCGAGAGATTCTCCGTATGCCCCTCAACACGGATAAATAACGACCGGGCAAGAGCAATTTTTACTGCCTCGTGCAAAGAAGCAGCGGTCCGGCCGGAGATGCCCCCCGATCCTTGAGTAAAGAGCGCCCTGCTGTTTATCCGCATGAAAAGCCCCTCTGAATGGACATGAACGCTGACTCCCGGTTGCACACCCGACCGTCTGAAAAATCGGAGCAGATCGTCGTCGTTTCCCGGCGCCTCTGCCGATCGACGAACATCGGGCGCCTCCGTCTTTTGCCGGATTGAACCCGCCGGCGCCGCATGTTTCCCTCCGCTCGCCGCATCCGCCTGAAAATAGCGAACGGCCTGAAGCGTTTTATGACGGCTGACGGATGAATTGGCTGCCATCATGATGAAAAAAACAACAAGAATCATCGCGACTGAACTGTAGATGGTTTGCCATCCCGCCACCGGCGCCTCATTCAGGACTTGTTCTCTTTTTTGCTGTTTTTCCATAAAAAAATACTGAACGCCTTTCCTGAGGTGCGATAAACGAATGGAGTTTCTTCTCCACAACCCGGGGGTTATCTCCGGACTGAATGGACAGAACTCCGTTAATAATGAGTTGTTTAACTAATAATTCCCGCGCGCTGCGCGTACGCAACTTACCGGCGACGGGAAGAAAGATGAGATTGGACAGGATAACGCCATAGAACGTCGTCACTAAGGCCACTGCCATCGAAGGTCCGATGGTGCTGGGTTCGTTCATCCGCATCAACATCTGGATCAGACCGATAAGAGTGCCCATCATGCCCATCGCCGGTGCAAAATGCCCCATCGTCGTAAATATCTCCGCTCCCAGGCGATGACGTTCCTCAACATATTCAAGTTCCGTCACCAAAATTGTGTTCAACTCATCCGGCCCAGCGCCGTCCACCATGAACTCTATAGCCTTCTTCAAAAAAGGATCATCCACTTCGCGGCTCATTCTTTCCATACCCAGGATACCTTCACGGCGAGTGGTTTGAGACATCCTCACCAGGAGGTCAATGACGCGCAAGGAATGCAGCTCACGCTGGAAAAACACGTACTTGATGGCTTTGAACACCCCGGCGATATCTCCCAAAGGATAATTGATCAGGATGGCGCCAAAGGTCCCCCCCAAAACAATCATGGCCGCAGGGGCGTCCAGAAACCAGTTTAATCCGCCGCCGGAAGCCATGGCCAGAATTACCAGGCTGAAACCGACAATGATTCCCGCAACGGTTGCGACATCCACGCTTTACTTCCTCGAATTCACGAACAGATTCCACGCCCTGATTTTCCCGAGCGTCACGCGCCGCTTGTTTACATGACAGCAAATACCATACCAGATGTCCGGTACGCGGTTTTGCGCACGCACATGCATGTTCGTCAGCGCCGGGGAACGTTTCGGGGCGGGTCAGGGAGCCGAACGGCAAAAATATCTTTTTGACAATTCGTCAAACATTTGACGAGATCCCGCGGCTCTTCGATAACCGCTATGCCATGCCGGTGGGTATCGCGCCGATAGGACGGCCAGGCTGTGCCGGTTCGAGGCGGGCCTTGCGCTCGCCCGCGCGGCGAGCAAAAATGGGTGTTTCATTCATTCTCAAGGGAATCCTCTGCGCTGACGACGCGCGCAGGGCGGTCGAGCAGGGCGTCGACGGAATCATCGTGTCCGATATCGCATCCGTAACTCAAGACCTGCTTGCCAGCTGACACCACTCAGGTGTCAATTATCCAAGCAACTTGAAAACCGCGCCGAAATCGTTATCGATTACGTTTAGATGGGTCTCAATATCCATCATGTACGAATCCAGTGTGACCGGCATCCAGCGCTCGATGATTGTCTCAGTTTTTTGAGCCAGCAGTTTGGAATCCCCGTTTAATCCCGTCACCAGTGTTAAACCGCTGGGATATGTAGGTAAGGTGAAGATTCTCAAGTCAGACCTCATCTGTTTGAGAATCAGCACGACCTTCCAGGTGTCTCCTATCCAGAAGATCGATTTACGATCTCTTGCCGCCGTGAGCGGAGTTACCGGATAAATATCGTGGAATGCGACCACTGTTTTGGAATGGGCGTAACGCTCGATATTGATGAAATCCTTAAGGGCCTGATCAAAGGTGTGCAATCCATCGATAAAAACCAAGTCAACGGATTGTGCACCCAATACCTGGCGCAAATCATGCTGTGCGAAAAAGTCATCACTAGTCAACTTGAACACTTTCACCCAGACATCCTGGGAATGAATGATTCGGATATCAGGATCGATTCCGACCGCTTTGGTGGGATTATGTGCAAGCTGCAAGGATTGCCCTGTTTCAACGCCGATTTCCACATAGCTTGCCGGCTTCAAAGCAAGGTGCAGCCACTTCAGCCACTCCAGGTATTGAGGCCCGGGGAAACGGCTCAACGCCGCCCCGATGTGCTCTCTCTGATCAAGATTGGATAACATCAGAACAGCGGCTTGCTGGTTGGGCATC
>JAZDIK010000019.1:0-3686 GCA_043805145.1 Pseudomonadota bacterium | reverse complement strand
GCTGTCGAAGGGGAGTGGGACGAGGTGATGACCGTCGTTGAGAGTTGTTTCAAGGAACTCAAAAAGGATTGCAGCCGGATCTACATGACGATCCAGATGGATTACCGCGAGGGGGCGGTGAACCGCATCGAGGGCAAGATCAAGTCCGTAGAGGCGAAACTTTAAAGCTTGAGGGCGTCGAGTACCCTTGCATCAGGCGGGATCGAATAATTACGAGAGATTGGGGCTAACTTGCTGTTGCCATTCAAAATATTTATTGCGGCCGACTTGTATAAAAAAATATACGCCTGGCGGTGAATGGTTCATACGGACCTGTTCTCACCATGGCGCCGGGTACGCCGGCGTGCAACCGATCGCAGGGGACGCATCGATTCGGACAGGGGCACGGAAAACAGTGCCCCTAATTGTTATTGCTGCTGGCGGCAAGCGTCTCTCTGCCCTGCGGGCACAGGGGCAATTTAATGGTAAAAGTTGTTCCTTTGCCGAACGCACTTTCCACTTCGATCTTACCGCCATGCCTCTCGATGATCCCATAGGAAACGGAAAGACCTAATCCCGTGCCCTTATCAGTTTTCGTGGTGAAAAAAGGATCAAATATCTTTCCAATGTCTTCTTCTTTGATACCCGCCCCGGTATCAATTATCCTCAGACAGACGTATCCGTCATCTTCCGCATATGTTTTAATACGGATGCTTCCGCTGCCGGTCATCGCCTGACTGGCGTTGAGCAACATGTTGATAAAAACCTGTTCCATCTGGTTTTCATCAATCGGGATAAGCGGTAAATCCGTCTGATAGTCCCTGACTATGTCGATGTTGTGAAAGCTCGCTTGGCGACTGATAAGATCGAGCGTACTCTCCATGACGTAGTTAAGGGATGCCGGCTTCTTCTGCGGTATCGATTCGCGGGAAAAATCAAGCAATCCTCTCACTATCTTTGCACATCTCTTGGCTTCGTTAATGATGACATCCAGGTCGCTTTTGAGAGACGGGTCCAACTGAGGACTTTGGCTGGTCAAGTTGGCGTACATCAGGATGCCCGTGAGGGGATTATTGATCTCATGGGTAATACCGGCCACCAGTTTTCCAAGGGAAACTAATTTCTCGGAACGGATCAACTGGGTCTGCATCTGCTTAATTTCAGCAGTCCTTTCCGCAACCTTCGCCTCAAGTTTTTTCCCCCACTCTTCCAGTTCTATCCGGGCGCTTTTGAGACTGGCCGTCATCTGATTGAAGGCGTCGGAGAGTTCTCCAATTTCATCGCGGGACGCATTTTGCACCAAGGCGTCGAGATCTCCCCGGGCTATTCTTTGCGTTTGCGTCAAAAGCTGCTTTACGGGACGATTTACCAGGCGATGGGTAAAGAAGGTGATGGCCAGAGAAATGGACAGGAGCAGAAAAATCGTCAGAAAAATGATTTTATTACGGTAATAACCTATTAACGTATGCATGGTTTCCAGGGAAACGATGATGTCCAGGACGCCTAAGATCCTCTGCTTGGACGGGTGGAAGTGGCATGATGACAGGTAACAGCTTTCTTCGTTGTAAATGGCCTTGGCCATGCCCACCACCTGCGTTCCCTGCTTATTAAAAAAAATCCGGCTCCTGTTCATCGTGGACGCCTGTACTTTGGTTTCACCGCTGGTGTGACACATGTTGCAACCGGCCTCTGTTTTGTCGAGATATCTGCCGATTTCATCTTTTTCGGTCGAGAAGGTTATATGGCCGCTTTTATTAATCATCCGGATATGATCCACCCCCTGCAGCGTGCCTACTTCCTGGATCATTTCATAGGTCCTTTTCCGGTTATCCTCAAGCATTTCATAATGAGTTGTTTTTATTATTGTTTCGCTCAACTTATCGGCATCGGAGATCGCTGCTTCCAGGAGCATGGTCTTGAGGGTGGCGATGTTGATGTAAGCAAAGAACACCATGAAGACAAGCAGGATGAGACTGGTGCCTATGGTCAATTTGGAGATAAGGCTGATACGCAAATGTCTTGTTCCTCAATAAGGATGTGAGTTCGGCGCTATCCGTCGTTAATGGATAACTGCTCAGGAGTTCGCATGATCTTAGTTTATGGGCAAATGATAGTCAAGACAGATGTTCGGTCTGCAAACTCCGGGGGGCATGCGGGGGCTCATTTTTTTATTGCTTTTTACCAACCTATGTATTAGGGATACGCAACTTTTATCATAATGCAACGATATCAAATCACCCAACGGAAACTGCGCGCAACCCACAGGTTTTGCAACGCCACGTTTCTTTGATTTTCTGTTTTGCAGGAGGATCAGCATGTTGAAAATGGTTCCCCGTGTGACGGTTGCGATCTTACTCATGTTATTGTCTCCGTATTCCCTGTGCGCTGAACAGGGTATGGCCATCGATCCGGCAACCTGCCTCGGCTGCCACGGCGACAAGATCTCCGCCGCTGCTTTTGTCGCTTCCGTTCATGGGAAAAATGGCTGTAACAGCTGCCATGTCCAGCTTACCGACCTTTCCAAACACGTCAAGGGTGAAATCAAGATGGAGAAGGTCAGGTGTGAGCGCTGTCACAAAAAGGAGAATGCCGAGCACTACGCCAGTGTGCATGTACAAAAGGATGTGCAATGTGCGGATTGCCATACCGACATACACTCGCACCGGTACTGGGAAAATGACAAACGCGTTGTCGTTGCCAAGTGTATCCAGTGCCATGATCAAAAGGCGGTTTACCGGCAATCCATCCACGGACAGACGGTGGCAGCAGGCAATCAGGATTCCGCCGCATGTCATGACTGCCATAATCTCCATGACATCAAGCCGATGAATGATCCAACGTTCCATACCGACCGGGTATTTCATACCAAAGTCTGCATGAGATGTCACAGCGACGAGAAGATGATGAAGCGCAATAATGTCTTCAATGTGGCGACCAGGACCTACATGGACAGTTATCATGGGAAAAACTACCGGCTCGGTTATCCGGAAAAGGTTGCCGGATGTTCCGACTGTCATACGGCCCATTCCGTGCTGAAAGCGTCAGATCCGCGTTCGACCGTCAATCCCAAGCACCTTGTTGAGACATGCAAGCAATGCCATAAGCACGCCACGACAATGTTTACGAAGTTTTACGCCCACGGGGAACATACGGACAGGCAGAAATACCCGTTTCTGTACTGGACCTATATACTCATGATCAGTCTATTATACAGCACTTTTGCTATCTTCTGGGTGCATACGCTCCTGTGGTTATACCGCGGATTTGTGGAAAACCGGGAGAAAGCGGCGCTGCTCGCGGAAGGCGCCATCGGACATGTGCCGGGCGGTTTTAAGCAGTACCGCCGTTTCAATGCCCGTCATGTTATCCTGCATATTCTGGTTATGGTCAGTTTCCTCGGACTTGCCCTGACCGGTTTGCCGCTTAAGTTCAGCGATCAGGAACTGTCGAAGCTGCTCATGGCGCTATTCGGCGGCGCCGCCAACGCCGCCCTGATTCACCGGATATGCGCCGTGATCACATTTGTTTATTTCCTTACGGCGAATCTCATGGCCATCCATTTTCTTTTTATCAGAAAGGATATACCGGGGAACTGGATGGAGAGACTGCTCGGCCCCGACTCTCTCTGCCCCAATGAACGGGATGTCAGAGACATAGCGGGCATGATACGCTGGTTCTTTTTCAAAGGGCCGAAACCCACCTTTGAG
>JAZDIK010000018.1:0-2115 GCA_043805145.1 Pseudomonadota bacterium | reverse complement strand
GGCAAACCCGGCCTGGATCGAGGATGTCCGGACGAGAAAACTCTGCATCGCGAACGGCGGAGGCGTGGTCCACGGCATTCCTTACGATCTGGAAGGGCAGTTCGGGATCGGCTTGACGAGATACGGGATCGCACCTGGACCGTGATGGATGGTGCCCGGCAAAGGAAATTTCATGGAAAGGATCAACCGGGCAAGGGAATAGCGGACATCTTGGATAACGGAAATCTTTTTACAATCTTTATCCGATGAATTCCAATGAAGGAGGGAGGAAAATGAGAAATTTTGTAAAACTATTCGTATTATCCTGCACCTTTTTACTCGTTTGCGGCTGCCTCAGCCCGTCTACCCTACGGCCTGTCGCAACGGACAATGCGACGAACCTCACGAACTATACAGCCAATGTCGACACTCTTCTGGGTATGTACGCGGATGTCTTGGGCCCCCTGCTCGAAATGCGATACGCCTTGATCCAAGGTACGCTTCGTGATGCAATCACCAAATATACAAAATCGGCGACTATGAATGAAACTTCGTTTAAGCGGGATGTGGCGGACCTCAGGCCATTGGCCCAACAGATTATGTCTCTTCAGGATTCTCCGGAACGTAAGGCGACGGTGGCAGAACAGTTGAGGAAAAAGCCCATCATCGCCGATGTGGCCTTCAACCGCATCGACGAAAATGCGGCCATAATCCTTCTCAAAAATTATATCGAGATCGGGCAAAAGGGGGCGGAATATGAAAACGTGATGCTGAACGATGTCTTCTCGCCGCGCTTCTTCGTCACTTCCGACGCCCTGTCTCTGAACAAAGAGATCAGGGGGGCCTATGCCGATTTCGTCAAGCTGGTCGGCAAACAGGGACAATTAGGCATTCAGCACAGTAAAGCGATTCTCGAATTCTCAAACTCGAATGCATCCTTTGGGGCGGCCGTTTCCCTCCTCACGTCCGATTCGATACAAAAGACGGTCGCCGAACTGGTGGCCGTCCGGACCGGTGATCCGGTCAGGAAAGAGGCGGCGCAGGCTGCATTGAAAGAACTCACAAATATAAGAAAGTAAAAAGGAGGTATGATCATGGCCATTTCCGACGACGACATCAAGAAATTTATGGAACGTGCCACTTCGGACGCTTCGGCATTTTCTCCGGCGGATCGTGAAATCATAAAATCCCTGGCGCTGACGATAAACTGTCAATCTGAGACGATAGCAAAACTGAGTTGGGAGTTACAGGGTAAAACGCTGCTTACCAATAAATTCAAAAACGCTCTCAACGGCATCGACCTTGAAAAGCTCACCGGTCTGATGGGAAGCACCGCCGGTACCGGATTTGACTTCGATGCCGCAAGGGCTGGCATGATTCAGATGAGCAAGGAGATCGCTCAGGCTAATGATCTAAAGGAAGCCTTTGGCGCTATTGTAAAATTCGCCATGTTTGTAGCGCCCATGATTTAGAGTGGTGGGGTGCCGCGCTTCCTGAGACCCCAACAGAAGGCCGTCTCCGAGATCCGCCCCTCCCTGGAATCCTTTCCCCGGATCACGCTGCCATCGCCGGATACGTTGGAGATCGCCGCAACGTATCCGTGTAAGGAAAAGCTCGAGCCGAGTGGGGCGAACTGGCCCGGAGCCGATCCTGGATGCGGAATGCTGCCGCGTACTGGCGGAAGGCGGAGCGCTCGGCGTGGCCCTTGGCGTGGAATCGGCCGCCCCACGGGTGCTGCAACTGATCCACAAGGGGCTGTCTGTCCGGGATGCGGCCCTGGCCGTGAAGAACCTTGCCGCTGCGGGAATCGCTGTTGAAGTGATGTGTTTCACCGATTTTCCGACGGAAACCGGCCGGGAGGCGCTGATGACCGTCCGCTTCATCGAAGAGCTGCGCGACTCCATCGCCCTTTTCATCTGCGGCGAGTTTGCCCTCGTCGCCGGCGCGCGCGTGGCGCAGCATCCCGAGGAGTACGGCATCCGGGAAACGTGGCAGGTGGCCGGCGATGAATTTTCGACCACGCTGTTTTACGAAGAATCGGCCCCCTCCAAGGCCCCGGCCGACCGGGAAAGGATCGACGACGCCGTCGACAGGCTCGCGCGGTCATGGTGGCTGCACCGGTATCCCTGGGCCGGT
>JAZDIK010000017.1:0-41769 GCA_043805145.1 Pseudomonadota bacterium | reverse complement strand
GTGGTTCTCGGACAGATGTTCGGGGCGGTGCAGTCCGTGCCGATCTCGTCCTTGATGAGCGTCTTGGAGATTCTTCTGCCGAAAGGATCATAAGCGAAGCTCAGTTGCTTTGTTTTGCTGTTTTGGGTGATCTGCACCCCCGTCAACCGGTTCTCATCATCATAGGCGTAGGTGGTCGTCTCATTGTTTGTCGGCGGTTCTTCATTTACTTTTGTAAGCCTGTTTCCCACCTGATCGTAGGTGTAGGTCTCCGGTGGATGACTGCCTCCCGTGGGTGTTGCCTGGGTCAGTCTGTAGACGGCATCATAGCCGTAGCTGTAGTTTACCGTGGGCTGGGTCTTGGTGAGTCTGTTTCCCACGTTGTCATGGGTGTAGGTTGTGGAGTCGATCGTGGTTGAGCTCTTCGTGGTTGTTATTCCTGTCAGACGGCTGTCCTCATCATAGCTGTAGGTTGTGGTTGTGCCGTTGGGCAGGGCTCTGGTCGTCCTTCTGTTACCGGCATCATAGCCGAAGGTGAACTGCCCCAGGTCGGTTGTGATCTGGCTGGGCAGATTGTTGTTGTCGTAACCGTAGCTGATCGTCTTGTTCTCCGGGGTGATCATGGTCGTTCTGTTGCCGTTTGCGTCATAGCCGTACTGGATGGTGCGGCTGTTGGAATCGGTAATCTGCGTGATCCGGTTGTTGGCATCATAGGTGAAATTATAGGCGATGTTCTGATTTCCTGCATAGATCATGTTGCCGGCATCGTCGTACTGGAAGGCGGCGACGGAGCTGCCGGAGTATGTTTTCTGAGTCAATCTGTTATTCAGGTCATAGGTGTAGGCAATCGTCTTGTTGTCGGGGCTGGTTCTGGTGATGAGATTCCCCTTGCCGTCATAGCTGTAGGTCGTGATCTTGCCCAGGGGATCGGTCTCTTTGGTGAGCTTGCCGGTGGTGTCGTACTCGAAGGCGGTGGTATGGCTCTTCGCATCGGTGACCGCCGCGAGCTTGTCCACCCCCGACGTGCAGGAAGAACAGCCGGAACCGCTGTAACCGAGTGTGGTGATGTTGTTCAAGGCATCGGTGATTCCGGTGAGCTGATCCCTGTAGTTGTAGAGATACCGGCTGGTGTTGCTGCCGGCGTCGGTTGCGGTCAGTCTGTTGCCATTGTAGTCATAGGTGTAACTGGTGACATACCCCTTCGGATCGGTGATCCGGGTAAGCTGGTTTAAGCTGTTGTACTGGAAGGTGGTGGTGTTGTTCAGGGCGTCCGTCTGGGTCAGCAGATTGCCCGCGTTGTCATAGGTCATGGTCGTTGCGCCGCTCTTGGGATCGGTGACGGAGATCAGGTTGTTGTTGGAGTCATAGACCATCGTTGTCGTCTTGTTCAGAGGTGTTGTAATGCTTATGATGTTGCCCCTGGTGTCGTACTGGTAGCTGCTAACGGCGTTTCCCGGGGTGGTAATCGATGTCAGGTTGCCGTTGGCATCGTAGCCGTACTGCGCGGTGTTGCTCCTGGGATCGGTGATGCTCGTGACGAGGTTCAGGGCATTGTAGGTATACGTTGTCGTCTTGCCCAGCGGGTCGGTGGTGGAGAGAAGGTTGCTGTTGCCGTCATAGGCATAGGAGGTGTAGCTGCCGTCTGCTTCGGTCTTTTTGATCAGGTTTCTTTTGCCGTCATAGGCGTATCTGGTGATGTAGCCCTTGGGGTCCGTCACCTCGGTCTTGACCGTGAAGGTGGGATCATACTTATATATCCATACCCCTCCGTCCTTCTCGGTTTGGGTCGTTGTCCCCGTCTGGGTGTAGTTCATGGTCCGGGTCTTGCCCTCCGGGTCGGTGGAGTTCAGGAGCTTCCCGGCTGCATCATAGGCATACGTGACCTGCCGACCTGCCGGGTCGGTCTTGGTGAGCATTCTGCCGTTGGCATCATAGGAAAAATGCCAGGCGTTGTTCAGCGGATCGGTAATGGTCGCGATATAGCCGCTCGTATAGCCGATCGCGTAGGTCCTGCCCATCGGATCGGTGATCCCGGTGATCTTGCCTGAGGTGTTCGTAATGGTCGTTGTCCTGCCGTTGAAGTCGGTGATGCCGGTCAGGTCCGAGCCGCTGTAGGTCAGAGTGGTCGTCCTGCTGTTCCGGTCCTGGATGCCCGTCAGCTTGCCCGCGGCGCTGTAATTATAGATCATGCCGGTTTTCATCGTCCGGGTGTACGTGCCGTTGGCGTTCTTCACGATCCGGGAGGTGTCCCCGGTGACGGCCTCCGGATAGTATATGCCGCCGGAAAGTCTGAAGTAGAAGAGATTGCCGTCGTCGGTCTGCAGAGTGATGGTTTGGTTGTCAGTCAGTGCCGTCAGCTTCTGGTTGTAGTTGTGCGTCCACTTCTTGCCTACGGGGCCGTCGTTGGCGTCGATGCTGTTGTACGCCAGGGTGAGTTTCCCCACATCCTGCGAATGGAACAGGTTCCCGCTCCTGAAGTTGGCGGAGGAGTTCCAAGGAAGATTTTGAGACGGGCAGGTGTTGCCGGCAGCATTCGTTTTGGCTACTGCCCCACTGCCGCCGCCCGGCAAGCTCGCCGGGCAGCAGCCGATCGTCTTCATTGTATCGGTTCTCCTGTCCTCTACGCCTGCGGGACAAGGTTCACAAGCAGCTCTTGCCTGTGCATCCGTGCATCCGCCGCAAGAGCAGGTAAGCGACTGATCTTCTCCGCATACCGTATCATCGCAAAAATACTCCTGCCGACAACATCCGCCCCATTGGCTTCCATAATAGGTTGAGTTTCCGCATGGATAACCGCCGGGAAGTTCAACGCGGTCATATCCATTATGTACACAATAGGCAACCGCACCGTAGCCGATATAGGCATTGATAGCGATCCCCTTACATGACCTCTGTCCGGTTGAATCCATTACACAGACTGTTGCATTATTCTCGCAGTTAGGATTGGAGGTGGGGGCTGTATATACGCCTGTCGCGGTTATTGTCCCGCCGCCGCCGGCAACCGACCAGGCATAGGGACCGGCGCCGCCGGAAGCTGTTAATGTCTGCGTGTCTCCTTTAGACATCTGACTTGATCCTGTTATGGTTAACGGATCGGCTTTGCCGGCAACCGGAATTAATAAAAATGATAGGCTGATAATAATGCTGAAAACAACCGCGATTAAACAAAAACATCGCCTTCTTACAAGCATAAGCACCCTCCCTTTTGGTAACTTAACTTCTAAGGATAGTCCGTTATATTTTGTTCTTAAATTCTTTTAATCCCAGTTTACTTCAACGGGATTGACCTGCCCTGCGGTAATGGCCGTTACAGCGCTCCAGTGCTGGGAACCGCCCTCATCCACCCGGAATTTGTACGACTTGGCGGGCAGCACAAACTCCGCCTTGCCCTCGATATTTGTCGCGGCGGAAAGACCCAGATAGGAACCGGATTCGCTGAAGACGTAAACGGGCGCATTGTTCACCGGATTGCCCGCCTTTCTCGCGGTAATCTGCGCCATGCCCCGTTGGATCGATACCGTGGCATTGGCAAACTGAAACTCCGCAGACCAGTACTGGCTGCCCAGATAGTCGGCCCTTACCTTGTAGGCCTTGTTCGGCAGGTTAAACGTCACCTGGCCGCTTACGTTGGTCACCTGCGTTTTGCCCAGGTAACTCCCCGCCGGCGTGAAGAGGTAGACGTTTACCCCTGTGATGGGCTGGGAACCCTGATAGACGCCTTCCACCGTAATCGTGCTGTCCTGATGGGGGATGGTGAGACTGCCGGTAAGGGTGGTGGGCACCGTGTAAAGATCCGTCCAGAACTGATAACCCAGGTAATCCACCCGGAACTTGTAGCTGCCGTTGGCAAGACCGAAAATCACCTGGCCGCTGCTGTTCGTTGCCCCGGAAAGGCCGAGATAGCTTCCCGCCTCGTTGAAGACATAGCAGTTGACCGCCGTAAGCGGATCGGAAGCGCCCTTGAGAACCGTCAGCGTGAAGGTCCCGCCGCCGGCGCTCAACTCAACGGCGTTCGTCACATCCTGATTGATGGTGGCCGTCGCCCAGTACTGACTTCCCTGGTAGTCCGCACGGAACTTGTAATCACCTGCGGGAAGCCTGAACTCCTTGATGCCTGCGGCATCGGTCGTCCCGGTGAGGCCAAGGTAAGACCCGCCGGAAGTGAACACATACACCGGCACATTCTGCACATCCTGACCGGCCATGGTCACATGAACTCTTGCCGTTCCTTCCGGGATGACAACAGACGTGTCTTCCCAGGTGAAGGCGTTCGACCAGAACTGTTGAGTCGTCAGGTAATCCGCCCGCACTTTGTAGGACTGCTGGGGCAGGTTGAAGGTCACACGGCCATCGGCATCGGTCATGGCGCTGATTCCCAGATAAGACCCGGCAGGGGTGAAGAGATAGACGTTGACCCCCTGCTTCGGTTGCACGTCGCTCCCCAACGCCCCCGTCACGGTCACGGCGACGTTCTGGTGGGCGATGGTCTTTGTCATGCTCATCGCCGCCGGGACCGTCGCCACATCCGTCCAGTGCTGATACCCCAGATAGTCAACGCGGAACTTGTAGCTGCCGTCGGGGAGGTTGAAGGTAACCTGGCCGCTGCTGTTCGTTGCCCCCGAAAGGCCGAGATAGCTTCCCGCTTCGTTGAAGACATAGCAGTTGACCGCCGTAAGCGGATCGGAGACGCCCTTGAGAACCGTCAGCGTGAAGGTCCCGCCGCCGGTGTTGATGGCCACCGCCTTGAGCTGGTCGGCGGTCAAGGTCTCTTCAGCGCTCCAGTACCGGCTGCCCATATAATCCGCACGGAACTTGTAAACGCCCGCAGGCAAGCGGAAGGTCGCCTTTCCGGAGGCGTTCGTCGTGCCAAAGATACCCAGGTAGGCACCGGTCGCCGTAAAGACATAGACATTGACGCCGTTTACGTTCTGACCTCCCTGGGTCACGGTGATCTCCGCATCGGCCATGGGGATATTTATAGTCGTATCCTGGGCATTGAAAACCGCCGAAAAATACTGCTGTCCAAGATCATCCGCCCTGACCTTGTACTCCTTTTCGGGAAGCGAAAAACTCACCCGGCCGTCGCTTGCGGTCTGTGCGTTCATGCCCAGATAGAAGCCCGACGGGGTAAAAAGATACACGTTGATCCCGGCAATCGGCGCCGGGGTTCCCTGATACGCGCCGTTGACCGTGATATTCACCGTATGGTGGGGAATGGCGACGACGGCGCTTGCAGAGGTTACGATCTGGACCGGATCGCTCCAGAACTGATAGCCCAGGTAGTCGGCCCTGATCTTGTACGTCCCCGGGGCAACGGCAAAAACAGCCTGTCCCAAGGCGTCCGTCGTCTTCCCCTGCCCCAGGTAGCTTCCCGCCTCGTTGAAAAGGTAGACGTTCACCCCCGAAAGAACGTTCTGGGCGTCCTTGCGCACCGTTACCTGCAGCGGATTGCCGATTGTGTACGTCTCGGTCTTTACTGCCTCGGCGTTCCCCGCCAGGTCGGTGGAAAAGAACTTCAGCGTCGTTGTCGCAGCGATGGCGATGGCCGAGGAATAGGCCGGGGAAGCAGGCGTTGGTGTGGAACCGTCGGTGGTATAGTAGGTCTTGTCGCAGCCGGAGCCTGTGCCGTCGTTGCACGTCAATGTCACACTCTGGGCGGCATCGTATGTCCCGCCGGGAGGCGCAGCCGTCGTTACGGGGAATGTTGCGTCCACGGCGGTGATGGTCTTCACCGTGCGGTTGCCCGACTCGTCGTAGGCGTACTCGATCTTCGAGCCGTCCTCGTAATCCACGCGGATCAGGCGGTTGCCGTTATCGCAGGTGTAGCTTGCCGTTGCCGCATAACCTGGAATGATTGAAAATGTCAGCGCTGTGAGGATGATTGAAACAATAAACAGTCCCGCCCCTTGCCTTGATTGCATCGTTCGTCCCCTCCACTTCACGATGTATTCTAGGTGTCTGGAAATCCGCAACTTGTATTTTACTGCTTTATCCTAAGATGAAGATCCAACGGCTTCAGACGCTTGCGTCATTAAACCTGCTGATGAGACTGTCTTGCATAGGCTGTTGTTCATTAAACTCGCGCCCCACAGGACGGGGTTAGTGAATTTGGATGGATGGTATTGTAAAAACAGGTTTTCAACAATATTTTATTGTCTTCGGTTGTGCAGAAGGGGACCCTGTCATCTTGCTCGTATCGGGACCCCCCTGCCAGCAGATTGCAAGCCGGCGGTTCAGTTCTTTGCAATAATAATGCAATAATCTCTTCCACGGTTAACGAAAAGCGGTTTTTCCCCCTGATTCTTTCATCCGCCTCCCCGCACGTCAGCTTTTCTGTATTGGCTCCGTCATCTATGTCCAGTATAAAATATATGCCATCGAAAATCTTGCCGTCATTTTGCGAAATGCCTTTCTTTAATGCATTTATGATGCGAGACGCTTCAAGAGCTGTATCGCCGGAAATTCCATTGAAATTGATCATTTCCAGTTGCGAATAGATCGTCAGATAGTGACTGGAGATAACGGGGATCAGGCAATCCCTGCTATCCGGTATATTCAGAGCACACACCCTTGAGATAACATCCGCCTTTTTTGTCTTTAACTTGCTAAGAATAAATGCCGGACACCCGAGAGATCTCAATCGCTCCAACCGTTCATCAAAAACGTGCTCGTAATAAACCGCCTTGGCTGTTTTCGCCATTTCTTCCAGACGAACCCTGGCCCCGGAAAAAACATCGTCGACGAAAACCATGATGTCTTTTCGCGGCGGCATATCCACAAACACCGATACTATCTTGCTGACTATACGTTCCTTTAAATCAGACTTGTTATCAATTCCGTCTGTCATCACTCCCCCTGCATGCATGATTTTCTTATTTAAGATATCCGCTCGCATGACCAGAATTAACAAACACGGATATACTTATATCACAACAATTTTCTTTAATTCCATAACAAATTTGCTTAACACCTGTCAAATGATGAAAAATATTTTTTACCGACACTGCCGCGCTCCGATATATTCGATACAATAGAATTCCGTTAGTGATAAGCCGACGTTAGACAAGCTTCATTTTACAGTAACCAATCAATACCCTTCGTGTTTCTGCGCTCTGAATATCTGCGAAATGATAACTTACAGATATCAAAAATTATTTATATTTACGGTTGCCAGATATTCTGTTGTCAGATTTCCTTGACACACTAACCACTTCTTACTATATCCTGAAAATTAAAAATGATCGTTCTTGTAGAAATTAAATCAAATCTTTTGGACATTCCCTGGAGAGAATAGGTTTCATTATATTTTATGTTGATAAAGGGATCCTCAGAACATAATAGATATCGAGTAACCTGGGTGGCGAACGACTATCATGGTAAGGGGGCATTTGTGTGGCCAGATGGTAGCCGTTACGATGGAGAGTTTTATAATGGACACTTACAAGGTCATGGTAGCTTCACATGGCCGGATAAGAGTAGTTATAAGGGCGAATGGCAAAATAGTCTGCCGCACGGACGGGGCGTCTTTACTTGGCCAGATGGAAGTCAATACGAAGGGGAATGGAAAGAAGGAAAAGCGAGAGCCGAAGAAGAAGCCCGGAAGAAGGCCGAGGAAGAGGCCAGACTCAAAGCCGAAGAAGAAGCCCGGAAGAAGGCCGAGGAAGAGGCCAGACTCAAAGCCGAAGAAGAAACCCGGAAGAAGGCCGAGGAAGAGGCCAGACTCAAAGCCGAAGAAGAAGCCCGGAAGAAGGCTGAGGAAGAGGCCAGACTCAAAGCCGAAGAAGAAGCCCGGAAGAAGGCCGAGGAAGAGGCCAGACTCAAAGATCAAGCAGAGTTGAGAAAAAAGGCTGAAGAGGCCAGACTCAAAGATCAAGCAAGGGAGAAATTGCAAGAAAAGCCGCCGCAACCCATACAGGAAACAAGTCTTGGACATGTGCCAAGTCAGTTGCCTGACGGAAGTAAATATCTCGGTGAATTACAGAACGAATTACCTCATGGACAAGGAATTATGAACTACGCGGATGGTGGTAAATATATCGGCGAATGGAAACTAGGGATGCAAGAGGGACATGGCATCCTATCATTTCCAGACGGTTCAACGTACGTAGGTCAATGGAAGGAAGACAAGAAAAATGGAAACGGAACGATTACCATGGTAAATGGGGGGAAATATGTAGGCGACTGGAAAGAGGACTTGTATGAAGGTCATGGAACATTAGTACTGCCCGACGGAAAAAAGTACACTGGTCAGTTCAGGAAAGGTCTGTCCAACGGAAATGGTGTCATGGACTTCCCCAACGGCGACCGGTATGAAGGCAAATTTAAAAATAACAAATACCATGGCCAGGGAACATTGATCATGATTGACGGCAGAAAATATAACGGTCATCTGGAAAATGGCCTGCCTCATGGTCAGGGGATCATGATATTAGCCAATGGAAAAAGATACGCAGGCGAGTTTAAGAACGGTAAGTTTATAGGCTGATAAAGAGGAGACCCTATGATTAACAAAGTTTCTCTCATGCACGAGTCTTCCCAGGATTCGAATGGAAACATGTTTGTTGAATTCCATTGGGAGGAAATTCTGCTGGACGGTGAGAGGACATGTGCCTATCAGGATGGATCAGGCTACAGCGGTGCCTTCAAGACAGGCTGTTTCCACGGCATTGGGACATTTACATGGCCGGATGGAAGTCGATATGAAGGCCAATGGGATAACGATCAGCCTCATTTACTGGGAACGATGCTTCTACACGATGGATATAGATATGAGGGTGAATGGCAAAACGGTGTTGCGGAAGGGAAAGGTTCGGAAACACTGCCCGACGGCGGACGGTATAAGGGCCAATGGAAAAACGGCATGAAGGATGGCTATGGGGAAATGATCTTTGCCGATGGCAAAAAATATCATGGAGAATGGAAGGATGGCATGCTGCATGGCAAAGGGAACCTTTTCTTTACGGATGGTTCCAGATACGAAGGGGAATGGGAGGAAAACAGAATATCCGGTCGGGGCTCACTGATATCCTCGGACGGCAAAATATACAGGGGGGAGTGGAAAGAACACGAATTCAAAGTTATGGAGGTTCCGTAGTTAAGCGAATCTGATGTTGGCTGAGGATTGGCTCCACGTGTTCAAGATGCTCCTTTTCAAGAAGAAGACCACCAGAGAAATGGTCGCCATGCTCTCGACATGGCGACATTCCGGCGTTCACGTCTTCTACAGCAACCGTATTCCGCCCTCCGATTACACGGCTATGGAGAGCCTGGCCTGCTGCATCATCCGAGGGTCATTCTCCCAAGCAAAGGCGCAGTCCTTGGATCAGGAGGGAAAGGTCGTCTATACATCTGGTGTGTGGTACTGCAGTTTCCGAAACACCGTTAAATGCTGCCGTTCAAGCGGCAATCCTCACTACAATTCCAATTTGTTTGACAAACCCTCGGAACCTGTTATAGAAGCTGGCATTCTTTTATCCGGTGTAACGTTTCCGGCCGGAGTTAAAGCGAACAGGCATTTATCGAGGAGGATCAGACCATGAAAACGATCTCCCTAGGTTTAATTGGTTTCGGCACTATCGGCAGCGGCGTGGTGAAGCTTTTGCAGGACAACGGGGCGCTGATTGAAACACGCCTCGGGGCCAGGCTGGTTCTAAAAAAGATTGCCGACTTGGACATCAAGACTCCGCGCGTGGTGTCCGTGAAAAAGAACCTGCTAACCACAGATGTACAATCCGTCCTGAACGACCCGGACATCGGGATCGTGATTGAGCTGATGGGCGGATACGAGCCGGCGCGGTCCTTCATCATGCAGGCCATGCGGAACGGGAAGCATGTCGTGACGGCCAACAAGGCGCTGCTGGCGACATACGGCGATGATATCTTCCGGGCCGCGGAGAAGGCAGGAGTGAATATCGGGTTCGAGGCCAGCGTCGGCGGGACTATTCCGATCATCAAGACCCTGAAGGAATCACTCGTGGCCAACCGGATCAAATCCATCTTCGGGATACTGAACGGGACCTCCAATTACATTCTGACCAAGATGACCGACGAAGGCAAGCCCTTTGACGAAGTTCTGAAGGAGGCGCAGGTCCTTGGATTTGCGGAAGCCGATCCCACCCTTGACATCGAAGGGGTGGATGCTGCCCATAAGCTGGCCATCACGCTGTCGCTGGCATACGGAAAGCGCGTGAAGTTCGATGATCTCTACCGCGAAGGCATTTCCCGGATCAGTCAGCGGGATATTGAATTTGCACGGGAACTCGGATACCGCATCAAGCTGCTGGCCATCGCCATCCGCCATGAGAACAACGTGGAAGCCCGGCTGCATCCAACGATGATCCCATTCGACCATTTGCTGGCCAGCGTCGGCAGCAATTTCAATGCCTTTCATATTACGGGCGATGCCTCGGATTCCGTGTTTCTTTACGGCCAGGGGGCGGGGATGCTGCCCACAGCCAGCGCGGTGATGAGCGATATCGTGGATATCTCGAGAGAAATGGTCAAGGGCGTTTCCGGCCTTGTTCCTGCCCGGTCGCTACGGGAGGCTATTATTGAAGACATCAAACTCATGCCCTTCGATGAGATTGAAACCAATTATTATTTTCGGTTCTCCGCCGTGGACCAGCCGGGCGTCTTGTCGAAGATATCGGGCATCTTGGGTAAGAACAACATCAGCATCGCTTCGGTGATCCAGAAGGGCCGGAAAAAGGGCGGTGGCGCGGTTCCCGTGGTCATGACCACGCACCGGGCCCGAGAGCGGGACGTCCGCTACGCTCTGGGCGAAATCGATCAGCTGGACATTGTACAGGCAAAGACAATTTTGATCCGGATTGAGGACAAAACATTCTGAATTAACTTTATGAAATATATTATTCTGTTGGGCGATGGGATAGCGGACTATCCCGTTGAAAAGCTGGGATACAAGACGCCACTGGAAGTCGCCCGCATTCCAAATATGGACCGCATCGCCGGAGAAGGAACGATCGGACTGGTGGACACCATTCCAGAGGGTTTCAAGCCCGGCAGCGACGTGGCCAACCTGTCCGTGCTGGGCTATGATCCGGGAATCTGCTATTCCGGCCGCGGCCCGCTCGAAGCGGCCAATATGGGCGTACAGATCGGCCCTGACGATGTGGCATTCCGGTGCAATCTCGTGACTCTCGGGCCGGAAGCGGATCCGGTCATGGTGGATTATTCCGCCGGTCACATTTCCTCCGATGAGGCAAGCCGGATCATTGCGGATATGGACAAGGCCATCGGCACACCGGAATTCCAGTTTTATCCGGGCATCAGCTATCGTCATCTTCTGGTCTGGCGCAACGGCAAAGACACCGTAGAGACGACACCTCCCCACGACATTACGGGACAGATGACCACGACCTATCGGATCAAGGGCAATGATGCCGAGAAGCTTGTCGGGCTAATGCGGCAATCACAGGTTTTTTTGAAGAAACACCCGGTCAACCTGGCAAGGCAGGCAGCAGGCAAGCGTCCGGCTACCTCCATCTGGCTCTGGGGGCAGGGCAGGGCCCCCAGGATGGTCCGGCTCACGGATCAGTACCAGCTTCGCGGCGGTGTAATCTCGGCGGTGGATCTGCTCAACGGCATCGGCGTTTGTGCCGGCCTGGAGGTGATCCGCGTTCCCGGCGCCACCGGTTTCACCGACACCAACTACATCGGAAAGGCACAAGCCGCCCTGAAAGCCCTTAAGGATCTGGATTTCATGTTTGTCCATGTGGAAGCGCCCGACGAGATGGGCCACGCCGGAAATCTCGAAGGTAAAATTCATGCCATCGAGGATTTCGATGAGAAGGTCGTTGGAACCGTCATCAAGGGTTTGACGGATTTTGATGATTACCGCATTCTGGTGCTGAGCGACCACCCGACACCGCTGGCGATTAAAACCCATGCATCAGATCCCAGTCCCTTCGCCGTTCTTTCATCGGTGGAGAAAGAAAATATGAGTTGCGGCGCCGCGTTTAGCGAGTCAGTTGCGCGGGCAGGCGGGATACTGGTTTCCCCCGGTTATCGCCTGATGAATCTGTTCATCCGGGACTGGAGACGGTTTATTGAAGAAAAACGTCAGTAAGATTAGAGTGATCTACGCAGATACCGATGCCATGGGCATTGTCTATCATACGAATTACATCAAGTGGTTTGAAATCGGCCGGACTGAGTTGCTGCGGGATATGGGGATTTACTATGCGGACTTCGAGTCGCGGGGGTACAACCTGCCGATGACGAAGGCGTACTGCCATTATCTTCTGCCTGCGCGGTATGATCAGGTACTGCTCATCGAGACCGAAATTGAATACCTCAAGCGGGCCAGCATCAAGTTCAACTGTTTGATCTGGAATGAAAAGCAGGAAAAGAAGCTCGTGGAAGGATACACCGTCCATGCCTGCACCAACAGCGAGGGAAAAATTGTCCGGATACCGGAGGATGTCATGGGACTGATTCTTCGGTCCAATAAATAATCGGAACAGGAGCTTAAATGACGGGAAAAATAACCAAACAGGAGTTGAAGGAACCGGATAAATTTCAGATCATGCTTTCCCGGGTGATGGCTTATCTGGCTGAAAACAAAAAGAAAATCTATATTGCTGGTACGGTTTCCGTTGCAGTCCTGCTGATCGCAGGCGCTTGGTATCTCTATAATCTGGACATGGAGAAGAGCGCGCAGAAGATCTATGCCAGCAGTTTTTATATAGCCGCGGGCGACATGACGGCTGCGGCCGGTGTCTATAAGGAGGTTCTGACAAAATATCCGCACAGCCGGGCGGCGCTACTGGCCAATTACCGGTTGGCCAATCTGTATTACCAACAGAAGGATTTCGACGCGGCCATCAGGCACTACGAGGCGTTCCTGAAACAGACGCCGGATCAAAACGATCTGATAACCATCGCCTACACAGGATTGGGCTACTGCCATGAGGCAAAGAAAGACTTCAAAAACGCCCTTGCCGTCTTCGAAAAAGCGGCAGACAGCAAAACAGGGCAGGTCTTCGGAAGCCTGAACAATCAGAATATCGCCCGCATTTACGAAGCGATGAATGACCGGGCCAAGGCCCTGGAATATTACCGGAAAGCGTTGACGAACAATGCGGACCCGATCGTGGAACTGTTGCTGAAGAGGAAGATCGCAGCCTTGAGCTGAAAAGAGAAATATATGGAGACGGTATGCCGGTTTTAATGTCGGGAAATGAAGCCATCGCGCGGGGTGCGTATGAATGCGGCGTGCGTTTCGGAACAGGTTACCCTGGAACGCCCAGCACGGAAATCCTCGAGGAGTTTGCAAAATACGAAGGCGTCTATGCCGAGTGGGCGCCCAATGAAAAAGTTGCCCTCGAAGTGGGCATCGGCGCTGCCGTCGCCGGCGCGAAGGTCCTGGTAACGATGAAGCACGTGGGCGTCAACGTTGCCGCGGATCCCTTATTTACAGCCAGTTACACGGGAACCAACGGGGCGCTCGTGATCATTTCGGCGGACGATCCTTCCCTGCACAGTTCGCAGAATGAACAGGACAATCGCAACTACGCCAAATTCGCAAAAATCCCGATGCTGGAGCCGGCCGATTCCCAGGAGGCAAAGGATTTCATCAAGCTGGCCTTTGAAATCAGCGAAAAATTCGACACCCCCGTTTTCGTCCGTCCGAACACGCGCGTGGCCCATTCAAAATCAGTGGTGATCCTCTCAGAACCGCAACAGCCGGAGGATATAACAGCCATCCGGATCAACGCAGCCAAATATGTCATGGTGCCTATAAACGCCCGGGCCAGGCGCGTGGAAGTGGAAAAACGAATGCAGCAGTTGCGGGAATTTGCCGAGACTTTTCCGGAAAACCGCATGGAAATCAACAATTCCGGGGTCGGCATCATCACAGCGGGCATCCCCTATCATTACGCAAAGGACGTTTTCCCGGATTATTCCTACCTGAAACTGGGCATGGTCTATCCGCTACCGGAAGCGATGATCCGGGAATTTGCCGCACGCGTGAAGAAAATCTATTGCGTTGAAGAGCTGGATCCATTTATCGAAGAACAGGTCCGGGCCATGGGAATCGACGTTACGGGCAAGGCGATTTTTCCCTATACCCACGAATTCGATCCCGGTGTCATTGAAAGGGCCGTCAAGGGACAGACAGCACGACCCGTTGATCTGCCGACATCGACGATTCCCCCGCGGCCGCCAAATCTCTGTCCGGGTTGTCCGCATCGCGGCCTCTTTTACGTTCTCGGCAAGCTCAAGGCCTTTGTGACCGGAGATATCGGCTGTTACACGCTGTCCTATATGAAACCGTTAGAGGGCCTGCATTCCTGCATCTGCATGGGGGCGAGCATCGGCATGGCCCACGGGATGAGCAAGGTCCTAAGGGAAAAGGGCAAGGGAAAAGTCGTCGGGGTCATCGGAGATTCCACCTTTCTGCATTCCGGCATCACACCGTTGCTGAACATGGCCTACAACAAAAGCGACGCGGTGATCGTCATTGCTGACAATCGCACCACGGCTATGACCGGCATGCAGGAGCATCCGGCCACGGGGTTCACGCTACAGGGCGAAAAGACCAGAACTCTTGATTTTACGGCATTGGCAGCGGCGCTTGGGGTTGAGAACGTCCGCCTCATCGATCCCTACGATCTAAAAATGACGCGCACTGTCATGAAGGAAGAGTTGGAAAAACCCGGCCCCTCGGTTGTGATCTCCAACCGTCCCTGCGTTCTGTTCAAACGGTTTCAGACGGAACCGGCCCCCCCCCTCCAAATCAATCCGGCAAAGTGCATCGGCTGCAAGATGTGTCTCGGACTGGGTTGCCCGTCCATCACTTGGAGGAAGTTTGATGACATGCCGGAAGCTCAGATCCGGAAGAATGCCAAGAAACAGGATGGCCATTCCTTTATTGACTCGACTTTCTGCAACGGCTGTACGGTCTGTAGGCAACTCTGCAAGGTGGGCGCCATCGGAGAGGAGGCATCAGCAGATGAATAATCCCGTAAGAAGTATCTTATTGGCCGGAGTCGGCGGTCAGGGCATTCTGCGGGCAAGCGACATCCTCTGCCTGGCATTCATGGCCACCGGCTTTGATGTGAAGAAAAGCGAAGTGCACGGGATGGCCCAGCGAGGCGGCTGCGTGACGAGTCATGTCCGCTATGGTGCAAGAGTTTACTCCCCCATAGCCAAAAAAGGGGACGTGGACATCCTGCTTTCTTTTGAAAAGTTGGAAACATTGCGTTACCTGGATTACCTCAAGGGTGACGGCGTCGTGATCATCAACGAGGAGGAAATCTATCCGCCGTCAGTGAATCTCGGCGATGCCACATATCCAATTAATATCGTTGAGCATATATCAATGTACTTCAAGCACATCAAATGCATCGACGCTCCCGGAATCGCACGCAGGGCAGGGGATATCAGGACTGTTAATACGGCTCTGCTCGGCGCCCTGTCGAATGAACTGAAAATAACGGATGAGGTTTGGAGCCGGGTCTTGCAGGAGTCCTTCCCTCAGAAGGCGCTGGAGGCCAATCTGCAGGCCTTTAACCTCGGAAAACGATCTTGACGACTTCGTAATAAAAGTCCGGAAGGTTGGGGACATGAAGTAGTTTTGCCCCCATCCTTCCGCCATTGCAGCGTACGTCCAAGTACGCCTTATTCCTCATAATTTGTGAATCTTATCTTCGGAGTTTTTATAAAGCCATCGAATTCGGCAATTATCCGATTTTTTGCAAGGTCATCAATCTTGAAGCCTGTAATATCCCGAATTTTGATGTCGTTTGTCATGGCTGCCCTGTGTCTTTCCCTTGTTACTGCGCAGAAGTCTTCAGCAGGGCAGGGGGAGCGAGACAGGTTATTCGGCTTTGCTGAAGCCCTTTTTGCCGAAAGAGACTATTATCGGGCCATTACCGAATACAAACGCTTCAAATATCTCTATCCCGTCGACGCTCTCGTTGAAAAATCGGATTTTCGCATCAGTGAGTCTTATTTCAAGGCCGGGCGCCGGTCTGAAGCGATCGATTCCTTCAACACCTTTATTCGACAATATCCTGCAGGCCCCCTGCGTCCCGATGCCCTGTATCTCAAAGGACAGGCCGAAAACGAACAAAAACGCTACACCGACGCCCTGGCAACTTTTGACGAGCTGACCCGGACAGGAGGCGCCGCCTATCGTGACAGGGCCTTCTACGCACAAGCGCTTGTCTTCCTTGCACAGCAGGACTGGCAGCAGGCCCGCGAGACCTTTGCAACGCTGCCGCAGGAAAGCCCGCTTTATCCGGCAGCAAAGGTTTATTCAGAGGGACTTCAACGCATGGACAGCCTTCCCTGCAAGTCACCGGCAGTGGCGGGAACGCTGGCAGCCGTCCTGCCCGGTGCCGGCCATCTCTACGCTGAAAGACCCCGGGACGCTCTTGTCTCCTTTCTGCTCAACGGTTCTTTCATCTGGGCCACCGTGGAACTCTTCCGCAACAACAATAACGTTACCGGCGGGATTGTCGCTTTCTTGGAACTGGGCTGGTATAGCGGAAACATCTATAGTGCAGTCAGCAGCGCCCACAAATACAACAAGCGCATCCAGGATGAATTCCTGCAGGGACTAAAGGACAAAAGCGGCATTTCCTTTTATCGGGATCGGAACGGATCGCAGTACATCATGTATAGTATGATATTTTAGACGTAATATATTGTTATATTTAATGTCTTTGCATCGCCGCTTTGTGAAAAAATTTTTTTTGTGACAAGGACGATGCCACTATTTAATGATTTCTATGATGTACAGAGTGATATTATCCTTGCAACATGCTTAAATATATTATAATTTTAACGACGTTACCATTTTGTTGCTGCACCTGCTGGGCAGCGGAGGCCCCTCGATTAGATCCTTGGGATTTCAGCGTCGTTTCAGCCTGCGATCCTGTTTGTTCGGGCTCAGGAGGCTCGCTGTCCATGCCCGGACGTCTGTTGTGGCTTGGGGTCAAGGGGTTTCGGGAAACGATTTCCGCTGTTGACGGCGACCGCTGCCGGATGTTGCCCACATGCAGCGCCTATAGTCTGCAAGCAATTGAAACATATGGAGCTTTCATGGGTATTTTGATGACTGTCGATCGCTTGCTGCACGAAATGGATGAAATGGAGCAGGCTCCGGTTGTGATGGTTCACCAAGAGGCCCGTTATTTAGATCCCGTCAGAGCCAATGATTTCTGGTGGAATAACGCCGGACAGCTTGACAAACAATCATTCATGGGTAATTTAGCGACGCAAGAGCCGTGAGGGGAGGGCGTTATGGCAGAAGATTATTATAAAATTCTGGGCGTCGAGAAAAACGCTTCGGAAGAGAATATTAAAAAGGCCTATCGCAAGCTGGCCATGAAATTCCACCCGGACCGGAATCCGGGCAACAAGCAGGCCGAAGAGAAATTCAAGAAGCTCAGCGAGGCCTACGCCGTCCTGAGCGATCAGGAAAAACGCAAGCAATACGACAGCTTCGGCTCTGACGCCTTCCGGCAGCGCTACAGTCAGGAAGACATTTTCAGAAACTTCGATTTCAGCGATATTCTTAAAGAATTTGGTTTCGACCCAGGCGGCCGCGGGTCACGGAGCTCTGGCGGTGGGCGGACCCGGACCTTTACCTTCGGCCGGGGCGGCGGCGACCCTTTTGCCAACCTTTTCGGCGGCACTCAGGACTACGCCCAGCAGCAGATGCCGCAAAAAGGCCAGGACATAGAGTATAACATATCAATAACACTGGAAGAATCAGTTTTCGGTGCCGAAAAGAAACTATCGCTGCAGAAGGAAGACCGTGTCGAGGAGATCAACATCAAGATTCCTGCGGGAATCAGCACTGGCAAGAAACTGCGCTTGGCCGGCAAGGGGTCTCCCGGATATAACCGGGGACAATCGGGCGATCTTTTTCTGAACATCAATATCATGCCGCATCCGATCTTTGCCCGGGACGGTGTCGATATTTACGTCGAAAAAGCAGTTAATTATTCCCAGGCCGCCCTCGGCGCGACGATCGATGTTCCAACCGTCGAAGGGGCAAACAAGAGAATTAAAATTCCCGCCGGGACGCAGAGCAATACAAAAATCAGGATGAAGGGTTATGGCGTGCCCAATTTAAAGGACGGCGGCAAGGGCGATCAGTATGTGAAAATATCCGTCAACGTCCCGAAGAAACTCACGGAACGTCAGGCCCAGCTTGTTAAGAAGCTTGCTGAGGACGGACTTTAGCGAGGCGATCCGGTAAAACATGAATGTCATATAAGATATGTTATGTAAACATAATGTGATAATTTCATGATTTGCAGATATCCGTTTTTTAACTGCCGGCTTCACCTTATCGAAATATCCCCTGATTGAGGCATAATGGAAGAAAGACATTTTGGCCCCCTCTGGTTCATTCCCGGCGAAAATAGCGGGAAATATCCCTTTTGTCATTCAGTTTATATTGAGGGGGCCAGCATTCTCATCGATCCGGGTTCCGATCGCAGACGGCTTGAGGAAATCCGCAACCGGCACGAGGTCAAAGCGGTCTGGCTCAGCCACTGGCATGAAGATCATTTCATGTATCTTGATCTTTTTGAGGATGTTCCGCTGTGGATTTCCCGGAACGACGCCCCGCCACTGTCCGATCTGGACATCCTGCTGGACTGGTACGGTCTTCAAGATCATGAACACCGTCAATACTGGCGCCAGTTCATGCTCGAACAGTTCAACTTCCGTCCGCGCCGGCCTCATGGATTTCTAAAGGGCGGCGAACAGATCAGTCTGGGGAATGATCTGACCGTGGATGTGATTGCCGCACCCGGACATACCCCCGGCCACCTGGCCTTCTTTTTCCGGGAACCTGCCGTGCTCTTTCTGGGGGACTATGACCTGACACGATTCGGCCCCTGGTACGGCGACGCCCACTCCAGCATTGAGGAAACGCTGTTCTCACTTGAGCGTCTGAGGCAGATATCTGCCCGCGTCCTACTGACCAGCCATGAGACCGGTATTTTTGAACAGCCGTCGGCTGCCATCTGGGAACACTACAGGCGGGTGATTGATGAAAGGGAAGGTAAGCTCCTGAAGGCGCTGGATCGCCCAAAAAGCCTTGAGGAGATTGTTAATCTGTATCTGATCTATGGGCGACCGCGGGCCCCCCGGGCCTTCTTTGAATTCTGCGAAAGGGCGATCATTACGAAGCATATCGAGCGCTTGGAGCAGCGCGGGATGGTCCTGCGTGAGCATCGCTGCTGTGTGGACCCTTTCGACGATCTCTCGTACTATTTGCTGGCACACTCGTGCAGCAGCGGCAAAATGAACATTTAACGTTAAAATATGGGGACACGACTGCGTCATGTCCCCATATTTCTAAACGAATCCAATTTCCCGACTGTAACTGAATTGCCGGCGCCAGCCCACTTTCGGATGAGTGCTGTCGAAGCGCGCCTCCCCTACCCTTCCGACCGACTCCTCGTCAACCGTTACGGGATTGTAACCGCCGATAAAACCGGCGTCCTCAGCAATTAGGGGATGATGACCGGGCAGGCAGTCGCACTCAGAGGCAATGTTCAGCAAGGCATTGATCAGGATCGTTCTGCCTTTGATCTTGCGCCACACCGCAGCCGCGGTTTCCACAAGCTTCTCCTGAAATACCCCGTCGTCCGTGTTCCAGCAGATTTCCAAGGCCAGATCAGGACACAGGCCGATGCACTGGGCACACCCGATGCAGACTTCCATGTCATAGACAGGATAATCGTCATCGGCAAACCGAGCCGCCCCGGTGGGGCAAACCTCGATGCACATGCCGCACTGTGTGCATTTTTTCTTTTTGAGCTTCGGACGGGCGTCGGCATGCATGCGCTGCTTCTGCGCCCGTGACGCAAACCCCATGGAAAGATTCTTGATTGCCCCGCCGAAACCCGAAGCCATGTGTCCCTTGAAGTGCGAAAAAATGACGAATCCCTCGGCCCGGTCAAACACCGAAGCCACCTGGACGGTTTTGAAATGCCGATAATCTGCAGGAATATCGATCGTATCGCGGCCATCCAGACCGTCGGCAATAATGACCGGGCAACCGAGCGTATTTGCGTTGTAACCATGTCCGGTAGCGGTTTTCAGGCTGTCCTCACCGTTGCGGCGACTCCCGGAATAGAGGACCGTTGTGTCAAATACAAAGGGACTGGCACCGAACTGCAGCAGCCATCCAACAATTTCTTTCGCAAAAATCGGGGGCAGAAAGCTGTGATTCCCCTTCTCTCCCCAGTGGAGCTTGACGCCGATGCGGTCGCCCTTCTTGAAAGGGTGCGTCCATTGCGCCAGCAGTGTGCGCAGGGCTTGAAGAGATGCGTCCCCCAAGCCGGCGCCGGGTTGATAGATGACGTCCTGTTGCATCGCTTACCTCCGTTATGATTTGACGGTTTCCATACCGACAGCAAAAGCCTTCAGATTGATTTCGAGCTTTTCCGCCGATAGCGTCTGCCCCATGATTGATTCAAAATCAGCAAGTGTAATAGGGAGCTTGCCCAATCCTGTAAGGGCGCCGATCATCACAATATTCGTCAGAATGGGATTCCCGAGCCGGATGGCCTGATCGGTTGCGTCAATCATCCACAGTTGCGCCGAGAGTTCCTTAAGCGACATTCTGATCTCTTCCACGGGCGGATAATTCAATTCCCCCGTAATGACGCCTACAGGATAAATGGGCCGCGTATTGGCCAGCACAACGACATCCGGATGGCCATATGTTGCCAAAACACGGATCGTTTCGACCGGCTCAAGGGCGACAATGATATCGGCCTTCCCTTTCGGGATCTGTGGGCTCCAGCTCCCTCTTGCCGATACCCGGATGTGGCTCATCACGGCACCGCCACGCTGGGAAGCGCCGAATGTCTCGCCGATGGTGATAATGAAGCCTCTGCCGACAAGCATACCTGACAACACGCGCGAGGCCATGACATTCCCCTGACCGCCGACGCCGGTGATAATGATATTGTATGGATCCTTGAGAAGTTGCGAATACTTCATGATCATACCGCCTCCTTGAGAATGGCCCCCTGGGGGCAGATGTCCCCACAGACGCCGCATCCGGCGCACAGGACGTCGTCGATACATGCCTTCTGTCTGTGTTGATCCCATATCAGGGCGGGACAGCGGAAGATGCGTGTACAGAGGCGATTACAGCCGCAATCCTCGCCGATGCAGCGGGCTTCATCCACGCGGACATTATATCTTTTTGAGGCTTTCTTCTCCGGTGAAAGACCGCATTTCTGTCTCAGGATCAGGACCTTGACCCCGTCTTTGTCTTCCATCAGGCTGTTGAGCGTCTTTAGTGTTTCTGCGAGGTCGAAAGGATCACGGACAGCCACCTTGGCACCCATGGCTTCACAGATTTTTGCAATGTCCACATCCGGCACTTCCTGTCCCATTGCGTTGACAGCCAGGCCGGGATGGGACTGAAACCCCGTCATCGCCGTACCGCTGTTATCGAGAATCAAAACGGTGATGGTTGCCCGGTGATGAATGGCGTTGACCAAGGCGGGCATGGCGGCGTGGAAAAACGTCGAATCCCCGCAAACAGCCAATACCGGCTTATCCAGGCCGAACCGCGCAAGTTGCCCGAAACCGCTGGCCACACCTGTTCCGGATCCCATCGAATGCAGGGTTTTGAGCGTATTGGCGCCACCCGGAAAAATATCCAGCGTATAACAGCCGATATCGCCACAGACAAACCCCTGCCGGTCGTCTCGTTTCAGGGCATTCCGAATGCTCCAGTAGGACGCCCGGTGAGGACAGCCGGGACAGAAGGCCAGTCCACGTTGTGGCGCTTTGCGTTTCGCGACCGCCTGCGCCAGCGTTCCATACGCCGGATCCACTGCCGCATAAGGAATGTCCAGAATCCGGCCCAGCGCGGAGGCCACCAGATCCGGTGAGAGCTCGCCCAGCATGGGAACCGTTCCATCATTCTTTCCGTAAAAGGCCTTGATGCCGACTTCTCTTGCCGTCTCGGCGGCGATGACCTTGACGTTCTCCTCCAGAAACGGCAGCACTTCCTCCACGATCAGAATTTTGTCCGTACGGGAAAGATTTTTCCTGATCAGATCCGGCGGCAGGGGCCAAGTCGTTCCGAGCTTCAAAAGCCCGACCCGCTTACCGAGATTCAGCATCTGGATGGCCTCCCGGCTGTAGAGTGAACAGGCGCTGCCCGTGATGACCAGCACCTCCGGCTTTTCCGGTCCTTCATAGGTGTTGAAGGGACTCCGCTCAAAACCGTCGCGGGCCTTTCTGATTCTTTCCTGCTGGAGGCCGTGTTTATAGGCCACGGGAAGGCTGATCATGGGACCTTCATTGGGATCCAGGGTTAAACCCTCGTGGTGGAATTCGGCACGTCGGACCGGGTCCGGAAGCTTCCCGAGGCGCACATTGCCGCTGGCATGAGACAGACGCGTGACGCTGCGCAACATGACCAGCGTTCCGAGTTCTTCAGACAATTCAAACGCCCACTTCGTCATATCTTTGGCTTCCTGAAAATCGCCTGGTTCCAGCAGCGGAATTTCGACCATGCGTGCAAAATGTCGTGACTCTCCTTCGTTGACGCTGGACAGTGCGCCCGGATCATCGCAGGTGACCAGGACCATCCCCCCCCTTATGCCCGAGCCGGCAAGATGGAGCAGAAAATCAGAGGCCACATTCACCCCGTTTTGCTTCATGACGCAGAGGGATCTCAGCCCGGCGAAGGAAGCGGCGGCGGCAACCTCCATGGCCACCTTTTCATTGGCGGACCATTCGACATAAAGGTTACGCGCCTGAGCGGCCTGAGCCAGATTCTCCAGAATCTCCGACGAAGGCGTCCCGGGATAAGCGGCGGCCACATTCATGCCTGCCTCAAGAGCGCCGCGGGCGATGGCCTCGTTGCCCATCAGCAGATGAAGGCTTCCCTCCCGCACATCCAGTAATTTTGACATCTTCACCTCCCTATCGCAAAGCGGCGATGACACGATCCTGCCCATTCAGATAAAGCAGATCATCGTCGCTGCCGCTCTTTTCCTTCAGGCGGTTCACTGCCGTTTTCTTTTTTTTCATGGCGGCCTTTTTCAGTGTTTCCAGACTCCCTGGGGGGATGTCATGGAATTCGAGCACCCCTTTTTCCTTTGCAAGTCGCAGCAGTTCCTCGCCGGTCCGGGTCCTGACGACCACCTGGTTCCAGGAACGGGCCTCTTTCCAGTTTTCGGAAAAACGCGCCGAACCGACGGAAAGATCGGCATATTCGGCCGTCGTATCGATGCAATAGCGGCAGGCTTCGCGCATCAGGGGCTCCACCTCTTCCATGGGAAACCTGAGCGTGCCGGCAGTCGTAAAAACTTCGAGGACGCCCTCCCCCGGCGGAATCTCCATGCCCGTGATCTCATTAAGACCTGTCCTGGTCTGAAGCAGATCGATCAGTTTCGCCCAGGAAAGCGTAAATCCGCAGAACAGGCCGATGAGGAGCTTCAGCTTATCGATCGGGTTGTCGCCGGAGGTCAACTCTGGCTTCAATCGCATCTTCGCCAAGGCAAATGCCTGACAGGGCGTGGCCACGACACCGATCCTCTGAGATTGGCTCCTTGCCGTCCGATTGAACTCGGCGATCGTCGGGGAAACGATGAATTTGCTCTTTGTGCGCTTCCGGAGCTCCTCCGATTGATGAACCGTCGCCCCTTCGTGCATAAAACGCTCCCGGCCCTCGGCGACAACGGCGGCATCAATCAACCCCTCCTGAAGGGCCAGGGACATCAGGGCTGAAACCGTTCCGCCGTGCTGGGCCTTCCGAAGGAGCCGGGCATCGGTGGCACGGGTAATGTAAAAGGCCTTGACCGGTCCGATTTCCGGGGTGAATTCGGATGCCTCGAAGAAACGCTCACGCAACGCTTCCAGATCAACCGGCGTCCGGGGGCAGAAGGCATGGCAGCGCCCCGCCTTGATATCACAAGGGTTTAAAACAATCGTCCGGTCATGGTAAAAAACCTGATAAGGACAAAGATTGACGCAGGCCCCGCATCCCGTGCAAAGACCGGCGTCCCGGACCTGCACCGTAAGCTCTTTCTGACCCATGATTGGTTGTGCCATCAATGCCATCCTCCTTGCGTTCGAAACATTCCATCTGTGGAAGTGTTTCCTTATCACATTTGGCAAAAGGCGAACAGCGGATAAAGTATTTTCTTTATCTTCGGATTGACAAAAAAGCCTTTTGCCTGTTATCTTACAGAGAATTCGGAATAGATCGAACTTTCATTAATTTTTATGGGGGAGGACATGCTTCAGATTGCGTCTTATGAAAAATATCAGGATGGGCAGATCATATTCAAGGAGGGGGATTCCGGAGACTGGGTCTATGTGGTCGAAGCCGGCTCTGTAGAACTCTCCAAGACAGTGGGGGGCACGAAAATCGTCATCGAGGTGCTGCGGCGTGAAGGGGATGTCTTCGGTGAGATGGCCTTCATTGCCGACATTTCAAGGACCGCGACGGCCTGTGCGATCGGCCCGACCACCGTCGGCATCATCGACAGGATTTATCTGGATGATGAATTTAATCGGCTTTCCGGCAGTTTCCAGGCCATTTTAAAATCACTGGTGTTGCGTCTGAAAAAAACCACAGAGACAATCGCCCAAGCCAAGGCAAAAATATAAACAGCCATCTCAGGAGCGGTTTGCGCCGAAAGCAGCATGCATGAACCAACGTCTCTTAATGATGGGAGGCGCTCCATGATATGATGTTCTTTGGCCTATCGAATGGCCGTCATTATGTTACAGGTTGGAAGATACAAACTTTATCCATGCCGGGACAACATGATAGAAAGGAGAGCGTGCCAAAATGACGAATCAGCATGAAAAGCGAATTGTCAAAAATCAGGAACAGATCGAAAAACTCAAGGCGACCATACCGACATGGATCAAAGATCTCCGGAGGCCGGATGACCTTACCCCAAAGTATGTCCCAAGTTAAAATGTCCTGAACGAAACTTGATTTGACAGTGGCCAGATTCTCCGGATTGTCAGCAAGGTTTACGCTGCTAACTTTTTCTCCAGATTTTTCTCTTCAAAGTACTTTTCCCCATCAAGGAATGGTATCCATGGGGGTCCTTCCCAGACAGCGCTTACCCTGATGGGTTCTCATGATGTTGTATTTGTCCATATACTGATCAAGGTCCACTTGCAAGGTTTCTATGTCGGCATAGATCTTTTTACGGAAGAAGACCCGGTAGAACTCGTTCAGAATCGTCTGATGAACCCTCTCGCAAATGCCGTTCGTCTGGGGGCTTTTGACCTTGGTCTTCGTATGTTCAATATCATTGAGTTGCAGATAGAGCTGATAGGGATGCTTATCCGCAGATCCACAATACTCCGTCCCACGATCCGTCAAAACCCTCAAAACGGGGATATCATGGCTTTCAAAGAAAGGAAGAACCCGGTCATTGAGGATATCGGCTGCCGTAACGGGAACCTTGGCCGTGTAAATTTTGGCGAAGGTAACCGAGGAATAGGTGTCAATGACAGTCTGCTGATAGATTCGTCCGACACCTTTTAGATAGCCCACATAAAATGTGTCTTGGCTAATGAGATATCCGGGATGGGCCGTTTCAATCTTGTCCGGATGGGATTCCCGCTCTCTCTTGGCGATCTCCAGAGCTACCAGCTGTGCTTCGGTGTAAACAACGCTATTTTATCTCACAGATGAGATATTCACCCCGCTGGGCATGATGAATCACAGCTATTATCCCCTGAATTACTTTCCGGACGGAAGCTTTGCCAAAAGATATAAAGACAACGCGCCCCTGCCGCAATTGTTTTTAAACACACTTGGTTCCGGCGGGTTATACAGCACGCCGACTGACATGGCGAAAATCGCCATGATGTTGATCGGAAGGGGAAAACTCGGCAATGTGCGCATTCTTTCGGAAGACGCCGTTCGCGAAATGGGCATTGACCAGACGCTGACAAGTTTCAATCCGGCTCCGGCCAATGGAAGCCGCTATGGACTTGGATGGGACACAGTGCGCCAGCCGGGACTTGGCGCAGTCAATGTGATTGGCTGGCAAAAGGGAGGTGATGTTCCCCAATACGGCGCTGTGATAACTATCGCACCGGAGGAAGGATTGGCGGTTGTCGTCCTGGGTGCTTCCGGTGATTTTCATTCAAACAACGCGACCGTTATTGCCGAAAGGATACTGCTGCGGGCACTTGCGGAGAAGGGTCGGATTGCGGCAACGCCGTTGCCGCTCAGCCTGTCTCCCCGCCCGTTGAAAACACCAACCTCAGGGCAACTGGATTCCGTCAGCGGTTATTATGCGACGAACAGCGCCTTGATACGGGTACAGAAAAGCTCAGTTAACGCTTTGAATATCACCAAATATTATGCCGGTACAAATAAGTGGACGGATTTGATCACGGGGCTGGAGGTGATGACGGAGTTTAAACTGCGTGATGACGATCGTTTTGCCGGTGATGCCGATGCTTCCAAGTCTGTTTCATTCACGATCGCGGATGGACGTCAATACTTGATTATGCGTTCTGCTAAGGGATACGGCCATTATCAGGATGATCTTATCTATGGGCAGCAGGTTGCCGCTGCCGGGAGTTTACCGGCCTCATGGAGCGGTCGATTGGGCAAAAAATGGCTGGTGACTAATGAACACCCCGATTTTTCAGACAAATGGGAATCGCCGGTGATGCAGTTAAATGCTTACGATAACCTGCTCTTTGCCAATGAGGAGGATTTTGACCATGGTTTTGGTCATATTGGTGGTACCACCGTGATCGCAAATGCGGCCCGCATAGGTGAGATCGGGATCGGAAAGCCACCAGATATAGCCGATGTGAAAATCGAAATCGAGGGGAACCGATGTATTCTGGGGGCTCAACATGGCTTCCAAGGTCTCCGGTTTGAGCACAACCCGTCTACTTTCTGTTACACCTCCGGCGTGAATCATTTTGATATATTTTGCCATATCCGAAACACTGGAAAACATGCCTCCCGTCGCCGGGGAATTTATGTAACCGTCGAAAGCTTCCTGTCCCGCGAGATACGTTTTGGTCTGGCCGACTGTCACGGAATGATCGTCACGGTTAAACGATGAACGGTTCATCCCCAGTGATTGCAGAAAAGTGGTTGAGTAATCCATGAAGGACCTGCCCGATGCGGCGACGATCACATCAGCCAGGAACGCTACGGCTGTGTTGGAATAGGCAAAGAAGTAATTGAACGGATATTGCGCACATTCACCCTGCAGATAATCGACCATCCGGGAATTGTAGTCCGGATGCGAGCTGTTTGTGAGCAATCCGTTGTTCAGATCACCGGGAATGCCCGTGTGCTGAATGAGAATATCCCTGATTGTAATTGAGTTTATGTCTGAAGCATAGGGGCCAAGCGGTGCGCCTATAGCAAACCGGGGAATGTGTTTTGTCAACGGATCATTGAGATTCACGCTGCCCTGTTCGACAAGCTGTATGATCATGGCCGCGGTAAATGTTTTCGATGTGGAGCCAATGCTGAAGGTGGTGTCGCTTGTGACCAGAATTTTTGGGGATGCATCGGCATCGGCATAGCCGAATCCTCGCGCCCAAACAACCCGTTGATCATCCACAAGGGCGATCGCCCGACCGGTAATATTGTCGTCTTTCATCTTCTGTTCGATATAGGCTGTCATTTCACGTATCGTTCGCGAATAGTCCGGGGCAGCATTTGAGCTGCTCCCACAGCCAATCAAATAGCAAGGACCAACGGCCAGGAGGCCCAGGCTATACAAAGCTTTGAGGAATTGTCGTCTTGTTTTCCAGAAGTTCGCCATATCCACCTCCCCGGAATTTTCGATCAAAACATTGTCCCCATGTAACGCTTCCCGGTTCAAAATAATTGAAGATCACAAAAATATTTGAAGTGCTTTTTATCATGCGAGCGCCGAATAGCACAAGCAGTTTCAATAACTAGAGTGACACATGCTCGACGATTCCAGCGCGAAAGCAGTAACCATAACCCCGGCCCGCAGCCGGTGGCCGCTGGAGAATATTCACCAGTAGTTCGAGCAGACTGAAACAGGAATGGGAACGAAGAGCGTAACGCTTTCCGGCGGGACGCATTACCTGCTTTTCCATAACACTGCCAATGTGAATGTGATGTAAAGATAATACATGTAACCGATTAAAAACACTGACAAAAGAAGGTCATATCCCTTGATCCTTGACCTATATGTCTGAAAACAAGGTCCATGAAAAATGTTTTTTGAGCAAGCTTACTCAATAGAGAAATCAGGAACCTGGGGCATGGAGAGGACGCAGGAAATGTCGAGATTCCCAGACGGATGATCAAAGAAAGCCGCCATCAGTGTCTTGGGGCATGTTTGATCAAAGAGTGCATGGCCTGTTGCGGGTATGGTGACAGAAGTGACATTGGAAAGGCTTCCAGCCACTTTGTCCGCCCAGGCCTTTGGCGTTAAAGTGTCATACTTGCCGGTCAAAATCAGAACGGGTTTATCACTTGTAACAGGCTCCCAGAATGCTTCTTCTATCTCGCCGCTTGATGCCATGGGGCATCCGACCCTCCAAACAGCTTCATCCTGATTATGGAACCCGAAGGGGGAAAGCGCAGCTCTTGCAATGTCAAGCGCCTTAAAATCCAATGTCGGGTACATCTCGCGGCAGTAGATGCTCAGGGCAATTCCAAAGTATGCGTTATTATCGAATGTTGAAGGATCCCTGTTGGCGAAATACTTATCCAGATCAGCCGATGTCATAACAGCCTTGCCGGTTATATGCCTGTACATTTTGTAGATCCGGGAAGGGCCCAATTGGCCGTAGTTCTGCAAACCGATAATGCCACTGATTCTTTCTGTATAGTCGTCAGCAGACCGGACAAAAGGCGTCATCACCCCTGTTACGGGATTTTTTACCTGAATGACGATCGGATGCTGCTGGAGATAATCCGCCACTTCATAAAATTTCTGTTCAAGATCGGGATAGGCCGCATTGCAGTTATTCCGGGCTGCGCAGTCGTCAAACATCAGATGAAATACCTTTTGAACGTTCAGATTTAAGTCGGTCGAATTGTTCGGGTCGGATGTCGTCATGGGAGAATCGAGCACAAGACAGGCGGTTCCTTCAGGGTCGATCCTCATTAGGTCCAGCGCGTAACGCGTGCCGTAAGACACCCCGTAAACATTCCATTGGGAAATGCCGAGACTTTCTCTCAACTCTTTGAGATCGAGGGCGCTCTGGCGTGTATCATAACCCCTTATATCCGCTCCGGCGGCCGCAAACTCGTCAAGGCATCCCTGAATAACCAGTGGATCGGACTTTAAAAGGCTGTTCAAGTTTTTGCACAGAATTGAAGGGTTTGATCTTCCGATCCCTCTCTGGTCAAAGAACACAAGGTCATGGTTACGTCTGAACTCTTCGATGTTGAATTTGCCTATCAGTTGGGTTCCTACGTTACCCGGGCCTCCGTGCAGGTATATGGTGGGCTTGCCGGTGGGTTTTGCATTCAATGCCCTTAAGACAACAACAAAAACATCAATGAACCGGCTTCCTAAGTCGTTGCGGTTTTCTTTGACACTCAGCATGTAACATTCCTGCCCCGGAATTGCAGACAGGTCTTTGCAGTCGCAATGCCGAAGATTGTATTCCGGCGTATTATTACTGCTTGTGCAGCCCCCAAAAAAGAGTATTATCAAAATCAAATAAAAATAATAATTTCGCATAAATGACATCCAATTGAAAAAGAAAAGCTTCGAGCTGAAGATAAAGGCTCAGGGTCCGGGATAAAGCTCCCTCTTCTCTCACTTATAGAGAGAAGATATCCTCGTAGGTGTCTCTCTTTTTCATCACCGTGAGCTTGCCGTCGGCTTCCACGAGAACCCGTGCCGGACGCGGAAAGGCATTGGCATTGGAAGCGAAGAATTGGGGGCCGTAAGAGCCGGTATCCCGAATGAGCACGATGTCTCCCCGGACCGGTTTTCTCTGCAGGGAGATCTTGTATTTCGCGAGCATGTCGCCTGAAAAGCACAGATTTCCTCCCACGAAGGTCTCGAAGGGCTCCGTGTCCTTCCGGTCATAATCATTGATGATCTCCCAGTGATGGACCGGCATGTAAACCAGGGCTGTTCCGAGACTGGTCACACCCATTTCCAGAGTCAACAGATTGTGCACTCCCCCGATCTTTCTCACCTGAGAAACTCTCGCCAGCGTGACCGCCGAATCGCCCACCAGGCTCCGGCCCGGTTCGATCACCAGTGCGGGTTCGCCGACAGCCTTCAGGGCTTCGATGGTGTTTGTGTCTTTCCCCTGAACCTTTACCTTGCCTTTAATAATGGCTTCCACCATCTTCTCCTTGGGATAAGGGCTGTAGAACTTGTCATCATTCCAGTGTGACGTATCGAGTCTGCCGTCCGGCCCGGTCGCGAAGCCTCCTGTGCGGTTGTTCCAGATGAAGATGCGGCTTTGGTCCCCTTTTTGTGCGGCAAGATAGCCTTCCCTGGTCCTTTCCATGAACCGGTCCCATTCCTCACGGCTCACATAGGAGATAGGAAAGCCGCCCCCGATGTTGATGATCTCGCAGGCCCTGCCTGTCGCTTTCAGGAGATGACCCAGTTCGATCATTTTGCCCAGGACGGCCAGGTATGGCTCCAGGTCGGTGATCTGGGAACCGATATGGGTGTGAAAACCCAGAACGCGGACATGGTGATGGCTATCCAGCGTCTTCAGGAAATCAGGGATGTCCTCAATGTCGGTCCCGAACTTTGTCCACTTGCCCGCAGTGAAAATGGCCTCCGCCGTGACATGGCCGAGTTCATACCCGCTGATCCTCATGACAACACGGGGACTTTTCCCCATCTCACTGGCAATCCGGGAAATAACATGGAACTCCTCGATGCTGTCGGCGACAATCAGCATGTTTGTCTGGATGGCTTTGGTAATGAGAAAATCCTCCTTGCAGTTACCGTTGAGATCGAGCTCGTCCGGAGGGGCTCCGGCCTCCAATGCGCACTGGGTTTCATAGTAGGAGGCCACATCGATGCCGATACCTTCCCGAATAACAAGCTTAAAAACCGCCGGATGCGCGCAGGCTTTGCCTGCAAAACGTATGTGACCTTTGGGGTACAGGTTCTGAAAGACCTGCCGGAAAGCTTTCACGTTCTGTGCTATAGTGGGGGCATAATAGATGTGTAAAGGAAGCTGATACTTATTGATCCACCATGACAGGGGATGATTGGCGATAAAAGCCTCTTTCCCGGAGGGCTTCATGTAGTCCCCATCCCCCAGATCCGCTTTTCGCGAAGATTCTTGCGCCGACACGGCAGCCCCCGCGCCGAGGAAAGCGGCTGCACCCATACTGACAACGCCGTACTTGATAAAATTCCTTCTGTCGATGTTCACGTTTTTCCTCCTCACATCCTGGTTGGGGATTGCTCAACCTCACGATCGCCTGAGCGTCCGTCCGTTGCAAACTCCTGTTGCGGAACCGTTTTCAACCTCGAAAACTCCGTTGACAATTACATGAGTGACACCTTCACTGTAAACGGATGGATTATCGTAAGTCGCCGGCGCTTTCAGCTTTGCCGTATCGATCACGCACAAATCGGCATAATAGCCCGGAACGATTTTCCCCCGCTCCTTTATGCCGAATTTTTCAGCCGGACGGGACGTCATGGAAAGAATTGCGCTCTGTAAGCTCATGACTTTCTCGTCCATAGCGAAAACCCGCAGCTTTTTGGCAAATGTGGCCGTTGAACGGGGGTGCCCATATGAAGCCTGATCCGGCACGGCACAGCCGTCCGATCCCGTGAAGACATACTCCCTGGACATTAACTGCTTCATGGCCACCTCATTAATCACGAAAAAAATCCCGGCCGGACAATCTTCAGCGCAGACCATTTCCACGTAAAGGTCATCGGGTTCTCTAGTTTCTTCATCGGCGATATATTGAAGGGTTTTGTTTTGATAGGTTCGCTTCGTGTTCGCGCTTGTCCACCCTGTAATCATGATATCCGCGGGCTTCAGGGTCATAAACGTCACGGCAACGGCGTCTCTGATTGCCTTCCGGGCATTAGTATCATCCCAGTATAGACGTTTAATGCCGGTAGCTGTACGGTAATCCGGAGGCGCAAGAACGCTCAGCACCGTGGAGGAAGCCGTAAAGGGATACTGATCAGCCGTTACATCGATCCCTTCCTTGCGGGCATCCTCGATTGTTTGACAAATAGCGTCAAAATCAGCTTGTGTGCCGCCAACGTAACCTTTAATATGCGAAATCTGCACGGGAATGCCGGCCTGGCGTCCGATGTCGATGGCTTCCAGAATGCCTTCCATGACCTCGGCGGAGGCTTTAGTGAAATCCGACGGCGGCTCGTTGCGAATATGGCTTACATAAATTCCGTTATATCTTTTGAGCACCTTGCCCAATTCAACGAGCTCCTCTTTGGAAGCATTTATACCGGGAATATAACCCAGTCCCGTGGACATACCGATCGCGCCCTTTTCCATCTCCTGGGCCACTTTTGCCTTCAGACGATCCAATTGCTCCGCTGTCAGGCTTTTCGTGTCTTCACCGAAGAGATCCTGCCGCAGATAGCCGTGGGGCGTGAGGTAATATGTATTGGGCCCGAAGGGCAGAGAATCCAGAAAGCTATAATAGTCGTTCATGTCGGAATAACCGTAACCGCAATTACCCGATATGACTGTCGTCACTCCCTGGAGAAGCCCCGCCCGATTCGAACACCAAACCTGGTTTCCCCGGGCGAGTTCCCGGTCGGCGCCACACCCCCGAAAAGTGTAATCGGTGTGGTCGTGAACATCAATAAAGCCGGGGGTGACGATACGGTTCCGGGCATCAACTGTTTTCACACCGGAACCTGTCAGCCTTCCCACCGCGACAATCCGGTCGCCGCAGATGCCGATATCGGCCGTGCTTGGTTCGGCCAGCGTGCCATCGTAAACCGTGCCGTTGCGGATGATTGTATCGTACCCACCATTCGAACGAGACCCGCACGAAAAAAGTGGAGCGACCAAGCAGGCGGCTCCCATCATGCCGCCACCCTTCAAGAATTCCCGACGTGTAATCATTTTTTCTCCCTCGAAGTCAAGGCCCGATTTGCGATCTCACACAGAACATGTAACAATTCTATTTCTCATTGCAGTGTCGTCTATGTGCTGACTTTGACATCAATACTACAGAGCAGCTGACTGACCGGGAAGCGGTTGATTCTTACATACAAGGAAAGGGGAAAGGGCTCACAGATTCGATTTCTGCAAGCCCTTGATATGAGTGGTGCCCGGAGCCGGGGTCGAACCGGCACAGCCACAAGGACCGAGGGATTTTAAGTCCCTTGCGTCTACCAATTCCGCCATCCAGGCACTGGTTATGAGTGCCGTTTCCCATATTATTTTTGCCAAAACGTGTCAAGGTCTTAATCCGCCATCATTTCCCTTCAGATCAGCTCCAGTTCCCCCCAGGCGCCCAGTTTGTCCCCGACAATGATTAGGATGCCGAGCACACCCCTGATCCGCGCGCCATAGGTTAATGCCTTTTTGATGTCCCTTTTCATTTTTACGCGGTTTCCGATCGCCGTCGCCGCGGCATCGGCCAATGATGCAGATCCTGACATCACACAAACGGCGTCCGCAGCGCCGAAGCTCAGCGAGGGGCCGACCGTCGCCGAGGACGTGCAGACGCCTGCAGGCATCTTCCCAGGCCGGATGCGGATGGCCAGTCTGTGGCTCAGCGCAGACGTTCCGGCAAAAATGCCGATTTTTATCTCTTCGTTACATTTCAGGAAAATATCGCCTACATTTTCAACAATCACGTTCGGGGTCAGCGACAGCAGGTCTTTCCCGACGTACTCGGCTATGGCCCCGGCCACTGCCGCCATTGGCCCCACGCCGGCCAGCCTGGCAGCCTTGAGCATGTTCCGGACGATATCGGGTGCCAGGTCGTCCGGATCGAGCGGGCTCAACGCGCTGACAAACGCCGGATGACGTGCAATGTAGGCCTCCAGATGGGCCCGGTGGCGATGCACGGATTCGAGCGCAGGCCCTTTCAATTCAATGTCGGAACTGATCAGCAGGTCCGTTTCGCGCACAGTGACCTGATAGGACTGGAGGTTGTTCTTTGAGATATGGCGGCGATAGGTTCTTTCCAAGTATTGCATAAAGAAAAGACCTGCACAGAAAAAATACATGAGTTCGTCAGATGAAGCGGGTCGCGCCGGCACCCAGAATTCGATCGGTTTCCTCCTTGAGCTGCTCGGAGGGTGCAAACCGCATATTTTTACCCATATAGATCACCGTTTCAGATTGATCATCCAGCAGATGAATGAAGCCCTCGGCCTTACCCGGGTGCTTTTTCAATATCGTCCGGAGCGCCTTCAGGTCATGATCCGCCAAGCGCAGCGTATCAAAACGGAAACGGGCCGTCTGGAAGGGATGATCAAGAGCCTCGGAAAGCGGCAAGGCCTCCACTGCAAGTACTCTGATGCTCTCTTCGCCGACATCGACCGTGCCTTTCACCAGGACCGGCTCCTCGCCGTGCAGCAGATCATAGACCTTTCGATAAACATCCGCAAAAAAGATTACCTCTATCGATCCCTTGAGGTCTTCAATGGTTACATAGGCCATCAGGTCTTTTCTCTTGGTCGTCACCTCGCGGACGTGGCTGACCACGCCGGCAAAACGGACCTCTTCCTGATCCTTTTTCTCAAAGATCGCTTCCGCATCAGTATTGGCGACCCTCGCCAATCGATCTTCAAAGCCGGAAAGCGGATGGCCGGTAATATAGAAGCCCAGCGTTTCCTTTTCCCGGGCAAGCAGCTCTTTCGCATCCCACTCCGGAAGTTGCTGCAGAATGGTCTTTTCAGCGATATCGGGATCGGCACCTTCTTTTTTATCCAATTGATCAAAAATACTGAACTGGCCGCTGCTCTTTTCACGCTGGCAGCGCTGCGCCAACTCCATAATTTCCTCGTAGGATGCGATCAATGCCCGCCGCTTGTAACCCATGCTGTCAAAAGCGCCGCACTTGATCAGGCTTTCGACGACGCGTTTATTGACCTTCCTGAGATCCACGTTCTCACAAAAATGATAGAAGGACCGGAATTTTCCGAGGCGGTCACGGGCTTCGATCAGGGTGTCGATGGCGCCGATTCCAACATTCTTGACTGCGGAAAGACCAAAACGGATCTGATCTCCCGAAACGCTGAAATCCCGATGAGATTCGTTGATATCAGGCGGCAGGACAAAGATTCCCATGTCCTTGCAGCCGGCAATGTGCTTGATGATTTTATCCCGGTTGTCTTTTTCACTGGTCAGCAGGGCAGCCATGAATTCCGCCGGATAGTGCGCCTTCAGGTAGGCCGTCTGGTAGGAGATCATGGCGTAAGCCGTACTGTGCGACTTGTTGAAACCGTACTGCGCAAACGTCTCCATCTGGTCCCAGATTTTCTTGGCTTTCTGCTCCGCTATCTTTTTTGTTTTTGCGCCCGAGATAAATTTCGGTTTCTCCTTTTCCATTTCTTCGGGCTTTTTCTTGCTCATGACCTTCCGGAGCGTATCGGCTTCTGCCATGGTGTAATTGCCGATGGCGCCGGCAATCTGCATGACCTGCTCCTGGTAAACGATAACACCGTAGGTTTCCTTCAGGATGACTTCAAGCTCGGGCAATTCATAGACGATTTTTGTCCTGCCCTGCTTGCGCGAAATAAACTCCGGCACCATGTTCATCGGTCCCGGGCGGTAAAGGGCGATCAGGGCGATGACCTCTTCTATGCAATCGGGTTTCATACTGACAAGAATATCTTTCATGCCTGCGCTTTCCAGTTGAAAAACGCCGTCCGTATCGCCGCGCATGAGTAGTTGATAGGTTTTCTCGTCGTCCAGGGGCAGCGCGCCTACGTCGATTTCTTCCCCCCTGCCTTCTTTGATCAACCGGAGAACATTCTTGATCACGGTCAGTGTCTTGAGGCCCAGAAAATCGAATTTGGTCAAGCCGATGGCCTCGATGTCCTTCATGGCAAACTGTGTGACCCGATCATCCTTGGGCGAACAGAGGGGAACTCTCTCCACCAACGGCACGTCCGAAATCACGACGCCGGCCGCATGCGTAGAGGCGTGACGGTTCAGACCTTCCAATGACCGGGAAAGGGAGAGCAGCTTCGCCACTTTCGGATTCTTCTTTTCCTCTTCCTGCAGCCGGGGCTCCATCTTGACGGCATCGTCCAGCGAAATGTTCAGTACGTTCGGCACCAGTTTGGCAATGGCGTCGACTTCCCCATAAGGCATGTTGAGCGCCCGGCCCACGTCCCGGATGACGGCCCTGGCCTGCATCTTGCCGAAGGTGATAATTTGTGAAACCTTATCATTCCCATACTTTTGCGTCACATAGCGGATGATTTCGTCCCGCCCTTCCTGGCAGAAGTCAATATCGATGTCCGGCATGCTGATCCGGTCCGGATTCAGAAAGCGCTCGAAAAAAAGACCATAACGGATAGGGTCGATGGTGGTAATGCCCAAGGCGTAGGCCACGAGGCTTCCAGCCGCGGAGCCCCGACCCGGACCGACAGGAATACTGCATTGTTTTGCGTAATGCACAAAGTCGGAGACAATCAGGAAGTACCCGGCAAACCCCATGGATCGGATCATGTCGAGTTCTTTCCGTAGGCGTTTTTCGTATTTCTCCCAAGCCGTTTCGTTCCGCATTCCCTTGAGAATCTGGGCAGAAAGTTCCTGAAGGCCTTTCTCGGCCTTTTGCGTCAGCACATCATCGAGGTTTTCGTCCGGGGATATCTCGAAATGCGGCAGGAAAATCTGGCCAAAGTCAAGCGTGAGGTTGCACATTTCAGCGATCCGGATTGTATTTTCGATGGCTTCCGGACATTTTTGAAACAAACTCTTCATGTCTTCCGGAGAGCGCAAATAGAACTGGTCCGTGCCGAAGCGCATTCGGTCTTTGTCTTCGAGCGTCTTACCGGTCTGGATGCACAGCAGCACTTCGTGCGCCTCTGCATCTTCGCGGTTGATATAGTGGCAGTCGTTTGTGGCCACCAGCGGGATGGCCAGTTCACGACTCAGTGCAATCAATCCCTCATTGGCAATGTTCTGTTCCTGCAGGCCGTTTTCCATCATTTCAAGAAAAAAGTTTCCTGGCCCGAAGATCGCCTGGTATTCCCCGGCCGCCTGCCGGGCCGCATCCCGGTTGCCCCGCAGCAAGCAGTCGGCAATTTCGCCGTGCAGGCAGGCGCTCAGACCGATCAGGCCTTCGTGATGGTCTTTGAGAATCTCCTTGTCAATCCTGGGCTTATAATAAAATCCATCCAGATAGCCCGCCGTGGTCAGCTTCATGAGGTTTTTATATCCCTGCATGTTTTTCACAAGCACCAGCAGGTGCCTCGCCGATTCTCCGGCATGGTGACCGATTTTGTCGAAGCGGCTCTTCGGCGCGACGTAAAGCTCGCAGCCGATGATTGGCTTGATCCCCTGCTTGTAGGCCCGCTGATAGAAACTGATGGCCCCGAACATGTTGCCGTGGTCGGTCATGGCAATAGCCGGCATCTGGTATTCCTTGGCCTTTTTCAGCATGTCATCGAGACGGATGGTGCCGTCCAGCAGGCTGTATTGCGTATGGACGTGCAGGTGAACAAAATCGGCATGTTTCATGGAGCTGCTCTATTTTTCTTCAAACCGTCTAATCCAGCCAGTAGTTCGGCGCCTCTTTGGTGATGATGACATCATGCACGTGGCTTTCCCTGAGGCCTGCGGAGGTGATGCGGATAAAGCGCGTATTTTCCCGCATGTCCCGAATCGTCCTGCATCCCACATAGCCCATGCCGGCCTTGAGGCCACCGATAAGCTGCTGAATGCTGGCCGACAGGGACCCCCGAAACGGGACCCGTCCTTCAATGCCTTCCGGAACGAGTTTCAGATCACTCTCGATGTCATCTAGATAGTAGCGGTCGCGACTCCCCATTTTCATGGCCTCCAGGGAGCCCATCCCCCGATAGACCTTGTAGCTTCTTCCCTGGAAGAGAATGGTTTCTCCCGGACTCTCCTCAGTTCCGGCAAAGAGGCCACCGATCATAACGGTATGGGCGCCCGCTGCCAAGGCCTTGACGATATCACCGGAAAATTTGATGCCCCCGTCGGCGATCACGGGGATGCCATGCTGCGCTGCGGCTTTATAGGCGTCGCGAATGGCGCTCATCTGGGGAATCCCGACGCCGGCAATAACACGCGTGGTGCAGATGGAGCCGGGTCCGACACCGATTTTGACGGCATCCACACCCGCCTCGATAAGGGCCATGGCCCCCTCCGCCGTGGCGACATTGCCGGCGATCAGTTCACATTTGGGAAAATTTCGCTTCGTGTCCCGGACAGCATCCAGAACCCCGGCGGAATGCCCATGGGACGTATCGATGACGATCACGTCCGCTCCGGCGTTCAACAAGGCGTTCACACGCGGTTCCCTGTCCAGGATGCCGACGGCTGCGCCCACCCTCAGCCTGCCCAGGGAATCCTTACAGGCATTCGGATATTTCTTGATCTTTTCAATGTCTTTGATCGTGATCAGGCCCATGAGATTGTAATCGTCATCCACCACCAGCAGCTTTTCAATACGGTGTGAATGGAGCAGTTTCTTGGAATCCTCGAGGGAGATGCTCGATTTTACGGTGACGAGGCGGTCTTTGGTCATGACCTGCGAGACCGGCTGCTCCACATTGGTTTCGAAACGAAGGTCGCGGTTCGTCAGTATCCCGACGAGTTTGCGGTTCTTGACGACCGGAACACCGGAGATGCGGTATTGATTCATGAGATTCAGGGCGTCGCTGACCTTCTGTTCCGGATCGATCGTGATCGGGTCCACAATCATGCCGCTTTCCGACTTCTTAACCTTGTCCACCTCCAGAGCCTGCCGCTCAATGCTCATGTTCCGGTGAATGATTCCGATTCCGCCCTCCTGGGACATGCAGATCGCGGCCCTGGATTCGGTGACCGTATCCATGGCCGCACTGACAATGGGAATGTTCAGGAAAATATTTTTCGTCAACAACGTTGACGTCTCCACATCCCTGGGCATGACGGCAGATGCCGCGGGCACAAGCAGCAGATCGTCAAATGTCAGGGCCTCTTTTACGTGGTCTTCCAGCATGTTACGCCTCCCTTTGATAGCTTTTCCGATGATTATCCTCTTGCAGGTAGTGCCGTTCTCCATTCAGTGAAATGAAATATTTGTCCAGATCCTCGTCATATTCGACATCGCCGGCCAACTGATAATAAGCCGGCCGCAGGAAACGCGCTTCAAAGCGATCCTCCTTGACGGTGCAGTACAGTACGTTTTCCTTTCCGATTCTGAGCGTTGCCGGATCCAGCGGATCAACGGTGTCATCAGATAGCAGCAGATAAAAGACCGTTTTCCCATCCTTTTCGGAAAGCGCCTGCCGGACCGACCGGACCACAAAGGCCGTGTCTTCAACCTCCAGATAACACCGATCATTTTCCAGTTCGATCAGATAATTTCCCGTCTCATCCTGCCGGAGGTTCTGATAAAAGTAGTTCACAATTTCTTTCCTGAACATTTCCGCACCTTTGTAATACCATACCCCCTCCTTGTCGATCCGAATCTGGCACAGGGGGATATCGCCCGTCATTTCCATGTTAAAAAACTCCTAAAATCGTCTCCTGCTGTCAAGCAGCATCGTGACCGGACCATCGTTGACCAGCTCCACCTTCATCATCGCCTGAAACTCGCCACCCGCCACACGGGCAACCTTTTCAACGGCCCTTTTTATGAAATATTCATACAGGCCCTTTGCCTGTTCGGGATCTTCCGCACGGATAAACGATGGTCTTTTGCCTTTCCAGCAATCGCCCAAGAGGGTAAACTGTGATACCACCAGCAGCCCGCCAGCCACATCGAGCAGGGAAAGATTCATCTTCCCTTCCCGATCTTCAAAGATGCGCAGATTGATGGCCTTTTCAAGCATCAAGTCGGCATCGCCTGCGGTGTCTCCTCTTTCGATCCCCAGGAACACCAAAAGCCCTGTGCCGATGCTTGCGATGACCTGATTGTTCACGGATACCGAGGCCTTATCGACCCGCTGGACTACCAACCGCATACGTCGCTCTTTCTCGAATCTATTGTATGTTAGCAATAAAGAAGAGCAGCTTCAAGTCTTTTCTCGAATTATTGAGCAAAGGATTGCCAGGCGTTATGGGGTAGTTGCGAGGAAGGTTTGACTTGGAAAGACACATGGGATTCCGTCCCGGTTGTATAGAAGCATTCTACCGGACCGAAACTTTACTCAGTCAGCGCTTTTATCATGGGGGGTAACAGGAAGCCAATTAACAACATTGCCATGGCCGGACGCAGTAAATTGACAGGCCTCATGTTCCGTGCCACAATGGCTGTGGCGACATGATTAACAGCCGAGAAAGCAAAGAACATCAACATCGCTGTAACAATCGTGGCATCCGCATATCGCCCCCAATCAAGTACATAAACAAGCAAGGCAGTGATGGCTGTGGCTGCATTGGCCAGGCCCGATTGAATTTGATAAGCACGATTGGGTTCATAGCCGATTTTTTCGGAGGCCGCTTCCCCCAATATCAGGGATTCAAAGGCCACTGTGCCGGACATGATTATAACTACAGTCGGTCCCAAAACATGAAATCGTGATACCGCATTATTGCTGAAATAATACGCGAAAAAAAAGGCAAGTCCTATGCCTGCAGGCCGAAACCACTCCATCATCATTGCTAAATTCTTCCTATTCATTAGTTACTCACTTTCCCGACCATTGTTAACCACCAAACGAGTCTGTAGAAAAAATCAAATTTGACCATTTTGGTGAAAATCGCATCTAATAATATCAAATACTTAGTCGAGAATATTGGCGTTCACCGCAACGGCCAACTCGATACGTTCCTCCCAGTCGGGCAGGTATTCATACTTGATGATGTTGGCGATGATCTCTTCCCTCACCAACTCTATTTGGCGGGCGACGACCCTGTCTTCATCCCCCGCAGCTTGGACAAATGCCCCCTTGGCGGCCTGAAGTGCCGGTAACGCAGTCAGTTCGTTGGCTATCGTAATCGTAAGCGGTTTCATGGTTAAAGATCCATTGCCGGTCATCATGGGAAAGGGGCCATACCAGTCAAGGCACGGTGGCGGGCAGGGAAAGATTATACCTTGAGCCCTCTGGCACGGGCCAATTCCCTCAACTGTATTTCAATATCGGGGTTTGACGCCATCAGCCTTTGAAGATCGTTACTTGTTATTCGATAAACAAAGGTAAAATCTTCCGTGGCTCTGATATCGGCGGTCCGGCGTTCGGTAAAGCCGGCTGCTGTGAACTCGCCGACGACAGCGGGCGGTGTGAATATTATCTCTGTCCCCGGAATCTCCAGGGTGCCGTGGGCCAGCACATATCCGCAGTCTTCCGCTTCCCCCTTCCGGATCAGGTAATCTCCTGCATTCAGATGTATCCTGTTCAAAGAAAGGGCAAGATTTGTTTTTTCCGTGACATCCAGTTTTCCGAATATCATCGTCCGGCTCAGCAGCTCCCGTGCTTCCGCGAGATGATAAAATCGTTTTTTGACATTGGGGTTATCGTTCAAAAATTCATGAATCACGTCGGCGTTGAGCCCGATAACGATTCCATAGGTTAACGCCTTGACGTGCGCGGTCCTTTTTTTGTCCCCGGAAACAAACACATTTTCCCCGAAGAAATTCCCCGAATGGAGGACGGCAACTTCCTGATTGTTCACAATGACCGAGAAAAGGCCGAAACAGATGAC
>JAZDIK010000016.1:0-82850 GCA_043805145.1 Pseudomonadota bacterium | reverse complement strand
TTCAGAAGCAAAGGAAAAAGGGTATCGATCGCTTTTGTTCCTGCCATAGTCATTTTGGTATATTAAAAAGCATGGCGTCGTGATTTACCACTCGAGCCACACAGGCTTCTTAAATACCATCCTCCTTTCTGTTTGTTTAGTGTTCTTTACGAAACTCATATATCAAATAATATCGATTCGTTGCGGAAAGGATAAGCTATGGACTCCCTCCCGCAGAAAGTTTCGTGAAATCCCCAAGTCAACATTAATAATATATCACTACATTAATAATATATCACTAAATGATGAGCCAATTGCAAAACTCTTAGAATAGAGATCCATCCTTGGGATAGAATTTGCATTGTATGCGCAGCAATATATGTGCCGAATTCACCAACTAAGGCTAAGAGCAACAATCTAAAGGGAAAATGACGGAAAGCATGGAGACTGCGAAATTGATGCGCGTACATGTATCTGTACATATTTATCTTAACATACTAAATTAAGTTGATATATGCATTTTACTACATGTATGTATTTTAATACATACATGCGAAGCACTGCAATGAGATGCTTTACAGCACTGCCTATCGTGAGGATTGAAAAATGAGTTTGAAGGGACTGAAACTGGCATTTGACAAGATAAAGGATGCTGTGAATACCTCTCCTTACTATCAGCATATGGGGATTAAGCTCGTCGAACTTTCAGAGAGAGGCAGTGAGATGAACATGAAGATGAAGGAGAGTCACAAAAGCGTTTATGGGAGGGTGCACGGGGGGGCGATCGCTTCGCTGGCTGATTCGGCTTGCAGTCTGGCGCTCGTGACGGCCATGGAAGCGAACGAGTTCATCGCTACGCAAAGTCTCAACGTGAATTATATTTTGCCGGTGGAAGAGGGAATCTTGCAAGCAAGAGGGTGGGTCGTACATCGGGGACGTCACACGGCCATTCTTGAGGCCGATATATTCGACAATGCCGGGAGGAGGGTTGCCCATGCCCATACCGTCCACGTCATACGGGTTTTGCCTGAAGAGGAAGAGGAGTTTATTGATAAAGCCAGGGAGTCGGGAGGGAAGATATGAAACCAGCCATTATTGTGATTGACATGCTCGAAGACTCCTTTTCGGAAGAACACCGGAATCCCGTGACGTCTTTTGCGAAAGCGATCGTCCCCAATATCAATCGCCTGACGGATATCGCCCGGAGCAAAAGTATTCCCGTTATTTTTTCCATGGATAGTTTCATGCACGGCGATTTTATCTTTAGAGGAAAGATGAGAGAGCATTCCATCCGGGGAACCAAAGGTGCCGGGCTGTACCAGGGGCTGTCTCATACCGACAAAGATATCTGCAGCCACAAGCGCCGGTTCAGCGCCTTCTTCAAGACGGATATTGATCAAACCTTGCGCCTGTTCAATGTGGATACCGTCGTTCTTACGGGCATCAACTCGCACTGGTGTGTGCTGAGCTCCGCCCTGGATGCTCTGTCGAATGATTTCCGTGCTTATATTATCGAGGATTGCAGTGCAAGCTACAGCGAGGAGGTTCACCGGACGACGATGAACATGTATCGAAACAATCCGCTTTATCCTCTCTTCAAAATTATGATGCTGGAGGAATTCTTGAATGAGCTGAATGAGACGCAATCTGCGCGATGATTCCGTCAACCGGCAGTCCATCTCTTGCGAATGGTCAGAAGGACATTCGCCGTTATGGCGCTCTTTTGACAAACCATAGGGGGATTCACATCGATTTCCCCCAGTTATTCATGAGGGTCCATACAGATCCTGTGGTCTGTCCAAAGTGCAAGGGTGCCATGTGCGTCGTACGCGGGATCGAAGGCCCGTCGGTGATCCGGGCCATCCTTGATCACATGGGAAATTGGATCATCAAATCAAAACCGCCGCCCGTCACAAATCGAAACTTTTTACTTTACCAGAGTATCCGCGCATCCACGGCCATACAGCCTGCAGGATCCGCCATCAGGGGATTGATGTCCAGCTCCTCGATCTCAGGGACTTCAGCGGCCAGGAAAGACACTCTTTCCAGGGTATCCAGGAGTCCCTCCCAGTCGACACCAGCTTCGCCACGGACCCCCTTCAGGAGAGGATAGACCTTCAGGGATGAAAGCATCCTTTCCGCCTCCTGCCTTCCGATGGGCACGAGTTCGCGGCTGATGTCCTTGAAGACCTCTGTATAGATGCCTCCAAGACCGCAGGCAAGGATATGGCCGAACTGAGGAGCATGCTTAAGGCCCAAGAGGAGTTCCTTCCCTTTTGCCTGTTTCTGCACATGGAAGCCGATTTTCAACTCTGGATTGCGGTCACGAACCTTTTCTTTCATGTCCTGAAAAGCTTGATGAAGTTCCTTTTTATTGCGAATACCGGTCACGACGCCCCCCCACTCGCTCTTGTGAAGAAAGGCTTCGCCGGATAACTTCAGAACCAGCGGATAGGAAAGTGTATCAGCCGCTGCTTCAATTTCCTTCCAGTTCCTGGCGATTCTTCCCCGAGTCACATGAATTCCGAAGGCAGAAAGGAGAGCAAGGGCATCCTCTCCCAGCAGGGACCTGCGCGCCCTCCCTTTCCGAAGCAGCGATTCGACTCTTTCGTGTTCATAAGAAAATCTCCGTTGGGAAGAAATTTCCCGTTTCCTGATCTGTTGGTAGCGGTAACAAAACGACAATCCCTTCACGGCCCGTTCAATGGAATCGAAGCAGGCGACACCGGTCGTGGACTCTAATAGCTCCACGGTGCGGGTGGCATCCCACCCATATACCCACATGGCGATCGGTTTTCGGCTCCCCGTTTCCTGCCGGGCGGATGCCACCGCCTCAACGATGTCAATATTTGCGTGAAGAGGGGAGTCCAGATGAACCGCCATTCCCATGATGCCATCGATTTTCGGTGAATTCAGCAGTTCCGTCAGGGCCATCTTATAAACCTGTGAGTAATCGCCGCCGATCATGCCTACGGGCCAGATGTCGATAGGATTGCCGATATGCACCCAGTCAGGCAGCCCCTGCTTAAGTTTATCCGCAAGCCCTTCCGGCAATTCTCCGATCGTCAAGCCAAAATCCTCACAGGCGTCCGCCGCCATGATGCCCCCCGCGCCGGTCGGTGTCAGGACGCCCAGCCGAAACCCCTCCATATTTTCAAACTGAACAAGAGAGCGTATGGCATCTTTCAATTCGGAAGCATTCTTTACACGAATAATGCCCGCGCGGCTGAAAGCAGCGTCATTGATCTCATCCTCTCCGACAAGAGAACCTGTATGGGAAAGGGCGGCCTTGGCCCCGGCCTCGGTCCTGCCGGTTTTAAAAACAATAATCGGTTTGCTGAAGGATATTCGAGAGGCCGTCTTCAAGAATTCCCGTCCCCGGATGAAGCCTTCCATGTGCAGCACAATCACACGTGTTTCCGGATCGGTCCCGAAATATTCCAACGCATCGACAAAATCCACATCACAGGCATTTCCGATGTCGAAAGCCTTTCCCCATGCATGATACGAGAAGCTCTGTGAGGCCACGTGGAGCACACCCGTCTGGGCGATGAGAGATACCGGCGGAACCTTTTTCGGTCTGGCCAAATCAATAAAACTGGTGGAGAGATTGCGGAAATTGTTTAAAACACCCAGCGTATTGGGGCCGATAACCCGCACACCGCTCTCGCGGGCCAGCCGAACAATTTCGGCCTGCAGCTTCCCCCCGTGCGGGTCAGCATCTGCAAAACCTTGGCTGATGATGATCACCCTGCGGAGGCCAGACTGAATGCACTCTTTAAAGGCAGGAATCACGTGGTCCCTTCCCAGCGAGATAATCGCCAGGTCCACTGTCTCCGGCACTTCGGCAATGGAGTGATATGCCTTGAGGCCGCAGATTTCGTCGGCTTTCGGGTTGATCGGGTAGAGTCGCCCCTGATATCCGTAACGGAGCATCATCTCAACCACATTATAGGTGTCCGGTCCCGTTTTTCTGGGTGCGCCAATCATCGCAACGGATTCCGGCTCCAAGAAATTCCTCATCTCATAAACCTCCAGAGTTTACAGATTTTTCATGATGCGCTATTCTATTCTTTTCTGATGTACCAATGCGAATGATATTTTGTTCGTTGTCAGAACTGTTCACGGAAATTCGTATAGATTTATTTACGACCCGTTTTTTCGGCTCGAACACTTTCGGCTGCTTTCTTCATTTCTACCAATCTCGCGGCAAACGACCCATCTTCACTCCAGACGTGGCAACTGTTTATGATCAGAGAATCGTCAAAATCCGGATGTTTCAGCCGTCCATCTTCACGCACGCGATTGTAAAAAGTATAGGACCCCTGAATGGCGGCGGTACTCATGAACAAGATTAAATTCGTCATGTGGATACAGCCGTTTCTCCCCCCAAAAAGCTTTTTAACTTTGTCTTTAAATCCGCGCGTCAGCCGAAGTCCGATAAGTTTATGGACAACATCTTTTATCTCTCTACACATCCCGACGGGCACGGCAGGCATCTCCGCCTCTGCAGACTCAATAATTAATTTCGGAAGTGATAGTGTCATCCTGACCGTGATGCGATGAATGACGTCCGGGTCGACCAGACGCTGCAGTGAATAGATGAAGGACCGGCAGAATCGCTCATCTGTGAGAGTGCCTTCGATAAGAATCTGGTTTTCCTCGAGCTCAAAAATCTTAACGAAGGCACCTCTTTCATGAATAAGATCCTTTTTTTTCAACTTCTTTCTCCTGAAAATATCCTCGACTACTTAATTTTGCCGTTCACTGTAAATATAGCCATCCCAACTATCAAAATGCAGTAAATACGGGCACGGCGAGAATTTAATGACCATATTTAATTGCCGGAGCCTTAGGATATTGGTCTAAAGGTCTCACCATTGTCAAGACAAAAAATGGGGTTGTATCCGGCGCCTCGACTGTGGCGATCTGCACAATGGTTTTGTCCACGTGAAGTGCAAAGATTGTGGCCACAAGTTAAAGATCGGTTGTCAAAGTTTCTCGATGCGAGAATCGTCTCGACGCATCCTTCCCACAATCATCGGCAAAGCATCCCACATTTTTTGGCAAATTCCCCATTGACATACAAAACCGTCTTGTCTTATACTCCGACCGTCAAAAATCGGTGCTTTATCAATTCGGAAGTCATTATTTTTTTAATCGTTTTTTATTTTTGTTTTTCTTTATGGAGGGAGGGGTTAAATAATGGCGGAAGAAGTGAAAGCTACTCAGCCAAGATGGGTTCCCCTATTATTGGGATTATTGAGTAGTACCACATGCGGTGCGCTTTTATATGCATGGAGTGTGTTCATTAAGCCGTTGAACGCGGAATTTGGATGGACTCGTGCGGAGATCGCCATGGCCTTCGCGATTTGTTGTCTGATCTTCGGGTTGATGACATTTCCCGCAGGGCGTATAAGTGACAAGTTCGGTCCAAGACCGGTTGTTATGGCTGGCGGTATCATTTTGGGTATCGGTTTTGTTTTATCCGGATTCATTCAGACAAAAATACAATTATATATCACATATGGTCTTATTTCTGGATTTGGTGGCGGTATTATCTATCTGCCGCCCATAGCTACGGCCCCCAAGTGGTGGCCTGACAGAAGGGCGTTAGCTACGGGGTTTGCAGTCGTAGGTTTGGGCCTCGGTTCGTTCATCATGGGGCCTTTGGCAACATACATTATTCAGGCCCCCGGGCTGGGTTGGCGCTACGTTTTCATCTACTGCGGGATTGGTATGGGCCTCATGGCGCTTATCTCCGGCGCATTTCTGAAGGCCCCACCGGCGGGTTGGAAACCCACCGGCTGGACTCCTCCTGCTCCTCCCGCTGGTGCCGCGGCTCCGAAGGCAACACGTGACTTCACCCACGAGGAAACGACGAAAGACGCGAAATTCTGGTTGCTGTATCTGGCGTATTTCTGTGGTTCCTTTGCCGGCCTGATGGTGATCGGTCATCTTGCAGGTTTTGGAAGGGATCAGGGTCTGACGGCCATGGCAGCGGCAGGTGCGGTAAGCGCTCTCGCGTTTTCCAATGCGGCGACCCGTGTTCTTTCAGGCTGGTTTGTGGACATAATCGGTATCCGGGTATACTTTGCAGTGCTGTTTGCCCTGCAGACAGTGGCGATGGTAGCGATTTTTCAACTTGGCGGCAGCTTCGCTGGGTTAGCGGCTATTGCAATCCTCATCGGTTGGAACTACGGTGCCATGTTTACACTGTTTCCGGCCACGTGTCTGCAGTTCTACGGGCCCACGGCGCAGGGGAGCAACTACGGACTCCTGTTTACGGCGTGGGGTCTCGCCGGGTTTGCCGGTCCCTGGGTCGGCGGCTATCTGAAGGATATAACGGGAACGTACTACATGCCGTTCCTTTGTGCAGCAGTTCTGTGCGCCCTTGGGACTATAATTCTTTTTACAACGAAGCCGCCTGAAAAGAGACCAGTATAGTTTCCGGGTTACGATTTCACGAATATTCAATGTTTAGTGTGGCGGGCGCTCCGGTTCATCCGGGGCGCCTTTATTACGATTGAATAGCATCAACACCCTTTTGTTAAAATGGCAACTGCGCAGCGATCGCTCTTGGTCTTTGTAAGTTAACGAAAAGATCACGGCGATCTCAATATTATCTATTGGATATGAGATTGCCTTGGTCGTTTTACTCCTTCGCAATGATTTTGTGATGCACTGTTCCGGAGGATAAGGTTTCTTATAATATAATTGTCTCTGGAAAAATCACGATCTCCCGCCTGAGCGCGCGTTCCCTCACTTTTGTAATATTCATCCGGCAATAAAACATGGCCATTAAATTCTCAATTTAGAAAATAAATATGCCGGTTTGACGATTAAGGGAAAACAAGACATAATTGCGGAAATTTAGGAGAAAATAGACCAACAGTCTATGCGGCGGGTGATTTCGCTCCTGTACATCCACACGGACAACAGCATCTTATTGCCGCCGTGCTGTACAGGGCGGCAACATGTGAATACCATCGTCCTCACAGGCATCAACGCCCATTGGTGCGTGTTAAGCTCCGCCCTGGATGTCCTGTCTCACGATTTTCGAACTTATCTTTTGGAAGATTGCTGTGCCAGCTATAGATCTAAGGATATCCATGAAAAGACTATGAACAATTATAGAAACAATCCCCTCTATTCCCTTTTCAAAATTCTGTCGCTTGATGCCTTCCTGAAGGAATAGGGAAAAGTCAAGGGAACAGATCAATGACCCTTTGCCTCACGTCCGGCGGAGGGTGAGCAAGGCATCTGCGGCGATCGCCCCTTTCCGGTAGACCATGAGGGGGTTCACATCGATCTCCTGGATCTCATCGCGCATATCGGTAATCAGCGTCGAGAGAGCAACCAGAGTATCAATGATCGCTTGCTTATCGGCTGGCGGTTTGCCGCGCATGCCGTCGAGAATTTTCCCTCCCCGTATTTCAGAAATCATTTCTTCTGCATCTTCCGCCAGGATCGGCGCGAGTCTGATGCTGATGTCTCTCATCGCTTCCACCCAGATGCCTCCCAGACCGAAGAGGACTTTATGAAAAGAAGGTTCGTCCAAGGAACATCCGACGATGACTTCGGCAATCGGTTCCGGCAGCATCTCTTCGATTAAGACACCGCGCAGGTTCCCCGCGGATGCGACGGCTGAACTTACATGCTTGAACGCCCTTTTGAGATCCTTATCGTTGCGGATCCCGAGGCAGACGGCCTGGGCCTCCGTCTTATGAAGGACGTCAGGGGAAATGCCCTTCACAACCAGGGGGAACCCCAGCTTCTGCGAGGCTTTACAGGCTTCTTCAATGCTTTTCACCAGCGTTCCTCTTGGCATTGAAAAACCGTAAAGAGACAGAATGGCTTTTGATGAAGCCTCGTCGAGGCGCCGGTTACATCCTTCGATAATCGACAGCGCAAGCTTTCTTGCACCTTCGGGGGGTTGTTCACAGGATGGCGCCCTTGACAGCCGCCGGCGGTGCTTTCCCACAATGGCCAGCGCTCTTGCCGCATCGATGCCGGAATCCACGTCATGATAGGTGATGATGCCCCCCCTTCTCATCTCCTCGCTTGGCTCATGCACCACTTTATCTCCCAGCCAGCAGGCGATGACCGGTTTGCCGGGATTTTCCTCCAGACCCTTCAGCATGAGCGCCGGAGCGATTTTTTGCAGATACATGGTGGTCATCAAGATGATGATCTGATCGAACCCCTCCTCCCGGACAAATCTTTTCATCGCCTCGGCGATGGCCTCGTAAGAGGGGAGGGGGCCTTTGATGATGTCCAGGGGGTTGTGTGGGGGGTGAAACGTCGTGATGTTCGTAATGTCTCGATCAAATTCTGGGCCAACAGGTGCAATCGAAAGACCTTTGCCGCGCATTTGATCGGCGATCAAGCCCGCCGCGCCTCCTGAACAGCAGAAGATGCCCAGACGGCCTCCCGCCGCTGGAGGAAGCGAACGCAGGGCCAGGGCCGTCGTGTTCAGGGCGTCCAGGCTGTCCACGCGAACGATCCCGTGGGCTCGGCAAAGCGCATCGAATGTTTCATCCGACCCTGTCAGAGAACCGGTGTGGGAGACGGCGACCCGTTTTCCTTCAGCCGTTCTTCCTACCTTATAGAGGACCGTTGCTTTTCCGTTCCGGTGCGCCTGATCGACGGCACGGATGAATTTTTCCGGATTCCGCAGTGCCTCGACGAAACCTGTTATCACCTTCGTGTCCGGGTTCTGGGCGAAAAAGTCCATGAAATCCGCCATGCCGAGGTCGACCTCATTCCCCGACGAGATGAGATAGGAATATCCCAATCCGAGCCCGATGGCACGATCCCAGATGGATCCAAGCATCGCCCCGCTCTGGGAAATCATGGCGACGTCGCCTGCCAGAATCTCTTCCGGGTTTCTCTCCAAGGTCGTACACCAACTCAGGATGATCGGGGAGTGAAGATTGACAAGCCCAAGACAGTTCGGGCCGATCAGCCGCATTGCGTGGCGATGAGCCGCGTCCAGCAGCATCTCCTGATCATGCACTCCCTCCGGCCCCCTTTCTGCGTATCCGGACGTGTTGACAATGGCGAAGGGACATCGAAGATGCCCCAATTCTTCTATGGCTGGCAACACCAGTTTCTTTCCCACAACAATGACGGCAACGTCGGGCGTTTCCGGAATATCCTCGATCCGGCGGTAGCATGTCACACCCTGCACCATATCCCGTCCGGGATTGACGGGGTATAGGCGGGCTGCGCTCTTGTGGCGAAGCATAAACATGAGGCTCCGCCCGTTCACCGATAGGGGATTGTCGCCGGCGCCTATGATGGCCACAGATCGGGGATGGAAAAGCCTTTGCAGGGGATGTTCTTCATTATTGGATGGCATGATGATTCACTCCTGGACATCCGTGCCGGTAAGAAACACCTGTCACGAACCTTTGTACGGTAAATTGAAAGTATCAGTATGGCTCATATATTACGGTAAGCCAGATGTGACCTTTATAGTCATAATATAGCGCACACGGCTAAATATAGCAATATTTATGTTCATCCGGAGTGATTCAATCTTTACCCTCTGCAGCCTTTTCCCCTTGACATTCCGGACACGGAATTATAATAGAAACCAAGAGGCTATGACACGTTATTCAAAGGGTTTTCCATGACCAACAAGTCGGCATTGAAATGGTTGTCATATATCGATGAGACGTTACTCGACGCCTTCATCGATAATCCTTATGAATGCCCTATTATCATTGATGATAAAGGTATTGTCCGCTTCATGAGCCGGTTCAACTACGGGCTTTACGGGTTTACGCCCGAACAGGCCGTGGGAAAGCATATTACAGAGGTAAACAAAAACAGCCGGATGCACGAAACCCTACAGTCCGGCAAGGTGGTCATCGGAGAGACTTACCCGTTGGGCGGTCGCCAGCAAATCGTTGCGAGGATACCGTTGCGTGACAGAGAAGGAAAAATCATCGGTGTTCTCGGCAAAAGGATATTTCACAGGGTGGAAACGATCAGGCAGCTTAATCAACAACTGGAAATCCTGGAGGGGCAATTGAAATATTACCACAAGGAGGTTGTGAGCCTCAAGGATTCCTATAAACTAGACAAGATCATTGGGAATTCGCCTTTGATCCAGGAAGTCCTGAAGTACGCCCTGCAAGCGTCGAAAAGCGATGCCTCTGTGCTTATTACGGGAGAGTCCGGAACAGGCAAGGAGGCTTGTGCATTTTTCATTCACCGATCGAGTAACCGCGCTGACGGCCCTTACATCAGCGTGAATTGCGCGGCCATCCCCGCCGAGTTAATTGAAAGCGAGCTTTTTGGTTACGAAGGAGGGGCTTTTACCGGTGCTAAACCAGGTGGAAAACCCGGCAAGTTTGAACTTGCCCAGAGGGGGACCATCCTTCTTGATGAAATCGGCGATATGCCTCTGAACATGCAGGCAAAACTTCTGCGTGTTCTGCAGGAGCGCGAGATTGAGCGAGTGGGGGGCACAAAGCCCATTAAGGTGGACTTCCGTCTTATTGCTTCCACCAATAAAGACATGCAGGAGATGATCAAGAAGGGCACTTTCAGAATAGATCTCTTATATCGCTTGAACATTTTTCATATCAACACGCCGGCGCTGCGGTTTATCTCGGAAGACATACCCGAAATTGTCTCCTTCCTGATTGCCGAGCTGGTCGAAAAAACGAAGATGATTCCCAGGCAAGTTTCTCCGGAAGTCATAACGGTTTTCAAGCAATACAATTGGCCCGGCAACGTCAGAGAATTGAGAAATGTCATCGAAAGGGCTATGAATATTGCAGAAGGTCCTGAGATCCAGTTGCAACACCTACCCCCACGTATTTTAGGTCAGGTCGGGGGGCCAGTGAGTGGTTCGGTACCGCGCTTTACTCAGTTGAGAAATGCCGTAGCCGACACTGAAAAAAAGGTGATCAACGATATGCTGCGTTTTACTGGTGGCAACAAGGTTAAAGCGGCAAAACTTCTCGGGGTCCATAGAACGGTCCTCTACCAGAAAATGAAACGTTACAGCATTCCCATGAGTGTATGAATTTTGCTACATGTATTTAAGGGACATCACTCTGGCTTCTCCATTTTTTAATCATAAGTTAGGACTGATTAAGACATAATCTGTTCAAATATTGCTACATATACTCTGGGAGAAAAAGACGCCTTTTGTCATTTTTACACACCACTGAAATTTATTTATAAATGAAATCATTGAGATATAATTATTCCCCCATACTGGCTTAACATTTGCATTGACATTCGGTGTGATTACGTAAAAAAAGGGTTCCAGACCCTGATGCTTTTCATTCTCCAAGCCTGAATCTTTAGGTGATCCCGATTGTTTTTCTAAATCGCACCCTAATGAAGTTATGAATATGGATGGAATCCCGTCGACGCCATTATATTGTAATCGTTAGCTTTTGTTGAGAAAGGAGAAAAATATGGATTTTGAGTTAACCACAGAACAAGCTATGTTCAAGGATATGGCGAAGGAGTTTGCTGTTCGAGAGATTCAGCCCTATTCGAAACAGTGGGACAGAGATTGCAGCACACCCGTGGAGCTATTCAAGAAACTGGGGGATGTCGGCCTGATGGCGATCAAGGCGCCCGAGGAGTACGGCGGTCTCGGCCTCGACTGGACGACCCTCGGCGTGGTGACCGAGCAACTGGCCTATTATGATTTTCAGATCGCAATGAGCGCTTTTTCACGGACGTCTCTGGGGCAGCTGCCACTCATCCAGAGCGGCTCGGTGGAGCAAAAGCAGAAATACCTTCCCGGCCTGATCCAGGGGACGATCACCCACTGTTTCGGGACCGTGGAACCCAATGCGGGGTCGGACGCTACGGCGATCGAGACAACGGCAGTGGTGGACGGCGATGAATATGTTATCAACGGCAACAAGACCTGGATTACTAACGCCTGTCATTCGGACTTTGCCATGGTGGTCTGCCAGACGGACAAGACAAAGGGAACACGGGGATTGGCGGTGATTATCGTGGACTGGGGAACCCCGGGCTTTACCCGCGCCCCGATCGAGCACAAATTGGCCTATCGGCACCATGACCACGGGCAACTTTTTTTCCGCGACTGTCGTGTTCCCAAGGAGAATCAACTGGGCGGATTTGGCATCAACTACGGAATGAAAGCGGCTTTTTCCAATGTGGAGCACACCCGTTACGGCATCGCAATCGCCGCTGTCGGCGCGATCAAGACCTGCCTCGACCTCACCGTCAATTACTGCAAAGAACGCGTCCAATTCAAGCGGCCCATCGCGAGTTTCCAACTTGTTCAGGATAAGATCGCAGATATGGTCATCGCCCATGAGGCTAGCCAGTTGCTGGCGTACAAGTTGGGATATCTGAAGGACAAAAATATGGATGTGCAGCGGGCGTCGTCGATTGCCAAGTACCACAATATGGAAGCCCTGAAGCGAATCTCCGCTATGGCCGTGGAGATGCACGGTGCATACGGACTGAGCGACGAATACCCCTTGGAACGGCTGTACAGGGACTGCATGGCGCCGATCATCTATGGTGGAACGGCCCATGTTCACAAGCTGGTTCTGGGTAGGCTTGAAACAGGGATCGATGCGGTAGTGCCGCGGTAATCCAATCAAGCAGCGTTAGGATAAAAGGGGTGACCGAAGCCATTGAGCATGCAAGAAAAGCAGTGCTCAATGTCTGTTCACACTGAACCGAGAAGGTTGCCTGAGCATATTTCGATAGAGGTTCTCTTAGATGGATATCTTTGATGCAATAGTTGTAGGGGCCGGGCCTGCAGGTTGCGCTGCCGCCTATACGATGGCCAAGGCGGGCCTGAACATTCTGGTTCTGGAGCGCGGCCAGTATGTGGGAGCCAAAAATATGTGGGGCGGGGCTTTCTTCGGTCCCGTCATGAACGAACTGTTTCCGGGCTTCTGGAAGGAAGCGCCCGTTGAGCGATTCCTTACTCGCCATGTTATTTCTTTCATGACGAAGGAGGATTGTCTGTCGGTTGATTTCAAATCTCCCCATGGTGATTTTGATAAAGCGCCCGGTTTCGTCATCCTGCGCGCCAAGTTTGACCGGTGGATGGGGGCAAAGGTGGAAGAAGCCGGAGCGATTATCGCGACCGGTCTGGAAGTGACCGATTTTATTTTTGAGGGGAACAGGATCACGGGTGTCAAGGTCGGCGATGAAGAGTTTCTGGCCAATGTGGTGGTCCTTGCGGACGGTGTCAATTCACTGTTGGCGACAAAAGCCAAGCTGCGCGGCGATTTTAAAGCCGTCGATCTCAAGCAGGGAGTCAAAGAAGTCATCCGGTTGCCGCGCGAGGTGATCGAAGATCGTTTCGGCATCGGCGGGAACGAAGGGGTCGTGATGGAATTTGTGGGTTCCTGTACGCGCGGGCTTCCCGGCGGTGGGTTCATTTATACGAATCAGGACAGCCTTTCGGTAGGCGTTGTTGTGCAACTGAACGCCCTGCTCAAGGACAAGGTAAAGGCTTCCGACCTTATCGATGAGTTCAAGGAACATCCCGCCGTGCGTCCCCTGTGGCGCAACGGGGAAATACTTGAATATTCAGCCCATCTTATTCCTGTTTCCGGCATTGAGATGATGCCGAAGCTGTACGCCGACGGTATCCTTGTTGCGGGTGATGCGGCGGCGATGGTGCTCGGAACGGGCCTTATCCTGGAGGGCGCGAACTTCGCAATGGCCGCGGGCATTGCCGCGGGCGAAACCGTTATCAAGGCTAAGGAAAAGGGAGATTTCACGTCGTCATCGTTGAACAGCTACGAGCAACTGCTCAAGAGTCGTTTCGTTCTTAAGGATCTGGAAACCTTCCGCCGGGCTCCTCATTTTCTGGAGAATCCACGGATCTATAACGCCTACCCGGAACTTGCCTGCGGTTTGATGGGGAATATCTTCCACAGCGACGGCAAGCCGAGAAGGAATACGTTAGAGGTCGTCATGGAATCAATGAAGGGCAAAGTCAGCCTCTGGCAGATTGCTGCGGATGCCATGAAAGCGAGGAAGGCACTGTGAAAAAAGTAGAAGAAAAATTAGCACTTAATAAATTTGATATCGACCGAGAGGTCCACATCCGTGTGGACGAGGAGAAATGCAAGGGCTGCGATCTCAAATCCTGCCTTTATGCCTGCCCGGCGGAGTGTTATGTCCTGCGGGCGGAAGGTCATGTGACCTTCTCTTACGAAGGATGTCTGGAGTGCGGAAGCTGCCGGTTCTCCTGCGACAAGGGCGCCATTGACTGGGTGAATCCCCGCGGAGGATTCGGTGTATGTTATCAATACGGTTAAAGGAGGAAAGATGGATATCATTGTCTGCATCAAGCCGGTTCTCGATCCTGAGCTTCCACCGGTCAAGTTTGCGGTTGACGGCAAAAAGAACCAGGTGATTCCCCCTGAGGGGATGCCTTTTGTGATGAGTCCCTATGATGCTCTGGCCGTTGAAGCTGCCCTGAGGATCAAAGAGGCCAAAGGCGGGAAGGTGACGGTCCTTACCCTGGGAACTAAGTTTACCGAAGATGTTATGCGTAAAGCCGTTGCCATGGGCGCCGATGAAGGTTTTATTCTCAACGATCCCACCTTCGAGGATTCGGATGGTTTTGCTACGGCCTACATCCTGACCCAGGCGGTGAAAAAGATCGGAAAATTTGACCTGATCTTGTGCGGCCGACAGGCGGCAGATTGGGACATGGGTATGGTAGGTTCGGTGATGGCCGAGTACCTTGGGATTCCCGTAGTAATCCAAGCCAAGGCCGTAGAGGTGCTGGACGGCAAAATCAAAGTAGAGCGGGTCGTCATGAACGGATCCGAGATCTTCGAGGTGGGGCTTCCCGCCCTCGTGACGCTGAGCAATGAAATGGGACAGGCCCGCATTCCCGCCGGCCGGGGTATAATTATGGCGGCCAAGAAACAATTTCCAAAATGGGGTGCTGCCGATGTCGGCGCGGAGGCTTCAAAAACGGGTGCCGCCGCCGTCCGCAACACTCTCGTCAAGCTATTCATCCCGTCCTACCAGAGGACCTGTGAATATGTGACGGGTAAGGATCCGGCTGAGGCTGCCGCCCTGATGGCGGAAAAAATTCTTGCGATCAAACCTTGAGAGGATAAGATATGGCTGAGAATAAGACGATACTCGTTATTGGAGAAACGGAGAAGGGCAAAACGGCTTCCATCACACGGGAGCTTCTCGGCGGCGCCAGAGCGCTGGCGGATAAGACGGATGGGAACGTGCACTTGCTTTTGTTCGGTGAGACCGCCGCAGCGCTTGCTTCCGAAGGTATTTCCCTCGGGGCGGATAAGGTATATCTGGCGTCTAATGCCGCTTACAACGAATTCAGCAGTGATGCCTACACGGCGTTGGTGAGCGGCCTGTGTACAAAGATCGCGCCGGTCCTTTGCCTGATGGGACAGACGGATCTGGGCCGCGATATTGCCCCACGCGTTGCGGCAAGGCTTGGGGCGGCCCTGTGCATGGATTGTGTTGAGATAGTCTTTGATGCGGAGAACGGACACTTCCAGCAGACGCGGCCCGCATTTGGCGGGAAGGCCCTTTCGGTGCTGGCCTCGATGAAAGGCCTGCTTCAGATTGATGCCGTCCGCGCCAAATCTATGCCGATAGCGGCGCTGCAGGACGGGCGCAAGGGAGAAACGGTCACCATGGCGGAGGCTCCCGATGTCGGCGTCATCAAAGTGAAGCTTCTCGAAGCGAAGAAGATGGAAGCGGAGGGTATCAAACTAGAGGACGCCAAGGTGATTGTAGCCGGAGGCGGCGGTTTGGGCGGCACGGAAGGTTTCGCAATGATCAAGCAATTAGCGGATCTTCTCGGCGGCGTGGTCGGAGCCACGAGGGTTCCTGTGGACGAGAACTGGGTTCCCCTGAGTATGGAAATCGGCCAGACCGGGAAAATCGTGAGTCCCGAGCTCTACATCGCCATCGGCATCTCCGGCGCCGCCCAGCACATCACGGGCTGCATCAATTCCAAGAAAATCGTTACCATCAACCGGGACCCCGACGCCAATATGTTCAAGATATCCGACTTGGGACTCGTGGCCGATTACAAGGCCGTTGTCCCGGCACTGATCGAGAAATTGAAAAAGATAGGCCAGTAGGGTTGAATCCAAGAAAATATTTAAAGGAGAGTGTATTATGAGAGAAGAGATATTTGCACCGATGGCAAGCAAAATTTTTCAGATCTGCGTGAATGTTGGAGACACGGTAGCGGAGGATGATCTGCTCATAAAGCTGGATGCCATGAAGATGGAAATTCCAATCATCGCCCCCGTTGGCGGAGTGGTCAAGGAAATCCGGGTAAAAGTCAACGACGAAGTCGAATCGGATGATGTGCTTATGATCTTGGAGTAGCCAATGGGCATGCAAGAAGGAAAAGTTCAGAATCGTTCTGTATGTAAGATGTCATGAGCAAGCGTGAAATGTCGGCATTGCGATTTTGGCATGAGGTATAGAAGCACGGCTCGGTTGCAAAGAGAATTAAGTTCGCATATCAAAACATCAAGGAGGAGATAAAGATCATGGCGGAAAAAAAGAGTTACGGCATGCTGGAGATGGATGAGGAACAGAAAAAACGTCTGGATAAACTCATTCTAAAGAAGCCCTTTCAGAAGGTGGACCCGGAAATCAAGGAAATGATTCTTGGAAAAAGGAAGGGGATGCCCCCGATCATTGATATCCATACCCATCCCTATACTAAGACCGGCTGGCGGAGCCTGGGGAAATTCCGGGTGCATCTGGAGAAATACCTTTACGGCAAAAAGGATATTACACCCGAACAGATATCGGCGGCCTTGCCGACGGAAGCCGAATGGGTAATCCCCTTTCAGGAACTCGGCGTGAAAGTCATGCCCTGTGCGTGGGCGGCGAAAACGACGATGGGAGACGATCCTCTCTATGCTGATAATACTAATGATGAAATCGCGGCCATGCGGGACAAGTGGCCTGATACCGTCATTACGGGCTGGGGCTCCGTCGATCCCTGGCAAGGTTATAAAGCGATTAAAGAGGCGGAACGCTGCTGCAAGGAACTTAAACTCATCGGATTAAAATTCCAGCAGGTCGGTCAGGCCTTTAGCGTAAACGACAAGCAGTTCTACCCGCTCTGGGATGCCTGCCAGGAACTGGGCATGCCGATCCAGCTTCACACGGGCTTTACCGGGCTCGGAAGCGGCGCGCCGGGCGCGCTCGGGACGAAAATCAAATACACGATGCAGCTCATCCCCGATATCGACGATATCTCCGCGGACTTCCCGAATCTGAAGATCATCATGCTGCACTGCTCCGACGGCAGAGACGAGGATGCTGTCCTGCTGTGCCGTCACAAGGGCAACATCTTCCGCGAACTTTCGGGTATCTGGCCGAATTACCTGCCGGAGAATGCCCCCAAGACCGTCTACGAGGCGAACCGCCGCCAGAAGAACAAATACATGTTCGGCTCCGAGTTCAACCTCTACCCCCTGGACGGCGTCCTCTACCAGCATATGGGGTTCGGCTGGCGGGAAGGCGTCCTTGAATCCATGCTCTGGCAGAATACCGTCAGAATTCTCGGCGAGGAGATGGAGAGATGCGGCGTCAACCTGAAGCCGTGGAAGGTTGGAAACCTGACGGAAGTATAATTGAGAATCAAGAGGGGGGCTGCAAAAGCCCCCCGCAAAATGAGAAAGAGAAAAGCTCGTGGGGGTTAAAGAATTAATAAGCAATCTTGAACAGACCGAGAAGCAGGTCCAGGCGGGCGGCGGACAAAAGGCCGTCGAGGAACAGCACAAAAAGGGTCGGTTGACGGCACGGGAACGGATCGACCTGTTCTTCGACAAGGGGACCTTCGTGGAACTGGACATGTATGCGCAGCACCAGTGCCACGATTTCGGCATGGAAAAGAAACGGCCTTTCGGCGACGGCGTTATCACGGGATACGGCAACATCAATGGGAGGCGGGTTTTTATTTACGTGATGGATTTCACCGTTCTCGGGGGAAGCATCGGCTTCACCGGCGCGACGAAGATCGCCCATGCCCAGAAACTGTCTGTAAAAACCCGTTCCCCCATGGTGGGTTTTGTGGATTCGGCGGGCGCCCGTATCCAGGAGGGCAGTGGAACCTACAGTCTTCTGTTTTACGAACACATCCGCAGTTCCGGCGTTGTTCCGCAGATCTCCTGCATCTTGGGAACCTGTGCCGGCGGCGGTTGCTACTCCCCTGCCCTGACTGATTTTATCTTCATGGTCGATAAGACAAGCGAGATGTACATCACGGGGCCCCGTGTCATCAAGGAAGTCTTGCGGGAGGAGATCACCGGAGAGGAACTGGGAGGCCCGAAGGCACATAGTGAAGTGTCCGGTGTCGCCGATTTTGTCGCCAGGGACGAGCGGGACTGCCTGGATCAGACCAAAAGGCTTCTGAGCTTCCTGCCCGCCAGTTGCTATGAAAAGCCGCCCGTCGTTGAGCCCACCGATGACCCCCTGAGATCCTGCGATGACCTCATCGATATCGTTCCTGATCGCCTTCAGAAGACCTTCGATATGAAGCGGGTTATCCGTTCCGTTGCAGACCAGGGGGACTTCCTTGAGGTGAAGGAACGTTTCGCCCGGAATATGATCACGGGTTTTGCCAGGATCGGCGGTTTTCCGGTTGGCATTGTGGCAAACCAATCGACATTCCTGGCCGGCGCCATTGACAGCGACGCCTCGGATAAGGCCGCAAGGTTTTACCGCTTCTGTGATTGCTTCAACATTCCTATTCTGACCTTCGCCGATGTCCCCGGTTATCTCCCCGGTGCTGCTGAAGAGCATAAGGGGATCATCCGCCACGGGGCGAAGATGCTTTACGGCTATGTGGAAGCACAAGTCCCTAAGATCCTTCTGGTTGTCCGAAAGGCTTACGGCGGTTCCTGGGCGGCAATGGGATCGAAGACCATGGGTGCCGATCTTGTCTTTGCCTGGCCGACTGCGGAGATGGCGATCATGGGCGCGGAGAGCGCAGCGGAGATTCTTTACCGCAAAGAGATCGAAACCGCTGAAGACAGGCAGGCGACACGGAAAAAGAAGATCGATGAATACCGCAAAACCTTCAATTCTCCCTATCATTATGCCGGTAAAATGGTTGTCGATTTTCTCATTAAACCACAGGAGACGAGGGCCCATCTTTACCGGGCCCTACAGTTGCTTCGCGACAAGCCAGAAGAACGTATCCCGAGAAAACACGGGAATATCCCATTGTAAAATATTCAAAAGGAGAGACGAACATGATTAAAGGAATCGACCATGTTGGAATTGCAGTGCAGAACATTGATGAGATGCTGAATTTTATGAAGGACGCATTCGGCGCCGAGGAAGTGAAGCGGACCGACTATCCTCAGATGCAGCAGGTATCTTCCTCCGTGAAAATCAAAGATACGACATTCGAGTTGATGCAGCCCACCGGACCGGATGGCGCCATCGCACAGTTCATGAAGAACTCTCCAAACGGAGGGTTTCATCACATTTCTGTTCTTTGCGATGATCTGGAGAAACTGGTTGCGGAATTGGAAGGAAAAGGACTCAAAATTATCGGTAAAATGTACAATGGTCCCGATCGTGTGGCCTTCATTCATCCCAAGAGCGGCAAGGGCCTGCTGATTGAATTGACGGATACGGGGACATACGGGAAGAAGTAAAATAATTCTATGCCGACAACGGTGATCAAAATGGAGGAGATGGACATATGAAATTGAAAGACAAGGCAGCGATCGTGACAGGTGCGGGACAGGGAATCGGGCGGGCTATTGCCCTTGAACTGGCGAATGAAGGTGCAAAAATCTGCGTTGCCGATCTTAACGATCAAACAGCAGGGAAGGTCGTCGATGAGATTAAACGAATGGGGCGTGAAGCCATCAGTGTGAAGGTGGACGTTACAGATGTCGCGCAGTGTGAAAAAATGGTCAAGGATACTATCGCGGCCTTCGGCTGCGTCGATGTTCTTGTAAATAATGTGGGCTGGGACAAAATGGAACTTTTCATTCAGAGCGAACCGTCGACCTGGGATAAAGTGATTGCCATCAATTTTAAGGGGCCGATCAATTGCTTCAAGGCAGTTCTTCCCGCAATGATCGAACGCAAGTACGGGAGGATCGTCAGCATCGCATCCGATGCCGGACGTGTGGGGTCAAGCGGTGAGGCCGTCTATTCCGGTGCTAAAGGAGGAATCATTGCCTTTTCAAAAACCATCGCACGAGAGGTTGCGCGTTACGGCATTACGGTAAACTGCGTGTGCCCGGGGCCAACCGATACACCGTTTTTTGCTACCGTTGCCGGCGACAATCCGGCCATTGCCGAAGGTCTCAAGAAGGCCATTCCCTTGCGCCGCCTGGCCCAACCCGAGGACATTTCCGGAGCCGTGGCTTTTTTTGCCTCTGACAAGGCGAGTTACGTTACCGGACAGGTGTTGAGTGTGAGCGGCGGACTAAACATGGTTTAGAACCCTGAATGCTGAAATTGAAAAGCGAATACACTTGAAGGAGAGTGATAATGGATTTTGAATTTAATGAAGAACAACTTGCTCTGCGTGATATGGTAAGGAAATTCACGGAGAAGGAAGTTGCTCCCTATTATACGCAATGGGACCGTGAGAAGAAATATCCAAAGCATATCAACAAGAAGATAGGTGAGCTGGGGTTGATCGGAATGACTGTACCTCCTGAGAAGGGAGGCATGGGAGCCCCCTATGTTACTGAAGGGATGGTCTGCGAGGAGGTATCGCGGGGCGATTGCAGCATAACCATGTCAACCTTCGTAGTGGGCCATCTGGATGCGGAGATTCTCTCCCAGGGAAGCGAAAAATTGAGAAAGGAATTTTTAGATCCTTTCATTGCCGGAGACAAAATTCCTGCTTTTGCCATCACGGAACCCGGTTCCGGCACTGATGCCGTTGCGATGAAAGCGACGGCGGTCAAAAAGGGAGCGAAATATATCCTGAACGGAGAAAAGGCAGGCATCACGGCCATGATGGATGCGGACTTTGCCATTGTCTTTGCAAAGACTAATCCGGCCGCTGCGGGCGCCAAAGGCATCAGTTGCTTCGTGGTGCCGACGGACTATCCGGGCGTAACGCTCCAATCTTATGAGGATATGGGCGTGCGCTCGGTCGCTAGAGGTTCCATCTTCATGGATGACGTCGAGATTCCTGATCATTATCTGATCGGCAAGGAAGGCAAGGGATTTGCTATGGGGATGGAGGGATTCGATGTCAGCCGTATCCTTTTGGCCCTGGAAGCGATCGCTGCCGCCATGGTTTCCCTTGAAGAGACAATCGAATATGCTAAGCAGCGAAATACGTTCGGCAGACCCATCGCTACCTTTGAAGGCGTTTCGTTTCCCATTGTAGAGCATATCAGCCTGCTGGAAGCCGTTCGTCTTCTCTGTTACCAGGGGCTTTGGCTGAGGGACCAGGGAAAATCGAGTACAAAGATTGCCGGAATGGTGAAATGGATGGCGCCCAGGTTTTCTACCAACGCGATCCGGGATTGCCTCGTGCTTCACGGCCATCCGGGGTACACAAACGAGTTTCCGCTGGAGCAGAGACTGCGGGATGTTCTGGCCATCGAAATTGCCGATGGAACCTCGCAGGTGTCGAAGCTCGTCGTCCTCAGGGAGGTCTTCGGCAGAGAGTACCTGCCCTACAACTACCGAAACAAATAGTTTTTTATGAAGGGCCTAGAAGAAGTATTTTCGCCGAAATTGCATGAAGGAATGGAGCTGATCCGTGCAGTCAAAGGCGAGACTGGTGAGCAGCTTTTTTTCGTGAGAGGGAGTGAATCTGTTTCAAATCGTTGTCATCTCAACTAAAAAAAGGAGGGGGAGCAATGGGAAAAGCAGTAGATTATTCGATTTTAAAAGAGATCTGGGAAAAGGATTATACCGTCACGAGCCAGCTATCCCGTAATTTGCAGAAGTGGCCGGATAAACCGGCGATTATCGATCCATTAACGAATAAAACCTTAACGTACAGACAGTGGGATGAAGAAGCTAATCAGTTTGCACACGCTCTCCTCGATGCAGGTTGCACGACGTTCGATTCCATTATGGGCGATCTTTTCAACTGCTACGAATGGTTTATTATGTACATGGGCGCTGCCAAGGCAAGATGCATATTTGCGTCCCAGAATTTCATGCTCCCCGAAGGACAGGTCTCCAAACTCATGGACGATAGTGAAGTGAAGGTTTTCGTCTATGACGCCGGCTTGAAGGATATGGCGGTGAAAGCCATCGAATTGTGCAAGATCAAACCGAAAGTATGCGTAATGGTAGGCGCGGGCGAAGTTCCGGCGGGCCATGTGAGTTATGCGAAATTTATCGAAGGGAAACCCAAGACGGCTCCGCCGACGGAAAAAGAGGTCAAGATGTTTGATCCTACCCTGCTTCTTTACACGTCCGGTACTACGGGATTGCCCAAGGGATTTGTATTGAGTCACGCGTGTATCTTCTTTGATTGCATGATGAATGCCGGATTGCACAAGATCGACTCTCAATGCGTCAGCTTGGCCACGAATCCGCTTTTCCACCGGGGCGGGAATACAACAGGTCCTATTCCCCTGCTTCACTGCGGCGGCTCCGTCGTAATTATGAAAGCGTTCGATGAGAATCTGGCGCTGGATTACATCCAGAAATACAAGGTATCGCACATGGTCAGCGCCCCTGTGATCTACGAGCGGATGTGCCAGACGCAGGAGAAGCAGCCGCGCGATGTGAGCAGTCTCCGGGCTCTCATTTCCATGGGGTCCCCGCTCGATCAGGCGTCCTGCCTGCGATGCATGAAGATACTCTGCCCCGGTGTTTACAACGGCTACGGAACGGCGGACCAGCATTGGGTAACCATGCTGAAACCTTGGGATCTGCCGGAAATGGCGGGCACCATCGGCCTGCCCATTACGGAAGATACGATCAAGGTCGTCCGGATCGATCTGGGGAGAAGAGCCGATCCCAACAATCCGGCTGACGATTGCCCGAGGGACGGAGTGACGAAGGAGAAATCGCCCTCCGTACGATGCATGGCTGCTTCGGATACCTTAACAGGCCCGAGGATACGGCAAAAGGATTCTCCGTCAGGGGCTGGCAGCTTCCCGGCGACACAGCCAGTTGGGACGCGAAAGGTTTTATAACCATCCGTGGCCGTATGGATGACATGATCATCACCGGCGCGGAAAATGTACATCCCGTCGTGGTGGAGGATGCCCTGAAAGATCATCCCGGTATCATCGATTCCTTTGTAACGGGCGCTCCGAGCAAGTTATGGGGCGAATCGATTGTAGCCTATGTCGCACTGAAGGATACTTCAATTACGGAGAAGGATCTTGAGGAGTTCTGCAAAAATCACCCGCGGCTGGCGAGGTACCAGAGACCGAAATACTACAAGTTTGTTGATGTGAAGGAATTGCCTTTCAACCCGGCCGGAAAGAAGATGCATTTCATGATCAAGGAGCGGGCGAAGAAGGATTTTCCGAACTTGAAATAGGGTATTATGACGGATTTCGCAAGGTTGACCAACGTCCCGGGAAGTGACTCCGGGACGTTGCATTCCACACAAATCCGGCAATCTGAAGGAGGGGGCGTTATAATAATCGTTGCTATATCTAGTTGCCGGAGCAATATTGCTCCGGCAACTAGATATAGCAGATGAGATACGGATATCTTAAATCCTATGGCGAGCAATATGAAGACTGAAATAAGTTCATAAAGAAACGGAGATTTTCCGAACAACTTCAATTATTACTCAGGAGGTGAAAGATGGAAATAAAGAAAATTATGGTGGTTGGGTCAGGTACCATGGGAGCAGGCATTGTTCAGGTTGCAGCTCAGGCGGGATACAGCGTCATAATGAAACTGCACAGGAACATGGAACGCGGCATCGCAATGATCAATAAGAATCTGGATGGGCAGATCAAGAAGGAAAAAATGACATCCGACGACAAAGCCGTGATATTGTCACGAATCAAGTTAACCACAAACTGGGAAGATGCAAAGGATGTGGATTTTGTCATAGAATCCATTGCAGAAGATTACGAGCCTAAAAAAGAAGCGTTTGAGAAGTTAGACGGAATATGTCGTCCGGATGCTATTTTCGCCACCAACACGTCATCAATTCCAATCACGAGATTAGCGACAAACGTCAAACGGCCAGACAAGTTCGTAGGGATGCATTTCTTCAATCCAGTTCCGGCTATGAGACTCGTGGAGGTCGTCAGGGGGCTGAAGACATCGCTTGACACGCTGGTCGTTACTGAGAAACTGGTTCAATCCATGAAGAAGGAAAGCGTGAGAGTGAAGGATGTTCCCGGATTCCTGGTCAACAGGATCAATCAGGCCTTTAGAAATGAGGCCTATCATTGCCTCAGTGAGGGGGTCGCCAGCATCGAGGACATCGACAAGGCGGCAAAGCTGGCGCTGAATCACCCAATGGGACCCTTTGAAGTTGCGGATCTTGTGGGCCTTGATATCGGTCTCAACGTTCTCAGGAGTTTGTACAACAGCTACAAGGATCCTAAATGGTGGCCCGACATGAATCTGGAGCAGCTCGCTGAGAGCGGTGATTTGGGAAGGAAGTCAGGCAAAGGCTGGTATGACTATTCCTCGGGTGAGAAGAAGCCCCGCACCGATGTCGATTTTTAGCCGGTCTGGGATGAGATGATGAGTTACGATACAATAGTTTTCGAAAAGAGCATCGATGAAAAGCTGGGGATAATCACACTGAATCGCCCCGAAGTCAGGAATGCGATTAATCCGGCCATGAGAGAAGAATTATCTCAGTGCTTTCTGGATCTTGAAGCGGATAAGGATATCAGGGCGATCCTGATCACCGGGGGTCCAAAGGTTTTTGCCGCTGGGGCTGATATCGCCGCCATGGTGGAGAAAACGGCCGTGGAGCAATTCAGCAGGGGTTCTTTATGGGATTTGACATTCAGGATGGAACAGTCCAGAAAACCGATTATCGCCGCGATAGCGGGCTTCTGTCTGGGCGGAGGTTGTGAACTGGCGATGGCCTGTGACGTGCGGATTGCCGCTGAAGGCGCAAAATTCGGACAGGCCGAGATCAATATCGGCATCATTCCGGGAGGCGGGGGTACGGTTCGGTTGACGAGGCTGGTCGGGCTCGGCAAGGCTATGGAACTTGTCCTTACGGGAGGGATGATCAGCGCAGAGGAGGCTTTGCGTATCAACCTCGTCAATCGGGTAGTTCCGGATGAGCAGCTGATGGCTGAAGCGAAGAAGATTGCGCTGATGATATCACGTCACAGTCCGGTAGCTCTGGGACTGGCTAAGTATGCTGTTCAGAATTCCGCCGGCGCGGATCTTGCCACCGGCAGAGCGATAGAGAACGCCTGTTTTTCTCTGGCCTTTGCAAGCGAGGATAAAACGGAAGGGATGAGAGCTTTTCTTGAGAAGCGAAAACCCGCTTATCAGGGCAAATAGGTTTATCAATTATCAAATAGGAGGATATAAATGAGTAAAGTTGGAATCATAGGAGTTGGACAAAGTAAATTTGTTCGTGCCTATCCGGGATCCGTTCGGGAACTGGTTTTTGAAGGTTTTCAGGAAGCCATGGCGGATGCGAATGTCACAACAAAAGATATCGGCGCGACCATTGTCTGTTCTGCGCCGGAATATGACAAACAGAGGTCGCCTTCTGGTGTTTTTGCGGAATACCTTGGGCTGAATCCGCAACCTACTTTCTACGTGGAGTCGCTTTGCTCGTCGAGCACAACGGGGATTCGTCTGGCGTATTCCCTCGTAAAAGCGGGCCTCCATGACATGGTCATGGTCCTTGGTTTTCAGAAGATGTCGGAAATCAGCGCCGCCGAGTCGCAGGAACGAATGGGGCGTGGTGCCGACATTCAATGGGAGGCGCCGTTCGGTACAATGATGCCCGCTTACTATGCCATGTTCGCACAGGGTCATATGGCTCAGTACGGAACAACCTCGGAAGATTTGGCCCTCGTAAGGATCAAGTCTTCTATGTACGGCGTTCTCAACGACCGAGCCATAAATCGCAAAGCGCTTACCATGGCAGACTTCACAGCCCCAGCCCCCATGGCCGGAGTTCTTTCGTCCCCGTTGAGGGTGGCGGATTGCTGCAATAACGCGGACGGAAGTTCCTGCATCATCGTGGCGAATGAAGAAAAAGCGAAAGCCTTCAGTAAAAAGCCGGTTTGGATCACAGGTCTGGGCTCGGCCTCGGCGTCCGTAAATATGGCTGGCCGCGACTCATTCTACAGCCTCCCCGCCGCGGCGGAGGCGGGTAGGCAGGCCTACAAAATGGCCGGTATGAAGCCGGAAAATATCAACGTGGCTGAAGTACACGATTGTTTCACTATTGCCGAAATCTTGGCCTATGAAGCTCTTGGTTTTGCCAAGCCGGGTGAAGGGCCGGCCCTCATCCGCGCAAAGGAAACTTACAAGGAAGGCCGGATACCGGTGAACGTGGATGGTGGCTTGCTTTCCAAGGGCCATCCCGTTGGCGCAACAGGAGGTTCTCAGGTGAGAACAATTGTCCTGCAGTTAAGGGGAGAAGCGGGAGATATTCAGGTCAAGGATCCGGCCGTCGGTCTGGTCCACAATGTGGGTGGTGTCGGACTCTATGCTAATGTTATGATCTTAGGGAGATAATAATTATGTCAAAGAAAGAGATGGATATTCGGTTCAGTAAATTCGGTACAGTCAGCTTCACGGCCGTGACTCATGTTAATGATTTTATCAGCCATCTGGAGCAGGGCAAATTGATGGGAACCAAGTGCAAAAAGTGCGGCTTGAAATTCTTTCCACCCAGAGCCGACTGCTACAAGTCACTGGATAGCGACATGGAATGGTTCGAGGTGAATGGAGCGGGAAAGCTGCTCAGTTTCAGTACGCTCACGTTCGCGCCGACAGGCTTCACCCAGGATCTTCCATATACGATCGCTGTGCTTGATTACGGCGATTACAAGGTCTTCGGTAGGGTTGATTCTTCGGTGCCCGTGCAGGAACTTTCCGTCGGGATGCCGATGAAAACGGTCGTGCACCCACTGCCGAACGACCATATCAACTACGTTTTTCAGAAGGCCTGAGGTCCGTCCGTCTGAAATCCGGAAAATGGAAAGCCGAGAGATTTACAGGATCCATGCGAGCAGTGGAAATATGTCAAATTAATTGAATAAGGAGAGATGTGTCGATGAATTTTGCATTATCTGAAGAACTTGAGATGTTGCGGGGAATGGTCCGGGATTTTGCGGCCGAAAAAATTGCTCCCTTTGCCGATGAGTGGGATGAGAAACATTACTTCCCTTACGAGGAAGCTGTCAAGCCCATGGCTGAACTGGGATTTTTTGGGACCGTCATTCCGGAGGAATACGGTGGAAATAATATGGGATGGCTGGCGGCTATGATCCTTACGGAAGAGATTGCCCGGGGATCAAGCTCTCTCAGAGTGCAGGTCAACATGCAGGCTCTGGGCTGTGCCTTTACCATCTTCCGTTACGGTACGGAAGCTGCGAAGAAGAAGTACATTCAGAAACTGGTGAACGCCGAGTACATGGGCGGTTTTGCGATTACGGAATTCAACGCTGGATCGGACGTCATGTCCATGAAGTCGACGGCTGAAGACAAAGGGGATCACTGGCTTTTGAACGGTTCGAAGACCTGGATATCGAACGCCAGTTGCGGCGATGCGGTTATTTATTACGCTTACACGGACCGGTCAAAGGGTAGCAAGGGGCTCTCGGCTTTTGTGGTGGAATTGAAGAACTTTAACGGTGTCCGCACGACGGACCTGGACAAGCTCGGCAACCGGTCCTCGCCTACTGGAGAGGTCTATCTCGACGGCACGAAGGTCCCGAAGGAGAATATCCTGGGAAATCCCGGCGATGGCGCCAAGATCGTCTTTGGCTCGCTTAACCAAACCCGTCTTTCCGCTGCGGCGGGAGGGATCGGCCTGGCACAGGCCTGCCTCGACAGCGTTCTCAAATACGCTAATGAGCGTGAACAGTTCGGCAAGCCGATCGGCCAATACCAGATGATTCAGGATATGATTGCCCAGATGGTATGTGAGATTGAGGCCGCAAGACTTGTCGTCTATAAAGCAGCTTGGCAGAAGGATCAGGGTGACTTGAATAATACCCTGGAAGTGGCGCAGGCCAAGTATCTGGCTGGAGAGCTGGCGACAAAATGCACAAATTATGCAATGCGCATTCTGGGAGCCTATGGTTACTCGACGGAATATCCCGTTGCGCGTTATTACCGAGATGCTCCCACCTATTCCATGGTGGAAGGATCGGCCAATGTCTGCAAATTCATTGTAGCTTTGGATCAACTGGGAGCGAAGAAGGCAAAAAAATAGATTATCATGCGATAATATGCGGTTAGTCAGAGAAAAGGAGTGAGGAAACAAATGAGACAATATTTTGAAAAGATGGATGATCTGGGTAAGCCTCTGAAGCCTGCCTTCATGGGCATGATGAAAGACAACGTCGCCCGGATTAATGAGATCATGGACGAGATCGATCGTGAAGTTGATCGAATAAAGAATTTCGGTGTTTCCACGGAGGAGTTACACAAGCGTGGGGAGATGACCGTCTGGGAGAGAATCGAATACTTAGTCGATCCGGGAACGTTCACCCCCCTGCATACCATCTATGATCCAGAAGGTGAGGAGTCCGGACAGACGAATGTCGTTGACGGTCTTGCCAGGATTAACGGTAAATGGTGCGTCCTCATCGGCTTCAACAACAAATGGATCGCTGGCGCCTGGATTGCCGGGCAGGCGGACAATAACCTGCGGGTCACCGACATGGCCAAGATCCTCCACCTGCCTCTGGTTTGGCTGGTCAACTGCTCCGGCGTGAAGCTTCCCGAGCAGGAGAAGGTGTACGCAAACCGTCGCGGTCAGGGGACCTGCTTCTATCGCCACGCGGAGCTCGAGCAGGAAGGCGTGCCCGTGATTGCTGGAATTTACGGCACCAACCCCGCAGGCGGAGGTTATCAGGGCGTCAGCCCGACGATATTGCTGGCCCATAAGAAATGTAATATTGCGGTGGGCGGCGGCGGCATCGTGAGCGGTATGAGTCCTAAGGGATCTTTTGACGAGGAAGGGGCGGAACAGCTGATCGAGGCAACCCGGCATTTCAAAGCCGTTCCTCCGGGAAGCGTCAATATCCATTATGACGGTACCGGCTTTTTCAAGGCAGTCTATGAGTCGGAGACGGATGTTCTTGATGGTATCAAAGAGTGGATGAACTACCTGCCGGCCTACAACCCGAAATTTTTCCGTGTGGCCGAGCCTGCGGAGCCGAAATTTTCTCCGGAGGATCTGGTATCGATTATTCCTGTGAATACAAGGGCCGTCTATTCCTTCGATGAGGTTCTGGCGCGGATGACAGACAATTCTGAGCATATGGAATTCCGCCCCAGCTATGGTCCGGAGATGTACTGCGGTCTGGTGAAAGTCGACGGATTTCTCATTGGCATCATCGGTAATCGCCAGGGATTGCTTCCCAACTATCCAGAGTATACGAACGAGTACCACGCGATCGGCGGGAAACTTTACCGGCAGGGACTTATCAAGATGAATGAATTTGTGACCCTATGCGCCCGCGACCGTGTGCCGATGATCTGGTTTCAGGATACATCGGGAATCGATGTGGGTGATATCGCCGAAAAAGCTGAGCTCCTTGGGCTTGGGCAGGCACTTAATTATTCCATCGAGTCGACTGAACTTCCCATGATGCTGGTTGTTCTGCGCAAGGGGACGGCGGCGGCTCACTATGTTCTGGGAGGCCCGACGGCCAACAACAACAACGCCTTTACTCTCGGGACAGCGGCGACGGAGATCAACGTCATGCACGGTGAAACGGCGGCGGCGGCCAGTTATGCCCGCCGGCTCGTAAAGGAAAAGGATGCAGGAAGGCCTCTCGACGGCACCATCGAGAAAATGAATATACTTGTAAAGCATTACGAGGATACATCACGGCCTTTCTACTGTGCGAAAAAAGGTTTCGTTGACGAGGTGGTGCGCTACGAAGATATCCGAAAATACATGGTTGCATTTGCGAATGCCGCATACCAAAATCCAAAGTCCATCTGCCCCCATCATCACATGCTTCTGCCGCGGATGATTCAGTCACAGATTGTGAAAGGACTCGAAAGGCCTCCAAAAGAAAAGAAATAGATATTATTGATGCTGCGTGGTTCCTGATAGGTACAGTTGCAATGCTGTAGAGAAGGGGGTTAAAGATGCTGACACTACTACCCCCCAGTCAGTTTCTTTAACCCTCCTTAATGGCGAGGAAGCTGCGGCACGGGGCGAGAAGGAATGTTCAGCGAATGCAAGGTTAGAAGATAAGCATAATCAATATATTAGGTTTGAATAACCGCTTTTTGCGTGATAAATTGATGAGCCAAATGCGCGATCATTTACTTGCGTGGGTCAGTTTGCGGCTATGCTTTTTTGCCAGCTTGGCCGGGCTCATTCGTTGCGGGAGATTGCCAATGATTTTAGGAGCTGTCACGGCAAATTGAAGCATTTGGAAATTACAGCGCCGAAGGGGTCTACTTTGTCCTATGAGAATGAATATTGTGCGTGAGAACTTTATCATAAAGATATTCTTCAATCTTTACGGGATTTGGCACGAATAGAGGCATGGGGCGAAGAAGTTTTGTTTCAAGGACAAGTTGGTCAGTCCGGATGCAGCGGTCATTAGGTCCAACTTATGCGGACACATGAAAAAATTGTGAAGGGTTATTCCAACCCAAGGAGGAACAAGCCATGTGGTTAGAGGCTATAAGAATTGCAAGTATGGGATTTTCTGTCGTATTCATCACTCTTGCTCTACTTGCCATCAGTATCAAGGTGATGAGTGCTCTCTGCCAGATTGTTGAAAGAAAGGGTGGTAAGAAGTCATGAGTTTTGATATTTTTCACGAGCTGCTTATGAAAACCGGTTTTGTCCATCTCACCATTGGCCACGTGGTCATGTGGCTGATCGGCTTCCTTTTTATCTTTCTGGCTGTCAAGAAGGATTTCGAGCCCCTCCTTCTTGTGCCTATCGGCTTCAGCATATTTCTCGTCAATATTCCTATTGCGCCCCTTACAGGCCCGGGAGAGTTGATAGAACTTTTCTACAGATACGGACTTGAGACGGAAATAATTCCGTGTCTCATTTTTCTCGGCATTGGTGCGCTTACGGATTTCGGACCCATGATTGCCAATCCGAAGACTCTACTCCTGGGGGCAAGCGCACAACTTGGGGTCTACATAGCCTTTTTCGGGTCCATCATTCTCGGGTTCTCTGCTAAAGAGGCGGCGAGTATCGGCATCATTGGGGGCGCCGACGGGCCTACTACCATATATCTTGCAACCTCCCTTGCACCGCATATGACCGGCATGGTAGCGATTGCCGCTTATTCGTATATGTCGATGGTTCCCCTGATTCAACCGCCCATCATGAGGCTTCTCACTACAGAAAAAGAGAGAAAGATTCGCATGAAGCAGCTGCGTCCTGTTTCGCGGTTGGAAAAGACAATCTATCCCCTCGTGGCAACAATCGTTATCTGTTTGATCACCCCTCCGGCAGCTCCTCTCATGGGCCTTCTCATGATCGGAAACTTCTTCAGGGAGTGCAAGGTCGTGGACCGACTCTTGAAGACGTCCCAAGGGGAACTGCTCAATATAGTAACCATTATTCTAGGCATAGCGGTGGGCGCCACGATGAAGGCAGACGTATTTTTGAAGCCTCAGCCCATCTTCATATTTATCCTGGGCCTTGTCGCTTTTTCTTTCTCCACTGTCGGCGGCATCCTGCTTGCCAAGCTTATGAACCTATTTCTCAAAGAGAAGATCAACCCCCTCATCGGCTCTGCGGGGGTCTCCGCTGTGCCCATGGCAGCGCGAGTGTCGCAGCGTGTCGGATTGGAGGCAGATCCGAAAAATCATCTCCTCATGCATGCAATGGGACCCAACGTGGCAGGCGTCATAGGCACGGCTGTGGCTGCGGGTATGTTCTTAAGCCTGTTGAAATGACAGATAACGAACCGGCGAACACAGGGGGAAGCCTGTTCTTATCTTAAGACAGGCGCCCCCCAGAGGTAGGTAGGTTGTCAATCGTGGACGCCAAATCATAAATCATTTATGCTGCCAGCTGTTTTCATAGAACCATCGTTCAAAAGAGACGGGAGACAGAAGACCAAACTTGGCCTGCCTTCTTTGCCGGTTAATGTATGGTCAAATAAGAAATTCGAGTATTAGCTCGTCTTATCTACAAAACTTTCATTGGATCCGTCCCGCTTATGGAACGATCCAGATCCTTAAGGATTTATCATCATAGTCTCCGCAGATATTCCGGACGTAATCTTCGATTATCACCGGATTGGATGACATGCTGAATCACTTGGACAGTTTTTTCTTTTTCTTCCGGCAGTCTGGCCCGAATGGGCAGGTAATTCGAAGCGTGATTTGATGTAAAAAAACAGTTCGTAAAATCAGAACATTCAATCATAATTTCTAATTCCCTCAAATAACCGAAAGCATCGGGAAGCACAAACTGACCTCCGATATAGTCTTCATGAAGAGGCGTTCCGGGAGCGACGATGACGGTCAGCGCGCCGACATAATCTGGATCAATGTCCGTCAGAATCTTTGCCGTATCACAGGCGTGTTCGATGCTTTTTTCGATTCCGCCGATGCCGAGCAGCACCGTGACAGATAGAGTGATCCCTGCATCCTTGACCTTCCGGCCCGCTTCAACCAACTGGGCATAGGTCGCACCCTTGTTGATTTTCTTGAGCAAGTCCTCATTGCCGGTTTCCACACCAAGATAGACAATCTGCAAACCAAGCTCGCGCAATTGCAGAAGTTCCTCCGGGGTTTTACGCAGGATGCTTTTTGCGTTGCCGTAGGTCCCTATCTTTTTAACTCCTTTGAGGTGTTGCCGGATGGATGACATGATTTCCACCAGCCGTTTCTGCGGGATAATGAGCGCATCTCCATCGACAAGAAATACCTTCGCTATGGAAGGGTATCGGCTTGCTTCCAGGATGTCTTCCTCAATCTCCGCAAAGGATTTGATGCGAAATTTTTTCTCTTTATAGACTCTGCAAAAGCTGCATTTATTATGCGAGCATCCCACGGTCACCTGTAAAAGCAGGCTATGAGCCTCGCTGGGTGGCCTGATGACCATTCCTTCGTATTTCATTTTACATACACCACGAAGATCCACAGCCGTGGATCTCTGTCCCTTTCTGTTTCATGGTTTGTTCTTGCTAGGTAAGTTAATACATCTCGATCAAAAAGGCAAGGGCGCGGATTCCAGATTGCTCTTCTTTCTGGATATGGTACTGACCGCAGTCTTATTACTACAACTTATTTCCATGTGCCTGGTCTAGGCTGGGACTACGTCACCGATTCTAAAGGATTATCCTTCAATATCAATTAATTGAACAAATTGACATTCTGGCGTTTTTTCTCGACAGATCGCTTTTGAGGGTGTATAGAGGGCCACGAGTATCCTATTCTATAAAGGAAACCGGCCACAACAAAGGTCGGGTGGCCTGCGTACGGGGCATTCACCGCACCCTGCTGTATAAAAAGAATATTAAAATACGTTCTGAACGCATGATATACCTGAAACGACTTTATGACTGGGTTCTCCACTGGGCCGACACCCCTTACGGAGCACCGGCCCTGTTCATCCTGTCCTTTATGGAATCCTCCTTCTTTCCCATTCCGCCGGACCCCCTGCTGATCGCCTTGGTCTTGGGAGCGCAGACCAAGGCCTTCCGCTTCGCCCTGAATTGTACCCTGGGCTCCGTTCTGGGGGCCCTGTTCGGCTATGCCATTGGTTATTTAATCTGGTGGTCCGCTCCGGATGAATTTTCACCGGTGGCCTGGTTCTTCTTCCAGCACGTTCCCGGATTTTCAGTGGAATTGTTCCGCTATATTCAGGAGCTCTTCGAAAAGTGGAACTTCTGGATCATTTTTACTGCCGGTTTTACCCCCATTCCCTACAAGGTCTTCACCGTCTCCGGGGGGGCCTTCGCCGTAAACTTGCCCATGTTTCTGATTGCCTCGGCGGTCAGCCGAGGAGCCCGGTTTTTTCTCGTAGCCTTCCTGATCTGGAGGTTTGGGGCGCAGATCAAAGGCTTCATTGATCGCCACTTCAACTGGCTGGCCATTCTCTTCACGGTGCTGCTCATCGGCGGTTTCGTCATGATCAGATGGCTGGCTAAAGCAACATAGATATCTGACAGGATCCACTTTAGGCTATTGATGGATCGATCTCTGAGAGGCGAGTGGGTTGGAACAGGGGAGCTACCGTGATACATGCGTCCGGAAGGCCGGGATCGCCCGGTTGATATTTTTGCACCGGCTCGACTCCCTGTCGGGAAGCCTGAAACTGTTTATTCTGGGGGGACAGCGCTCCGGTGGTGCGATGGAGCGAGCCGGTTTTCCGAGGATTTGGATTTTGTGACGGCCCTCGGTCCCTATGCCGTTCGGGCGAAGCTGAATCGGATGCGGTGACGCACTTTGACTTTTCCGGGTGCATGTGGATCGGTCAAGTTTTTTTCCTCAATGCCAGTCCCAGTTTCTCTTATGATATTATACCCTGTGTCCAATATCGTGTTTCACTTGATTTTTTCATCACCGTTCGCTAAATTGCCAAACAAAGATGGTTTGACGCCTCGCTGAACGGAGTTTTATGCCGTATTGAGAGGACGTGTCAGCCATAGCATTCCGGGAGGCAGCCGGAGCATCTTTAACAGGAGAAGCATTGTGGCAAAGAAAAGGGAAAACACAGATGTGAGGCAACAACAGATCATCGATGCAGCCGGGGTCCTGATTTTCAAATACGGTAGCGAACACCTGACAGTCAAGAGGATTGCAGCAGAGGTCGGCATCTCCGAGGCGGCCATCTACCGCCATTTCAAGAGCAAGAAGAGCATCCTCTCCTTCTTGCTCAACCATATCGAAGAATCTCTGCTCAAGGATATCTCGCCGGAAACCACGGGCGCCGAACTGGTGACCCTCGATACCATCGATAAAATCATTCGGAAGCACTTTTCCATGATCGGCAGGCGCAAAGGGATCTCCTTTCAGATTATCGCCGAGATTATCAGCCTCGGCGATCGAAAACTGAACAAACAGGCCTCTCGAACGATCGAGAAATACATCTCCCGCCTGAAAGAACTCCTCACCGACGGGGTCCGGGACGGTGCTGTCCGCCAGGATATCGATCTAGAGGCTTCATCGATATTGCTCTTTGCCCTCATCCAGGGACTGGTGAACATTTGGGCCCTCAGCGACAGCAGTTTCAAGCCGATCGAGAAGTACGCATCCCTCTGGCAGATATACTGCGAAGCCATCGCCCGTCGCTAAAATTCCCTTACCGTTTTCCCTTCAGCGAATCAACCTGCATTTTTAATTATTACAGCCTTTTCTGCTCCCTTTGGTAAGAAAACACACACTGCCTTGTGGGTGCTATCTTTCCCTGAAATGCACATTCCGAAACATGACAAAATATTTCTGTAATTTTTGCTTGACATGTAAGTTAACATTTACTATAAAGTAAGTGAGTGATAACTTATATGTCATGGGAAAACCAGTATGAAAGATACACAGAAGAAAATCGCCATTTAATTGCCGTGACTGCTAACTGTTGCGGCCTATTTTGAGGAAAGGAGTACACATATGCAGTACATCTTTACAGGTATTTGCTTCTTGGGTGCCGTAGCGATAATGTTAATTGTAAGGTCGCTGGATCTGAATGCGGGACTAACGGTAGCCATTATTCTTCCGACGGTTCTTCTTGTCATTTATAGTTTGGCAAGGCTACAGCCAAAAAAACCAGCGGCGGAAAAAGTTAGCGATATGGAGCGCGTCGCTGAGACCTCCGAAAAAGTTGCGCATGCCTAAAGGCATCTGAATTCTTTAGAGTGTGAGGGTCTCTCGGCAGGTCCGCTGTAGAAGACTCGGGAACACAGTATATTGCTCACGGGTGATGCAGGTATTGTCGGGATTCTCGCTTTACTAAGAGTTTGTGTCTGAAGAGACGAACATGGAAGGGTCGTCAGGTAGGCCCCCTCGATCTTTCTCACGGAAAGGTTTCGATTGAGCCGATTGGATTCTGGCCCTTAATTATTTTCCAGAAAATTGTCACTTCAACATGCCTTCCTGTAACAGAGCGTCTGGCAATTCTGACAGAGATTGATCTTTCCCCGGGTTCAGGAACTTGCCATCCAGGCGTTTGACCAGGCTTTAGGACGGCAAAATCCTGAGGCCTGAGCCATTTTTCATTCCGATTGTGGCAGTCAATTTGCCGGCCATGACTTCCGTGGAATCCTCAAGCGGTATCATTTTTTACAGAGCATGAGCGCTACGGGCAATTGCTACGATAACGCTGTTATGGAATTGTTTTTTCATACCTTGAAAACAGAAGTCGCCTATTTTGAACGATACCGGACCAGGGCTGAGGTTCGGCAAAGCATCTTTGAGTATATCGAAGTCTTTTACAACCGAATCAGGAAGCATTCCTCTTTGGGTTATCTCTCGCCTCTTGAATTTAATGCCCGAATGTCGAATAAAGCAGCTTAACTTTGTGTCCACTTTTTCGGGGGAACATCAAACCGCACACCTGCTCCAAACTGAATATCGCGGATTCGTAGGTGACCTCAATAAGCAATCAAGAATGGTGAAAAAATCATCCGGGGTCACGAAAAAAGTTCTCTGGGTGTAGCAATGAAAGAAAAAGGGATTAACCATAATTGGCTAACCCCTTGTTTTTATTGGCGCGCCCGGCACGATTCGAACGTGCGACTTTCAGATTCGTAGTCTGACGCTCTATCCAGCTGAACTACGGGCGCATATTTCAAAGTAGTGGCGGAGAGAGCGGGATTCGAACCCGCGGTACACCTTTAAGGGGCGTACAATCGCTTAGCAGGCGATCGCTTTCGGCCACTCAGCCATCTCTCCGTTAACTATATGGCGGAGGGAGCAGGATTCGAACCCGCGAACCTTTCGGTCAACGGTTTTCAAGACCGCCGCCATAGACCACTCGGCCATCCCTCCTGTATTTTTGACACCTTCTTAAAATAGTCCGGATGTTGCGTTTCGCCGCCTGTGCGTTGCACGCATACAGACCTGTTTCTGTGCAAACTAAGACTTGCGGCTGCCCTGAGATTCCGCTGGTACGGCGGGAATCCTGTCGATACCCCGCATGTACGGTTGCAGAAGGTTCGGTATCAGCACGCTGCCGTCGGCCTGCTGATAGTTTTCCATCACGGCTACCGTTGTCCTCCCGGCCGCCAGGCCTGAGCCGTTGAGTGTGTGCACAAATTCCAGCTTGCCGGAGTCTTCGCGCCGGAAGCGGATCGACGCCCGCCGCGACTGGAAATCCTCAAAATTGCTGCACGAAGAAATCTCCCGGTAGGCGTCCTGCCCGGGTAGCCACACCTCGATGTCATAGGTCTTGGCGGCGGAAAAACCCAGATCAGCCGTGCAGAGGCTCACCGTCCGGTAGGGAATATTCAGTCGTTTCAGCACTTCCTCGGCGTTGGCGGTCAACTTTTCGAGCTCATCGTAGGAGGTCTCGGGCGCGGCGAACTTGACCATCTCCACCTTGTTGAACTGGTGTTGGCGGATCAACCCCCGCGTATCCTTCCCGTAGGAGCCGGCCTCCGCGCGGAAGCACGGGGAATACGCCACATAATTGAGGGGCAGATCCTTTTCACTCAATATCTCATCCCTGTGGATATTGGTCACCGGTACTTCCGCCGTCGGAATCAGATAGTAATCCGTCTTTTCAATTTTAAAGAGATCGGCGACAAATTTCGGGAGTTGTCCCGTCCCCGTCATGCTGTCGCTGTTGGCCATGAAGGGGGGCAGCATCTCGGTGTATCCGTGTTCCCAGATATGCAGATCAAGCATAAAATTGATAATCGCCCGTTCCAGCATGGCCCCCAGGCCACGGTAAAGGGTAAATCGGGCGCCGGCGATTTTGGCGCCCCGGGCAAAATCCAGAGTATCTGTCTTTTCACCGATTTCCCAGTGTGGTCGGGGCTGAAAATCAAAATGCCTTTTTTCTCCCCATGTGCGTATAATCGGGTTATCTTTGGAGCCGGTTCCGTACGCGACGGATTCATGGGGGATATTGGGAATCGTCATGACGATTCCACCCAGTTCATCCTCCGTCTTTTTTAGGGCCTCGTCCAGTTCCTTGATGCGGGCGGAAACCTCCCCCATGCGGACAATCAGCACAGCGGCGTCTTCCTTGAGCTTTTTCTTTTCACCGACTTCCCGGGAGACCGTATTGCGCTCGCTTCGCAACACCTCCACTTCCTGCAGGATATCTCTGCGTCTGGCGTCCAAGGCTACAAAAGGACCGAAATCCATTTCCTGGCCGCGCTCCAGAATTTTCCTGCGGACGATCTCCCAATTCTGCCTGAGAAACCTGATGTCCAGCATAACCTAATCCTTCCTTCAACGCCTTTTCGTAAAGGAAAATCCGCCTAACATGTTGCCTGTCTGAAGTCAATCATTTTATAGGACGAAGCTCAACCGGTGTGCCCTCAGGCCCGTCTGATTTTTCTCTGCAGGATTCCGATGATGGCCGTCGTTTCGGGTATTTTCAGGGCGGCGCAAGCGCTGAAAAAAGTCGCGGCGCCGACGGCAATGGCTGCGGTCAGAAAGGAAAGCCGATCCTGAAAGGCTCCTCCGGTCTTCCACGGGAAAAACCAGTCTATGATGATAATAGCCATCCACATAACGGCCGAGGCCAGGATCATCCGGAAAACCGCCCCGTAAAAATCCCGATCCATGAAGCATCCGATTTTTCTTGTCAGGATAACCAAAAGCACGATGACGTTCACGGCGGAGGCGATGGAGGTGGCCAAGGCAAGCCCGCCGTGTCTGAGCGGGGACATCAGCATGAGACTGAAAACAACATTGACGATGAGGGCCACAACGGCGGCTTTCATGGGGGTTTTGGCGTCCTGCAGGGCATAAAAGGCGGAGATGATCACACGGATAACCGAGAAGGCCCAGAGACCGACTGCATAGAAAAACAAGGCCTGCGCGGTGAGGATTGTCGAGGTCGCGTCAAATTGTCCGCGCTGGAAAAGGACGGAGATAATCGGTTCACGCAGGGCAATCATGGCAATCATGGCCGGAATCGTGATGAAAAGAATCAATCGTATTGAAAAAGCAAGGGTTTTTTTGAATTCCTCAAAATTCCCTCTGGAAATCTGATCTGAAAAACTCGGCAGTGTTGCCGTTCCCACGGCAATGGCAAAAACCCCGAGGGGAAGTTCCACGATCCGGTCGGCATAGTAAAGATAGGAGACACTGCCGCGGGGTAAAAAGGACGCCAGGATGGTTCCAACGAGGATGTTGATCTGGTAGATCGCCGCTCCAAAAACCGCTGGCAGCATGAGCATGCCGATTTTTTTTATGCCGGGATGGGTGAAGTTGAAAGCGGGCTTCAACCGAACCCCCATCCTGACCAGGAAAGGCCATTGCATGGCCAGCTGCAGGATCCCCCCGATCATGACCCCGACAGCCAGGGCAACGATCGGCTCCTCGAAGAAATCCCGCAGCGTCAGGGTTGCCAGGATCATGGAGATATTCAGGATTACGGGGGAGAGGGCCGGTGCCGCGAAATGCCTCAGTGCGTTCAATATCCCCATGCAGAGCGCGACCAGGGAAATAAAAAAGATGTAGGGAAACATCAGCCGGTTGAGGAAGACTGTCAGGTCATACTGATCGAGCACCCGGGTGAAACCGGGCGCCATGACGGTCACGATGAGGGGGGAAAGAATGATACCGGCGATGGAAACCACGACCAGAATAATGGACAGAATCGTAAAGGCGATATTGGCCAGGTCAAGGGCTTCTGCCTTTGCTTTCTTATTCAGGTATTCCGTAAAAACGGGGACAAAGGAAACGGTGAGCGACCCCTCTCCCAAAAGGCGCCTGAGCAGATTGGGAATCCGAAAGGCGACAAAGAAGGCGTCCGTGGCAAGTCCCGCGCCGAAAAAGGCGGCCACCACCATGTCCCGGAGGAATCCAAAGATCCTGCTGAGCATCGTGTATAGACCGACGACGCCGGCGGCTCTGGCAACCCTTGCATTTTCCCCAACGTGACAATGACTGTGTTCCATCATGATTTCTCGGACGGTTGTTTGCATGGAAAATTAATCATGTTTCCTGTCTTTGAATCCCCAAAAGAGTGGCATGGACATTTACGGATGTCAATCCGGCGATGGACACCCGCTTGTTCTTCGATTTGTGACCAGCCTCAATGGCGATCTGGACCTTTTTTACGTTGAACAGGGATGCCAGAAAACGGATACACTCTTCATTGGCCCGGCCCTCAATGGGCGGTGCCGTGATCCTGATTTTAAGGGCATCCCCTTGGAGACCAGCCATCTCGCATTTTGACGACCGCGGCAGGACACGGATTGCAAACGTAACGCCCTCTTCGGTTTCCTTGACAGTCAGCATATGCTTGCAATTACCTGATATAACCGGCCATCTGCATCAGTGTTTTAATGAGAAACATCTGCAGAAAATAGATGACCAGAATAACAATGACTGGAGCGATGTCGATTCCCAGACCTCTCATCGGGATCAGCCGGCGGACCGGTGCGAGCACCGGTTCCGTGGCCCGATATAAAAAAGTGACAATCGGATTATAAGGATCAGGATTGACCCAGGAAATCACCGCCCTTCCGATAATGATCCAGATATAGATGGTAAGTCCCATATCAATGATTTTTGCCAGGGCAACGATAAAATTTTCCACGACAAACATGGCTGCTCCTTTGTTTTAATCGCCTTAAAGCTATCCCATCAAGTGGGTAAAGACTCAACAAACGTACTAAGGATTTTGTTAAATTCCTCAACATTTTCAAGCATGACGAAATGACCGGAATTTCTGATCAGAGTCCATTGCGCGCCGGGAATGCTATCCGCGAGATACCTAGACATATCAGGCGGCGTCATCTTGTCCTCGTCGCCGCATATTACGAGCGCCGGAACGCGAATCCGGGAAGACGTTGCCGTCACATCGTGCGTATCGCAGGCCAGGAAATCGCCGTAAAGGATATCCGGATTCACGCCGGACATGCTTTTCATCAGAATTTTTGAAAGACGGTCCCGGTTGCTTTTTGCCACGGAGATTTTCGCCGCCATTGCGATCACTGTCGCCGGATCTGTCTTCAGGCCCTCCAGGATGGCCGGATTAACAGGCATGACGGCTCCGCCGCCCACCGGCACGATCCCCGCCAGTTTGTCGCCATAGGTCAGGGCATAGCAGAGCGAGATCGCGGCGCCCAGGGAATGGCCGATAAGTACGGGCTTTTCAATAGCCAGTGCCTCCAGGATCTGCCTGACCCATTCTACGTAAACGGCAACATCCTGTTCCCCCCGGCCTTCGGAGCGGCCATGTCCGGGAAGGTCCAATGCCGCGATGTTAAATGCATCTTTCAATCGGGTGCACTGGTGAAGCCAGGCGGTATGATCCCCGCCGGAGCCATGAATAAACACGAGCGTCCTTCTTTCGGCCCGCCACGGGCGCTGACTGACCCAGCAGGACATTTTCAATCCGTTCACCTCGTGGAAGCTGATCATGCCCATTCCTTTCCATATTCAACGCAGTGAGAACTTTGAAAAATGGCTTCGCCGCCGCTCAAAATCTTTTTCGCAAGGAATACGATAATGTTAAATATATTTGGAATCAATAAAGTAGTCTGATTTCTGGAAAGTCGAAAAATCTTTGATTCGCCGCTTGCGAACCATTTTTCAGCGGTTATGCAAAGTTCTCACGATGATCCGATTATCACAGATTGATTCGGCAGTGCAAACAAAGATTGACCACTTTTTCATATTGACAGGATTCATGAAAAGCGTCATCTATGACCAACTAAAAAGTTTTTTGTCCTCCTCTAGAGGGGGGGCATAATGGGAGGGGGAAATCGCCATGTTAAAGGGTAAGAAGGTGGGGTTTATCGGTGGTGGAAAAATGGGAGGGGTGCTGGCCGGGGGGATTGTATCTCGACGGCTCGTTCCAGCGTCGCATGTCATGGTCGCAGACGTTGCCCAGGAACGACTGGACGAGCTCGCTAAGGCCTATAGCATTGTGGTCACGCTGGATAATAAACGGGTCGCGCGGGATGCCGATATCCTGATCCTGGCGGTGAAACCCCAGAATATGGGCGAGGTTCTCGCTGAACTGGCCGCGGTTGTCGGCAAATCCCATCTGGTCATTTCCATTGCTGCGGGTATTCCAATTAAATTCATCGAAGAGCGTCTAAAAAAAGGTGTCCGGGTCATCCGTGTAATGCCTAATACCCCGGCACTGATCGGCGAAGGTATAGCTGCCCTGGCAAGCAGCGCCACGGCGACGGAAACCGATCTGGTCCAAGCCAAGCAGATTTTTGACGCCGTGGGCCTCACGGTGGTCGTGAAAGAAGAGCTCATGAACGCCGTTACAGGTTTGAGTGGCAGTGGCCCGGCCTACGGATTCATTATTATTGAGGCCCTTTCCGATGCGGGCGTACGCATGGGGTTGAGTCGGGATGTCGCCCTGAAGCTCGCAGCACAGACGCTGCTGGGTGCCGCCAAGCTCTGTCTCAAAGGGGACAAACATCCCGGAGAACTCAAAGACATGGTTACCTCACCTGCGGGCACGACTATTGCCGGCATCAAGGCCTTGGAAGAGGGAAAAATCAGGGCCACACTGATGGCGGCCGTCGAAGCGGCAACGCTGCGCGCCAAAGAACTGGGAGGCAATTAAAAAATCCAGAGGTTATCTACAGGCTCCGGTCTTCCCGGTGTCTCCGGGTTATCTCTCATATCTTTTGCCGGTTGAGCTTGAGTCCCGGGGTCCTGATCGCCGATGACTCCTGCAGGAAGCGTCTCCACGGTCAGGTCAGCCGGCTTTTCGCCGGGCTTCCTTCTGCGATGCCGGGGTCGCCGGCGCGATTTTTTCTTTGTGTGCGAGGCAATGATTTCCGAAGATCCGGGTGCCGCGGGGGGCTGGTCAACGGCCATGCTCTCTGATGATACGGCGGTCTCCGGTTCGATGTCGTAGATCGCATCAAGGTCTCCATTTTCGAAGGCCTGATCTTCTTCCTCCAGCGCGACCGCTGCCGGGTATTCACGGCCGATGGATTCGACCTTGAGATCATCCCAGGCCAGATCAGGGGTTCCGGAAATATGAATCGAAAGATCAAAGAGGGATTCCAGCTTGCTGATTTCCATGCGTTTCTGGTTTAGCAGGTAACCGGCGATCTCATAGGGCAGCGTGATTTTCAGGACGGAAAAAATGCCTTTGACCGCCTGGGATTCGATTTTCCGGAAGGCGCTCAGGGCCGTATATTCCAGAGAGGGGCGAATTCCGCGCCCCTTGCAGAAAGGACAGGTGGTGTAGCTGATCTCCTGAATCGTGGACTGCTTCTTCTGTCTTGACAGTTCCAAAATGCCGAACTTGGAAATCTTAGAGAGCTGGATTCGCGCCCTGTCCACGCTCATGGCCTTTTTAAATGTCTTTTCCACTTCCGCTTCATGCTTCCGATCGATCATGTCGATAAAGTCGATCACGATCAATCCGCCCAGATCTCGCAGGCGCAATTGCCGGGCGATCTCTTCTGCCGCTTCGATGTTGGTACGGAATGCCGTTTCCTCGACGTTTCGTTTATTGGAGCCCCTGCCGGAGTTGACGTCGATCGTGATCATGGCTTCCGTTGGATTGATAATCAGATATCCGCCAGACTTCAGATCGACTCGTTCCTGATAGATCACTCGGACCTGATCTTCGAGATGATACCGGTCAAAAATAGGCTCTTTGTCCTTGTGAAGCTTGATCATCCGGACGTTCCGGGGCGCGACGGCCTTGCAGTAGGCCCGCATTTTCCGAAAGGTGTCCACGTCATCCACAAGAATTTCATCGATTTCCGATGTGAAATAATCCCTCAGCGATCTGATTCCAAAATCGCTTTCCTGATAAATCAACGCCGGGGTTGGCGCCGTTCTTGCGCGTTTCTGGATCTCTTTCCACAGGCGAGAAAGGTGTTGATAGTCCCGTCCCAGCTCTTGTTTGGTCCGGTTCATCCCCGCTGTGCGGATGATAAAACCGATCCCTTCTTCTATCTTGATCTGTTCCATCAGCGCTTTCAGACGCTTGCGGTCATCTTCATCTTCGATCTTTCTGGAGACGCCGCTGCTGTCTTTATTCGGCAGCAGGACCAGATAACGGCCGGGTAGAGAGATATAGGTGGTGAGCAGCGCCCCCTTGCGTTCGCTGACTTCTCTCAAAATTTGGACCAGTACTTCCTGTCCGACTTTCAGAGATGTCTTCGCTTGGCCGTGGTTTTCGTTTTTTCCGTTTCCTTTGCGCTCCGTAAAGTATTGGGGACTGACATCCCGCAGGGGCAGAAATCCGTCCTTGCGGCCGCCGTAATGAATGAAAGCCGCCTGTAGGCCACGCTCGACCTTTTGCACAATACCCTTGTAAATATTTCCGGTGATGGGTTCCTTAATCGCCATCTGGATGTTGAAATCAATCAGCTTGCCATCATCCACAATGGCCATTCGCTTCTGTTCGGGGTGAACAGCATTGATGAACATTTCTTTTTTCATGTTGATCCTTTTTGGCATCCGGGGGCCCGGCAGCTTTTTATCCGCAGCTGCTGCGGGAGAAGAACCCCTACAGCGTCCCTCTCAAACCAAATCTTTGTACCCTCTTTTCCTGTTCCCCAGGCACCGATGTTTTTTTATATCAAGGCCGTTACATCGCCCTTTCCGACACGAATAACGTCCACACAGTCATCAAGCAGACTGACCACACTAGACTGGCCCGCCGCGAGAATTCCCCCGTCAATCACGAGGTCTACGCAATGCCTGAATTTCTTTTCAATCTCTACGGGGTCCGACATAATTTCGCCGGCGTCGTTCTTGACACTGGTCGAGATAATCGGTTGGCCTAACTCACCCACCAGCGCCTGGCAGATAGAATTGTCCGGTACACGGATCCCCGTCGTCAATCGTTTGGGGAGAATGATCTTCGGAACCAGACGTGATGCTTCAAGAATAAAGGTATAAGGACCCGGCAGGAGACGCTTCATGGTCTTATAGGCATAGTCGGAGACGCGGGCATAGCGGCTAATATCTTTCAGGTCCGCGCAGACAAAGCTGAAGGGCTGTTTCTCGTTTCTTTTTTTAATTCTATAGATCTTCTCGATCCCTTTCTTATTGTATAAATTACAACCCAGCCCGTACACCGTATCGGTGGGGTAAATAATTATCCCCCCGTTGCGCAGGATATCGGCCGCTTTTTTGATCAGCCGCATCTGGGGATTCTGGCTGTTGATGGCGATCAGCATAACATGTTCTTCTGATTCCGGGAGCCTCAAGTGGACAATTTTTGCGGCACATTTATCAGAATTGAGCGGTATTGGCAATCATCTTCTGAGACCTTTGAAAAATGGACAATGCCTGCGGTTTATAAATCTTTTCCGTTTTCTATCAGTTCCCATCAATGTTTTTCTTTTCGATGGTTGTTATTGAGCTTGTCCTTGCTGAGTTTGTACTGGATGCTGTCCACCAGGGCATGCCAGCTTGCTTCGATGACATTTTCCGATACCCCGATGGTGCTCCACACCTCATCCTCATCTCGTGTGTCGATAAGCACTTTCACGAGCGCTGCCGTTCCCTCGCTGCCTTCAACTATCCGGACCTTGAAGTCTACCAGATGCATGGCGCCGATTTGCGGGTAGAACTTGGTCAGCGCCTTCCTCAGCGCATTGTCGAGTGCGTTAATGGGACCGTTTCCCTCAGCGGCCGTTACCTCTTGGTCGTCACCCACGGAAATTTTAATTGAAGCCTGTGCCAGCGACGGCTCATTACCGCGCTTGGCAATCAGCACGTGATAACTTTCGAGGTTGAACGGTTCTACGAACTCACCGGTCTGCTTTTTGATCAGCAGTGACAGCGACCCCTCTGCCGCATCAAACTGGTAGCCGCGATCTTCCATTTTCTTGATTTCCCGGACGATCTTTTTGCTGGTCGTTTTATCCAGCCCCAGATTTACGCCGAGCTGCCGAGCCTTGTATTCTATGTTGCTCTTGCCCGCCAGATCCGAAACCAGAACGCGCTGCTCATTGCCCACCAGTTCTGGCCTGATGTGTTCATAGGCAGACGAATTCTTGACAACGGCGCTGACATGAACCCCGCCTTTATGGGCAAAGGCGCTCCGCCCGACAAACGGCCTCGCATTGAGTGGCGGCACATTGGCAATATCGTTTATATAATTGGAAAGATTGGTGAGATGGAGAAGCGCTTCGTCGGTCAGGCAGCGTTTTTTCATCTTCAACTGTAGATTCGCCATGATCGGGATCAGGTCGGCGTTTCCACATCGTTCCCCAAAACCGTTGATGGTGCCCTGGACCATTTTGACGCCCGCATGTACAGCGGCCAGGGAATTGGCCACAGCGACGCCGCCGTCATTGTGGGCGTGGATCCCCATCCGCTGCAGGGGGATAAAGCCGGACACTTCCCGGATGGCGCCGCCGATCTCATGTGGAAGCGTCCCGCCGTTGGTATCGCACAGGACAATCAGATCTGCCCCGGCCGTCAGGGCAGCTTCCACGGTTTTGCGGGCGTAAACCGGATTTTTCTTATACCCGTCGAAAAAATGTTCCGCATCATAGACAACCTCCTTGCCTTGCGACTTGAGATAAGCTACGGAATCTCGAATCATCGCGAGATTCTCATCCGGCGCAACCTCAAGAATCTGGATGACGTGGAGATCCCAGGTCTTCCCGAAAATGGCCACTGCCGGCGTCTGTGCGTTCAGCAGGGCCTTAAGGTTCGGACAAGCCTCCGGACGGATATGGGGCTTTCTTGTGCTGCCGAAAGCGGTGAGGCGGGCATGCCTGAAAGAGGCTGTCTTCGCCAGTTCGAAAAAACGGGCATCCTTTGGGTTGGAGCCGGGCCAGCCGCCTTCGATATAATGAAAACCCAGGTCATCGAGCCGCATGGCAATTCGCAGTTTTTCCTCGGCGGAAAAATTGATCTGCTCGCCCTGCGTGCCGTCTCTCAAGGTTGTGTCGTAGATCAGAACATCCCATTCATTTTTCATCGCTCTTCCCTCTCTATACGAAAAAACCGTTACCAGGACCCTGATAACGGTTTTTTCGTTGGTATTTTACTTAAACGCTACCGGATCATCAGGCTGTCTGTATGTCCAGACCTAATTATGCTCTCGATTATGATAATCGCCGTTGCGTTTCTCCGCATCTGAATGATTCCGGTCCTCCTGCCGCTTTTTTGCCCTCATAAAACGTCTTTGCGGATTTGTCAATATAAAAACGATTTACTGTCGGATGACAAGCGCATTCCCGTCCGAGAAGTTTGCGCCGGTTGCATCCATTTGACGATGCCGGGGATACACTTTGTTGATTGTATCCGTCAATCGTCCGCGATTGTCCAGGGATCGAAGGATCGGCGGGCGGACTTTCATGATTCTTTATAGATCTGATTCTTGATGATATAGCGACGGACGCCGTCTGGCACAAGATAACTGATAGACTTCCCCTGCCTGACCCGCTGCCTGATGTTGCTGGCCGAAATGTCCAGAAAGGTCACATCCCGGAAAAAGATGGTATGACCGGTGGGGCCTTTAAATCCCGTCAAATTATCGTCATAAACAAACCGGGCGGCAAAATCAGGCGGAACAATTCCTGTAAGGCCCCTGTTTTCATAGTTGGGCCGCGTCATGACGACAAAGTTGCACAGCAACAGGAGCTTTTCCCATTCCTTCCAGGTCTGGATGGCGTGAAAGGCATCCTGCCCGACGATAAAATACAATTCCAGTTGCTTCAAGTATTTCTCCAGGAAATACTCGATTGTACGGACGGAGAAGGATTTTCCTTCACGTTGATTCTCCACGTCGGAAAAAGAAAAGGATGGATTGCCCTCAATGGCCATCCGGATCATCTGTTCCCGATGATAAAAGGATGTGATATCGGCCTCAAGTTTGTGCGGCGGCCGCGATGCGGGTGTAAAGACGATGCGGTTCAGATTAAAAATCTCGAGAATCTCCTCGGCGCATCTCAGATGGCCGAGATGGATCGGATCGAAAGTCCCCCCCAGCAATCCCCATTTCATGTTCTCACCTGTCCGTTCCCATAAATAATGAATTTCGTTGTGGTTAATTCTTCCAGGCCCATGGGTCCAAAGGCGTGCAATTTCGTCGTGCTGATGCCGATCTCCGCTCCCAGGCCGAGCTCGAAGCCGTCACTGAAGCGTGTGGATGCATTGACGAGCACGGTGGAGGAATTCACCTCATTCAAGAAGCGCTGGGCGTTTGCGTAGTTTTGCGTGACGATGGATTCCGTGTGCAGGGACCCGTATTGTTCGATATGAGCGATGGCCGTGCCCAGATCGGGAACCACACGTATGGCGAGGACCAGGTCCAGATATTCCCGATACCAGTCTTCCTCCGTCGCTTTCTCAATGTCCGGAACAATGGCCCGTGTTATCGGGCAGCCTTTCAGCGTCACGCCGGCTCGCCGGTACTTTTCGGACATGACCGGTAAAAACACATCTGCCGCGTCCGTATGCACGAGCAGCGTCTCCATGGCATTGCAGACGCCCGGCCGCTGGACCTTGGCATTCATACAGATTGCCACGGCCATATCGAGGTCGGCGCCGGCGTCCACGAAGACATGACACACCCCCTTATAATGTTTGATGACAGGAATCCTGGACTGGCTCACAACAGCCCGGATCAGCTCTTCACCACCGCGTGGGATGATCAGATCGATGTATTCTTCCATCTGGAGCAGCTCTTGAACGGCTGCCCGGTCTGTCACAGGAATAATCTGGAGAGCCGCCTCGGGTACGTTCGATTTTTTAAGGGTATCCTGAAGTATCCGGGCAACGGCGAGATTGGAATGAATGGCTTCGGACCCGCCACGGAGAATGACGGCATTTCCCGATTTAAGACACAGCGCTGCCGCGTCAGCGGTCACATTGGGCCGGGATTCGTATATGATGCCGATCACACCCAATGGGATGCGCATCCTGCCGACAAGCAGGCCGTTCGGGCGCCGCCACATCGACGTGATCTTGCCAACGGGATCAGGCAACGAGGCCACTTCCTTGAGACCCCCCGCCATTTCCTGAATGGTTTGATCTTTTAAGGTCAGACGATCGATCATCGCCGTGGGAAGGCCTGCCTGTACGGCATAATCGAGATCTTTGGCGTTTTCTGCGATCAGGAAACCGCTGTGCTCGACCAGCGCCTCGGCCATCCGCAACAAGACGTTGTTCTTCTCCTCTGAGTCGACCCTTCCTAAGGCCGCCGAGGCTTTTTTTGCTTTTTTGGCAATCTCGATGATTTGTGTTTTTATCTCCATCATGTCTCCTCCCCCTTTTCTGAAAGGGGGGCGCGGAAGATTTTCATAATTGTCTCCACTTGAATAGACATTGACAAACCCGTTGTCGTTTGTATAAGAACCGCTAGTCTCTGTTTTTAGGATTATCCATATTTTTCATCTTACAAAACGTGCCGGTCTCATGTCAAGGTGATTTGAACACGAGAAGACAATCTGGCGGAACCCGGCGATGGTTCTTTCCTTGGTGGCGCTTGGACTTCAACGGAAATAATTTTCAAAATAATTTGTCCCGGAAATCAAATGCATGGACTCCATAAGGATTAAGGCAGGACGAAAAGCCTACCGGCTGATCAAGGATAGCGGTTTCAATTTTGATCAGGTCGCCGGTTATTTCGGACCGGCCGCCGGTCCCCGCTGGCTAGCGGCGAGCGGTTTTGATCTGGCCCTGATAAAGCATGGCATGCTGGGACGGTCCCGTCCCGTGTCACTCATCGGCGCCTCCGCCGGCGCTTGGCGGTTTGCCGCCTGGGTTCAGCCGGAACCGGAAAAGAGCTACCGGACGCTGATGGAAAAATATATCACGACCATCTACACGCGAACAGATACGGCCGCCACGGTCCTGAAATCCTTGCATAGGATTATCGATTCCTACCTTGAAGACGATGCGCTGCCCTTCGCGATGGCCAACAAGCAGTACCGGCTGGCATTGCTCACGGTGCGGTCAAAGCACATGGTTGCTTCGGAGTTGAGAGTCATCCAGGCCCTCGGACTCGGTCTGTTCTTTCTTTTCAACGCGCTGAACCGTCAGGCCATGCACCGTTTTTTGAGCGCGTCGTCTTTTACCAAGGCGCAAAACCTCCGCCTTTTTGCCTGGCAAAGACATTCCACGGGAAAATCGTGCCGCTGACGGAAGTCAATTTCAAATACGCCGTCATGGCATCCGGCGCGATCCCACTCGTGGTCGCCGGCGTCAAAAATATTTTTGGTGCGCCGACGGGTGTCTACCGAGACGGCGGGATGATCGATTATCACATCAACCAACCCTATGCGGCCAAAGATGACGAGATCATATTGTTTTTTCTCCATCAGGAACGGATTATACCGGGATGGATGGACAAAAAACTCAAACGCCGTCAGCCGCCGGATGATCTTCTGGACAATGTGCTGATGGTGCATCTATCCGAAGAGTTTGTGGAGAAACTTCCCTACGGGAAAGTGCCGGACCGCAGCGATTTCAAGACCTTCATCGACGACCCGGAAGCGCGCATCCAATACTGGCTGCAAGCCGTTGAACAGGCGGCTCCTTTGGGAGAGCAGTTTCTGGAGTTGGTCGCCAGCGGCCGGATCAGAGATGTTGTGGAACCCCTGTGGCATGACCAGGACGAGAATCGTTGATCATGGATTTTCCCGGATATCGGGAGATGCCATGCTCATCGCATTTCGCGGTTTGATAGATGACCTCATGTACTCTACTTTTTAGAATCGGTTGCCGAGAATCAAGGGATCATGCTGATAAAAAGAAGAATCTCAGACAGCGCGCTTCTCCCGGTAGTACCACTCCATCTGTCCGGCGCTGCTGTCTTCATCCACATTCTCCTCGGTCATCATCTTCTCTCCCCGGGCAGGCGGCAGCACTTCCTTGAGTTTCCACACCTTGTCCAGACGGCCGAAAGTCCAGTACTCCTCGAATGGGGTGACATACTGCTGCTCGCTCAGGACCATTTGACCTTTGCGCTCGATTTTCTGGGCGTGGGCGCTGATGCGCACGGTGAACTCGTCTTTCACCGGATCCGTGAAGTTCCGGACCAGGATCAACTCTGCTTTGCGCACACAGATATTCCGGTACTCCACGGTCCTGTCCTCCATCTGCAACTGCCGAAGCTGTTTGCGTAAGCTGTCCGCGACGTTCGGGAACATGTCGGCTTGCGGCACCTGCGCAGGGTCGCCGGATTCTCGGGCCAGAAACATGTTCATGAATATCTGTCGCGCTCGCTCCAGCATCTGATTACGATTCCAGATTCTGTCCGTCTGCACAAGGAAATTCAATAAACGATCGATGCGCGTGGCCTTCTCCTCGGTTGCCTTTTCGATCCAGGGTCCGGTCTTTCCTTCTTTCGCTGCGGCTTCTTCGTAAATTCCCTTAATCGTCTGGTCGGTCAGCATTTCAATAAAATTCTCGTCCTTGAGAATATCGGACTCACCGGCCTGTTCGATTTCGCGAAGCAGCCAGTGATCTCCTGAGTGATGAAAGGTCCAGAATTCCTGAAACCGGGCCGGGCTGTTGTCCCCCCGAAGAAATCTGGACGTACGGTCATCAAGATAGTAATCGCGGGCGGAAGCCGTAATGAGTGCGGTAAATTCACGCTGGTCGGGTTTGTTTGTGTAGCGGACGTTGACAAGGTCGATCCGCTCAACCTTGAGATCATCGATCCGGTTGATCTCGTGGTTCCGTACCATCCCCTGCAGCTGCGCCGAATGCTGGCGGAACAGGTCCTGCATGAGAAGCGGCTGCATGGGGCCGAAATCGCGCGTCTGCCAGCATTCCTGGAGCTTGCGGAAGGTCGATTCGGCCAGTGTGTGTAATTCTTTCGTCGAGACTGAGGGATCCTGCCTGCTCAAGAACACCAGCAGCTTCTCAGTTTTATTGGCCTTTTTTTCCACTTCCGCCTGGTTGTACGTATAGTCTAAATTCTCGCTCTTGCCGGGCTTCACTCCCTTCACATACGCCCGGATCACTAAGACAAAGATCAGGATGAAGGCGGAAAAGAAGAAAATAACGACGATGATGCACACGACGCCGCATTCCCCGCTGCCGGAGCCGGACCTCGATCCTGAGCTGCTGGAGCTGGAGCGGCTGGAACTCCCTCCCTTGTTGTGTACCAGAAAATCCGCCGCCAGAAAGGTGTGCGGTTGGCTCACACTGAGGTTATAGACCAATTCTTTCCCTTCGCTTATCGATGTTCCGAGGACTGTGGCCGGTATCAAAGCGCCCTTGTCCCAGACAAGCACGTCATTCCCCGGCCGAAGGTTTCCCGCCTCAATAAATGTCCCGTCGGGCAATCCGACCGGATGATCGATGGTCGTGCGAAGCGCGCCCCGGTTCGTTGTGACCAGCAATACGCGAGTAAGCGTTGTAAAGAGTTTTTCCACGCTGCTGTTGATGATGCGCCCCTCCGGATCAATGGCCCGCACTCTGTCATGGATGGAAAGACTCTCAATCGGCATCTGTCCCGTGGGCGTGCGGATCATGGTCCCGGCAGGGAAGCAGCCGCCTCCGCCGCCCTTGTTATGGACCGCGATGCCACCGGCAAAGAATGTGTTGGGATGATCCGTCTGCAGGTTGAAAACCCGGACCTGTTCGTGAACCATCTCCAGTGAGACAATACGCTGTTCCGACAGGGATTGACCATCCCAGGCGAAAATGGCGTCACCGATTTTGAGAGCGTCGAGCGTCTTGAACGTGCCCTGTCCGACATAGAAGGGATGCTCCGCCGTGACCTTAAGCTCATGACGGTCGGTCTTGAGCAGGAAATACTCCTTCACTTTGTGACGAAGGATGTTTCTCACCCTCGTGTGTACAATGTCTCCCCCCGGTGAGTAGGCCAATAATTCATCACCGGGCCGAACGGCACTGATCTGCTTTTTCGTCCCGTCGGATTTCAGGATCATGCTATCCGGGAGAAAGCACCCCTTGTTGTGGACCACGATACCGGCAGGCATGAATGTTCCGCCCGGGATGACCAGCAAGTTGTAGGCCGGCTGATTGGACGGGATGTGTCGTACAGAGGTAACAGGGACAGCGTGGAGACTCCCGTTGCGGACCCGGTAAACACTTTCACCGGCCTTGAGCAGCCGGGCAATACGGTATTCGCCGGGTCCGACCATAATCGGATGGTCGGAAGTGACCAGAATCTTGTCCTCTCCCGCGGCGATTTCCAGATAATGATCGGTATGGACGCTGCTCAACGCCTGGACTGTTCCGGTCTGAAGCCTTCCGCCCGTGATACTCCAGACCGGGTCGCCCACTCGCAGCCTCTCAATTGCGATGTCGCCCGATGGCGTAAGGACCGGCGTGCCCTTTGCGAGGCAACCGCCGCCGCCCCGCGCCAGTGCCTGGGAAGGGGCAAAAAGAACAAACAGCATCGCTGCCAGGACAGCCCATCTTTTCATAGGTTTTTCACCACTATAAATCCGGGGTAACGTCCCGTTTGTCGAGTGGAGCCGATCCGGGCCATAAGTTATTGATCCGGACGGGCCGGCCCTGCCCCGGTTCGGCTGATAATTTAATGAAGCGCGGAGATGAGGCCGCCCAACACCGCGGCAGCGATAACAATACTCACGCCGATAATGCAGCCCCCCACCACTCTTCCGTAGTATTCCGCCACGGCAACATTTCCGCGGGCGATTTCCTTCTCCTCGTCGATATTCGGGGTCAACCGGTCCATCATCTTCGGCACGATTGCGGAAGCCAGCAGCACCAGCGCCATGCCGACCAGACCGCCAACCAGTGAAAAGAGCATTGACCATCCGATGTTGCCTACCGTTTCTATCATAGATCCCCCTTTCTCTTCCTGGATGGGATCACCCCATCGCTGTCATGTATCTCATGAATCAATTAGAATTTTACCTGCGGAACCTCGCGGTCCCCTGCTGCTTCCAATTGAAAGAAGGGTTCCGCCTGAAAGTTGAACATGCTGGCGATGATGTTGCCGGGAAACATCTCCACCTTATTTTTATACCGCATGACCGCATCGTTGTAATACTGGCGGGAAAATCCGATTTTATTCTCCGTGGAGGCCAGTTCTTCCTGCAGGGCAATGAAATTCTCGTTGGCTTTCAGGTTCGGGTATGCCTCGGCCAGGGCGAAAAGGGCCCGCAATGACCGGGTCAGGACGTTTTCCGCCTTCGCCCGCTCTTCAACGCTTCCCTGGGATGCCGCCGCCTCCTGGCGCGCCTTGATGACGGCGTCCAGAGTCTGGCGTTCGTGAGCGGCGTAGCCTTTGACGGCCTCGATGACGTTCGGGATCAGATCGTGGCGACGCTTCAGCTGCACATCGATGGAGCTCCAGGCATTTTTCACCTTATTGCGGGCGCCAACGAGGCCATTGTAAAGGCTGATGATAAAGACGCCAAACACGACGGCGAGACCTGAGACGATGAGAATCGATACCATAATTCCTCCTATACGAATCGGGCTGTGAAAGGGTTGTTTATTTTGATAGATATTGCTTTCTGACAAGTGAAATATAGGAAAGTTCCATTTGTCTGTCAATTAATTTTCCCACAATATGTTGTGTCGGTTTGTGATGGTTGAGCAGGGTAATACTGTAAAGGAAACTGGGAGTCATCGATTGTTGTATGCGGCCCTCATAAAGCCGCCGCCGGTTTACGGAATGAAGAGATCCCGCGTGGAGAAATTAGGTTCACTGGTCAGGTTCACGCCGAGGCGCCGCAGGCCCGCTTCGTCGCCGGGGGTGGGCATGTGGGTGATATGCACTTCGCAGTCGCGGAGCTCCTTGAGCTTTTCAAGGGCCAGTTGCGCCGCCGGATTCGTCGTGGCGCTGATACTGAGCGCGATGAGGGTCTCCTCAAGATCGAGACTGACGGACTTCTCGTTCAAGATATCCGTCTTCATGCTCCGGATTGAATCCGTGATGTAGGCCGGGAGCAATTTGATCTTGTCCGGAACATCGGCCAGATGCTTGATGGCGTGCAGGATCAGGCTTGACGCCGCATGCATGAGCGGCGAATTGTTGCCGGTAATGATGACTCCGTCTTTAAGTTCGATAGCTGCGCCGCAGAAAATGCCCTCGTTGCCTTTATTGAGTCTTTCAGCTGCTCTGCCGGCCTGCCAGGCCGGTTCGACCACGCGCCGGTCTTCCGGCCGGAGATGGAAATCACTGATGAAGAGATTCACCCGCTGGACCGTTTCCCGGTCCGCAAAGCCCAGGGCATACTCGCAGCGGTAGCGGAAGTAACGCCGAAGAACTTCCTGCTTTGCCGCTTCATGGGTGATATCATCGTCGATGATGGCAAAGCCGGCCCGGTTGACACCCATATCTGTGGGGGAGCGGTAAAAGGAGACCCCGCCGGTGATTTTTCCGAGGATCCTCTTCACGACAGGAAAAACCTCCACATCGCGATTGTAATTGATCGCCGCTTCGCCGTAGGCTTCGAGGTGAAAGGGATCGATCAGGTTGAAGTCCCGGATATCCGCTGTCGCGGCTTCATAGGCCACATTGACCGGGTGCCTGAGCGGCAGGTTCCAGATGGGAAAGGTTTCAAACTTGGCATAGCCGGCTTTTCTCCCCCGCCGGTGTTCGTGGTAGAGCTGCGACAGGCAGGTGGCCAGCTTGCCGCTGCCCGGGCCCGGGCCGGTGATGATCACGAGCGGTTTTTCCGTTTCAATGTAAGTGTTGGCCCCGTATCCTTCGTCGCTGACGATCGCCTCCACATCCGTCGGATACCCTTTGGTAAAGCGGTGCGTGAAAACATTAATATTGCGCCGCTCCAGTTTATTTTTAAAGAGTTTTGCGGCCGGCTGATCATCGTAGCGCGTGATCACCACCCCCAGCACATCGATGTCCCATCCTCTCAGATCGTCAATGAGCTTGAGGGTGTCCGAATCGTAAGTAATGCCGAAATCGGCCCTGATTTTCTTTCTTTCAATGTCTCCGGCATAGATGCACAGCAGGATATCGGCCCTGTCTTTGAGCTCCCGGATGAGCCTCAATTTCACATTGGGATCATAACCGGGCAGGACCCTGGCCGCATGGTAATCGTAGAGCAGCTTGCCTCCAAATTCGAGATAAAGCTTATTGCCAAACTGCTGCACCCGTTCAATAATTTTGGCCGTCTGTTCCCGGATATACTTCTCGTTATCGAACCCTTTTTTATCGTTCATGGATGCTGGCTGACCCCCTGCGATGGTTTTGAAATTTCTTAATCCCTTCAACCCGCTCAGCGGAAGAAATGTGGTGCGGGCAGATCCTTGACCGTCGCAAGACCCGGCCGGGCGCCGATAACTGCCGGGACTGAATTTACGAGGACAGCTGCCGTAGCCTGATCTCCCGCCACGCCGCCCTCGATGCGAAGTTTGATTTCCGGCGTTCCCAGAATATGAACCGAATCGTAGGGGGCCTCGCAGCCGACATACATCCTGAGATCTAGCGTGATGATCTTATTGCCGTTTTTGATTCCCTCGGCGGTATGTTTGATCCCGGCCACATCACCCGGTTTCAGTGAAAAATATGCCGTTTTCACCTCTTTATGAGCAATAATAGGCTCCACGGCCTCATGCACATCATCTAAAGACATGCCCAGTGTTTGGGCAACAAGGTAGAGCGATTCGAGCAGCCCCACATGCCCCATGGTTTTGTTAGCAATCTGCTCCCGGAAGGTTTCCTGAGTCATGCCGGCGCCGACTTTGCGCTGCAGAGGATACCGTCGCGTTCCGGCATCAACATGCCTTTCGACATGAATCTTCTTTACATCCTGGCACACCGCCGTCATAAAGAGCGGCAGGGCATCCATGACGAATCCGGGATTGACGCCGGCGCCGAGCACTGTGACCTCATGTTTATTCGCAAGCGCATCCACACGCTCAGCCGGTTCGGCATTTTCTTTCAGGGGAAACAGCAGTTCTTCCGATGATGAAACGATATTCAGGCCCGCCTGGATAATCTCTTCCAGTTCTGGATATATCCTGTTGATGCGGGAACCCGTCGTGTGCAGGACCGCATCGGCTTTGATTCCGGCAAACAGGTTCTTTGCGTTGTCCGTCACGGTAATTCCCAGTTTCTTGTCGATGTCGAGCACCTCCCCGAGATCCTTTCCGACAAGATCCTTCGAAATATCGACTGCCCCTACGATCTCCATATCGGCTTTCCTGGTGACGAGCTTTGCTGTTTCGATCCCGATGGGGCCGAGACCATACTGGATAACCTTGATTTTCTTATGTTCCATCAGAAACCTCCCATTTTGCCTTTGATACGACCTTGTTATTGCCGACGATCCGCCGTTTCCGAAACATCTGGATCAGAAAAACGGCCAGCAGGATTCCCGCGCCGATATAATCCGTGACACTTTCTGGTGTGATGAGACAGGCTGCGGCGATTCCCGTGGCGATTCTTTCGATGATTGTGGAGTTGTATTTTAAGTATCCGATCATTGTGGCTCCGAGCGCGATGATTCCGAGAATACAGGTGATGAGGACCTGGACGAACCAGAGATAATTGAAAGGGGTCTGTGTGTCCAGAATGGTCGGATACCAAAGCAGGATCGGTGCTGTAACGAAGACATAAGGAATCAGGAAGCCTGCCGAGGACAGACGGAATGCCGTTAAGCCCGTCCGGAACGGGTCGGCCCCCGATATGCCCGAAGCGGCGTACGCTGCGAGGGCCACCGGCGGCGTCACGTCAGCCAGCACGGCGAAATACAGCACGAACATGTGCGAAACCAGTGGCGGTATCCCGAATTCCATCAGGGCCGGTGCGGCGATCATGGAGGCCACGATGTACTGGGCTGTTGTGGGGATGCCCATGCCGAGGATGAAACAGGAGAGCATCGTGAAGAAGAGCGTAAACAGCAGCGTCAGCCCCTTGGCGCTGAGCAGGTGCAGCAAATCGAACTGCATAATGGCTGCTGTCGCCCCGTGAGCGAGATTGATGACCGTAGCGGCAAATTTGAGACCGAGGCCGGTCAGCGTTGTTCCTCCGACGATAAAGCCCACACAGGCACAGGCTGCGCCGATGGCGATGGCGTTTTTTGTTCCCCACTCGAGGGCGCTCAGAATGTCCGGGATCTTCATCTTGCTGTCCCGGTAGAAGACGCCGATGGCCACCACGAGTGTGTTCGTCCAGAACGAGGAAAGATAGGGCTCGACGCGATAGAAGAGCTGGACAGCCAGGATCAGTGAGATGACCAGGGCGGCGATCCAGGCGCTCAGGTGACTGAACCGGAAGGTGATCCCCAGACCGGCGACCAGGAAGAGTCCCCACAGGATCGCGACCGGCAGCGAATGGAACAGCGGATTGAACTCAAAAAGGATGGCCGGGATCGACAATAAGATGGGGACCAGAAAGGCAATGGCCCGGGTGTGTATCTGGCCGATTGCCACCGTGAGGATGATTCCCCAGAAGGCAGCCAGGAAGGGGCTTCGGCCGGAGATCAACAGAAAAACGATGATGACCAGTGGGGCAACCAGCAGTCCCCGTTGCTTGAGGACGGTCAGTACGCGGGGAAGCATTTCCCGCGGCAGCCCCAGCAGACCGAGTTTCATGGCCTCCAAATGGACCATCCAGCCGACGGCAAGGTAAAACAGAAGGGCAGGGATCACCGCGGCAGCAGCGATCTTGATGTAGGCGATCCCTAGGAAGTCAGACATGATGAAGGCCGCTGCCCCCATGACAGGCGGCATAAGCTGACCACCCGTGGAGGCGGTGGCCTCCACAGCCCCGGCAAAAACCGGGCGGTATCCCACTTTTTTCATCATAGGGATGGTAAAGGATCCGGTGGTTACCGTATTAGCTACGGAACTCCCACTGATGGAGCCGAACATGCCGCTGGAGACGACGGCTACCTTGGCCGGCCCTCCTGCCGTACCGCCGGCGATCGCCATCGCCAGATCCATGAAAAGCTGTCCCAGCCCCGTCCGGGAGATAAACAGGCCGAACAGGACGAAGTGGAAGACGAAAGTGGCCACAACGCCCAGCGGGATGCCGTAGATCCCTTCCGTTCCCAGGTACATGTAGTCGATAATGCGGGTGACGGAATAGCCCCGATGGGCAAAAAGCTTCAGGCCCGGGATCTCCAGAAAATAGGGCCCGAGATAGCAGTTGATGAGGACCAGAATCGCGATGATCGGCAGGGGAGCCCCGATGCTGCGGCGAGCGCCTTCAAGGACGAACAGGATGGCCATAGCGCCGATAACCAGGTCTCCCTGTGTCGGACTCCCCGCCCGCAGGCCGATGTTGTGGAACTCCACAAAAATATAAATGGACGCGAGCGCGGCGATTATTGCGAAGAAGATATCGAAGTAGGGGATGTTGTCCTGTTTATAATTCATGGGGCGGTGACTCAGCAACATCCGGATGCTGTTGAGCCATTGCAGAACGAACAGGAACAGGATGCTGAAAAATACGCCCAGCAGAAAGACGCCCCAGAAGACGAGGGCGGCGTTGAGATCCTTAAACCAAGTCAGGAAATGAAGGTCGGAAAACGCCAGGCGAAAAATGTACGCGATTCCCAGGATCATGGCCGTGAAGATCGGGAAATCCAGCCAGGCGGCGAACCTGTTGGAAAGGTACTCCCTCCTTTTGAAAAAAAGACACAAGAGAAAGGCCGCCAGTGCGAGCACGGACGTTGCGGCAATGGAAAGGTTGAAGAGTTCCCGGCACATCGTTGTGAGCAGAGCGCTGCCGGTGATGCCGTAGAGGATGTCATATACGAGGGATTTTTTCCCCTCCGCCTTGCCTTTACGGATCGTATAGAGGAAAAAGACGAGGGGGAGAACAAAGGCCAGGTGGAATGTCCGGTGGCGCCATTCCTGCAGGACCCCGAACCCTGCCGTATAGATATGAAAGATGGACAGGACCAGCGTCATCGCATACATCAGTTTCAGGGAAAAGCCTGAAAGATTGCGGAAGCGGAGTTCGGGGTCGTACTTGGCGACTTCATCGATTTTATCGACGAGTTCTCCTTTCAATGGCGTACTTTCTTTCCCTTGCGATGGCTTGTCGTTCATCTCATTCTCTTAAAAGTGACGAAAGCATGTAGTTCATATACAGGAGATTTGCATAACAGATGAAAAATGGTTCGCAAGCGCTGAATAAAATATCTTTCGCCTTTTTTAGGAATGACGTTAACGATTTATCAGGCATCATGATGACGATGGATAATCTTCTTAGCGAAAAAGAATTCTGTAACTTATCCTAATCTATTTTTCAAAGGTCTTGTAGTATAAAAATTCTGCAAGAGTGACTTTTCTTGTTTGGAGCCGCAGCAGGGTGTTCCCCGCCAGTTCGGAGAGGTTGATCTTCTGTGTGCCGAACATCAGGATGTTGTCATAGCGCCGGTCAACCCATATCTCAACGGCCGGGAGGACGCGGCGCATGTTCGAGATGCGGAACCCATTTTCTCCCCGGGCAAAGCGCTCGCCGTTGCCGAGCACCGACGGCAGCCCCGTATTGGACGACGGGAAGACGGTCTCATCGAGGACAAGGCCGTACTTCCCGTTGATGTGGAAATGATCCCATACATGGCAAAGCTCAACAGAGTGCCGGTATGTCAGGACAAACCGGTCTTCCCGTTGAATAAAACAGCGCCAGACAACCGTTTCGCTTCTCGCATCTTCGACTATCAGAACATGAACCGGCCAAACCACGACCATCAGCGCAAGCGCCGGCAGCAGATAAAGCAGGCCTTTTTTCATCATAACCGGCCGATGCAAACGAGGAACCTGTTCGTTCCCCATGTCGCAGGTTCTTATTTAATCAGGCCCTTTTCCCTGTAATATTTTGCCGCGCCCGGATGCAGCGGAATTGCCATCCCGATAAGAGCCGTCCGGAGCTGCACGTCCTTGCCCTTGGCGTGAACCTTTGCCATGACATCGGCGCCGCTCTGTCCGCCCTTGTCCTTTTCCCAAAGGGCCTTGGTCAGATTATAAACCAGTTCTTCGGGGACCTGTGCGTCCACTACCCACTGGGCCATTGTGGTGATGGTGGCCACGTCGGCCGTCATGCCCTTGTAGGTGCCCTTGGGGATGACCACCTTGCTGTAGAAGTCATGCGTCTTTGTGAGCTTGTTGATCATGGCTTCGTCGATGGGAACCAGGACGATGTCGGTGGACATGGCAAGTTCGGTGATCGCAGCCGTCGGCCAGCCGGCTGTTGTGAACGTCACATCCGCCTGCTTGTCCTGTAGGCGCTGAGCCGCCCCGGAGAAAGAAAGCCAGTCCACGCCGGCAAAATCCTTGTATGTAAGGCCGTGAGAAGCCAGAATGTTAAGCGTATCGACTTCCGTGCCGCTGCCGCGGTCGCCCGGGATCAGCTTCTTGCCCTTGATGTTCTTGAGGCTCTTGATGCCGGAATCGGCCCTGGCCACGATCTGGATCGTTTCCGGATAGAGCGAGGCGATTCCCCGGAGATTTTTCACGGGTTTTCCCGCAAACTGATCCTTGCCTTCATAGGCGCTGTAGGCCACATTATTCTGGACGAAAGCCGACTCAATCTGGTGGTCCTTGATCAGGTTGCAGTTGGCGACCGACGCATTTCCGGCCTGGCCGGTGACCACGACATCAGGAACCCTCTCCGTTAGGGCTTGGGCAAGCAGTCCGCCCAAGGGATAATAGGTTCCACCCGTGCCGCCTGTCACAATGGCGAAGAACTTCTTTGCCGCGAACGAATGACCGGCCAAGACAAGCGTCAGCGTAATCAGAATGGACAATACAACCAGCAAACGTTTCTTTTTTGACATAAGCCCCTCCTTGATATGATCATAATGTTATAAATCAGGATAAGACCTCGTATTTCAAAGACCTTGACCCTGCCGCAAGCGGAGACGTAAAAAATATCACGTCTTGAATCTGAGCCCCGCCTGTAACCTTGATCACTAAGAGATTCGGCGATGAATGTCAATATTTTTCCGCCACGAAATCTGATGCTGCCTGTGTTGGCTGTTCGCCGATAGTCTGCCGCATTTCGGAAATGCTTCCCCGCCGCAGCTCTTTTCTCGTTTGGTCGGACTGAAGTCGGCAGCCACTTCCCGTCATCGTCTCCGAATCATTCCCAGGTTATCCCCACAGGACCAACCCTGTTTCCTGTCTGGAGGCCAGTTTTTCATTGTACGGCAGGACCCGCAGACCGTAACTGTACGGTCCGTTTTCCCGGATGACGTATTCAACGGAGAAAGTGAAAATCCCGTCCGCGCCCTTGCTTGCGATGCGCATCGGCAGGTATTCCGGATGGCAGGCATTATCCTGCCCGCCCCGGCGGCCGATAACCAACTCCACCATAATCTCATGGGGTTCAAGCTTGCCCGGATCAATCCGCGCAGTCACCTTCAGGGGTTCGTTCACGGGAATGTTATCGCCATGAATCCCTTCGACGGTTACGTCCAGCAGCTTGACGGAGGAGAAACGCATGGGGATCTTCCGTTTCCAATCGGCCAGCGCTCTGGTCAGATCAAAATCGTCGCGGGTGAGTTCCTGCGTTCTGATTGCTGTGGGCAGATACATTTCCCGATAGTATTCCAGCAGCATCCGTTCCGTGTTAAATTGGGGGGGCAGGCTTTCCATCGACCGCTTGATCATCGCGATCCACCTCTCCGGAATGCCCGATCCCTGGCGGTCGTAATACAGCGGAACGACCGTGTTCTCGAGCAGAGTATAAAGGGACTGGGTGTCTTCTTCATCGGCATTTTCCGTCTCGCCTGCATAATTGCGTATAACCGGTCCGATGTTCCAGCCGTTGACGCCGTCATATCCCTCGCACCACCAGCCGTCGGAGACGCTCAGGTTGAGGACCCCGTTGGCCACCACCTTGATGCCGCTCGTGCCGCTCGCCTCGTAAGGCCGGCGGGGGGTGTTGAGCCAGACATCCACGCCCTGAACAAAATGCCGTGCGATGCTGATATCATAGTTTTCGATAAAGAAAATCCGTCCCCGGAAACGCTCATCCTTGCAAGCCTCGATCACTTGCCTGAGGATGTTTCTCCCGGCTTCGTCATTGGGATGCGCCTTGCCGGCGAAAACGATATGCACCGGCCGGGTTTCATGGTTGATGATCCGGGACAGACGGTCCGGATCGGACAGGAGCATGTTCGCCCGCTTGTACGGGGCAAACCGCCGCGAGAAGCCGATCAGCAGGGCCTCCGGATTGATGCGCGAATAAAGCTCCTCCCGCCAGGCCTTGGAGTAACCGTATTTTGACCAACTGCGGGACAGGTAATCCCGGAGCATATCGATGGTCCGCTGCTTGATTTCATGACGAGTCCGCCATAAGAGGGTGTCCGGGATATCGTGGACCCTTTTCCAGCGCTCCCTGTCCGTCAGGTGCCTTTCCCAGTTCATGCCCAGGTAGGTGTCCAGAAGCTCCTTCATGCGCGGCGCCAGGTAAGACAGGATATGGGCGCCGTTGGTCACGTGGCGGATGGGGATATCATCCTCATGATAACCCTTCCAGACGTCTCGCCATATGTGGCGGGACAGCTGTCCATGGACGAGGCTTACGGCATTGCGCTGATGTGTGAGCCTGAAAGCCAGGATATTCATGAAGAACGGTTTGTCGTCACCGCTTTCCTTCCGGCCCAGTTCCCAGAACTGCGACCAGGACATCCCGGACCAATTGACGAAGCTGCAGAAGTAATGTTCCATCATGTCTCTGTTAAAGCGTTCATTGCCCGCCTCCACAGGTGTGTGTGTGGTGAAAACAGCACTGCCGCGGACGACCTCGCTGGCCTCATCAAAAGAAAGCCCGTCGGCCGTCATGTAGTTGGCGATCAGTTCAAACAGCAGGAAAGCAGAATGACCTTCGTTGATGTGATAAACGCGCGGCTTGATTCCCATCCGATTCAACAGACGGACTCCGCCCATCCCGAGCAGAATCTCCTGTTCAATGCGGGTCCGCTGATCGGCGCTGTAAAGACGCGACGTGATTCTGCGATCCTGCGGCGTGTTTCCCGTTACGTCGGAATCTAAAAGGTACAGGGTGATGCGGCCAACCTTGACCTCCCAGATGTTAGCATACAGGGTTCGCCCCGGCAGATCCAGAGAGATCTGCACCTCCTTGCCGCGGTCGTCCCGGACAATCTGTACGGGCATGGTGGAAAAATCGTTTTCCGGGTACTCCGCTATCTGCTGGCCGTCTTTATCGATGGCCTGTTTGAAATAACCGTTTTTGTAGAGCAAACCGACGCCGACAAGCGGCAGATTAACATCGCTGGCCGTTTTTAGATGATCTCCGGATAGCGTGGCTAGGCCTCCTGAATAAATCGGCAGGCACTCATGAAGCCCGTACTCCGTCGAAAAGTAGGCAATCGGCGACGACCATTTGATATCCGTTGAAAATTCAAAATTCTTCTGCGGTTCGCGGTCATTCATGTAGTCATCGAAGCGCTTCATGACCTGTTCATAGAGGTTCAGATAACTCTGGTTTTGCGACGCCTCCAGGAGGCACTCGGGAGAGAGGGTTTCCAGCATCATGACGGGGTTGTTGTTCATTTGCGGCCATATTTTCGGATCGAGCGATGCATAAAGATCCAGAGCTTTGGGATGCCAGGTCCACCACAGGTTGTAGGCAAGTTCCCGAAGCCGTGAAATCCTGTCCGGCAGGGTGGCCACGGCCGTGAATGTGCGGAAGTGCGGCTGGGTGGAAGCCGTTCCGGCAAAGGTAAATTTTGTCCCAGTCCGTTCATCGGCCAGGGCCAGTTTCTTCGAACGATCATCGGCCGCAAGGCGGGCCTTTTCATAGGCCAGTAAATAGCTCTGAAAAAAATCTTTCCAGTTGGCCTTGAGGGCAATGGTTCGCGCCGCTTTGCGTCGCTTGTCGATCTCGGCGTCTTCCCAGTGGATAAAATCTGTAAAGATATCATGGAGGTGGTTTTCAATGAGCTGGATCGATTGTCCTCTGCGGTTTAACAGAATGATGCCGCCGTCGGCGCCGCCGGTATCCCGCACCCACAGGCCGAATCCGGCCTGATCTGTGGTGACCGTAGGAATCCCATAGGCCGCGCTTTCCAGGGGAGTATAGCCCCAGGGTTCGTAATAGGAGGGAAAAACGCCCAGATCACACCCGGACAGCGCCTCATAGTAGGTCATGTTGATCAGGCCATCGTGGCCGTTCAGATAGGCGGGGCTGAAGATCACATGCACCCGGTTCTGCGGCAGGTTTTTGAGTCCCACGCGGTTGCAGGTCTGCAGGATCGGATCAGACGCCTCGTTCTGGAGGCGATGAGTCGAGATTGGCGGATTCCCGGGCTCCCATTTACTGGAATCTCCCTGAAGCGCGGGAATCAGATCCGTATGTCCGCCGATGATGAAAAGAAAAGCCAGTACCGGCTGAGTATCAGCGATTTCTTTGTCGAGGCGGCCCAGGGCCTTCAGAAAAACATCCAGTCCCTTGTTGCGGAATTCATAACGACCGGATATAATAAATATCTTCGTGTTTGCGGGAAAATCCTTCCCGAGAAAACGGGCGGCCGCGGCCAGCAGCTTTTCCCGGGACTTCATTGCCGGGTCGCGATTTAGGATCAGATCCGGCACTTTTTCGATATCCAGCCCGTTGGGCGTGATGATATCAGGACAGCGGCCGAGAAAGTTCTTGGCCTCTGCCGCGGTAATCTCACTGACCGTGGTAAAGCAGTCAGCCTCCCGCGCGGCGGCCGTCTCCATGGAATATTTTGCTGCGATATTGTGGGTGCTCGCCTCCCGTTGCGGCACGATGTCCTCCATGGCGGCATAGATATCCATCCCCGCTCCGGCAAGGCATCTGCCCAGGATCGTCGCATGTGTCGTAAAGACGGTCGCGATTTCAGGCGCTTTTTTCTTCAGGGCCAGCAGTCCCGCGCCGCACATCCAGTCATGAAACTGGGCGACCGCCGGCTTCCCTTGCGGCCGGACCAGCAAATTGTAGATGGTTGCGATGACTTCGCCGCAGGCATAACTGAACATGACCGGTTCCACGTAATCCCAGCCGCCGGCGATGGAATCGACGCCGTAGTCCTCCCATATCCAGTAAAGGAGTTGATCCCTGTTATATTTTTTTCCAAAACCCACCAGGATAACTTTGGGTTCGCCGGGAATCTTCCAGCGGCCGAAGCGGCAGGGTATTTCCTGAATCGCCGTTCCCTCCCGAATTTTTGCCCAGCAGGCCTCGTCGGTTTCCTCAAATTCCAGATTCGTCTTCAGGTCCGGTCCCAGCATAAAATACTGATCGCCATGGGCCGCCAGAGCTTCCGGGAGCTTGCTGGTGATGACCGTATAGATTCCCCCAGCCTTGTTGCAGACCTCCCAGCTCGTCTCAAAGAGATAACCGTTTTGGGGACCTGTCATTCGTGACCCTCCTCATTGGAACCCGGTGATTTCCGCTTGAGTCTCATCGAGAAATCATCGAGGATATTCATATAGTTAATATATGCATCATAGGGTGATGGATAGGGGTTGAAGTATTGATGCACATCGCCGTCGGCGGACCATTTGGTGCACATGTAATAAAAATGATCGGATGTTTGGAGATTCCGCCAGGTTTGTAAATATTGCCCGCCCCGCCGGCTGATGCGAGGGGGGACTTCCCACCCGAACATGAGAATTTGCATGGCGTTGTCGTTCCTTCAGGATTACGAGCCGGTGAAAACGATATTCCTCAAAGTCGACGTCATGGCGCGACATTGAAGATTTCCACGCCCCGCGGCGGTTTGAAATGAAACAACGATTCCGGCAGTTGTTGATTGATCCTTACGTTCTGAAAACGGATGCGCGTGAGATTGCCGTAGGCATCGGAAAACCGGCATTGCACAATCTGGAAGCTTTTCCGGTCAACGGTCAGATGAAGCTGATCCGTTCCAAGATCGCTCTGCTTCGGAATGAGGATCAGCAGGAAATGACCCTCGCTGTCCGTCGCCCCGGGTGATGCATATCCGACCTTAAAATCTTCCTGAAGCTTGCCGATTCCGGACAGGAAACGGATGATCAGTTTCGAACGATACATCGCTTTCGCGTCATAGGCATAAACGACATGATCTTCCGGCACATAGAGCCAGGCTTTCTGGGGATTGACAACGAGCTTTTTGGATTTCGGCCGCGTGTATTCCCAATACATCCGGCCGGGATTTTTAAAGTAAACGGTGCCTTCCTCACGTTCCGTCTTTTTAACGGATGCGAGGGTCAGTTCCTGAACGAACTTCGCCGAGAGGTCATGCGTTGTGTCATACGTTTCCTGCATTTTCGCAGTAAGCTGTTCCAGCGGTGGCGTTTCATCGGCCACGGCGAGGGTCATCCAGGGGATCATCAAGGCAATGGCCGTCGCCAGCACGAGAAGAACAGAAAAAGGCAAAAAAGCCTTTGTCATCCGGCGATTGCTCAAAGAAAAAAGTGAAAAAATCTGGCATGATTTTTTCAAGGGGTTCATAACTCCATCCGGAAACAACTTAAGTTGCAGAGATTACAGGGTGGTGCTCTATGTAACTGTATTTATTAGCATTTGATGCTGCTCAAACGAGGTGCATTGCGGTATAAAATCGTCTCTATTGAACACTTACGATAGTTATCCACATCTTTATCCACAGCCTTTTCCACATGCCTGTGCATATCAACCTTAAGTACCCGTATCAAGTGAAATTTCATAGATCGCACCGCCCCGCCTGCCTTAATCAATTCTGAGCCGCCAGCCGAAGGGGTCTTCTTTTTCCCCATACTGGATCTGAAGGATTTCATGATATAAGCGTTGCGTCAGCAGGCCGATTTTCCGTTCATTGATGATGTAATCCTTATCCTTGTAGAACATCTGGCCGATAGGGGAAACGATAGCTGCTGTGCCGGATGCGAAGACTTCCGTCAGCGTCCCCGCGGCCAGGGCGGCCAAAATCTCATCCATCGCAAGGGGCCTCTCGGACACACGGATTCCCCAGCTTTGGGCCATTTGGATAACGGAGTCGCGCGTCACACCGGGAAGAATCGATCCGGCCAGCGGGGGCGTGATCAGCTCATCCCCGATCAGGAAAAAGATATTGCTTGTGCCCACCTCTTCCACATATTTCCGTTCAGCGGCGTCGAGCCACAGCACCTGTGTATAGCCCTTCTCCATGGCGATTTTGCTAGCGTAAAGACTGGCCGCGTAATTGCCCGCCGCCTTGCAGTACCCGATGCCGCCTCTCACGGCGCGGACATAGTCTTCGCTGACATAAATCTTTGTCGGGCTGAAACCTTCGGCATAATAAGCGCCCACGGGTCCGATGACGATGAAAAACAAATATTCGTTCGCCGCATGCACACCCAGGGCCGCCTCTGTGGCGATCATGGTGGGACGGATATACAAGGACGTTCCACTTCCCTTGGGAATCCACTGCCGATCAAGCAAGACAAGTTTTTTGATCGCCTCCAGAAACAGCGCCGGATCGACCGTCGGCATACAGAGCCGCTCTGCCGAAGCGTTCATACGTTCAATATTCTTCATGGGTCTGAATAGATAGATTTCGTCCCGGCGGCCGCGATAAGCCTTCAGGCCCTCAAAAATCAGTTGACCGTAATGGAGGCAAATGGCTGTCGGATCGAGGGGGATTGTGCGATAGGGTTCAACAACCGGATCATGCCAGCCGCGATTTTCATGATACTTCATATTGAAGAAATGATCGGAAAAGATTTTCCCAAAACCAAGGCTGGATTCATCCATTGGAATGGGTTTTCTTTTGTCTGGTGAGCTTTCATGAATCGTGATATCCATGCGCCTGTCTCCTCTCAATAAACATTCCTGATATTCTTATCATCAAATCATTCTTCGATCAAGGTTTCTGTATTGAATCGCCTCGGCCACGTGAGAGGCGCGGACCTGCTCCTCTTCTTCGAGATCGGCGATGGTCCGTGCAACTTTCAGTATTCTCGAATAGGCCCGGGCGCTCAGCCCCAGTTTGTCGATCGCCATTTCCAGAAGACGCTGAGAGTCCTCGTCGATGATGCAATGCTGCCTGATCTGCTTGTCGGACATGCGCGCATTGCAGAACGTATCCTGGGTCCGGAAGCGATCCTTCTGTCGGCGACGGGCGGTTTCGATCCGGCCCTTGATGGCAGCAGACGACTCGCCACTGTGTTTTCCCCTGAGGTCACGGTATCTTACAGCCGGCACCTCAATGTGGATATCGATCCGGTCCAGTAGCGGGCCGGAAATTTTCGCCTGATACTGGCGGATCTGCTGGGGGGTGCACCGGCAGGCCTTGTGCGAATCGCCGAAATGACCGCAGGGACAGGGATTCATGGCCGCCACAAGCATGAACCGGGACGGATAGGTCGCCGTCATGGCCGCTCGTGTGATCGTGACCCGGCCGTCCTCAAGAGGCTGCCGGAGCGCTTCGAGGGCGTTTTTCCGAAACTCCGGCAGTTCATCAAGAAAAAGCACGCCATGATGCGCCAGACTGATCTCCCCCGGTCGCGGGATATGGCCGCCGCCGATCAACCCGGCGTCCGAAACCGTATGGTGAGGCGAACGAAAGGGCCGCGCGGCAATCAGGCCGCCCTTCTTGTTGAGCAGGCCGGCGACGGAAAATACCTTTGTGGTTTCAATGGCTTCCTCAAAAGAGAGGTCGGGCAGAATCGAAGACAGGCGCTGGGCCAGCATGGTTTTGCCGCTGCCGGGCGGACCGATCATGATCACGTTATGTCCCCCTCCGGCGGCAACCTCCAGTGCCCTCTTCGCCTGTTCCTGTCCATGGATTTCGCTGAAATCAAAGGGATACTGTAAATTGCACCGGAAGAGGTCCTCGGCATCGACCCGCACCGGCTCGATGAGCTTCCGGCCCCCGAGAAATTCGACCACATCGGACAGGTTGTCCACCGGAATCGCATTGAGCGTATTAACCATGCCGACTTCCATGGCATTTTCCCGCGGCACGATCATGCCCCGCACCCCCGTTTCGCGGGCCTGGAAGGCCGCGGAGAGGGCGCCGCAAATCCCCTTGACAGCGCCGTCCAGGGACAGCTCGCCGATCATAAGGTAATCCCGGCACAGATCCGGATCGACAAGCCCTTCCGCCGCCAGGATCCCGACGGCAATGGGAAGATCAAAACCCGTGCCCTCCTTTTTGATGTCCGCAGGCGCCAGGTTCACCGTCACATGGGTGGGGGGGAACCGGTAACCGGAGTTCTTGATGGCGGCCTTGATCCGGTCCTTGCTCTCCCGCACGACGACGTCCGGGAGTCCCACTGTGGAAAACTGCGGCAGTCCGGGGGAGATGTCGATTTCGACCTCCACGGGATAAGAATCGATGCCGATGATAGTGCTGCTCATCACTTTTACGATCATGTCGCAGAAATCCTCAATTTTTTTAGTCTATTATAAAAGAAGTCTTTAGATCGCAAGATAAATTTTAAAAATAAGTGTAAAAATTATTACCGTCTTGACTGAGGGTGTTCCATGTGCTAAAGGCTATTCAAAATTTTTCCGGTTCTTTGTTTTTCATTGCCCGCGAGCCATTTTTCATCGGCTGGGCAAAGCGCTCCCATGAAACAGCCCATAGCACACCCTTATGACAAACAAGCTGTCCCATCTCGACGAAAAAGGCCATTCACGTATGATTGACGTGACGCGCAAGGCGGCGACGGCACGTACGGCTGTCGCCCGGGGAAAGGTTCTGATGCAGCCCGGTACGCTGACATTGATCGAGGACGGTGTGATGCGGAAGGGCGACGTTCTGGGGGTGGCCAGGATCGCCGGCATCATGGCAGCCAAACGGACCAGCGACCTGATTCCGCTGTGTCATCCCCTGATGTTGACCGATATTGACGTCCAGTTCTTTCCCAGCCATTCACAGGGTGAACTGACCATTGAAGCGACCGTCCGTACGGTAGGAAAAACCGGTGTGGAAATGGAGGCTATGACGGCCGTCGGCGTCGCGGCCCTGACCATCTATGATATGTGCAAGTCGGTGGACCGGCAGATGATCCTGTCGGATATAAAACTGTTGAGCAAGCGGGGTGGCAAGAGCGGCGTCTTCAAACGGGAAGAATGAGCTCGACAGCCTTGAAAAATCTTCGCCGCGACTTAAAAATCTTTCCCGCTGAGAGGACAGCAAGACGTAATTATGCTATAAGGTAGGCCGTTAAGGTTATCTCTGGAAAGACGGGAAACATTTGATTCGCCGCTTGCGAACCATTGTTCATCGGTTATACGGAACTCTAATTCATCCCATTGATCAGCGAACTGACCCATGACCGCACAAACATTTAAAATCCGGCGGGATATCCTGATTCCCTTTGGGATCAGCGCCGGACTGTTACTGTGCCTGCTGGCCCTGGCCCTGCTGGGCAAGGGGTCCGCCCTGGAACTGATTTTTCTCGCTGCGATCACCCTGATCACGATCGCTTTCTTTCTGATTGCCCGGAACCGCAGGATCACGATAACAGATCATGGAATCGTCATCAGAAAGTTTTTCAGGGCAAAAGAGATACGTTGGGGCGAGATTAATCATGTGGGTTGCTTGGTTCTGCGCAAAAGGACCTATCTGTTGCTGACCACGACCAGGGGATTTATTATCCTGTCGAACGCCCATGAGGATTTTTCCGCACTCATCCGCAGCATCGTCGCTCGGGTCGGCCCGGAGAAAGTGGAGGAGGAAGTCCATGCCCAGGCAGAAAGACCCGCTAGAAGCCGGGCGGATGTGATTTCTCTGTGGTTCGCTGTGGTGGTTATTTCCGGCCTTATCATTTTGAAACTGTCATCCATCTGACCAAGCTGCGTCGAAGGGAAGCGGCGAAGGAAAAAAACTTATCCATGACTAAAATACCTTCAAAAATGCCTTTGACGGAAAAGGCCAAGAGCAAAACCGTCTCTTCCATTGTAGAAGACATCCTTGAAAAGAAACTCGAAGATATCTCCACGTTGCTGTGTTCCGCCGGCGGGAAAAAAAGCAGGATTTATGAAGATGTGATTTATATGGTGGAAAGAAGCTTGTTTAAAATCGCCCTGAAACGCTGCAATCATGTGAAATCCGCATCGGCAGCCTACCTGGGAATCAACCGGAATACCTTTCAGAAAAAGATGGCCAAATTGGAACTGGATGAAGACAATGACCGGTAAAGCCATCCATGCGCAAGCAACGGCGTCATTGATAGGCACCTGACAACCTGCTCGACATCGCCATGGAAAATCCTTCCGACAGACAGTAATTAAAGAGACAAAAAGTTTAAAGAATGAATTTCATCGAAATGGTCAAAAAATACGGCATCCGGCTGTTGAAGCTTTCAAGACGTTGGAATATTTATGTAGGCGTCGATCCTGAACGGGTCACCACCCAGGCTTTGATCCTGTTTCCCTGCCGGAGCAACATCCTTTGTTGCGGATTGGCAGGCATCCTGACCATCAAACAGGTTAAGCAACCGGAGTGCGACAATCCGGGCAAGCACATGGATGTCCTGTTCGGAATCATCCAAGGCGAGCCTATCAGTAAAATCCTTGAAGGCGCCATTTCATCGGGGCGATATCTGGATGGACCGGATACGCTTGCCGCCCTGGAACAGTGGATTTCGGTCTTAAAATCGAATGAACCTTTCGAGCGTCTTTTTTATGATTCCCGGGAAGCCGCGCACTTGACGGCTCTCTCAAAAAAGATGAGCGCTTTCCTTGCAGACGAACAAAACACACTGGAAAGACGGGCCGCTTATTTTTCAACAGGTGATCTGGAAATCATCAACAGCCGTCTGACCCGGATGAAGGATGTTTGCTGGGCCTTGGAGCGGGACATTCTAAATAATATCGGTGGGATTCTCAGTCTCGCCGGTTCCGAAAAGCCGGAAGATCTGGTGCCGGAAGCCTTCAGAAAATACAGAAAAATAAACTTTCTGCTGAACAGTCTCGATCGCCTCGAAGTCCGGGGACGGGATTCGGCAGGAATCCAGATTTCCTTCACACTGGCTGCTTCCCGCGACTTGGCGGACGTCCTCGCGCGGCTCAGGGAAAGGGGACTCCATAATGAGTTCAGACAGAGAACGGCTGCCGGCGATCTGATCAGCGGTTCCATTGAATGTGTGGAAGCCAGGCCCTTTTTATCCTTCACCTATAAGACCGCTTCGATTATCGGCGAGCTGGGCCGGAACATCCGGGAATTGAGGAAAGCTGTTGCACAGGATGCCGTTTTTCGCGAATTTGCCGTCAAAGGGACCGCCTTCGATACGACGCTGGCACACACACGTTGGGCGTCGGTCGGTTCCATCACCGAGGATAACTGCCATCCCATCAACAATCACACGCTCAATAAAGGCATCCGGCGCTATCCGGCCTATGGCGAAGGAGACTGGACGATCAGCGTGGTCCTCAACGGCGATATCGACAATTACCAAATTCTGCGCAGGCAGTTTGAAACCGGACGCGAGTTGTTTCTCCCGGAAGTAACCACGGACACGAAGATCATCCCCCTGCAGATCGAAAAATATCTTCGGGAAGGAAACGATCTAACGGAGTCTTTCCGGCGCGCCGTCTGCGATTTTGAAGGATCGCATGCCATCGCCATGACGAGCTCTCTGGAGCCATCCCGGACCTTCCTCGCCCTGAAAGGCAGCGGCCAGACGATCTATATAGGTCTGGCGCCCGACCGGTATGTCTTTTCCTCGGAGCTCTACGGCCTCGTGGAAGAAATGTCCGCTTTCATCAAGATGGACGGCGAAAAGCCCTATATCCCCGGCGATTCCGAGTCCGCCGGTCAGATCGTGATCCTGGATCAAAATTCCGAAGGAGGCCTTCCCGGGATAAAATCATTTTGCTACAATGGATTGCCGCTGGCGTGGCGGACGGCGGATATCCAGCATGCCGAGATGACGACGCGGGATATTAACCGCGGCGCCTACCCCCATTTCTTTCTCAAGGAGATCAGCGAATCCGCTCTTTCCGTGCACAAGACCATCCTCGGTAAATATCTGATTATTAAGAAGAAAGACGGGACAAAGCAGGTCCGTTTCAATCTCGGCGCTGATATCGTTCCAGAAAGAGTCCGTCTGGCCTTGGTGCGCGACGAGATCAGACGCGTGGTGATCATCGGCCACGGCACGGCTGCGGTGGCGGGCGCCGCCGTATCGGACGCCATGGAGCGGTATCTGGGCGGTGCGCGAATAAGGATCGAAGCAAAAATCGCCTCGGAACTAAGCGGCTTTTATCTGCAGGAAACCATGCAGGATACACTGATCATTCCGGTCACGCAGTCCGGCACCACCACGGACACGAACCGTGCCGTAGCGATGGCCGCGGAGCGTGGCGCAGCGATCATCGCCATTGTGAACCGGCGTCAGTCCGATATCACCGGCAAGTCGGATGGCGTTTTTTACACCAGCGACGGCCGGGATATCGAAATGTCCGTGGCCTCCACGAAGGCTTTCTATTCCCAGATCATCGCCGGGCATATTCTGTCCCTGTATCTTGCCCAAGTGCTGAATACACTTTCCGACGACGAGATCGCTGTGGAACTCGAGAATCTGGAGCAGGCCCCGGCGTTGATGCAACGCGTCCTGGAGCAGAAGGAAAAGATCCGCAAGTCCGTTCTGGATTATGCCGGACAAAAAAAATATTGGGCTGTTGTCGGCAGCGGGCCCAACAAGGTGGCCGCCGATGAAATCCGGATTAAGCTCAGCGAACTCTGTTACAAGACCATCTCCTCCGATGTGGTGGAAAACAAGAAACACATCGATCTGTCGGCAGAGCCTCTGATCATCGTCTGTGCCGCCGGCGCCCCGGAAACGGTTACGGGCGACATCGTCAAGGATGCGGCCATCTTCAAGGCGCATAAAGCGGCCATCGTGGTTTTTGCCGATGAAGATGAGATGCGTTTCGACCCCATTGCCGATGCCGTAATCGCCATTCCGATGGCCCGTATGCCCCTGCCGGTTATTCTCAATACCGTGGCCGGTCACCTCTGGGGCTATTACGCGGCCTGCAAAATAGACGAGGAAGCCCTGTTCTTCCGGGAGTTCAGAAGCCGCCTGAACATGACCGTCACCGACGCAGGACGGCACCAGGCATTATTTTACGAAAAGGTTGCAGACAGGCAATTCCGCAAAATGGTCAGAGACTTTTCAGCGTCCCTGCATGAGAGACTGGCTGGCGGCGGTTTTTCATTGTCCGGCGTCGGCATGATCTCCGAACTCGTTTTGCTGCTGAAATATGCCGTCGGAAAGATCCACCTGGAAGACTTCTGGCAAGATTTCCGGGATGAAACCCTCTCCCCCATTGACCGTTTGGATACCTGTCTCGGTCACGCCATCGATGAGTTGTCGAGACCGATCGACACGATCCGCCACCAGGCAAAGACAGTGACAGTGGGAACCAGCCGCAAGGAACAGCCCCTGGAGGGCATTGTATTTGAACTGCTGAAGGAATTGGACGTTTCTCTCAGGCTGCTTACCGGCAGGAATATCCTGGCCATCAGAAATTTTCAGCCAGCGATCGCGGCGATCCGCGGCTACACCCTGTACGCCGTCAATAACCTGGATCAGGAGGGCAACCCTCAGAACGCTTCCACCATCACCATCCAGCAACGGGGCGGGATTGCACTGCAGATGAGATCGCGCGTGGAACAGTCCAAACTGCTCATGGGGGCGAAAAAAACCATTGTCAGTACGGGCCACGTTTATCTGGGCCGCGGCAAGACGGACAGGGCGCCGATCATGATCGTTCCGCTGCTCGGAGAAGGCGTAGGCGTCAAAAATCTGCTGCTGATTCACATCCGCTACAATGAGTCCCTGAGCCGGTCGGAAAAAATCGCCGTGCTGGGTTACCGGTTCAATGACATCCGCAATCTCATCAATGAATACAACTTTCCCTGGGATGACCGCTATCTGGAGTCCATTTCGCTGGAGGCGCTCTTCAGCGAGCCTGTCGAAATCGTCGCTGGCCAGATCAGATCAGCCCTTGAAAAAATGGCACATCCCTGAAAAATACGTCATAGGTTCTTGCCCCGCTTCTCGACAGCCACGACATACGTATTCCGCCCTGAACCCAATCTGATCCTTGGTAACAAGCCTGCCTACCTTGGGATCATAATATCTGGCACGGTAAGTGTAAAGTTTTTCAAAGAATAAAAAAGCGGTGGGAGAAGGCACTTTACCCACTGGAATGTCAGAGATAACGGGGATGGCCGTTAATTGTTAGTCGCCTTTGTTTTTTCGCATAGCCTTGAAATCTTCATCTGCATTGATCAAATCAAGCCATTTCTTTCTATCTAGTGGTATCTCTAACCAATTAATGGCTTCGTCGATATTGCCCAGTAAAGCATCTAAACAGCCAATATTATAAGCTTCATAATCCTTGGGCTCTCCATCTTTTTGCATTTGGAAATATCGCTTAAAATAATCAATCGATTTAGTATATCGCTTAGTTTTGTAGTAACAAATAACTATAATGTCGCAGACAATTGCACTTTGAACAGCTTTCTCATATATAAGCCAATCTTTCAGCGCATCATCCCGGGCTTTCAAATGGTAATTTGCCATGCGGATAGTTCAACCAATAACAATGATTAATCAATTATGAAGCAATACTGCCGCCCGCAAAATCTTGTTGACCGATATGAGGATAGCTGCTAGACATTTATAGATTTTATTCATTCCCGGGCCATTTCCCTCAGGAGCATAAAAATGGAGCTGAGGCCGCGATCCGATGAGAAGATACGCCAAATGCTGCATAAAGGTGTGGACATTCCCAACCCTCTGAGCCTCGATGTTGGCGAAGAAGTCAAAATCGATCAAATATCGTCAGAAAACGTCAGGATCTATCCAGGGTGTAGAATCTATGGCGAAAAAACGGTGATTTCGGCCGGCTGCCGGCTCGGATACGAGGCGCCTGCGACGATTGAAGACTGCCGGATCGGGGCCGGTGTGGAACTCAAGGGCGGCTTCTTCAGTCATTCTGTCTTTCTGGAGAAGGCAAGTATGGGCATGGGAGCGCATGTGCGCGAAGGCTGCATTCTTGAAGAAGAGGCCAACGGCGCCCACTGTGTTGGATTGAAACAGACCATCCTTTTTCCCTTCGTAACGCTCGGAAGTTTGATCAACTTCTGCGACGGCTTCATGGCCGGGGGCACCGGCCGCCAGAACCACAGCGAAGTCGGGAGCTCATACATTCACTTCAATTTCACGCCCGATGCCGACAAAACGACGCCCTCGCTGATCGGTGATGTGCCGAGGGGCGTCATGTTGAATCAGCCCCCGATTTTCCTGGGCGGCCAGGGCGGCATCGTCGGTCCGGTGCGGCTGGGATACGGCAATGTTGTGGCGGCGGGTTCGATTTTGAGAAGGGATTATCCCGGAGACAACCAGTTGATCTTCGCGCCGTCGCCGGCCGGAAGCGTGCGGGAGTTTACACCGGCGGCATACCCCAACATCCGGCGCGTTCTCGAGAACAACATTCTTTACCTGGCAAACCTCAAAGCCCTTGAAGCGTGGTACAGGCAGGTGAGAAAAGCCTTTTTCGAGGTCTCCGAATTCGGCCTGCTCCTATATGACGGAGTTATGGATGAACTCGCCCTAGCCAGGAAGGAGCGCCTTAAGAGGATCGGGGCCATGGCGCAGAAGGCCGTTGCACATGTTTCGACTGAACGGAAAGAAGCGTCGATCAGGACAACGTTATATGAATATCTGGCATCGATTGAATGCGCGTTCAGCGGACACGATTTCAACGATAAATCCGAAGGGCTCTGCGAAGCGTTTCTCGAAGATTTTTATAAAGCTGCCGGAAACGACAAGACACATTACATCGAAACGATTCGACATCTTCCGCCGGAGATTGCTGCAAAGGGCGTCGCATGGCTCAAAAGCCTGGTGGATGATTGTTGTGAAAGGGTCGCAACTGCAGCGCCGTCCCTGCATTTATTCAAGAGATGATGAACTCGCAAAACTTCGGATAATTGTTCATATTCGACTCCTTGATAGAAAGCCGGGGAGAGATGAAGCGAAACGAAGTGTCCGGGTTTTAACGAAGTAATCAAGAAATGAATCCGAATCATAGCGTCAAGGATTAAATGGATGGGCAAACTATTTGGAACCGACGGGATAAGGGGGGAAGCAAACCGCTATCCCATGAATGCGGAGATCGCCTTTGCCGTTGGGCAGGCCGTGGCGCACGTATTTAAGAAGAACGGTCACCGCGCCCGCGTCATCATCGGCAAGGACACCCGGATTTCCGGATACATGCTGGAAAGCTCGCTTGAGGCGGGGGTCACCTCCATGGGAGGCTACCCCTACCTGGTCGGCGTTCTGCCCACCCCTGGCATCGCCTTTATTGCACACAGCATGCGTGCCGATGCCGGCATCGTGATTTCCGCTTCCCACAACCCATATCAGGACAACGGACTCAAGATCTTCAACGGCAACGGCTTCAAGCTGACCGACGAAGAGGAAGCGGCCATCGAAGGCCTGATCCTTAACAAGAAGCTATCCGACCTCTTGCCAGCGGCAAAGGATATGGGCAAGGCTTTCCGCATGGGAGATGTCCAGGGACGATATATTGTTTTTTTGAAAAACACGTTCCCGCGGAATCTGTCGATGGAAGGACTTAAAATTGTGCTCGACACGGCCAACGGCGCCACCTACAGAGTTGCGCCGGAAGCCTTCACGGAGCTGGGCGCCGAAGTGGAAGTCATCCACAATGCCCCGAACGGCCTCAACATCAACAGTCAATGCGGTTCACAGCATACCGAAGACCTGAAAAAGAAAGTCTTGGACAGCGGGGCTGCCGTGGGGCTGGCCTTTGACGGGGACGGCGACCGCCTCATTGCTGTAGATGAAAAAGGCAAAGAGATCACTGGCGATCAGGTTCTCATCATTTGCGCGAACATGATGAAAGAAAACGGAAAATTGAAGAAAGACCTGCTTGTCACCACCGTGATGAGCAACCTGGGCTTGCGGATGGCTTGCAGGAAATACGGGTTCAAGCACCACGCCTCCAAAGTGGGCGATCGCTATGTCCTGGAAGACATGCTGAGCATGGGCGCAGTCATCGGCGGCGAGGATGCGGGCCACATGATCTTTCTCGACCACCACACAACCGGTGATGGAATCATTGCCGCCATGCAGCTTATTGCCGCGATGGTGCGGGAAGGCAAGCCCCTGTCCGAGATGGCGGCCATGATGGACATTTTCCCGCAGAAACTGATCAATGTGGATGTCAAGCGCAAACAGGAAATTGCAACAATCCCGCGCCTTATGGAGGCGATCCGGCAGGCGGAGAGAGAACTTGGTGAAGAAGGACGCGTTCTGGTCCGCTATTCGGGCACCCAGAATATGTGCCGTGTGATGGTGGAGGGGCCGACCGCAGCAGCGACGGAAAAGTATTGCAGGCAGATCGCCGATGTTGTTCTCAGTGAACTTGGCTGATCGGCTGGACGGCCGAGCGTATCAAGGTGGCCGGATGATCTATATAGTCGACCGCATCGCAGCGAGGGGGCAAAGGGTAGTTAAAGAAAAAAGCATAACTCTGAAGGCAATAACCGGTTAATAAAAATGAAAAAGACAAAATTCATCTTCATCACAGGCGGCGTGCTTTCTTCCCTGGGCAAGGGGCTGGCGGCGGCTTCCATTTCCGCCCTGTTGGAATCACGGGGGCTTAGCGTGACCAATCAAAAACTGGATCCATACATCAATGTCGATCCCGGCACCATGAGCCCCTTTCAGCACGGCGAGGTTTTCGTGACCGACGACGGGGCGGAAACCGACTTGGATCTGGGCCATTACGAGCGCTTTTGCTCCACCTGCATGGGAAAGAGCAATAACCTGACAACGGGCCAGGTCTACTTTTCCGTCATTTCCAAGGAGCGGCGCGGCGACTACCTCGGTAAAACCGTGCAAGTGATTCCACATATCACGAATGAAATAAAGGATTTTATTAAATCAACGGCCGCTGGCTTCGATGTGGCCATCGTCGAGATCGGCGGTACCGTTGGCGACATCGAAAGCCTCCCCTTTCTGGAGGCCATCCGGCAATTCCGGAATGAAGCCGGCCGGGAAAACGCGATCTTCATCCACCTGACCTGGGTGCCCTTTATCAAAACCGCCGGCGAAGTGAAGACCAAACCGACGCAGCACAGCGTCAAGGCGCTACGCGAAATCGGCATTCAGCCGGATATTCTGCTGTGCAGGACGGAGAATTTTCTCTCAGACGACATCAAGGGCAAAATAGCCCTGTTCTGCAACGTCGAGGTCGCAGCCGTTTTCACCGCCAAGGACGTGGGGTGCATCTATGAAGTCCCGATCGTTTTCAACCGGGAAGGTCTGGATCAGAAAATCGTGGATCTCCTGAATATCTGGACGGGTCGGCCTCGTCTTGAAGCCTGGCAGGATGTGGTGGAAAAGATGAGCAATCCTGCCGGCGAAGTCTGCATCGCCATCGTCGGAAAATATGTGAATCTGACGGACTCCTATAAAAGCCTCAATGAGGCCCTCGTTCACGGCGGTATCGCTAACAACTGCCGGGTAACCTTGCGCTTCGTTGATTCCGAGAAGATCGAGAAGGAGGGACTGGGCCAGCAACTGAATGATGTGGGGGGAATCCTTGTCCCGGGTGGATTCGGCGACCGCGGGAGCGAAGGCATGATTGCCGCCATTCGGTACGCCCGTGAAAACGGCATTCCCTATTTCGGGATCTGTCTCGGGATGCAGATGGCCGTGGTGGAATACGCCCGGAACGTCTGCCTCATGGACAAGGCCAATAGCACCGAGTTCGACCCGCACACGCCCTATCCCGTTATCGACCTGCTGCCCGAACAGAAGCATCTGACGGAGAAAGGGGCGACGATGCGGCTGGGGGCCTATGACTGCGTTCTGGAAAGGAACTCCTATGCCTATGCGGCATACGGACAGGAAGAGATCCGCGAGCGGCATCGACACCGCTATGAGTTGAACAACGATTTTAAGGCGTCGCTGATTGGCAAAGGGCTGCGGATAACAGGTGCCTCGCCGGACGGCCGCTTGGCGGAAATCGTGGAACTCATGGATCATTCATGGTTCCTTGGTTGCCAGTTTCATCCCGAATTCAAATCCCGACCGACGGCCCCCCATCCTCTGTTCAGCAGTTTCATCAAGGCGTCGCTCAAACACAGATCGGATGCTTGTTGCATTGTCGCAACGTCCTGATTTCATGCGGAGCTACAGATGGACAGCCTGACCTTCGGTCTAATCAGCACGATTCCCATGAGTCCGCTTTTTGCGGGCCTTACGGCTCCACGAGGATCAAGTCCCGCTTCGTCACACTGGCCGGCCTGACCGTCACGGTGATCCTTGCTTTCTTCGTTTTTGAATGGCCCCGCACGGATTGCCTCATCGGTGATCGAGGGTGGCCTCATCGTCCTTTTTCCTCTGATGAGCAACGGGGGATTCAGGGGGCTCGGCGCTTCCCTCCCCGAGGTTCTCGTTCTCGGCATCCTTATTCGGCGGCATTCAGACGCTCACGGCCTTCCCCCTCGGCCCCGATCTCGTGGCTGTTATGGGGTTGTTTTGGTCGTGAATCTTCTGTTGATCAGATAGGAACGGTTGATTCCGGAGAGGGCATCGGCAAAGGCCTGTGGGAGATCCGGGTGGTCGCTTTTCTGCGTCATCCGGGTTTTGCGTACTTGTGCAAGATGTCTTTCTTCATGTTATACATACAATAACATCCTGTGAATGTTAGGATGAATCATTTCATTGTTGCAGTGGATTTCAATTGTAAATCGTGATAATTTACATGCCATGACGATCTTTTCCTTTTTATGTAGTAGTCAATGAATAAGTATACAGATCATGAGTAATCCTCTAGAGGTGAAGGCAAAAGAACAAACCGGGTAATTTTTCAAACCATTAGGCGGCCCTAGGAAAGGAGGAATAGACTTGAAAAAACTTTGTTTATCATCTTTGCTACTTCTGTTCCTGACACTGCTACTCATCTCTCAGGTCCTTGCCCATGATATTGATGCCATCGTTTCCACAGAATGGCTGGCAGCCAATCTGAACAATCCCCGTCTCGTTGCTATAGACATCAGGAAAATCGAGGATTATCGGGAAGGCCATATACCTGGTGCTATTAGTGCTTATTACGGTATGTGGACGACTGTGAAAGAAGGGAAGCATACGGAATTACTACCGGAAGACGATCTCTTCGATGCTATTGGTGATTCAGGAATAAAGGCCGATTCCATCGTGGTGATCATTTGCAAGACCTACCATTGTTTTTACCAGGTCATGGCTCCCCGCGTTTTATGTACCCTTCAGTATGCAGGTCTGAAAAATATCAGCATCCTTGACGGAGGTCATGAAAAGTGGGTTAGAGAAAAGAGGCCCCTTTCTATTGAGCCGGTCAAAGCGAAAAAGACCATCTACAAGGGCAAACTTAATAAGGAACTGCACGTAGAAAAAAATTACGTAGTCAGCCGTTTCGAGAAAGCAACTTTCGTTGATGTTCGTGAACCTATATTGTTCAGCGGGACGAAAAAACAAGAATTTATTGAAAAGGCCGGTCACATCCCGGGGGCCGTGAATCTTCCGGCGGAAGCAGCGTATACGAAACTGGGCACTTTCAAAAAGAAAGAAGCTCTTGATCTCCTTGCGGTTGCCGCGGTCGGCAAAGACAAGTCAAAGGAAATTATCACCTACTGTGATGCCGGCAAATGCTGTCCTACCTGGGCTTTTATTTTGACACATGTTCTCGGCTACACGAATGTCAAGCTATACGACGGTTCTTTTGAGGAATGGGCAAAAGATCCCTCGCTTCCGGTGAGCCGTTGAAGTCTGGCTTTTTTCAGTACAGGCTTAAGTTCTTG
>JAZDIK010000015.1:0-33295 GCA_043805145.1 Pseudomonadota bacterium | reverse complement strand
TGGCGATCTTAAAAAAGCGAGAAATAGTTGCCTGCGCGCTGATTCGCACGGCGCCAACAAATCGCTGAAGACGGTCGGCATTTCGCATGCACTGGAAGCTGCGCTTCCCGCATGCTCATGCCGCCGCTTAGCTCCGCCGTTGAGCCTGTAGGAAAAGGGTAATACAGGGGTAAAATGATTGTAAAAATGGGCATTTTATTGTAATGATACGGCAACATTGGCGTTGGTAACCGCTAAACCATTCACCGAGGTGTTGCATGGCACGTTACAAACCCTATTCATACGGACAAGGTAAATTCATTCCCATCCATTTCGAGAAACAAATCCTCCCCGGCACCTTTGAATACTCCCTGAATCATCTCGTCGACCACGAGCTTGATCTTTCCATTTTTGAGGAGCGCTATAGAAACGAAGAAACCGGAGCGCCCGCCTATGATCCGCACATTTTGCTGAAAATTGTTCTCTTTGCATATTCCCGGGGGATCGTCTCCAGCAGGAGGATTGCCCAGGCTTGCGAGGAGAACATTATTTTCATGGCATGGAGATGCTATTCGCCGGGGGGATAGATGCCTATGTCGCTGATACTCTTTTCCGGAAGCGTGATCCCCGGTTTGCCGATTACGAACGTTACAAGGAACGCACCCGGAAAGAACGAGAAAGACGGGAGGGGTGCAAGACACTTTTTGGTATCAAGGACTTCATCTTTGACAAAGAGCTGCGCTATTGTTTATGCCCGGCGGGCAAGCGATTATACCGTAGCGGCGACAATGTTGTGGTGAAAAACTTTCGGGCATACAAATTCAAGGGGCCCAAGTCGGCTTGTCTGCCCTGCGCGCTTCGCTCCCAATGCTTGCGGTATCCGGAGCGTACGGAGATACGCCAGGTGGCCTATTTTGTGGGGAGGTCGGCAAAAGGCGACATCACCTTCACCGAAAGGATGAAGCGCAAGATCGACTCTGCTGTCGGCAGGGTTCTTTACGGCATGCGGCTGGCGATAAGCGAACCGCCGTTTGCCCATATCGCATCAGTTATCGGGCTCGACCACTTCACGTTACGGGGTAAGAGCAAGGTGAATACGCAGTGGAATCTATTCTGTATTGTGCATAATTTGAAGAAGGTACACCGATATGGGTTGGGATTTGCCTGATGTACCGGAATACGGAAGATATGCCCGCACACCGCATGGAGGAAGCTGAACAAAGCAACAGCATCCGGTAGCTTTCCGGATTGCATGAAAGGCAGTAGTGCCCGGTCGGAAAAATGAACCGGCCACGCTAAATTAACAACCTGAAAAAATCCGATTTGATCAGGATAATACAACCCTGCAAAAGGACTTATTCTACAGGCTCGTTGAACGTAGATAAAAGAACAAGAATCTGGGGGGAAAGATATTTTTACCTTGACAAGGTATATACCACGATATATATTAATCGTGGAGGTGCAAAATGCAAACAGCTAAATTATTTCAAAATGGACGCAGTCAAGCGGTTCGTCTGCCTAAAGAATACAATTTTGAAGGGACAGATGTGCTCATTCAAAAGATTGGCGATTCTGTCATTCTCTTTCCTAAAAACCGAGTGTGGGAAACATTTCTCCACGGCCTACATGGGTTTACCGATGATTTCATGGAAGACGGGCGAGAACAGCCGCAAATGCAGGCGCGAAAGGGTCTGTAATGTATTTACTTGATACGAATATCTGTATTTTTATCAAGAACAGAAAGCCTCTTTATGTCCTGGAAAAATTGCGCAGTGCACTCGAACAAACCGTTTATTTATCCAGCATCACGGTAGCCGAATTGCAATTTGGCGTTTACAACAGTCAAAACATTGAAAAAAACAGAATATCCTTAACTGAATTTCTGGCTCCATTTGAAATTATCGATTTTGGTAATACCGATGCTGAACACTTTGGAATTATTAGATCGCAGCTAAAAAAAGAAGGAAATCTTATCGGCCCTTACGACATGCTCATCGCAGCTCAGGCCGTTGCGCGCAATCTCATTCTTGTTACCAATAATACAAACGAATTTATAAGAATTGAAAACCTGAAACTCGAAGATTGGAAAGAATAGCGTCCAACAACCGCATCAACTCGGACTGGCAATTCCGCTGCGCTCCATTGCCAGCCGGCTATACGGAGCGTTATGTGTATCTATTTAATTTTTTTAACTTAAAAATGAGGTAAAAACGATGAACATTAAATACAAGAGATTGTCCATTGAATTTACGCTGATACTCATCAGTATTTTTTTATCATCATGTGCAACAAATAACATAAATGGCAAGATTGAGCCGCTGATTATTCAAGAACAGGGAAGCTTTGCAGTCGGTGGAACAGTAATCACAAATCCTGGTACTTTCGATCCAGTCAAGATGTCTCCTGAAGGACAGACATTTCACGGTGACCACGCATATGTGTTTTACCAGATTCCGCAAAACGTCCGCAAACTTCCCCTCGTGTTTTGGCATGGCTACGGTCAGTTTTCAAAAACTTGGGAAACCACCCCGGACGGACGAGAGGGATTTCAAAATATTTTCCTTCGACGCGATTTTGGAGTGTATATAATTGACCAGCCCCGTCGCGGCAATGCCGGACGCAGTACCCAACCAATTACCTTAACACCTGTGCCTGATGAACAAAAATGGTTCAACATTTTCCGCGTGGGAATTTGGCCGAATTTCTTTCCTGGTGTACAATTTTCTAAAGATTCACTGACTTTGGAACAATACTTTCGTCAGATGACACCTGATACAGGGCCCATAGATATCAATGTGAACTCGGATGCTGTTGCTGCCCTATTTCACAAAATCGGACACGGAATCCTTGTCACTCATTCCCACAGTGGAGGAATGGGTTGGGACGCTGTCATTAAAAGTCAGAATATACGTTCCGTCGTTTCGTATGAACCGGGTAGTAATTTTGTTTTCCCGGAAGGTGAGGTGCCACCCCCGAAACATAGCTCCGGTGGTACGCTTAAGGCTCTTGGCATACCTTTGTCTGATTTCAAGAAACTGACAAAAATTCCAATTATCATTTATTACGGTGACAATATCCCGAAAGAACCTATGGATAACCCCGGACAAGACCAATGGCGCATCCGTCTGGAAATGGCAAAGCTATGGAGAGATGCTGTAAATCGGCATGGGGGTGATGTCACTGTCGTGCATCTTCCTGCAATAGGCATCAGCGGCAATACCCACTTTCCATTCTCAGATTTGAACAATATCAGAATTGCTGCTCTAATGTACAAGTTTCTCGAAAAGAAGGGATTGAATTGAATCGAGGTGATGTTCAGATTTTTAGAAGATCAAAAAGTCGGCTGAAAAGAAAAAAAGTTACATGCAGGAAAAACACATAACCCGGCGCTGAACTCGGACGCAAAAGGGTTCCGGTCGCTGCGCTCCCCGCATGCTCATGCCGCCGTTGAGCCTGTAGAATAAGTCGGCGAGCGGCTCTTGGCGGGGAATGCATAAAAAAACGACCACAGAGAATGCCCTATAAGCGACGATCGTGTGACGATGAAGGGTAAAATGACCCCTAAAAATAGCACAAAAATTATATTTTGGAGTTATTCTACAGGCTCGTTATCTTCAAAAATAATTAAGCAATCTATGGTTGCACTATGCAATGCTACGATGTACAATGATTGCATGTTGCAATATAAACATTTGGAGGAGCAATCATGGCCACAGCAGTAAGAATATCCGAAAAACTTGTAGATGAGGCAAAAAGATTTGGGCGGATTGACCACAGATCTTTAGCCGGTCAGATTGAACATTGGGCGCGTATGGGCAAATGCGCCGAAGAGAATCCTGACCTCCCATATTCTCTCATAAAGGAAATCCTGATTGGGCTGGACGAGTTAGATGAGAAAGAAAAAACCGAATATAAGTTTGGATAGATCGGTATGAATATTTATCAGTCACGGTCGTTCGAGAAAAAAGTAAAAAAGATATCGAAGACCGAAAAAGACACGCTGGATCGGGAAATCAGGAGAATAGCGGAAAACCCGAGCATTGGTGAAGAAAAAAAAGGCGACTTGAGAGGCGTATTCGTACATAAGTTCAAACTTAAGACAACCCAATATTTGCTCGCTTATCGAAAAGTTGGCAATGATCTGGAACTTGTTATGATCGGATCTCACGAGAATTACTATCGAGACTTAAAGCAATATCTAAATGACCGATAGTGCGGGTAAGAACAGGATAACAACTTGATGGAGCCAACTCGTTAAACTCGTGTCTCAAATAGTGGTCGTAAATTTCGGCCAGACTATAAGATGAAGCAAGAATCAATCATGAGAGGTGGAGGATCGTATCATGAAAATTTGCATTGATTCGAAGCAAGCCCCCAAGGCCATCGGCGCCTATTCCCATGCCATTCGGACCGCCGAAACCATTTACCTGTCCGGCCAGATCGGCTTGGACCCTGAAACCATGCAGATGGAAGAGGGCATCGATGCCCAGATCCGGCGCATCTTCCTGAATCTTCAGGCAGTTGCCGAAGCGGCCGGGACAGGATTGAACGACGCGGTCAAATTGACCGTCTATCTCACCGATCTCGCCCATTTCCCGCGCGTCAATGAACTCATGGCGCTGTTTTTTCAACAGCCCTATCCGGCCCGGACCACCATCGGCGTGACTGCCCTGCCGCGCAATGCCCTGGTGGAAATCGACGCCGTACTGGCGGCAGCCTGATTCCGATGAAAAAGAAACATTCCCCGCAGGACGGGGCCATCGAAACAGCGGAACACGAACGCAAGTGGTCAGATGAACTCTTCAAGGATGGCGAGCAGTCCCTGCACCGCGTCATCGGGAGTTCCCCCATTCCCGCTTTTGTGATCGGAAGAGACCACAGGGTCATCTACTGGAACCGGGCGCTGGAGGAGCTCAGCGGGATCCGGGCCGGAGAAGTGACCGGGACCCGTCAGCACTGGCGGGCCTTCTACAGCGCCGAACGGCCCTGCATGGCCGATCTGCTCGTCGATGAATCCCCGGAAACCATCGACCGCTGGTATGCAGGGAAGTTCATCAAATCCGCACTGATCGATGAGGCCTACGAAGCGACTGATTTTTTTCCGGATCTTGGCAAGCTGGGAAAATGGCTGCGCTTCACGGCCGCCGTGATCCGGAATGCCGACGGAGCGCTGGTCGGCGCCGTCGAGACCCTTGAGGACATCACGGAAGCCAAACAGGCGGAAGCGGCCCTGCTGAAAGCGCACGAAGACCTGGAATCCAAAGTCCGGGAGCGGACACGGGAGCTGGCCCGGGCAAACAAAGCCCTGCAAGCGGAGCTGCGGGAGCGCGAACGGGCGGAAAAAGCGCTCCGGGAAACGACGGAGCAACTTTCCATCATTCTGAAATCCCTGCCCATTGTTTCTTACACATGCAGCGCCGACCGGCATTTCAAGACCCTTTTTGTCAGCCATACCATTAGTGAACTTACCGGTTACACCCCGCAGCAGTTCGTCGAAAATCCTGTCTTCTGGCATGAACATATCCATCCCGATGATCATGACCGCATCCTGTCGGGACTGAAAACGGGCATCCGCAAGGGGGAGGGGGCTTATCAATGCGAATACCGTTTCCAGGCCTCCGACGGGTCCTATCGCTGGTTTTCCGATTCCCGGCGTTTGATTCGCACCGATGACCGTTCCCGGCATTACATGGTCGGCGCCTGGCGGGACATCACGGAAGACCGGCGCATCCGCCAGGAGGGAGAACTCCGCCTTCAGCAGATGATTCAATCCCACAAACTGACGGCACTGGGCGAGGTTGTGGCCGGCGTTGCCCATGAAATCAACAATCCCGTGAGCTTTATTGCCTACAATATTCCATTGCTCGAGGAAATGTGGAACGATATCGAACCGATTCTTGCCAGCGACGGCGCTTCCCATCCCGACTGGGGCGATAAGGGCATCAGTTATGTGGAAGTCTGTACGAACATGAAGGACATTATTGGGGAGTTCAAAATCGCCACCCAACGGATCAAACGCGTCGTTTCGGGCCTGAAAGAATTTGCCCGGACGGATGAATCGGATCAAAAGAAACCCGTTCAGCTCGCCGATGTGATCCAGGGCGTGCTGATTCTTGTTGGCGCGCAAATCCGGAAAACGGTATCCCGCGTTGATCGATACGTTGACAGCAATCTACCGACCATTCGGGGTCATTTTCAGAAAATCGAACAGGTCATTGCCAATCTGCTAATCAATGCCCATCAGGCCATTCCGGCCGACCGGAAAGGAAGAATCGTTATCACCGCGAGATACCTTGGACGGCTCGATGCGATTTTAATCGAAATTGAAGATAACGGGATAGGTATGGAAAGGGATGTGCTGGATCATATTTTTGAGCCCTTTTATTCCACGCGCAGGGACAAGGAGGGAACGGGCCTGGGACTTTCCATCTCTTACGGTCTGATCAAAGATCATCACGGCCTGATCGGGGTTCTTTCGCGGCCGGGACTTGGAAGCCGGTTCTCCGTATTCCTGCCCGTGGACGGCAAGACCCGAATCAATCTTCGTCCGTCGATGCTCTGCATCGATCATGACCCTGCCTTTCTGAACAAGATGAAGGTAAGTTTTATTGATGTTCTGGAGTGGCTTTCAGATCCGGGGAACGCCCCTGAAGACGTCATCGTCTGCTTGGAGGATCATCCGGAAGTCGATATCGTGGTTTCGGAAATCAAGCTTCCGGGCATGAACGGGTGGGAACTGCTCAAAAGAATCAGGGAACGCTTCCCGCTGTTGACGGTTGTTCTTTATTCCGCTGACCCCGCCGTATTCGGACAGGGTGTTTCGGCTGCCGTCGAGGCGGATCTTCTGCTCAAGAAACCCTTTAACATGTCACAACTGCATAATTATATACGTGAAGTCGGGAGGCAGAGATTATGAAAATTCTGATCGTCGATGATGAGGAAATCACATTGAGTTCGGTTCGGCGTCTCCTGAGGTGGCGGGGAATCCGGGATGTAGAGATTTGTGACAACGGCAAGGATGCCATTCAGAAAATCAGGGAAACCGAATTCGATGTCGTCCTGCTCGATCTGCTCATGCCGGACATCGATGGATTGCAAGTGCTTGAATCGGTAAAACCTTACCGCCCGCATACGGAATTTGTCATTCTCACCGCCGTCGACGACATCCCGACCACGGTAAAAGCCATCCGGCTGGGCGCTTACGATTATCTTGTCAAGCCCGTGGACAACGACCTTCTTTTCCTGGCCATTGAACGTGCCTATGAACGCCGCGGGCTGCTCATCGGGCTGTCGGTTTCGGCCCGGGATGTCCATTTGGACGCGCCGGAGGCCTTCTCCGAAATCATTACCCAGTGCCCCCGAATGCTGTCCGTGCTTTCATACGCCCAGGTCATGGCCGGCAGCGGCAATCCCATTATGATTACCGGCGAATCGGGAACCGGCAAGGAACTGGTTGCCCGCGGCGTACACCGGGCAGGTCCCACGCCAAAAGGGGCCTTTATCGCCGTCAATGTTTCGGCGATTCCGGCTACGATGTTTGAAAGCCAGTTTTTCGGTCATGCCAAAGGGGCCTTCACGGGCGCCGAATTGCCCTATCGGGGTTATTTTGAGCAGGCAGACGGGGGGACGCTGTTTCTGGATGAAATCGGGGAATTGCCGGTCGCTCTACAAGTAAAGCTGTTGCGCGTACTGGAAGAAAAAACTTTTTTCCCGCTCGGAACGACCAAGCCGATCCGGGTCGATGTTCGTGTTGTTTCCGCATCCAACAGAAACATCGACAAGGCCTGTCAGGAGGGGAGCTTCAGGCTGGATTTGCTCTATCGGCTCAAATCCGCCCATATCCATCTACCGCCCCTGCGGGAACGGTTCGGGGATATTTCACTATTAGCCTCTCACTTTTTGAAGAAAACGTCCAAGCATCACAATAAAAATGTCAAGGGGTTCCATCCTGAGTCCATGGACATCCTGTGCCGCCGGGATTATCCCGGAAATATCCGTGAATTATCCCAGATAGTTGAAAATGCAGTCCTTTTGACCGACTCGGATCTCATCTATCCACAGCATCTGGGTGCAAAACCGCAGCCGCCATCTTATTCCACGCGACAATTATGCACGCTGAAGGAAAATGACGAGGCCCATGTGGTCTATGTTTTGGGTCATAACCAGGGCGACCGTAAAGAGGTTGCTCGGATTCTCGGCATTACCCTCCGCCAGCTCCAGCGAAAAATCGCCCAGATGAGACACGATCTCCGCTGGACGGGGATGCTTGATTGATGGGAAGCCTCTGTAATATCAGCTATTTTGCGCACTCTCCCATAGGGAGATGGCGCCTTTGATCTTTGACGCCTTGAATTTTTCCTCGACTTCCTTTCTGAGTAGTTCGTCATATTTCAGAGCGATGACATACGTAGCATAGTCGAACATCAGAATCGTGCGGTTCAGGCTTTCCGCGGCATGATGGTGTTCGACCGCGGTTATGAAGGTGGCTTGAAATTCGGCATAGAGCCACATGTGACGCCTCAACAGCGTGAGCGCATAAATCGTCTGGGGCAGCGGGATGCGCGCCCCGTAGCTATCTTCCGCAAATTGGGCAAACAGGACATGGGCATCTTCAAAAGGGTTGTCCGACAGAAATAGTTTTCCGACCTTGCTGTAAAATTTCAGGGCCTGCTGGATGGCCTTCCCTTCCGGCATTTTATGATAATAAGGCGTTTTGGGATTCATTTTGATATTGTTATACCATTGCCTGGCGATGGCTTCGGCATGTTTTTCCGTTATCTCGATTAACTTTGTGGCGTATGATCTAATCATGGTCCTGCCTCCTTATATTTCCGCTATCCTAATTCGGAGCCTGTTCAAACAGGTCCGCTCAATGGTCAATGTCACACCGGCGCCTATTTCTTCTTTGGCGCACTTTCTTTCAGCGCAGCCTCAGCCGTTTTTTGATCCGTAATGTCTTCAAGGGTCTCAACGGCGCCGACGAGCTCGCCCTGACTATCCCGGACGACGGCAGCCGTAAAGCGCAGCCAGCGCCCTTTTTTTCCCAATTCAGGGAAGAAATCCGTTGCTTCGAAAGCATCTTCGGCGACATCGAATTTTCGATATTTTCCCAAGTACCACCGGGAAATGTTCTTTACGGCGCTGTCCACCAGCAGGTCGGCCATACAGGGCCTCTCTTTTGCGTAGAAGGCGCGCCAGTGCTTGTCGGTCCCGATTATCTCTTCGGCCGGTATCTTGGTCAATTTTTCGAGCGCGCGGTTCCAGAGAATGACCCTGTGATCCTTCCCGATTACGAAAGCGGGAATGGAGAACCCTTCAAAGATGCTGTTGAGTCTTTTTTCACTCTCGATCATTCTTTGTTCGGTCTGTTTGCGTTCGGTAAAATCTTCCAGGGTTTCGATCGCACCGACCAGAACGCCCTGGGAGGTTCGAATCGGTGCTGCGGTGAACCGGAGCCAGCGCCCTTTTTCACCCAAGTCTGGGAAAAATCCTTCAGCTTCGAATGTTTCATCAAGAAGCTTTGATTTAGAAACGCCCTTGTACCATTCCGGTATCGTCTCAAGGGATTGATCCACAATAAGATCCGCCATACAGGGCCTTTCTTTGGCATAGAAGGCGCGCCAGTGCTGGCTGGTCCCGATTACCTCTTCCGCCGGAATTCTGCTTAATTCTTCAAGTGCCCGGTTCCAGTAAATCACTTGATGATCGAGTCCGATGACGAATTGCGGAATGGGCGACCCTTCTATAACGCTGAACAACCGCTGCTCGCCTTCTCGTCTCGCTTCTTCAGCAAATTTTCGTTCCGTGATGTCTTCGAGGGTCTCAACGGCTCCTATCATCTGGCCTCTGGAATCCCTGATGGCCGAAGCCGTAAAGCGAAGCCATTTGCCGTTTTCTCCGAGAGCAGGAAAGAAATCGGTCGCTTCATAGGCTTCATCAAGCAGATCGGATTTGGTGTATTTCCCTTCATACCATTTTGGAATTCGCTCCGAAGCTCCCTCGACCAGAAGATCCGCCATACAGGGTCTTTGTTCGGCATAGAACGCCTTCCAATGCATATCGGTGCCCACAATCTTAGCCATCGGGATTTTACTCAGCTGCTCAAGGGCCCTGTTCCAGTGGATCACTTTATGGTCTTTTCCAATTACAAAAGCGGGGATGGAGAAACCATGGATGATGCTGTGTAACAGATGTTCAGATTCCCTGGGACTGCCCGATAATTCAAGCTTCTTCTTCCCGCTGCTTTCCGTTTCATTTTCTTTACCCGATTTTCTCTTCATAAATCCCCCCTCCTTTTAGAAACCTGGCATCCTATCGAGCGTGAAATTTCCTTGAACCTTTTTGAACCCTTCCAATCCATTTTTATAACTAAAATTGCTTATAATTTTGTTCCACTTTATGAATTGGTGAAATAATTCTCTGACGTTGCTGAAGGTAAGAACTTCTGCGTTGTGCGTGCCACCCGACCGATCAAATATATATTTTTCACTGTTGAAAACTTACAACAATCATGGATATGATGTCAATAAATTAGTGCTGTTCAAAACCGTACAGACTGTCAATGCAGACGCTCAAATGATTTCGAGTGGAAGATTTTTAAACCGGCGACTGCAATCAGATCGAAGCGCTGAAAAAACACTGTGAACCGGGGCTCGATAAAAAAAAGTTGAAGAGAAGACCAAAGAAGTTTAGGATAATGCCCGCAGCTAGTCCAGGCAACGACAGCGTATAAATGAAAAGCAGCCATGAGCGTTTAAAAGACGGCGATATCGGGCGCCTGTTTCAGTCCTGGCGTCGTTCACGGCCGCCCTTGGCCGGTTTTTCAATGAAAATGAACAGAAAGGAGTGTATCGGCTATGCTGAATAAAATCAAAGCCCTTTTGGGAAAGGACGCAGAGGGGTTGCTACAGCACAAATGTATTTTCCCCGGCAGTCAACTGCATCTGCCAGGTCCGGATTTTATCGAACGGATCATGGCGCCATCGGACCGACCCGTCCAGGTTTTACGCAACATGCAGACCCTGTTCGATCATGGCCGCCTGGCGGGCACGGGCTACCTGTCCATTCTGCCGGTGGACCAGGGAATCGAACACAGCGCCGCGGCGTCTTTCTCGCCGAATCCCATCTATTTTGATCCGGAAAACATCGTGAAGCTTGCCATAGAAGGCGGCTGCAGCGCTGTAGCGTCCACGCTGGGCGTTCTCGGCATGGTGGCTCGAAAATATGCGCACCGGATTCCCTTCATCGTCAAAATCAATCATAATGATCTGCTGGTTTATCCCGAACGGCACGACCAGATTCTCTTTGCCAGCGCCAAGCAGGCCTTTGATATGGGCGCGGTCGCGATCGGGGCCACGATTTATTACGGATCGGAAGGGAGCAGCCGGCAGATCCGGGAAATCACGGAGGCCTTCGAAATGGCGCACGATTTCGGGATGGCGACGATCCTCTGGGCATACCTGCGCAACAACGCTTTCAAGAAGGACGGCGTCGATTACCATACATCCGCCGATCTGACCGGACAGGCGAACCACTTGGCCGTGACGATCCAGGCCGATATCGTCAAACAGAAGCAACCAGACTGCAATGGCGGCTTCACGTCCATCAAGTTCAGCAAGACGAATCCGAAGGCCTATACGGAATTAACCACCGCGAATCCGATTGATCTGACGCGCTACCAGGTGATGAACTGCTACATGGGCCGCACCGGCTTGATTAATTCGGGCGGGGCATCGGAAGGGGCAAACGATCTGGCGGAGGCGGTCCGCACGGCGGTCATCAACAAGCGCGCAGGAGGTATGGGGCTGATCACGGGCCGCAAGGCTTTCCAGCGGCCCATGACGGAAGGCATAGAGATTCTCAACGCCGTTCAGGATGTTTACCTCTGTAAGGATGTGACCATTGCCTGACCTTGCCGGGAAGACAACCTTAACTTGTTGAATACGTGGCAATTATTGATGACAGGTGGAAAACCTGTTGCAATTTTCATCATAATCCGATAGATGGCGCGCCAAGAATTTGCCTCCCTTAAGGGGGGATAAACCAATCCGCTTCAAGTCTAAAGATGGTTTGGGGGTAGCTTTCAATGAGATTCATTCCCAGGGAAGAGAAGTTTTACGATCTTTTTGAGGAATTGGCGGACAAGATCGAGGAGGGAGGCAAGCTTTTTCTGGAGATGCTTCTCAATTACGATTCTTTTGAGCCGAAACTGGCAAAGCTCAAGGAAATCGAACATGAGGCCGACATCATCACCCATCGCACCTATGAGAAGATGCACACCACCTTCCTGACCCCCATCGATCGCGAAGATATTTACGACCTGGTCAACAAAATGGACAGCATCCTGGACATGACGGAAGCCGCCGCCATCCGGATGTCTCTTTACAAGATCAAAGAACCGAAAGAAGAACTGTTTCAGCAGGCCAGGATTTTGAATGAGGCCACGGCAAAGGTGAAGATGATTGTCCGCGGCCTGCGGGACATGAAGAATGCCAGGATGATTCTGGACGCCTGTGTGGAGATCAATACCCTGGAAAACGCCGGCGATCAGATTCTGCGAACAACGATGGCCACGTTGTTCGAACATGAAAAGGATCCCTTTGAATTGATTAAATGGAAGGAAATCTTCGAACGGTTTGAAGAAGCCTTGGACATTTGCGAGGATGTTTCGAACATTGTAGAGGGCATCGTCCTGAAAAATGGTTGATTCATTTGCATTTGTCGTCTTCCTGGTCGTGGTGGCCCTGGTTTTCGACTATATTAATGGGTTTCACGATTCGGCAAACTCTATCTCCACCATTGTCTCCACCCGGGTACTCTCTCCCAGACAGGCGGTTCTTTGGGCCGCTTTCTTCAACTTTGCCGCCGTTTTCTTTGTGGGCGTTCATGTGGCAAAGACCGTCGGCACGGGGATTATCCACCCGGATATCGTCGATAATTTCCTGATTCTCGCAACATTGGGTGGGGCGATCATCTGGAATCTCATCACCTGGTGGCTGGGGCTGCCCAGCAGTTCATCCCATGCCCTGATCGGCGGTCTCATTGGCGCCGGGGTCATGAAAGGAGGAACCGGCGTCCTGGTCTGGGGCGGGATTACCAAAACAACCATCTTCATCGTCCTGTCCCCTGGCATCGGTATGATACTTGGTCTGGTCCTGATGGTTCTGGTTCTGAATCTAAGCCGGAACTCGAATGTGGCCCGGTCCCAAAAGGTTTTCAAAAAGATGCAACTCCTCTCAGCCGGCGTTTACAGCCTGGGACACGGCATGAATGACGCCCAAAAAACCATGGGGATCATTGCCATGATCCTTTACAGCAAAGGTCTTATTGGAAACACTTTCCACATTCCTCTTTGGGTTGTCATCAGCTGTTACACAATGATTGCAATGGGAACCATGGCCGGGGGCTGGCGTATCGTCAAGACGATGGGGACCAAGATCACGAAACTTCAGCCCATGGGGGGATTCTGCGCGGAAACGGCAGCCGCGATAGCCATCATCGGGGCCTCTTTGGCCGGGATCCCCGTGAGCACGACGCATACGATTACCGGGGCCATTGTAGGGGTGGGGGCCACGAAACGGTGGACGGCGGTCCGTTGGGGCGTGGCTGGAACCATCATATGGGCATGGGTGCTGACCATTCCCATGTCGGCGCTGATGTCAGCCATTATCTATATCGGTTTGGAAATGTTTTTTTGATTATTTGAGAGATTTGCATGACCGATGAAAAATGGTTCGCAAACGGCGAATGAAAGATTTTTCGGTTTTCCAGATATTAGACTATTTTATGGGTTTCAAATATGTTTAAGCTTTATCATCTTTCAAGCGAAGATGATTTTGAGCCGCGGTGAAGCCATTTTTCATCAATCTCAGGAGTTATGCAAAGGTTTCCATTTTTGAATTTAGCCGGAGGGTTGCCTGATGTTGGATAAAATCAAATGGCTCGGCCACGCGAGCGTCAGGATCGAAGCGCAGAAAATCATTTACATCGATCCCTGGAAGATCAAAAACGGCCCGAAAGCGGATATGATTCTGATCAGCCATTCCCATTACGACCATCTGTCGCCTGCCGATATCAGAAAAATCATAAAGGAAGACACGGTTATTATCGCCCCAGGCGATGCCGCGGCGCAACTGTCCGGAGATGTGCGGGCGCTCAAACCAGGAGATAAAGTGACGGTTGGGGGAGTAACCGTTGAAGCCGTTCCGGCTTATAATATCGGCAAGCCTTATCATCCAAAGGCCAATAACTGGATTGGCTTTATCCTGACGGTGGAAGGCAAGACCATCTATTACGGCGGCGATACCGATCTTATACCTGAAATGAAGACAATTAAGGCGGACATTCTGATTCTGCCGGTCGGGGGAACCTATACCATGGCAGCAAAAGAAGCGGCGGAGGCCGTCAATATGCTCCGGCCGGAAGCCGCCATCCCGGTTCATTGCGGCGATCTGGCCGGCACGCTTGAGGACGCCGCAACCTTCAAGCGACTTTGCAAGATGCCCGTGGAAATCAAGCCGATATCATCTGATTAAGCAAACATTCATCGAGAACTTTACATAACCCTCCCATCAATATAATTCTTGACGGAATTTATTTGGCATGCAAAATATACGCGCACCAAACACATGGAAGGATATACCTATGACTAAAGATGACCGTTTGATTTTTCTTGTTTTTTCGGCACAACAGAAATTGAAGATATATCTCAACAGCGCTCTGGCGTCGTCCGGCGCCCGGGTTACCGCCGCCCAGGCGGGGATCCTGTTCCTGCTCAAGCAGAAAGACGGCCGCACGATGACGGAAATGAGCCAGATCCTCGGCGTCGACAACTCGACCATGACTGGACTCACGGACCGCCTGGAAAAAGCCGGCTTTCTCAAACGGCACGCCAATCCCGGGGACCGCCGCGCCAGCCATATCCACATCACGCCGCAGGGCCTTTCCGAGGTGGACGGGGCCAAATCCGTCATTCGCCGGGTCAATGAAGAAATCAAGACGGGATTCTCCGAAGGGGAAATCGAGGCATTCAAACGGGTGCTCAACGGATTTTTTGACAAATTTCAGCGCAATGGCGCCGCAAAAAATCAGCCGTCCGCGCCCATGTCTCCGGTTGCGGCAAGCGAGACCGACGACGGGATGGCCGCAGAGGTAAAGGAACGGTAATGATGGCGATGCATCTGGATGACGAACGGGAAAAACGACGGCGACAGATCGAACACTTCGCGAAAACGGAAGCGGCTTCAAGTCTGGACGGGACCGACGTATTTCCCGTCGCGCTCTGGCGGAAAATGGGGGAGGCCGGGTTGCTCGGCCTGGGCATTCCCGCCGCTTACGGCGGATCGGGCGGAGACTGGCTTTCCATCCAGGCTGCCGGCGAGGCCTTTGTCCGCGGCGGCTGCAACATGGGTATGGCCCTGTCCTGGCTCATTCATCTGATCGTCTGCCGATTCGCCGTTTTGGGTTGCGGCACCAACCGGCAGATTGAACAATGGCTGCCGCGGCTGGCAGCGGGGGAAATTACCCTGTCGCTCGCGATTTCCGAACCCGGGACGGGGGCGCACCCTAAATATATGCGGACATCGGCTTTCCGCGACGGCGATGACTGGATCTTGACCGGTGAAAAATCCTTTCTCACAAACGGACCCCTGGCTGGCCTGTTTGTAGTTCTCGCTGTCTCCGCGACGGAAGGCGGGAAAAAACAAATGACCGCTTTCCTGATCCCACGGAAGACCCCCGGCCTGTCCTTGACCGATCCGTTCCATCTCGATTTTTTGAAGCCCTCTCCCCACTGCGGGATCCGGCTCGATGCCTGCCGGATTTCTTCCGATCAGATGCTGGGAAGCCAAGGGGACGCTTTTGAGCGGATATCCAAGCCCTTCCGTGACCTGGAGGACGTCATGCTCATGGGGCCGGTCACGGGCGCGATGCAGGTCCAGATGACCGTCCTGCCTGTTCTGATGGCAAAACAAGAGATTGGCCCGACCGACGATCTGAAAATGTTGCTCGGAGAACTGCAGTTTCGGCTCGACGCGATGAGAATTCTGGCCTATGAATCCGCCGCCATGCTCGACAGCGGATGCCGCCACCCGGAATTTCCGTCTCTACTTTTGTCGTTCCGCTCTCTGGCCGGGCAGTTTCAATCCCGCCTGGCGCAGGTCATCGATCAATCAGGGATAAAAACAGACGCGGCTTGGGCGACTCTGGCGAAGGATTTGGCCATGACCATCGGCATGGCCGGACATGTCGCGCTCATCAAACAGAAAAAAACCGGAGAAGCCATTCTCCTTAGGAAAGGACAGGAACATGCTAACCATTCATGATGAAAAATTCGCGTCTCCCGAAGCCATCGGACGAGGCTTCAAGGAACAGGGATTCATTGCCAGCCGCCAGATCATGACGACGACTTTTTTGGCCTATCGCCTGGAAAAACCGCTCCTCGTGGAAGGTCCCGCCGGCGTCGGTAAAACGGAACTGGCAAAAACCACCGCCGCCTATCTCGATCTGCCACTGATCCGCTTGCAGTGCTACGAGGGGCTGGACGAGTCGAAGGCGCTCTATGAGTGGAAATACGGCAAGCAGCTGCTCTATACGCAGCTCCTGAAGGACAAGCTGGACAGCATCATCGACCGGGAAAACGGTTTTGCCGAGTCTATCGACAAGCTGCATCGTTACGACGACATCTTTTTTTCCCGCCACTTTCTCGAACCCCGGCCGCTCCTGAAGGCCCTGCAGCAGGAAGGGGGGGCGGTGCTGCTTGTGGACGAGATCGACAAGGCCGATGACGAGTTCGAAGCCTTTCTGCTGGAGATCCTGTCCGATTTTCAGGTTTCCATTCCCGAAATCGGCACCGTCCAGGCTGTTACGAAGCCGCTCGTCTTTCTCACGAGCAACAACACGCGGGAGCTCAGCGAGGCCCTCAAACGCCGCTGTCTTCACCTGTTCATTCCGTTTCCCGATCCGGTTCTGGAAAGAAATATCATCGGCATCCGCGTACCCGGCATTTCGGAAAAGCTTGGCCGGCAGCTGGTCGCATTCATCCAGGCGGTGAGACAACTGGAGGTCCGGAAGGCGCCGTCGATCAGTGAAACCATCGACTGGGCGCGGGTCTTGTTGATCCTGCATGCGGAAGAACTGAGTCCTGATCTGGTGCGGGATACTCTCAATATCTTCCTGAAATTCGAAGAGGACATTGCCGTGGTGACCGAACGCCTGCATCCGCTTACGACCGGCGCCGTCAGGGCGGCGGGAAATTGACGATGGACAGGGTCCTGAGCGACTTTATCATTTCTCTGCGGCACGCCGGCGTGCGGATTTCCGTTTCGGAAACCCTGGACGCTTTGCAATCCGTCCGGCTGGTCGGTTATAACGATAGGGAAACCCTGCGGGATGCGCTGCTCGCGGCGCTCCCCAAATCGGCGCCCGAAAAGGAGATTTTTGCCCGGTGCTTTGATCATTTCTTTTCCTTTGATTACTTTGCCGATGCCGATGCAACCGCAGGGCACGATTCGGCGCCTATCGGGGTGGTGACGGACTTTTCACTCACCCGGACGCTGCTTTCCGGAGACCAGGCGGCGCTCGTCATGGCCATGCGGGAGGCGGCCCGGGCGGCCAACCTCACGGACATCCGGTTCTTCACGCAGCAGAGCCTGTACACCCTGCGGATACTGGACCGGATGGGTCTGCCGGCGCTGGATGCGCAGATCCAGGCCATGCAGGCCGACGGGTCGCCAAGCGCGGCGCAGCAGTCGGCCGCGCTGGAGAAGGCAAGAACCGTTCTGGCGGACAATGTGCGGCGGTATGTGGCGCAGCAACTGACCCTCAACACCCCCACGGCGACGGAGAACCTGCTGACGTCCTATCTGCGCCATGCCAAACTGTCCATGCTGGAGCAGCAGCATTTTCAGGACATGCACATCATTATCCAGCGCATGGTCAAACGGTTGAACGACCTGCACTCACGGCGCCGGAAGGCCTCCCGGCGGGGACAACTGGACTTCAAGAAAACCCTGCGCAAGAACATCACCTACCAGGGCTTCCTGTTCGATCCGAAGTGGAAAAAACGAAAGATCGAACGGCCCGATCTCGTGGTCATTTGCGACATCAGCCGGTCGGTCATGCGGACAGTCCGGTTTCTGCTGCTTTTTCTTTATGGACTGAACAAGGCCATTGTTCGGATCAGAACATTTATCTTCTGTTCAAATCTGATTGAAATCACGTCGATATTCGATGAATACCCCGTCGATGTGGCCGTTGAAAAGATCCGCCTCGGGGCGGATCTGCCCATTCTCATGGGCCGGACGGACTACGACCAGTCCTTCCGGGACTTCAAGGCGAACCATCTGGACAGCGTCTCGCGGAAGACCACCGTGCTCATTCTGGGCGATGCGCGGAATAACTATGCGGAGGCGCAGACAGGCATCCTCAAGATGATCTACGAGCGCAGCAAACGACTGATCTGGCTGAATCCGGAAACGCCGTCCTTCTGGGGGACGGGGGATTCGGAAATGAAAAAATACATCCCCTTTTGCAGCCTGGTGAAGGAATGCAACACTCTGCACCACCTTGAAGGGGTTGTCACGTCGCTGGTCCATCGCCGTCATTGAAAGGAGAAACTCTCATGGTCCGAAAGGAAGCATCCGGTGACGCTATCGGGCAAGATCGGGATCAGGTATGCCGGACCTGCCTTTACTACCACCGGGAATCCGACGCCCCGCAGGAACACTGCGTCCGCTTTGCCCGTTTTGTAGACCATGCCATCCATGCCGCTTCCCGCGACTGCGACTACTGGTCGCCCGCCCCCTCTCCGATATAACCGCCCGCTCGAAAAATATCGTTTGAAAACTTGACACGGTGGAATTCATGTTTATTTTATGCTGGCATTGGTCGAGGGAAGAGCCATAATCATTATGAGGAATCTAAATATAAGGTTGAAAGGAGAGGTTAAGGTATGAAAATCAGACCGTTACAGGACAGAGTCATTGTAAAGCGCGTAGAGGAAGAATCCAAGACAAAAGGCGGCATTATCATCCCGGACACGGCCAAGGAAAAACCCATGGAGGGCCTTGTCATTGCCGTAGGCAAGGGTAAAACCACGGAAGACGGGAAACTGGTAAAACTGGACGTGAAGGCGGGCGACCGAATCCTCTTCAGCAAGTACGCCGGTACGGAAGTCAAAATCAACGGCGTTGAACATCTCATCATGAGAGAAGACGATATCCTGGGCATCATCGAAAAGTAAATGAATAAACATATCATTAAGGAGGATTAAGTAGAATGGGAGCAAAAATACTTCTGTACGATGAAGAAGCGAGAAAGGCAATTCTCAAGGGCGTAAACACCCTGGCGGATGCCGTTAAGGTTACCCTCGGTCCAAAAGGCAGGAACGTGATCCTGGATAAAAGCTTTGGCGCCCCGACGGTGACAAAGGACGGCGTCACAGTAGCAAAGGAAATCGAACTGGAAGACAAGTTTGAAAATATGGGAGCCCAGATGGTTCGGGAAGTTGCCAGCAAGACCAGCGACGTCGCCGGCGATGGAACCACCACCGCGACGATTCTGGCCCAGGCGATTTACCGCGAAGGGGCCAAGACCGTGGCCGCCGGCAGCAACCCCATGGATGTGAAACGCGGCATCGAAAAGGCCGTGGAGGTCGTCGTCGCCGAGCTGAAAAAACTCAGCAAACCGACCAAGGACCAGAGGGAAATCGCACAGGTCGGCACCATTTCCGCCAACAACGATGAAGCCATCGGCGGGATTATCGCCGAGGCCATGGGCAAGGTCGGCAAGGAAGGCGTCATTACCGTGGAAGAGGCCAAGGGCCTGGAGACGGAACTGGAGATCGTGGAAGGCATGCAGTTCGACCGCGGCTACCTTTCCCCCTATTTCGTGACCAACGCCGAAAAAATGGAAGTCAATATGGAGGACTGCTTTATCCTCATCAATGAGAAGAAGATCAGCAGCATGAAAGACCTCCTCCCCGTACTCGAGCAGATCGCCAAGATGGGCAAACCTCTCCTGATCATCGCGGAAGACGTTGAGGGCGAAGCGCTGGCCACCCTCGTGGTGAACAAGCTGCGCGGGACGCTGCATGTGGCGGCCGTAAAAGCCCCCGGATTCGGCGACCGCAGAAAGGCCATGCTGGAAGATATTGCGATCCTCACAGGCGGCAAGATGATCTCTGAAGACATGGGCTATAAACTGGAAAATACCCGCGTGGAAGATCTGGGGCGCGCCAAACGGATCACCATTGACAAGGACAACACAACCATCATCGACGGCGCCGGCAAGCGCGCCGAACTCGAAGGACGCGTGAAACAGATTCGCGCCCAGGTTGAGGAAACCACTTCCGATTATGACCGCGAAAAACTCCAGGAAAGGCTGGCAAAACTCGTCGGCGGCGTGGCCGTGATCAAAGTCGGCGCGGCAACGGAAACAGAGATGAAAGAGAAGAAAGCAAGGGTTGAAGACGCCCTGAATGCGACGCGCGCGGCTGTGGAAGAAGGGATTATTCCCGGCGGCGGCGTGGCCTATATCCGTTCCCTGCCCGCCCTCGATAAAATGAAGCTCGATGGGGATCAGCAGATCGGCGTGGCCATCGTCAAAAAAGCCCTCGAAGAGCCGCTCAAGATGATCGCGGCCAATGCCGGCATGGAGGGCAGCATCGTTGTAGAGAAGGTTAAAGAAAAGAAGGGCGCCTTCGGTTTCAACGCCCGGACGGACCAGTATGAAGATATGATCACGGCGGGCGTCATCGATCCCACCAAGGTGGCGCGTTTTGCCCTGCAGAATGCCTCGTCGGTGGCAGCTCTGATGCTGACGACCCAATGTATGATTGCCGACAAACCGGAAGAAAAGGGCGCCGGCGGCGGGATGCCCCCGATGCCTCCCGGCGGCGGCGGTTACCCCGGAATGATGTAAAAACGATTTTGATATAAACTGTTTAGACATGAGCCCTCTGCCGATTTCGGCAGGGGGCTTTTTTTCATAAATCCCCTTGACTTCAGGGAAGATTTTGTCGAGGATGCAACAGCTTTGGATAACCCGTGACAAATGGCTCGCAAGCAGCAAATAACAGCTTCTTTGCATTAACAGAAATTAGACTATTGTACTGATTTCAAACATACATTAGCATTACCATATTTAGAACGAAAAAGATTTTGAGCCGCGGCGAATCCATTTCCCATCGATCTCGATACGTGATCGTTCCCTGGCCGGCGGAAATGCGAAAATACCGATAAGGAGGCACATTAATGACTGATCAGAAGGTAGCCATCGTTACAGGCGGTGCCCGCGGCATCGGAAGGGCGATCGCCGTGGAACTGGCCCGTGCCGGCTATTATCTCGTTGTCAACTACAGGACGAATGACCGGGCGGCGGAAGAAACTCTTGCCATGATCCGGGCGACGGGCGGAGATGGGGAGACGCTTAAATTCGATGTCCGCGAGGATGCAGCGGTGAACGCGGCCCTTGAGGAACTTTTTTCCCATTTCAAAACAATCGACGTCTTGGTGAATAATGCGGGAATCACAGCGGACGGACTTTTTATCATGATGCCCCGGGATGACTGGAACAGCGTCATCGACACAACGCTGAAAGGTTTCTACAATATGACCAAACCGGTCCTGAAGAAAATGATTCGCAGCAAACGCGGATCTGTCGTTTCCATATCCTCCGTAGCCGGACTGGTCGCAAACCGGGGCCAGGCGAATTATTCGGCGGCCAAAGCGGGGTTGCTTGCGGCCAGCCGCTCCATCGCCGCAGAAGTGGCCCGACTGGGCGTCAGGATGAATGTGGTCGCGCCGGGGTTGATCGAGACAGAAATGATCAAAGATGCTCCTATCGAGCGGATCAAAGAGGTCATCCCCATGGCCAGAATCGGCAAGCCGGAGGAAGTGGCGCGGGTCGTCCGGTTTCTCTGCTCCGATGACGCCTCCTATATCACCGGCCAGGTCATCGGCGTCAACGGCGGCATGTTCTGATGTTTCAAAATAAAGGCCAAGGCCTCTCCTTGTACCTGGCTCTGAAAGTCAGCCGAATCTGAATTTCTATCATCTGTTGACATCCGCCCCTCTATTTCCTATATTATCACCGAACGCTTTAATCATAACCGATATATGGGGAGCTTTGCATAGCCGGTGAAAAATGGTTTGCAAGCGGCGACGTAAATGTTTGTCGCCCATCCGGAAATCTCAGAAATCATGGTGATGCCTGGATAGGGGGTGTGACGGCGCCTTATCCCCTCTCGGCGCGAAAGCGTCCTAAGACGCGGCTGCCGTTTATTGGAAAGCGGTGTCCCTGCAGAACGTTTTTTGAATGAAAAAGGAGAGTCTGATTGTGCCGGATGAGGGCCGTCATGATGCGCAATTTGGAGAAAGCCCGGGGGTGGATATGGACCCCCGGCTCGAAGAGCCGCGCATGTTCCGGGTCATCCTGCACAATGACCATTACACGACCATGGATTTTGTCGTGGAGGTTCTGATGAAGGTGTTTCAAAAAACGGCAGCGGAGGCCATTAAAATCATGTTGGATGTGCACCGGAAGGGTGCCGGCGTCTGTGGGATCTATACCTATGACATTGCCGTCACGAAAGTATTGCAGGTCCGCCAAATGGCAAAAAACCGGGATTTTCCGCTTCAATGCAGCTATGACGAGGCATAACGCCCTTGCCCGACCCTGTTATTTAAAACCAGCAGGTAACAGGGATATCCGGTTGAAAGGCATAAAAACCCATGAAAATTAATGAAGATCTTAATCATATTTTGCGGGCCGCCTTCACGGAGGCCAAGGTCCGGTCGCACGAATACCTGACGCCGGAGCATATCCTTTTCGCATCGCTTTTCTTCGATGCACCGAGAGAAATCATTCAAAAGTGCGGCGGCGACGTCGATCGTCTCCGGGACAAACTGGAAGACTTTTTTAAAAGCAAGCTCCCTCAGGTCTCTGACGACAAAGCCCCACTGCAGAGCGTCGGGTTCCAGAACGTTATGGACCGGTCCGTCTGGCATACCTCTTCCGCACAGAAGCCGGAGCTCGACATCGGCGACGTCCTCATCTCCATTTTTGATGAGAAGGAATCACACGCCGCGTTCTTTCTGCAAAATGAGGGTATCACCCGGCTGGACCTGCTGAACTACATTTCTCACGGCGTCTCCGTGATTCCCGGTGATCAGCCCGCCGACGGGCCAGTCCGGAATGAAGACAAAGAGGGCAAGGCCCCTCCGGAAAGCAAGATTCTGGCTTCCTTTACGCTGGAACTGGTGCAGAAGGCGCAGAACGGCGAACTGGATCCGCTGATTGGCCGGGAGGATATCATCGAACGCACCGTCCAGGTCCTCTGCCGCCGTTACAAGAATAACCCCGTGCACATTGGCGAGGCCGGCGTGGGCAAAACGGCTATTACCGAAGGGCTGGCCCAGCGGATCGCCCAGGACAACGTGCCAAAACCTCTGAAAAACGCGAAAATTTATTCCCTGGATATGGGGGCGCTGCTGGCGGGAACGCGATTCCGGGGCGATTTTGAGGAGCGGCTGAAAAAAGTCATCGCCGAGCTCAAAAAGATAGACAACGTCATCCTGTTCATTGATGAAATTCACACCATCGTCGGCGCCGGCGCCGTCTCTGGCGGCTCTCTGGACGCGTCGAACATCCTGAAACCGGCACTCACATCCGGCAGGATGCGCTGTATCGGCTCGACCACCTTTGAGGAATACCGGAAGCATTTCGACAAGGATCGCGCCCTGTCGCGTCGTTTTCAGCCCATTGAAATTCCCGAACCGACGGTTGACGAGACCTATCAGATCCTCTGCGGCCTGAGAGATAAATATGAGCGTTTTCACGATGTCCGCTACACAGACGAAGCCCTGCACGCCACGGCGGAACTGTCGGCAAAGCATATCAACGACCGGCACTTGCCGGACAAGGCCATCGACGTTCTCGACGAGGCAGGGGCCAGGACGCGGCTCTATCGCAGCGATGAAGACGGTACGCTGGCCATCACCCCGCTTGAAATCGAAAAGATCGTGGCCAGAATTTCCCGGATCCCGGAGAAATCCGTCTCCTCTTCGGAAGTGGTGAGCCTGAAAAATCTGGACGTCGTCCTGAAAGCGCAGATTTTCGGACAGGATGAGGCGATCGACGCCGTTGTGCAGGCCATCCGCCGATCCCGGGCAGGATTTCAGAACCAGAGCAAACCGGTGGCCTCCCTGCTCTTTGCCGGCCCTACCGGTGTGGGCAAAACGGAACTGGCGCGCCAGCTCGCCCTGGTCATGGGCGTTCACCTGCACCGCTTCGACATGTCGGAGTACCAGGAAAAGCATACCGTATCGAGGCTCGTGGGCGCCCCGCCGGGATATGTAGGCTTCGAGGAAGGCGGCCTCCTGACCGAGGCGATCCGCAAGACGCCCCATGCGGTGCTGCTTTTAGACGAGATCGAAAAGGCCCACGCGGATATCTTCAACACCCTGCTGCAGGTCATGGATTACGCGACCCTGACGGACAACAACGGCCGGAAGGCGGATTTCCGTAACGTCATCATTATCATGACCTCCAACGCTGGCGCTCGGGAACTCGGCAAGGTGCGGGTGGGCTTCGGGGAGCGGCGCGTGGTGGGTAGCGCCATCTCCGAAGCGGTGAAGCGTATCTTTGCGCCGGAGTTCCGCAACCGCCTCGATGGTGTAGTGCTTTTCAACGGGCTCAGCAGAGCCGTGATCGTGGATATCGTAAAAAAGCAGATCCGGGAATTTCAGGACCAGCTCGCCGACAAGAGGGTGGTTTTACATGTTCCCGAACGGGTCTGTGAATGGCTTGGGGACCAGGGTTACTCCGAGGAATTTGGCGCCCGTCAGATCGCCCGGCTGGTTCAGGACCGGATCAAGAATTTCTTCGTGGACGAGGTTCTCTTCGGCAGCCTGGTCGGCGGTGGCGTGGTCAACGCCGATATCGAAAACAACGGGATTGTCCTGACCGTGAAACAGTGAGACCTGGCTTACAATTGCATTGCCGCTTCAAGAACAATTTTTCAGCGGTCGTACAAAGCTTTCATAACCATAATCAGTCGTAAACCGGTGGTTGCAATCTTCAAGGTGAATCGATTCAATCGCTGGCATTTCTGTAATAATCCAGGGCCCAGTCGATCAACACGAGAAATGTGTTGAAGTCCTTCTTTACCGCCCGGGCCATCAGTGGCGTGACGAAATCCCTGTTTTCGTCACAGAAGCGGTCCTGCAGCGCTGCCAGCTCGCTTTCCGCCATCATCGTCTCTTCCGGATCATTGCTCATGAACCGTTTTTCAATATAAAGTGCCATGAGTTTGAGGTCTGCCAAGGTTTCCAATTTTGTCTCGACCCTATCCATTATTCCCTCCCGCCGGCCTTTTCTAATCAATCCTGATCCGTTGTGTCAATGATTTTGAGGTACACGCGATTGCAAGCACAAAAGCATAAAGGACCAATATCGTACTATACCTCCCACGATCATTGCGTGGCGTCTCCACCATGTTGCGACTAAAAAATTGATTTTCCCGGATTCTTTATGTAGAATAAACTCGTCTTTTGGTGGCCAAGCCTTAGCCTTCTCCGATCATCAATGTCTGGGGGGCTTAGGCTTATTCAAGTGAAGGGGATTATGAGAGTCTTATGTTGGCGGTGTTTTTTATTTTCATCTTATAAGGAGGTGTCGTCATGTTAAGAAAGCTTGCCTCATTCTTTACCTATGTCATGCGTCATTACCTGCCTGATGCCTACCTGTTCGCCATTCTGCTCACGTTTCTTTCTGCAGTTCTTGCCCTGATATTCACACCGGCGGATGTCGCGAAAGTGATCACGACCTGGGGCGACGGGGTTTACGGGATCATTGCCTTTGCCATGCAGATGATCTTGATTCTCGTTACCGGCTACGTCTTGGCCTTGACGCCGCCGATGAAAAAGGTCCTCGACTGGGTGGCGGAAAAGGCGGACACCCCCGTTAAGGGAGCCATGATCGTTGCCTTGGTGGGAGGCGTTGGTTCCTGGATTAACTGGGGGTTCGGTCTGATCTTCGCGGGACTCCTGGCTCTCGAAGTGGCCAGGCGCAATCGGAAAGCCGATTTTCCGGTTCTCATCGGCGCCGCCTACAGTGGTTTCATCTGCTGGCATATGGGTTTTTCCGGGTCTATCCCGCTCCTGCTGGCAACTCCCAAGCACGCCCAAAACCTGATCGAAAAGGTTACCGGGAAAGTAGTCCCTGTGGCAGATACGATCTTTGCTATATGGAACCTGCTGCCTGCCATCATTATCATTCTGGGGCTTCCCATCCTCTTTTATCTGATCCATCCGAAAGAGGAGGACGCGATCCACATTTCCGAGGAGCGCCTGAAAGAGATGGAAGATCAGACGGTAAAGGTCGAAATGCCGGAGAAGCCCACCCTGGCCGAGCGGATCGATCACAACTATATCATCAACATGATCTTTGCGGCGATGGGTGTGTTCTACCTCTTTCTACATTTCTCAAAAAAGGGACTTGACCTGAATCTGAATATCGTCATCTTCATCTTCTTCATCGCCGGCGTCATTCTCCATGCCAAACCCATCAATTATGTACGCGCCGTGAATATCGCCATCCGCTCCGCCGGTGGGATCGCCCTGCAGTTTCCCCTCTACGGCGGCATCATGGGGGTCCTGATCGGCACGGGCCTAGCCAAGATCATCGCGGGATGGTTTGTGGCCATCTCCTCCCCCGAGACTTTCTACATGCTCCAGTTCTGGGGAGCCGGTCTTATCAACATCTTCGTGCCATCCGGCGGCGGCCAGTGGGCCGTCCAGGGACCAATTACCATCGAGGCGGCCAAGATGATGAACATCGATACGGTTAAATCCGCCATGATGGTGGCCTGGGGGGATCAGTGGACCAACATGATCCAACCCTTCTGGGCCCTGCCCTTGCTGGGCATGGCCGGCCTGTCCGCCAAGGATATCATGGGTTATACGACCATGACCCTCCTCTGGAGCGGTTTGGTGTTGAGCGTCTTTGCCCTCATGATAGGCTTTGGCGTGATGTAAATCCTCGTTTTCTCAAACAGGCCGCCTTCTGCTGAAGAAGGCGGCCTTAGCTCTTTTTGCATGAACGACTTTCATAGCCTCGGTCATCGTTTATGGTGATAATTTCCGGTTACAAAATGAAGTCGAATATTGTAAAGGCTCCCTGCTGTGGTGCACGGGAGGAAAAGATCATTCATGAGATTCGATAAAAACCGTACGGCGCTGCGGATGCCGGTTATTGCATGATTGTTCCCGAAGGCGCCGTTGGTGCATAGGATCCGGATGTGCATGAAAAAGCCCTGCAGTCCATGCGCTCCTGAATCTTCCGCACCATCAGCGCCGCCGTCCTTACTGTCCCTGGCATCTGGCGCGGATACATCAGGCATGACGACATAAGCCTCGTCACTCTGAGAATGAATCTTGACGAGCCGGCAAAAAGTCGCTAAAAAACACGAAGGACAGAATGGTTGTTGAGGCTATTTATGTCGCCGTCGCCGATTTGTCGTTCTGAGGCGCGATGGTTTCGAAGGTTCTCGCTGAAAAATCAATTTCTTGCATGCATCATGTTTCAAGGGGGCTTTGTGATTGAGTTTTTTAAAATGAGCGGCAGCGGCAATGATTTTATCCTGATCGATAATCGGGACCTCTCCCTGCCGGTGGGCGATATCACGGATTTCATAAGACGCGTCTGCCAGCGCAAGGTCTCCGTGGGCGCCGACGGCCTCATCCTGATTGAACGCTCCGACCGCGCGGACTTCCGCTGGCGGTTTTTCAATGCCGACGGGTCGGAGGTGGACATGTGCGGCAACGGCGGCCGCTGCGCCGCCCGCTATGCCTTTCTAAAAGGCGTCTCCGGGGCATACCTGTCCTTCGAAACCGGTGCCGGCATTATCGATGCAGAGGTCAGGGGTGATACGGTCAAACTGCGTCTGACGGACCCCCGCTCGCTGATAATCGATGAAATCATTGACGTTGACGCAAAGCCCATGACTGTCAGCAGCATCAATACAGGCGTGCCCCATGTCGTCCATTTTCCGGACGACCTCGACGTATTCGATGTGTTCAACACGGGCCGGCGGATCCGATACCACGGGCAGTATCAGCCCGCTGGAACAAACGCCAATTTTGTGACCGTTGCCGACCGCCATTCGCTGCGGATCAGGACCTACGAGCGCGGTGTGGAGGATGAAACCCTGGCCTGCGGTACCGGTTCCGTTGCGGCAGCGCTGATCTCGTCCCGGAAGGGGTGGGTGGATTCCCCTGTGGCCGTGACGGTGAAAAGCGGGGAAACCCTGACGATTCATTTTGACAAGACAGACAATGGTTTCGAAAAAGTCTACCTCGAGGGCAAAGCCGCCGTGGTTTACGAGGGTCGGCTCTGGGAAGAGGTCTATCAATAGAAAAAGGAGAATCATTGTGAAGACAGCCGACCGTTTGATGAAAATCCCGCCATACTTGTTCATGGAATTGAGGAAAAAAATCGCCAAGGCCAAGGCCGACGGCATTGATGTCATCAGCCTCGCCATCGGCGACCCCGTTGAGGCGACGCCGGACGGCATTATCGACGAACTGGCCCGCAGGGCCAGAGAGCCCGAAAATCATCGCTATCCGACCGACGAAGAAAAGGGTATGCAACGCTTCCGGCAGGAGGTGGCGCTCTGGTACTCCATGCGCTATGGCGTCTCCCTGAGTCCCGAAAACGAAGTCCTGGCCTTGATCGGCTCGAAGGAAGGATGCCATCATTTTATCCTTGCGTGTATCAACCCCGGTGATGTGGTCCTCATGACCGACCCCGGTTATCCCGCCTACCGGGCCAGCATTCTCATGGGCGGTGGCGAGCCGTACAATGTTCCCATCCGGGCGGAAAACGGTTATTTGCCCGTTTTCGAAGAGATTCCCGCTGACATTCTGAAACGAGCGCGGGGCCTGTTTCTCAACTACCCCAACAACCCGACGGGGGCCTGCGCCACGCGGGAATTCTTCGACCGGCTTGTGGCCTTTGCCAAGAAACACGACATCGCCGTTTGCTACGATAATCCCTACAGCGAAATCGTCTTCCCGGGTCAGGAAAGACTCAGCTTCATGATGGCCGCGGGCGCCAAAGACGTGGGTGTGGAGTTGAATTCCCTGTCTAAGCCCTTCAACATGACGGGCTGGCGCATCGGTATGGCCGTGGGTAATCCCGACCTGATTGCCGCCATCAGCAAGGTCAAGGAGAACACCGACTCCGGCATTTTCAACCCCATCCAGTACGCCGGCATCTACGCTCTGAAGCATGAAGTTGGAGCGGTCGACCACATGATCGGCATATACGGGAAAAGGCGGGCACAGGTTCTCAAGACACTTGAGAAGATTGGGATCCAGTTCGATCCACCGAAGGGTACCTTTTATCTCTGGGTCCCGGTCCCGAAAGGCATGACGTCCCTGGAATTCACCAATCGCTTGTTCGAAAAGACGGCCGTGGTGGTGGCCGCCGGAACAGCCTACGGCCAGTACGGCGAGGGTTACATCCGCATCTCTCTCACCGTCCCCGACAACCGGCTGGCCCTGGCCATGGACCGCATTGAAAAGGAATTTGCCTGATAAGTTTCTCTGTTGCCTCCGCTGAATGAGTCTTATCACTGCGCGTCATCATGCTGCCCCGCGGCGGAGGATGTTGAAAGCATGCCTGCAATCATCTACATGCCGATGATCAGCTGATTTCTTCTTTATTTTGCTTCCATTTTCACACCTGCGGTGCAGGGTTTTCCTGCAGATCGGTTGTCGCCGAACGGAGGTATGACGCCGCGTAATCCATTTTTCCTATCCCCGGAAAATCGCTCATATGTCCGGCCTTCCTTTCTAATAAACCCGAAACCGCGGCTGGTCGGCGCCGGGTTTTGTCATCACGATCTGCCAGACCTGTATATGCCTGGCGCGGAAGGCCCCTGCGCAACAGAGAAGGTAGTATTCCCACATTCTCTTGAAAGTCCGGTCAAATTTTTCGGCAAATCGGGGCCATGCATTCTGGAAACGGTCGTTCCAAGCCAGTAGGGTCTTTTCATAATGGGGGGCCAGATTATGGATGTCCTCAATCACAAAGAGATTTTCAACGGCCTGGCCGATCTGGGCGATGCTGGGCAGCATCCCGTTGGGGAAGATATAGCGGTTGATCCAGGGCTCGCAGTTGAACCGGGAAACATTGCTGCCGATCGTGTGGAGCAGAAAAATGCCTTTCTCCTTCAGACAGCGATAGGCGACGTCCATGAACGTCTGATAGTTTTTCTGCCCAATGTGTTCGAACATTCCGATGGATACGATCTTGTCGAAGGCCCCCCGGATGCGTCGGTAATCCTCGTGCATGATTTTTACCGGCAGATTTTCACAGGACTCGCGTGCAACCCGGATCTGTTCCTCGGAGATGTTGACGGCAGTGACGGTACACCCGTAATGTTCGGCAGCATAGCGGGCAAAACCGCCCCAACCACAGCCGATATCCAGAACATGATCCTGGGGCTTAAGATCGACTTTCCGGCAGATGAGGTCGAGTTTTTTCTGCTGGGCTTGCGTCAGATCATCCGTTTCCTGAAAGTAGGCGCAACTGTACTGGTTGTGGGGGTCTAAAAAGGAAAGGAAGAGGTCGTTATCGAGATCATAATGTCTGCTTGCGACGATATGCGCCCGGGACGGTGATTGGAGATTGAAGCTGCGGGAGAAGAAGTAAAACAAAAGCGCCCTGAGGTTCCCCCTGATTTTCTCTTCGAGGTTTCCCTTGAGCAACCTGCAGATGCACTCATCGATCCGGGCGCAATCCCACCATCCCTCCATGTAGGACTCTCCAAGCCCGAGACTTTTATCCTTCAGCACGCGGGTGTAAAAACGATCGTCCCGCACCTGGATGTCCCACGGATCGGGGCCGTTGATTTGAATGCCGGTTTCGGCAAGCAACCGTTCGATAACTTTCCTGTTCGCGTCCATATTTCACCTCCTTGATATGGCTCGGTACAGATTTTCATTAACCCTCCCCGTTAATAGAACTCGACAATCCGGGAAACACGATCACTCCTCCACACAGCAGGGGGCAGGCCAACGCCGACCCCTCTTTCCTTTATTATAATGGCCGCGGATCGATTTCTTTAAATCCCCTTGTCGATGCTTGGTTTTTTTCTATGTATTTTTTATGTCTGTGTCAAGCTGTGATCTTGATAATTTCCTTGCATCATTAAATGATAAAACATCTCTTTTGAAGTTGAGGACAACCTCAACCACGGCTGGCCTGTTACCGGCAAAATGCTGTGTGCATTCATACCGGCGCCCGGGTAACATGTTTTTCTTGTGGTCGCGCTTCCGATCTGTTAAGCAAAGTCCCAGGTTCGCGGCCCGAAGCCGCCTTCCCCGCCATGGAACGGATTATGGAGCAGAAAAATTACCCTCCGGCGTTTCTCGCCTGGCTTGTCTGGGGTCTGGGAGCGGCCTTTTATTTCACCAACTTTTTTCACCGCGTCGCCCCGGCCGTCATGACCGATCCGCTGATGGCTGAATTCGGCATCGGGGCCAGGGATCTGGGCCAATTCAGCGCCTTTTATTTCTACAGCTATGTTTTCATACAGATTCCGACAGGCATCCTAGCCGACCACTGGGGGCCCCGGAAGCTTCTGACTGCCGGATCGCTCGTCGCCGCCCTGGGAACATTCCTCTTTGCATCCGCCTCCTCCATCGCCACGGCCGACTTGGGCCGCCTGCTGATCGGCGCGGCGGTGGGTGTCGTCTTCGTCGCCCTGCTGCGCCTTTCGACCCGCTGGTTTCCGCTTCGCTTCTATGCCACCATGAGCGGCATCACGTTGTTTGTCGGCGTCGCAGGCGCCGTTTTCGCCGGCATACCCCTGTATTTTTTCGTGGAGGGCTTCGGCTGGCGTCCCGTCATGGTCGTAGTCGCGGGCCTGCACCTCGTCATCGGGGCGAGCATCTGGTGGATCGTCCGGGACGACCCGGCCCAGAGGGATTACCGGAGCTACGCGCCGGCCGATCCGCACGTTCTCTCATCCCCAAAGGCCCTGCTCGACGGATTGATCCGTGTTCTACGCTACCGGAACACCTGGCTTCTTTCGCTGCTCACAGGCGGCTTGGCGGGACCGATCATGGCTTTTGCCGGTCTTTGGGGCGTCCCGTTTCTTGTAACGCACTACGGACTGCCCACCGCCGTCGGCGCCGCCTTCGCCTCAACCATGCTGATCTGCTTCGCTGTCGGCGGGGTCCTGCTTGGCTCTCTTTCGGACCGGATCGGCCTGCGCAAACCATTTTTGGTGTTCGGCTCGGCTATCTCCCTGCTCTGCTGGATCCCGGTTCTCTTTGTTCCGAATCTACCCCTCTGGCTTCTGACAGTGTTTGTGATTGCGATAGGTCTTGCGGGGGGGGCTGTCATCGTCAGTTTCGCATGTGTGAAGGAATCCGTTCCCGGCGCGCTGGCCGGGACGGTCAGCGGGGTGTGCAACGTGGGCTCGATGGGCGGGGGAATGATTCTGCAGCCGCTGGTCGGCTGGATGTTAGACCTTCAGTGGCGCGGGACGCTCGTGGGCGGCATCCGGACATACGACCTGGCCGCCTATCGGTCTGGATTCGTTCTACTCGCGGTTTTCGTGGTGCTGGCGATCCTTGCCGCCCTCTTCACCGCCGAAACCCGATGCCTGCAGGCAGCCGACACCGGAAAAATCGCGAACATCCCATGATTTTGATAACATTTTATTTGAGGCAATTTGACAGCGTTATGTTTATTGACACCCGGCCCAACAAGAGTATTTTAAGAGAAAATAATATTTCATAATTAAGGAAAGCCATCAACACGATTTCAGAAAAAAGAGAAGGGGAGCCGAATTATCATCGGGTATGGTATCTGCGCTAAAGGGGCCAACGGCATTGGCAAACCCATTCAATTATTCCTTCTCAGGACAGCTACCGGCGACCCTATCTTTATGGGTCGAATTATATAAGGTAACGTAACCGGGCAGCTGGATATCGTAGTTAAGGAAACAACCCTGGTATGACAGACCATAAAAGCCAAAAACCGATTGCCTACAGCAGGATCATTACTGCCGCGTGTTTCAGTATCCAGGCGGTTGGGGTGGGTATTTATATCTCCTATGGGGTTTTTTTCAACCCGTTGATAGATGAATTCGGCTGGCCAAGGGCGGCCATATCCGGCGCCTCTTCCGCGGCCTTTTTTATCATGGGCCTGTTTGGCATTCTCATAGGTCGGCTCAATGATAAATTCGGTCCCAGGATTTTGATGAGCATTGCAGCGATCTTTTTCGGCCTGGGGTTCTGCT
>JAZDIK010000014.1:0-3191 GCA_043805145.1 Pseudomonadota bacterium | reverse complement strand
ACTGAACTTACCGTCACGGATTGGGGGTCAGGTTAAAGAAATATCTTCGCGAAACAGCGAAAATCGTGAATTAAATGGCGGAAGTGCATGGGAATCGAATGCATGCGCCATTTTTTAACCATAAGACATGATTGCTGAAATATCACCCAAAAAATTCCTGGGGGAAATTTGGGGGAAATCAACTCCGATCTTGTCCTTCCCCAGTGCCGGCGTCTTCCCGAATTTTACGAAGCCTTCTCGCTTCATCAAATGCGATCATCTCTTTTGCTTTTTCTGTCTGCTCCTCAGTTGGTTCTGGAAGGTTCTCAAACCACTTGCTCCAACGTTCCCCTATACCTTTGATTGATATTTCATCCATGAGTCCACAGTTGGCTTGAAAAGCTATGATGGGAAACAATTCCATCGGAATGTCCTTTTGTTCAATGAATCGTTTGAATATCCAGAGATAAATGTCGACGATTTCCAATCCGGCGCTGTTATTTCCTGTGGCGAATGATATCGGCGTAGTCGGCATTCCGCTGAAGTCGATTTCTGGAAGTCCCGGTCCATTCATTAGAGATACATTTTTATTCTTTGCATAAAACTCAGAAAGGGTTCGCTGAGCTTTATTAAATTGGGACTGCTGATCAACGACGATTGCTGAAGCTTCCGTTTTATGTTCTGTAATTCTCAATCCTATTCCATACATGACTGTCTGAAACCCAATTACATTTGGTGTTATCTCTGCAATATCTTTCTTGCATCTTACATTATAACGAATTTTGTTCGGATTTTTTTCAGCCCATTGTAGGGTATCAGATATTAGTTGTTGAGATCTTGCATCCGGTAAGTCTGCAACTCGATCTCTTATAGTCCTGCAAACTTCTATTAGAGCTGCTTCAGCCTTAGCATTGTTTATCTCAAGCCGTGCACTCCATGCTTTTCTCAAGGTCCCTAAGTCAAATAAATGGGCTACTTTCATCAGTAAAACGTAGCGCAATGGTGTCCAATAGCCCGTCCATGTGATAGCTGGATTCATGCCTTGATCGAAAACTTGATCGAAGAAGCTGATTAACGCATGGTCAAGTTTAAATACTTGATATAAATCAAATCTTAAGTCCATTTTCTGTTGAAGGCTATTGATCTCGTCAGCAATTTCAACTAACTTGCCGATACCTAACTCGGCCGCATGTAGTCTCCTGACTCCCAATTTCGATCTCAGTTTTGAAAGGTGAGATTCAGCGAGAGCATCAAGATCCCGCTTGCTGGAAAGGACACCATAATAGAGAACGGGCTGTGACGGATCAAATAGGTTTGGACCTGTATGCCCGCTTTCATCTACGTAGAAAAACAAGCACCCCTCCTTGAACATAATCATGTATCGAGACCTTTGAATAATAGCTGTTTTCAGGTAAACGCTCTTCGTAACACGCTGTATTTATTACATGCGAATTTTAAAAAAGTGAGAAATTCAAAGGTCTCGTATCTTATGGTTTCATCAAAAACAGCCTTCTTACCGATTGCTGAAAAGTATCAAATAATTCCTCAAAACGCATCCGAATTGTTGATCGTCACCATCTGCTGCCATAGAAAATCAAAATTCTCTGTCTATAGCGTCTATAGACGACCACGTTCTTAGACTTTTTCTATTGTGAACCCTACCCTGCACTCAAAAAAGGAGGCTCACATGGAAAAGTCAGGAACCGATACGGGCAGCGTTACAGGCAGCCGGGCCAACGTCCAGGCAAAATGGACGTTCATGGTCTACATGGCCGGGGACAACAACCTCGACGGCGCGGCCCTCCGGGACATCGCGGAGATGGCCCGGGCGGGCTCCACGAAGGAGGTCAACATCCTGGTGCAATTGGACCGGATCGAGGACAATCTCACCCGTCGCTTCCGGATCACCCAGGGCGGCGGCTTCAAAACAGACTGCATCCAGACATTCGGGGACACCAACACCGGCGATCCGCAGATCCTCTATGAGTTCGTCAAATGGGCGGCGGACAACTACCTTGCCGACCGGTACGCCCTCATCCTCTGGAACCACGGCAGCGGTTGGTGGGAGGATGCCAAGAGCAGGGCGGCCGGTCCCGCGGCGAAGAAACCGCGCCGGCGCCTTTTCCGTCACTCCTTCCCCCAGGAACACCGCAGCATCTGCTATGACGACACCTCCGGCGGCGACGCGCTGGACAACCGCGAGCTGAGGGTTGTCCTTGCCGGGATCTGCGCCCTCCTGGGCCGGAAGATCGATCTCTTGGGCATGGACGCCTGTCTCATGAACATGGTCGAGGTCGCCTACCAGCTCCGGGATTCCGTGAACGTCATCGTCGGTTCGGAGATCGAAGAGCCCTTCGACGGCTGGCCCTACACCGAGATCCTGACCCGTCTGACCGCCAGGCCCCGCCAGGACGCCGCCGCCCTCGCCCGCTGGATCGTCAGGAGTTACCTCCTCTCCTACAAAGGGAAGGACGAGACCGTCACGCAGTCCGCCATCGACGTGGGCCGAATCGGGGAGATGACAACCAAGGTCGATGCCCTCTCGGAAACCCTTCTCGCCGCCCTCGATACCGACACCAAACTCATCGAGGCCGCCTGGAACAAGAGCCCCCGGTTCTACGACGACAACTACATCGACCTGGTCTGCTTCGCAAAGAATCTCCGGAAAAAGGCCGGCGCCGAACTCCAGGTCAAAGCGGACGATCTCATTGCCGCGCTGAAACCCGGAAAGGGAAGAACAATCCTCAGGCAGGGAAAGATCGGCAGGGAGGTCAGGGGGACCTGCGGCCTGTCCATCTACTTCCCCAGTGAAAGCATCAACACCGCCTACCGGGACCTCGATTTCAGCGGAGACTGCAAGTGGATCGCGTTTCTGGAAAGGTATCGGTCATGAAGGCCAACCGCAACGGCATTTCCGATCATGGGATCGGTCGGTTTCGCGATCGATCTCGTGATCGTGAAGGTAGTGCAACCCTAAACTAAAAAAGGAGGACCCAAACCATGACAAAAGGAAGAAGCAGAGTCGGAAAGAACGATCTGGTCGGAACCGTGGCCGGAACCACGGAGCTGACCAAGGAGAACACCAAGAAGGTGGTCAACGCCGTCCTGGATGGGATTTTCTCCGTCCTGAAGCAGACGGGACAGCTCCAGTTGACCAAATTCGGGACCTTCAGCGTCAGGAAGACGAAGGGACGTCAGGGGCGCAATCCGGC
>JAZDIK010000013.1:0-2021 GCA_043805145.1 Pseudomonadota bacterium | reverse complement strand
TGTAATGATGATAGAGAAAATCTTGCGATCCGTTCAGCACGTTCCGGCATTTCCCATTACGATTCAAAAAGTGACTGCGCTCCTTCAGGACGAGAATTTTTCCGTCCCGGAAGTTACGAGCATTATTAGATATGATCAGGCAATAACTGCCAACATTCTGCGTATGTGCAACTCTGCCTATTTCGGAGTCCGTTTCCGGATCGGGACACTCGAAGAGGCGGTCATGTTCCTGGGAAAGGAAAATATTATCACTGCCGTACAGATATCCGGGGTATCCCGATTCTTTAAAAAAGCGGCCAAAGGATATGTGCTTCAGGCGAACGACTTGTGGATACATTCTGTTTCCGTTGCATTAATGTCCCAGATTCTCTTCACAAGGATCTATCAAAAGGAACAACCCGTTCTCTATACCGCCGCGCTGCTTCATGATGTCGGAAAGGTGATTCTTGGGGAATATGTCCATGAGTCTTTTGCCCAAATCATGGGCATGGTTTATCGAGAGGGGTGTTCTTTTGTCGAAGCGGAAGAAAGGCTCTTTGGCATAAATCATGCGGCAATTGGTGGGAAGATTGCTGAACGTTGGAATTTCCCCGAGGAAATCACTACCGCTATTGCTTTTCATCACCGTCCCGATCTTACGGGGGACAATGAAGCAATTTTCCCCTGGCTCGTCTATTTGGCAGACCAGATCTGTTCGATGACGGGAGTTGGAGGAGGGCAGGATGGTCTCGCCTACCGGGCCGTCAATGAAGCGGCAAAAAAATTTCAGTTGCGGGACAAGGACATTGAGGCATGTATGGTGCAGTTATTTGGAGCTATGGAAAAAGCAAAGGAGTTGATGGCCATCGTTTAATCATGATACTGCCAGGAAGTTGGAAGGCGCCGCTATGTCAATCAAGGCTCTCATCGTAGATGATTCATTCTCCATGAGGTCCGTCATAAAAAAAGTTATCTCCCTGTCGGGTTTTCACATGGATAGGTGCTTTGAGGCGGGCAATGGCCGGGAAGGCCTTGCTGTACTGGAAAAAGAATGGGTGGATGTCATCATCACCGACAGCAACATGCCGGAGATGAACGGCCTGGAAATGTTACGAGAATTGAAAGCGCATCATATGCATCAGAATATTCCGGTGATTGTTATCACAACCGAAGGCAGCGGGGACCGGATGAACGAGGCCTTCTGCAACGGAGCCAAAGGTTTTATTAATAAACCATTTTTCCCCGAGGACCTAAAAAAAATGTTGCACGATGTGCTGGGAGTTGGTTCAGATGGAAGCTATGATGATAATCAAAAAGATTCTGACGACCTCGACTTTTGATGTATTTGAAAAGATGTTTTTCACCTTTTTGGAGCAGACCGGTACGGGGCGCCGGCAGTATGATAGTGTAACAGCAATCAGCTTTTCCGGACCCCTGGCAGGGGAAATCCAGCTGCATCTTTCGGACCCCCTTGCGCTGGCCATGGTGGAAAATATGTTAAGCGTAAGTCAGCATGAAATTACCCGGGAAATGAAGGAAGATTGCGCCAAGGAAGCGATCAATATGATCAGTGGTGAATTTCTCAGGACTCTCGATACGACAAAGAGCTTTCACATGGGCGTGCCCGTTTGTTTGCCGAACGCATCCGTTGTCCACGAGGAGAATCCGCGGCCGGATTTTGAACAGTGTTTGAATTTTGAATCTGAAAAGGGGGGTCTCTGCATAAGGGCCAGCTTACGGAAGTAAAACCCTTTGCGACTGATGCCGGCCCTTTCGTTTTTCTTCCCTTGCCTCCATCCCGATGTGCGCGATCAATTGGCAGCCGCTGAGGATTGCAGGAGAATGATGCTGATCCGGCGGTTCCGGGCGTCTTTCGGATCCAGGGTATTGTAGAGCTCCTGGTCCGCATACCCGACGACGCGGGCGATCCGTTCCGGATCGAGGCCGCTTGCTTCGAGTGTTCGTCGCGCCGAAGAAGCTCTATCGGTGGAAAGTTCCCAGTTGCTGTTCCGGGCGCCTCGAAAGGGAGCGGCATCGGTGTG
>JAZDIK010000012.1:0-2005 GCA_043805145.1 Pseudomonadota bacterium | reverse complement strand
CACGAGCACCGCCCCCGCTTCGGTGGGCGTAAAGGCGCCGAAGTAGATGCCGCCCAGGATGATGATCGGCGCCAGAATGCCCCAAGCCCCCTCTTTCAGACGGGCCACCCGTTCCTTCCGGCTGACGGGTTGCGGCGGTTCACGCTCCTTTTCGCCCATCAGAATGGCGCGCCCGATGACGTACGCGATATACATCGCAAAAAGGACGATGCTCGGCCCTATCCCCGCCATGAAAAGCCTGCCGATGGACTCGTCCGTCAGGACCCCGTACAGGATGAATCCATTGGACGGAGGAATCAACGTACCGACGGTCGACCCGGCGACGACGCCGACGGAGACCAGCTTGTTGTATCCCCGGGCGAACAAAAGCGGCAGGCAGATCGACGCGATGGCCGCAGTGGCGGCCACGCTCGAACCGGTGATCGCGCAGAAGATGCCTCCTGAGATGATCGTCGCCATCAGCAGCGGCGACGGCACACGCACGAAGAGGGTCTCGATGAACAGGAACACCTTTTCAGCGATCTTTGCCTCGCTCATAAGCATTCCGCCGAGGATGAAGAGCGGGGCGGCGGTCAGCGGCCAGGAATTGAGCGCCTGGAACGTCAAGATGGGGATCTGCGTCATTTGCGGGCCCCCCATGAAAACGTAAAGACCGATGCATCCCGTGATGCCCAAGGCGAAGGCGACCGGCACCCCCGCAAACAAAACGAACAGGACGAAGAGGAACATGGCGGCCAGCGGATCCAGGAGGTAAAAGGCTATCGCACAGAGGGCTATCAAGGCAACCATGGTGATGCCGAACGTCAGCAGCGCCTTGGCGGAAACGGACTGGAAAAAGGCGCGGTTCAAACCGCTGCAGAGCTTGAACAAAGCGGACAACGACTGCAACAACAGAAAAAAGGAACCCAGCGGAATGGCCGCCGTGATCGTCCATATCGGGATTTTCAAAACGGAGGTGGCGCTCACCTGCCCGATCTCATAGCTGTCGAGGACCCATTCCCAGCCGGTCCAGCCGATGATGACGAAAAAAATAATGCAGATGAGATAAATGAATATATCCAGCAAATGGCCGACCGCCGGCGACAGATGCACCCTGACCAGATCCACGCTCACATGCGCCTTTTCCCGCAAGGCATAGCCCGATCCGATAAACGCCATGATGACCATGCTGAAGGTAGTGATGTCAAAAAGCCAGGGAAGTGAAAATCCGGCGAACCTGCTGACCGAGTTGAGAAAAACGAACAGTGCGATGCCCATAATCATCAAAGCGGCAAGATGTCCCGTTCCTGAAACGATCTTATCAATGACGTGCCCTATTTTATTCATATTCAGACCCCTTCGTTTTCCCTAAGTTCTCCTCCCTGCCGGCATCAATGGACGCTATGCCCCATGAACTGCGCCTTACTGTGCGCCTTTAAGTCGAAACGGTCCAGCGCCGCATAGGGCAATGACCATACGGTCATTGCCCTATGCGCACCGGTCTCCGCCTGAAACGAATGGGGATTTATTTATTGTAGATTTCCAGCAATCGCTTCGCCACGTCTCCCATACCTTTTTCTGTGGCCCGTTTCAGAAACAGATCGTAGGCCGGGAGAGTGGCCTTCTTCCACATGGCCACTTCGGCCGGGGTGAATATCTTTACCTGCATCTTGCTGGCCTTCAGGAATTGGATGACCGCCTCGTCCGCCTTTTCCTGCCCCGCAATACCCTCATTGCTGGAATTGTTCGCCGCCTGCTGGATGACCTGCTGGACTTCCGTGGGCAGACCTTTCCAGGTATTGAGGTTCATCACATAAGCCCAGATCGGCGCGGCCGTCGGTCCCGCTGCATAGCCGGCGATTTCAAAATACTTTCTCGATTTGGCGCTGTCCCATCCGGACATGATGCCGTCGAGGGCTCCTTTGGCCATGGCGTCATACGCCTCCGAGGGGGTCATCGCCGCGGGAACGCCCCCCCATGCCTTGATGCAGTCGAAAAACGGGTCCGAGATCCCCCTGATTCTCTG
>JAZDIK010000011.1:0-9999 GCA_043805145.1 Pseudomonadota bacterium | reverse complement strand
CCATGCCAATGGGCGCGTGGTCAAAGGCACTCCGAAAACGTTCTTCTGATTCGTGTAGTGTCTCCTCCGCCTTCTTGCGGGAGGTGATGTCATCATATACAGCAACGATCTCGCCGGAGGGAAGTCGATAGACAAAGTTTTCGTACCAACCCTGCAATTGTTCATCCTGGTAGAACTTGGCCGGGTAATGCTCGGGAATTCCGGTCGCCCAAACCCGCTTGAACACTGCCAGTAGTCCATATTCATTGATGCCCGGCCGGACTTGATAGATGCTCTTTCCGATGATATTCTCTTTTCGGTCGCCATCCAGCCGCTCACCAGCTCGATTGAAATCCTTGAAGATAAAATCGTTGCCGTTGTCCGTTACTTTGTAGATGGCAACACCGCTGCTCATATTGTCGAAAAGCTCACGGTAGCACAACTCGCTCTCCCTCAATGCATCCTCTGTTCGCTTGCGCTCGGTAATGTCGTGAATCGCAAGGACCACCAAGCGCAGCCCATTAGAGCGGCCCCCCGACATGGAGACTTCGGCCTCAAACAGGGAGCCATCCTTACGGCGAAAAAGCTTTTCCATTCGTCTTCCGATGTGACCGCATTGTCCGACGCCCCTTTTCAAGAACCTCTCCAACCTATCTTGATGGATTTTACATATCTCCTTCCGCAGCAGGATGTCTACGGGTTGACCCAAGGCTTCTTCCTCGGAATACTGGAATAACTACTGGGCCGCACCGTTGAAAAGAACGAGTTGTCCCTCGGTATTCACAGCGATGATAGCGTCCAGACTCGCCTCGACAATCATTCGCAAACACGCTTCACTCTCCCGCAGTGCCTTCTCCGCCTGCTTTCGTTCTGATTCAGATTGCTCCAGTTCCGTAATTCTCTTTCGCAGAGAAGCCAGTTCCTGGATCAGTGCCTGCTTTGTCTTGGATTGATCTTTCATAGGGTTGTCCATGTATTGAGATGATCAGTGCGGTTTGAAAGGTGATGGGTGATGAGCTATGCGTGGTTGAGAGTCTTCAGTCAAACCCGTGAAAATGACAAACGCTAAAGGAGACTTTTTGTCAAGTGGAATTTTTTACCGATCAATGAAGAAATTACTATCTCAAATCTTGAACTCTGAGGCACGAAGGAAATTTGTGGATAACAGGAAGAAACGAATGGCTGATGACGTTATGGCTGTGTGGAAAGGCATCGCAGGCGGACGCCGAGTACATGCCCGACGATCAAAAACCCCTGGAGAGATCCGGGATTTTCATTGCCGGTGCGTGGGAGTGAGCATTCGTCTTTTTTACATCCAAAAGCTGTTAAATTTTGTACCCAAATCGGTATCCCGGCTATTTTATGACATTAAAAGGATATAAATTACATTGTAACCTACTGATATCATTGGTCGGGGCGAGAGGATTTGAACCTCCGACATCTTGCTCCCAAAGCAAGCGCGCTACCAGGCTGCGCTACGCCCCGTTTTTCTACCCTGCTCATTCGGCAAAAGTGATGCCTTGCAAATAATTTTTTAGTTTCCGGAAAGCTATTGCCCGGTGACTGAGCTCATTTTTCAGACCAAGCGGCAGTTGGGCAACCGTCATCGAAAATTCTGGTAAAAAAAAGACCGGATCATAACCGAAGCCGCCTGTTCCCGCCGGTTTATCAGCGATTCGGCCCTGCCATCGGCCTTCAAAACGCTCAAAATGACCGCCGGGTCGATATAAAACCAGGACACACCGAAAGGCTCCTCCCCGCTTGTCCGGCTTCATGCCCTTGAGATCTTTTAGGAGTTTCCTGATATTTCCCGCATCCGTGGCATCATCGCCGGCATACCGGGCCGAATAAATGCCGGGTGCACCGCCCAAGGCATCCACCTCCAGACCCGAATCATCGGCAAGGACGGTCTCTCCGGTCCATTCGGACACAATCCTTGCCTTTTTCATGGCATTCTCGAAAAATGATTGGCCGTTTTCAAGGATGTCAGGAACATCCTTATAATTATACAGGGAAAGAAGAGTGATTTCAACACCCTCCAGCAATGCTTCAATCTCTTTGATTTTCCCCTTGTTTCTTGATGCAAAGACGATTTTCGTCAGCTTAGATCCCCCAGGAGTTCAATCTGCTTTTTAATCAGTTCTCCAATGCCCGCTTCAGCCAGGGCCGACATGCCATTCAGCCGCTCGCGACTGAATGGCGTCTTTTCAGCCGTCCCCTGGATTTCGATAAAAAGGCCATGTCCCGTCATAATAACATTCATGTCCACCTCTGCATGTGAATCTTCTTCATAATCCAGATCAAGCAGAAGCTGGCCATCGACAATCCCGACGCTAACCGCGGAAACAAAGTCGTAAACTGGAATCCGGTCGACTACACCCTTCTTTTGCAGTTTCCGGAACAGATCAACAAGCGCCACAAAACCGCCGGTGATGGAGGCCGTCCGCGTTCCACCGTCGGCTTGAATGACATCACAGTCAATGTAGATGGTTCTCTCGCCAAATGTATTCAAATCGGTGACGGCGCGCAGCGAGCGGCCGATCAGCCGCTGAATTTCGTGGGTCCTGCCCCCGATTCTGCCGCGCGCCGCTTCGCGATCAGTCCGGTTCTGCGTCGAACCGGGAAGCATGGCATATTCGGAAGTCAGCCACCCCCGTCCGGTATTCCTGAGAAACACCGGGGCCTTGTCCTCCATCATGGCCGTACAGATGACTTTTGTCTGGCCCATTTCAATCAGGACAGAGCCTTCCGGATACTTTAAAAAATCTCTGGTCATTCGAATATCACGGATTTCATTCCACCGTCGCCCTTCGATTCTGGCCATTATCCTATTCTCAAAATGGTTTAGAAAAATTCCCTGATACTATTACTCAAAGCCTCAACAATGGCCTGCCGCGTCTTTCCGTCCATGACCTTTTCCCTGTCATCCGCATTCGTTGCAAAACCTATTTCCAGAACCACCGCTGCAAGCGACAAATCGTTCAGGGTCGCCATGGGGGCATCCCGCAGCCCCCTGCCCTTCCGGGGGAAAACTCTTTCCATGTTCCGCTGGAGGATTTGCGCAAAGCGAACACTGTCATTGAGGCTTTTATTCTTGACCATGTCCCTCAGGATCGCTTTTGATCCCACCTTATCCTCCGGCGCCGTTTTAAAGCCGGGAAAATAAATTTCATAGCCCGTCGCATTTTTACCAAAGCCGGCATTGACATGCAGACTAATAAACAAGGCGCCGGCAGGAGCCGAATTTGCGATCTTGCGCCGTTCGTCGGCGGATACGACCTTATCGGATGTTCGCGTCATCTTGACCTGAATATCAGGATTTTTCGCCAACTCCTTCTGCAGCAATTGCGACAGGACCAAAGTCACTTGTTTTTCCCGAACCTTGTCGGTGACGATGACACCTCCATCTGCTCCGCCATGGGCGGCATCGATGATGACCAGCCGTTTGGTCTGACCCGATTGAGCGATCAGCAAAGACGACGGAGTGAAAAGAATCATCAGAATTGTCAATAATGCAATGCTTTTCATGGACGTGCCCATCATTCAATATCTTTCTTTAAAACCGAGCGCCTCATACCGCACTTCTTGAGACCCTGTCAACTGATAACAATTAGAGCTCGTCCGTAAATAATCCTTCCCGGCTCGCATCCCATCTTCACGCCATCTTTTCCCGTGTCTCAATCCTAAAATCCTCGACGTAGCGCTGCTACGCCTACGGTTTTGCTCAATCGACCCAGAAAAATCTGACGCAAATCTGGGCGCGATCTCAGGTAACGTTATTTACGGACAAGCTCTAAGCCCCGGCCACCCTTTCCACTGAAATGACGCTGTTGAGCTTTTTCAAGGCCCCAACGATTTCATTAAACTGTTTGAGATCCATCACGTCCAGCCTGAAATCACAGATAGCCTGCATATCATGTTGCCGGGTATCGATTTCAGCATGACTGATATTGATATCCAGCACAGAGATAACGGCGCTGAGCTCCGCCAGCAGACCCTTTTTGTCCCGGCAAACCACGCGCATGCCTACCGGATAGTTTTGTTTTTCCTTGATGCTCCAATGCACATCGATCAATCGCTCGGAATCGAACTCATGAATATGGGGACATTGGGTCGTATGGATGGTAATGCCGCGGCCCCGGGAAATAAAGCCGATAATTTCATCGCCGGGAATGGGTTCGCAGCATTTGGCGTAACGGACCATGACATCTTCAACGCCAGTCAGGGAAATTCCGGGAGCGGAAACGGAGGGCGCCTTTTTTTTGGTTTCTCCGCAGGGAGATCCTCACCTCTGGCAACCTCCTCCGGCAGAAGGAGACGAACCACGTGTCTGGGGGAAAGCTTACCGTAACCTACACTGACCAGGAGTTCCTCAAGGGAATTAAGTTTGTATTCCTCAAGAATTTTTTTGATTTCATTTGATTTGGCAAATGAACCGAACTTCAGATGATGTCGCTTAAATTCCTTGTCAAGCAGGTCCTTTCCCAAGTCGATACTCTTGGTTCGCTCTTCTGTTTTTATCCAATTTCTTATCTTGGACCGGGCTCGGGAGGTAACGGCGTATTTCAGCCAGTCCTTGCTGGGGTGATGGCCTGACTGGGTCAGGATTTCGACTGCATCTCCATTCTGGAGCTGATACTTCAGGGGGACGATATTGCGGTTGACTTTGGCTCCGATACATTGATTCCCCACATCTGTATGAATGCTGTAGGCGTAATCGATCGGCGTGGCCCCCTTGGGGAAGGACTTGACATCACCGTTGGGCGTAAAGACATAAACTTCGTCGGGGAACAGCGCCATCTTCAGATTGGACATGAATTCACGGGGATTTTTAAGCTCCTGTTGCGACTCCATCAATTCCCGAAGCCTTTTGATCTGCTCCGCATCGTCGCCTTGAGAATATTGTTTTTCCTTGTATCGCCAGTGGGCGGCGATCCCCTCTTCCGCCCACTCATGCATGGCCAGGGTGCGAATCTGGATTTCCACCCTTTGACCATGGGGGCCGATTACTGTTGTATGCAGGGAACGGTAATTATTGGCTTTCGGCATAGCAATATAGTCCTTGAAGCGGCCCGGCACCGGCTTCCAGATGGCATGAACGACACTCAGCGCTTCATAGCAGCTCTTTTCCTGGTCGGACTCAAGGATGACCCGGAAGGCCATCAGGTCATAGACTTCGTCAAAATTAAGATGTTGTTCCTCCATTTTTTTATAAATGCTGAAAAAATGCTTTGCCCGTCCGTCAACTTCGCCCTTTAATTCAAACCGTTCCAGTTCCGCCCGGATGACCCCTTTGACTTCTTCCGTATATTGGTCGCGCTTCTCCTTGGATTGGGCTACGCGCCGTGCAAGTTCCAGATAAGCCCCCGAATGGAGATACTTAAAGGAAAGGTCTTCCAGTTCAACCCTCATCCAGTTGATTCCCAGGCGATTGGCCAGAGGCGCATAAAGCTCGATGGTTTCCTTGGCGATATACTGCTGTCGACTCGGAGGCTGAAAATCCAATGTCCTCATGTTGTGGATCCGGTCAGCCAGACGGACGAGGAGAATCCGAATATCCGACGACATGGCCAGCATCATTTTCCGGAAATTTTCCGCCTGTCTTTCTTCCTGGCTGCCAAAGGTGATTTTGCTGATCTTGGTCAGACCTTCGACCAGAAACGCCACATCTTTTCCGAAACCTTCACGGATCTGGTCAATTGTGGCAAGAGTGTCCTCGATCGTGTCATGGAGCAAACCGGAAATGATCGTTGAAGCGTCCAACTTCATATCCGCGAGGATCCCGGCTACTTCCATGGGATGGGTCAGATAAGGTTCGCCGGACAGCCGGACCTGCCCCTGATGGACGGACGCTGAAAAAATATAGGCCTTCTCGATCATCTCCTGTTCTTCCGGAGACAGATAGCTCTGCGTCTTATCCAGAATGTCCGTGATTCTCAGCATAAAATGGGCTGCATTTGTTCTTTGACGATATTGACGATATCGTCTGATACTTTTTCCAGTGAGAGAATCCTTACTTCTCCGGATCTCCGAAGCCTGACCTCGACCTTTCCCTCGACCAGCTTTTTCGGGCCGATGGTAACGCGCAGCGGAATGCCGATCAGGTCCGCATCCATGAATTTCACGCCCGCCCGTTCATCCCGATCATCCAGGAGAACATCCACGCCCGTGGCAGCAAGCTTCAGATAGAGATCCTCTGCCGTCCGCAGGAGAGCTCCGTCTTTTACATTGACCGGTGTGACAATGACCTGGTAGGGTGCCAGAGCCATGGGCCAGATGATGCCTCGATCGTCGTAATTCTGTTCGATGCAGGCCGCCACCGTCCGGCCGATGCCTATCCCGTAGCAGCCCATCACGATAATCTGTTCCTGCCCGTTCCTGTCGAGATAGCCGGCCCCCATGGCTTTTGAATATTTTGTTCCCAGCTTGAACACATGGCCAACCTCGATGCCGCGGGCAAAGTGCATGGCACTCCGACAGCGGGGGCAGACATCGCCTTCCCTGACAGCCCGCAGATCGACAAAATCGTTGACTTTGAAATCACGTCCGATATTTACATTCTTAACATGGTAATTTTCCTTGTTGGCGCCCATGACCATATTTTTCATGTTCACCATGGAATAATCCGCCAGGATCCGGCACGTGACGCCGATGGCTCCGGCAAAACCGCGCGGGGAATTCGTGACCTCCCTGATCATGTCGTCCATGGCCAGCTCCAGTTCATCGCAGACAAGATAATTTTTGACCTTGATTTCATTGACTTCCTCATCGCCGCGGATCAGGATAGCCACCGCTTTGCCGTCGGCGCTGAAGATCAGGGTTTTCACAACATCCTGCGGCGTCACATTCAGAAAGGCGCAGACCTCCTCGATGGTCCGGACATCTGGCGTGTGGACCTCCTCAAGAGGCAGAAATTCCTTTTCATCGACGGTTTTTGCGTCCGGGCGGGGGACTTCCGCCTTTTCGAGGTTTGCCGCGTAGTCGCAACTTGCACAATAGACCATGGCGTCTTCGCCGGAATCCGCCGTGACCAGAAATTCATGGGAAAAACTGCCGCCGATGCTTCCCGTATCCGCCTCGACGGGCCGAAACCTGAGACCGCAGCGTGTGAAAATCCTGTTGTACGCATCGAACATTTTCCGGTAACTGATTTCAGCGCCTCCCTCATCCATATCGAAACTATAGGCGTCTTTCATGCCGAATTCCCGACAGCGCATGACGCCGAAGCGAGGACGGATCTCGTCACGGAATTTGGTCTGAATCTGATAGAGATTCACCGGCAGTTGACGGTAGGATTTGACTTCATTACGGACCAGGTCGGTGACGACCTCTTCATGCGTGGGACCGAGACAGCACTCACGGTTGTGCCGGTCCAGAAAGCGCAGCAGTTCCTTGCCGTAATGGGTCCAGCGCCCTGATTCCTGCCAGAGTTCCGCCGGCTGGACGGTGGGCATAAAAATCTCCTGGGCTCCGGCCCGGTTCATCTCATCGCGGACAATCTGTTCAAATTTCCGGATCACGCGGTAACCAAGAGGCAGATAGGAATAGATCCCGCTGGTCAACTTTCTGATCAGGCCCGCCCGCAGCATCAACTGGTGGCTGACCACATCCGCGTCGGAAGGAACTTCCCTCACCGTCGGCAGGAACAATTCCGAATAACGCATACCATTCTCTCCTTTCGTCTATACCTGTTCGATATCGCCATATTCCATCAGGCTTGGGGAAAAATGTTTTATGATATCTTAAAAAGCTTCAAATATCTATTTGAGAGCTTTGCAGAACCGTTGAAAAATGGTTCGCAAGCACGGAAAAGATTTTTAAGTCGCAGCGAAGCCATCTTTCAATGGTCTCTATTCGTCTAAACGCTTCAATTCATGCGTTATCAGCATTTGCCGGATTTCTTCGATCAATACGGGAACAAAATCTTCTTCTCTGACTTTCCGCACAATCCGCCCTTTTTTAAACAGCATGCCTGATCCCCTTCCGCCCGCGATGCCGATATCCGCCTCGGCCGCCTCTCCTGGTCCGTTGACCACGCAGCCCATCAGGGCAATTTTGAGGTAATCCTTCTGGCCGGCCAACTGCTTTTCCACCTCCTGCACAAGCTTGCAGAGGTCGATCTCGCAGCGCCCGCAAGTGGGACAGGCGATGATGTCCGGACCGACCTTCCGGATATTCAGTGCGCACAGTATCCCATAAGCGATTCCCATCTCCGACACAGGGTCTCCCGTCACCGACACCCGGATGGTATCGCCGATTCCTTCCGCCAGAAGCGTACCGATCCCGATCGCGGATTTGATAGCGGCATTTACCAGTGTTCCCGCCTCGGTCACTCCTAAATGGAGGGGATAGTCTGACTGTGCTGAAAAGCGCCGGCAGGCTTCGATCGTAGCGCTCACGTTCGATGATTTCAGGGAAACCTTGATCGCCGAAAAATCCTGCTCCTCAAGCAGTGCAATACTGTTCATGGCACTCTCGACCAGGGCCTCCGGAGTCGGACCTCCGTATTTCGCAAAGAGTTCCTTATCCAGCGAACCCGCGTTGATTCCGATCCGGATTGCTACGTCCCGCTTTTTTGCCGCCCGGACGACAGCCCTGATCTTCTCTGCGCCAATGTTTCCCGGATTGATGCGAATTCCGTCCACCCCGTTTTTCATCGCTACCAGGGCAAGGCGGTGATTAAAATGAATATCGGCAATGAGGGGCATCCGTATCTGCTTCTTAATGGCCTTCAACGCCGCTGCCGCTTCCTGGTCGGAAACGGCCACGCGAACTAATTCACAGCCGGCGTCCTCCAGAGCCTTGATCTGAGTCACCGTTGCCTTGACATCGCGGGTGTCCGTGCAGGTCATGGATTGCACCGCCACAGGCGCCCCGCCACCCACCTTGACGCCGCCAACAAAAACAGGCCTTGTTAATTTTCTGAGGATCTGCTGTTCCAAGAAGACAATCCCATGACCAAACTCATTCCCATTCGGGGAACGGGCCGAGGCGTGTGCATCGCATACCGTTGCATCGTCGGCTTGCAATTTATCGAATAACCGCATCTTTAATCTTTTGCGCAGTATATCACGAAGCGACCCGGTCCTTCAACACGTATTTAGGAAGTGTCAGAAGCAAGTAAACTGTCCTGGCTTGTAGCACATAATCTGTCCGGTTTATGATGATCGCCTTTGGAGACGCCGGATGAGACAGACAGCCTTATTACAGGAGATCCGGAAGATGCGATTTGAAGAGGGGTGTAGTGATTGAACGGAAGGTCGGTTGAATCAGAAAGAGGCTGTCCGGTTGTTGGGGGTATGTGTTTGGACGTTTCGTCGTTATCGGGGCCGATACGAGGAGGAGGGTGGATTGGAAGGGTTACTTACTGGACAAGCCTTATATCCAGGCATCATTTCGACGTGCACCGGTGGATGAGGTGTTCACTGTATCAGATTTGTACAGGAGGCGACACCAGCTATGAACCCTTAAAAACTACTAACCCGAGTGGAGGTAACACCAGAGAAAGCGAGTGCTGCCCCCCATGATACGGTACTGGTGTTGCCTCAACACCGCCCATGTTTCCCTGACCGCTGCCGCCATAGTGTTTTGCGTCGCTGTTGAGAACCTCCCTCCAGAATCCGCCATGTGGAACGCCGATGCGGTAATTATAGCGTGGAACCGGGGTAAAATTGCACACTACGATAACCACATCTTCCGTGGTTTTTCCCTTTCTGGCGAAGCTAATGATGCTCTTTTCCCCGTCCTTAAAATCAATCCATTGAAACCCTTCCGGTTCAAAGTCACATTCATACAGGCAGGGTTCAGATTTATAAAAATAATTCAGATCCTTCATCCATTGCTGCACGCCACGGTGATAAGGATATTCAAGTAAATGCCAGTCAAGGCTTGCCTCGTGGCGCCACTCCGACCACTGACCAAATTCGCCACCCATAAAGAGCAATTTTTTACCTGGATGAGTGTACATATAACCAAACAGCAGGCGCAGGTTGGCAAATTTCTGCCAGTCATCACCGGGCA
>JAZDIK010000010.1:0-11526 GCA_043805145.1 Pseudomonadota bacterium | reverse complement strand
CTTGACATGAGGAGGCCTTATAAGTGTTATGAGGTTCTTAACTGCTTTAAGAGATTATCATAATCGCCATGAGATCCGATCCAGAACCATATGATCTGGTTGTCTTGTTGTATCCCGACGGCGCGGTAATCCTTGGTGATGCGCAGAGAGAAGATCGGTCGCGTTGAATGTATCCGCTTGAAGAACTAAACCGCTAAGCGGTAGCCTTTACTAACTCTCCTTTACCCGTTCAAGATAAACTATCCCGCCACTTTATTCAATCCGGATTTTTTGTTCGATCTTGTTGATCGATTCGAATCTCAATACAGTTTCCTTTGCCATACCGTCGGCATGAGTCGACGGATATCAAAATCAAAGGAGATTGTATTATGGGAAAGTTGAAAGATCAGATGCTGGCAGACCTTCAATTGTGCGGAGCCAAGCCAAGGACGCAAGAGACTTACCTCAGAGAAGCGGAAAACCTGGCAAGATACTTTAACAGATCACCGGCTGAGTTGGGAGAGACTGAGCGAAAGGAGTATCTGCTTTACCTTATAAAGGAAAAGCGCCTATCGGAAGGAACATTCAGGTTTTATGTGGCTGGTCTCAAGTTTTTATACAGAGCAACATTGAAACGGGAATGGCCCGCTGAGAAGATCAAGCACCCCAATAGGAGAAGGAAACTCCCGATCGTTCTGGATCTCTCAGAAGTGGAATCGATCTTTTTGGTCACCAAAAACCTCAAGCATAAGGCGATGCTGATGATCACCTATTCATCGGGCCTGCGGGTAAGCGAAACAGCACGTCCGAAGATGACCGATATCGATAGCAAGAGGATGACGGTAAGGGTAAAACAAGGGAAAGGAGGAGACCGTTACTCCATTTTGTCCCAAACAGCGCTTGAGCAATTGAGACAATACTGGAAAAAATATCGCCCCCAAGAATGGTTGTTTGAGGGGCAAAAGCAGGATGACCATATATCCTTATCTACGATACAGTCTATCTTTCGCGCCGCAATAAAGCGTGCCCGCATCACAAAACCGGTAAGCATTCATACCTTACGGCACAGCTTCGCCACCCACCTGATTGAGGCAGGAACGAGCCTCCACCATGTCCAACTTCTGCTCGGCCACAGATCCCCCACAACGACCACCGTCTACCTGCCTGTCAGCCGGCTGAACCTGGCCCAAGTCATAAGTCCGCTCGATAAAGTAAAAAAACAGGCTTCGTAATCCGGAAAGCGGATGCGAACATCTGGCGGTCTTGATGTGGCGGACATCTTCCGTCAACACGGCCCTGCGTATAGAGAATCCCATAGATTGCCCCGCAACCATCTGCGGGTCATGCGCGCCATCGATGTGTGCAGAACCGCTCTCCTTGGCGGCCATAAGGATAAGTGCGATCATTGCGGCCATCTGGAGATATCGTATAACTCCTGCAGAAACCGGCACTGTCCCAAATGCCAGACCCTGAGGAAAGAAAGATGGATCGAGGCACGCAGCGAGGATTTGCTGCCCATCGAATACTTCCATGTGGTTTTCACCATCCCCTCGGAACTCAATCCCCTGGTATCGATGAACCAAAGGATCATGTACGATTTTCTCTTTCGTTCGGTCTCCGAGACGATCGTGGAACTCGCAAATGATCCGAAACATCTTGGAGCAACAGTCGGGGTTATCGGCATTCTGTACACCTGGGGGCAGAACCTCATAGATTATCCCCACGTCCATTGCATCGTAACTGGGGGAGGGTTATCCTCTGATGGGGATCGCTGGGTATCATGTCGTAAAGGTTTCTTCATTCACGTAAGGGTCCTGTCAGCGTTGTTCAGCCGCAAGTTTCTTGGCCTTCTGGAAAAAAGCTTCGAATCGGGTGATCTCGTATTCCCCGGAAGTATCAGCCATCTCAAGGAACTCAGAGCCTTCACATCCTTCAGGAGACATCTTTACCATAAGAAGTGGATCGTCTACTGTAAGCCGCCCTTTGATGGCCCAAAGGGTGTCCTGCAGTATCTCGGCAGATATACCCACAGGATCGCCATCAGCAATAACCGAATCCTTAATGTCCAAGGCGGCAATGTTTCCTTCCTATGGCGAGATTATGCAGACGATAACCGTAAAGAGACCATGACGCTCAAGGTTGACGAGTTCATCAGAAGGTTCATGCTTCACGTTTTGCCCTCTCGCTATATTAAGGATACGTCACTTCGGTCTGCTGGCAAACAGAAGACGCAAAGACAACATTGCCTCATGTCGTGAATTCCTCGGCACCGGCAAAACCGTGACAACAGAAAAGATCAGACAAGAGACCTGGCAGGAGCAGTTGCTCAGAAACTCCGGGATCGACGTTACCACCTGTCCCGTCTGTCAGAAAGGAAGGATGTCCAGAATAGAGCTTCTGCACCCTTGTCGATGCAACAGCCCACCGGAGTTATTCAGATGACCGTTCACAATGAAAAACCTTTTTCTCCAGCTTCCTGCGAAAAGAACACTCTGTTTCACCATGTTTCCCTATTGCCTAAAATCGTCCGTTCCTATCCTTCCCGATCTTCGGTAGGTCTATCTATACCGATGTTGGCGCCCGTGACTTGCCAGTATCGGTACAAAAGGAGCAACAAGGCTCATTACTCATCTGTTGTCGATGGAAAAAACAAAGAAGAGATTATTGAAACGCCATAGCCTTCGATACGCGGCTTAGTTCTTCAAGCGTCAATCCAAAATCGTTTTCAATCCATCTATTTTTTTGTGTCCTTCCGTTTAACAACTTCGGATTGACGCTTATTCGAAAGCAGTGACACTCATGGATTCCATGGAAATACCTCCCCGAACATACCGAGGGTAACACCGTCGCCCCCTCATGTTCAAAGAGGTGACCATTCCGATACTCGGCTACTTAAGCCCTGCCTGTATGGTTTGAGTGGAAGGGGCGAGACCCCAGACGGGTATTACAGCTGCATATCATGCATACTGCTCTCGTAGTAACTTTTTCTGGACCTTGCCCATGCTGTTGCGTGGCAGTTCGTCAATAAAATGGACGCGCTTCGGCACCTTGAAGTTGGCAAGGGTGCCCTTCAACGCGTTAAGAATACCGGTTTCGGTTGCAACCACGCCGTTCGGGTTCTGCTGTCGTACGACAGCCGCAACAACAGCCTCGCCGAAGTCCGGATGGGGTACGCCGAAGACGGCGGATTCCAAAACGCCCGGCATGGCGTCGATCATCTCCTCAATTTCCTTCGGATATACATTCAGTCCCCCGCTGATGATGAGATCCTTTGAACGGCCGATGATCGAAATATAGCCCTCCTTGTCCCGCTTGCCCATGTCGCCTGTCTTAAAAAAACCGTCCGCGGTGAACTCCTCCCTGGTCTTTTCCGGCATCCGCCAGTAGCCGCGGAAAATGTTGCCCCCCTTGACCTGAATTTGACCGATCTCGCCGACCGGTACCGCTTGGTTCTCGGCGTCCGCAATCCGGATCGTCACGCCCGGCAGCGGAAAACCGACCGTTCCCCCACGCCGTTCGCCGTCGTATGGATTGGAGGTAAACATGTTGCCTTCCGTCATGCCGTAGCGTTCAAGAATCGTATGACCGGTGCGGGTTTTGAACGCCTCGAACGTTTCCGTCAGCAGCGGCGCCGAACCGGAGATGAAAAGACGCATATTGGAACATAGCTCACGTGTAAAACCGCGATCTGCTAGCATGCGCACATAGTAGGTCGGCACGCCCATGAACACCGTCGCCCGTGGCAGCAATGCGAGGGCCCGTCTGACATCAAATTTCGGTTCGAAGAACATCGGGCTGCCGTTCATCAGGCTGCAGTGTGTGGCGACAAACAGGCCGTGGACGTGAAAGATCGGCAGCATGTGTAAAAGCACATCTCCGGACCTAAACCCCCAGTAGCGATGGAGCACCTCGGCATTTAATGCCAGATTTCGATGGGATAGCATGGCGCCCTTGGAGCGCCCGGTCGTCCCCGAGGTATAGAGGAGTGCGGCGAAATCCTCTCCGGTGCGCGCGACAGTTGTAAAATAGTCCGGTTGGGATAAGGCCGCTTTCGTCAGGCTGCCGCTGCCGTCGTCATCCAGATCAAGCAGGTGGGTTACGCCGGCCTTTGTGGCCAGTTCTTCGACAAGCGCCCGGATCTGCGGTCTGCAGACGAAGACGCGGGGTGTGGCATCGCCCAGGAAGTACTCGATTTCGTGACGCTGATAGGCGTCATTCATCGGCAGGTAAACCGCGCCGGCGCGCAAAGCTCCCAGGTAGAGAAAGAGCGCCTGCGGGGATTTTCTCACCTGGACGGCGACGCGATCTCCCGGTTGCACATCCAGCGATGCGAGCAGGGCGGCGTATCGGGCCGATTCATGTTGCACCCTTCCGTAACTGACTTGAGAACCGTCGGGCAATATCAGGCAGGGGACATCCGGGTTTTCCGGAAAGCAGGACTGAAGGATTTCGTACAGGTTTTCGTTCATATACGCTTTCTCCTAAGGGGTTATTTCACACCAACCGCGGTGGTTCAGGTTTGCGTGAACATGAGCTGACCGTCTCTCAAGAATGGCCCCCGGCCGTCACATCTATGGCATGACGCCCCTCAGTCAAATCAATGATAGTATTTTCACCACTACGAAAAAGACAACCACGCCGACTGTCAAACCCACGATTATTCCCGAGATATATCCTTTACGTTCTTCCATGATCGTCCTCCTTAGACTCTCAATCCTGTTAGATTATTCGTTTGCGCCGTTCCCGAGCGATTGAAGGCAATGGTCGCCGATTTTACGACGCCCTCCTGTGGAACATCCTCGGGTTCTGTTGCGATTGTGTAAGACCTGTTTAAGTCACTCGTAAAGGCATGCACGAAAAACCATGCCAGCTCCCAGCAGGGAATGTGTCTATCTACCTTGTCTCCTACGACTGTCCGCCATCGTTCCGGCGCTCTAACGATGCAGCGGGTCAGCAGGTTCCTCATCCATTGCAGGTCAACCGAGGCAACGACAAAGAGGTCTCCATTCATCACTTCCCGGCCGTAATGCGTCGGGATGCCTTTAGACCGATGAACTCTGCAGTGCTCCGAAGGCTCTGCGGCAATTTCTTCTTCTCGATGGCAACATCCCGAAACATGGATTTTGCCTTCGTCGAAAAGCTCGCTTTTCCTGATAACTCGCTCGAAGAGCGAATAATCGGCCATCACCTCTTCGGTCAGCGCAGGATAGTAGTAAAGTGCGAAGAATGCGTTATGTCGATTCTGTCGACTCCGCCTTTCATTCTCTAATTCTTTCAGAGCATACACGCCTTCCCGGCGCTTCGGCCAGAAATACCAGCCCGGTAGGCCGCTCCAGTCGTAGCTGACATACTGGAAATTCGACCGTTCCTTTGCATTGTCCCGGTTCATGATGTCATGGAGGAGGAGGTCTATATATGTTTTCGTTTTCCCCCATGACACGATGGAACCGTTCTCACACCTATTTTTCTCTCCGCTCATGGCGTTGCTCACGGCATTTTCTCGCCTGAGAAGATGACCCTCGCCAGTTCCAGCTTTGATTTCCCTTCGGGGTCGATACCCTTCTGCCGGGCCGCATCGTACAATTCTTCCGTCGTCAATTCGGAAATCGCCGCATAGCAGTACCTTGTCGATGAGAAAAAATTTTCTTCCTCGAAGCCTTGCTCGAAGGCTGTCAGCGCCGTCATTACATCGGCCGCCAGGGATCTGAAGAAATCGCGTCGTCCTTTGTTCATGACCCACCTTTCACGGTTTCCAGGTTTTACTTTTGCGTGTCGTCGATCCGCAGGATCTCAAAGAATCCCGCAGATCGACTTAGTATCAGTTACAACTCTCATTCAGCCATAAGTTTAATAGCCTTTTCTCCAGGCCAACGGTCAAAATACCAATGATGAGCTAGAAGAAGCGAAATCAGCAGGCTTATCACCACCAGCGGGAACTGCTGGGGATCGCTATACCCTTTTTGCGTGCCGAGGAGAAGTGGACTGTACTTGTAGTAGAGAATGTAGAAAACCAGAGTGGTCCCGGCGATAATCAATGTCCGGACGAGGACGTTGACTTCGATGGCGAACTTCTTCGGCCAGTTCCCGAAATATATGCCATGGATCAGCGCCATGAAGAGCATGAACATGGCCGTTTCCCCGGCATGGAGGTATCGCCAGTCGACCGCCAGGATGTATTTGCCTCCCCGCATGGGCGGTCCCCAGACGATCTCCTGGAAAAGAGTGAACCCGAAGAAGAAGACCATAGCAAGAGCGAAGGTCCCAAGGACGCCCGCAACGGCGCGCCAAGGCTGCTTATTAACCAGCGCTATGGGATAGCCTTCATAGGTCACCTGGATGAACCAGATCGCCGCCGTCCATGAGACCATCCAGCCCAGGTTAAACCGTCCACTCAGGGTGTCAAAGGTCTTTTCCCACCAGGGAAAGGCGGCGGTAAATTCTTGCCAGGGATAGAAGATGATGCCGAAATGGGGATGCAGTACGAGGGCAAAGCCGATGGTCACAAAAAACAGAACCAGGAGGAAGCTGGTATGCTTGCCGCTTGGTGTGTTGATTGCCCGCTCGGGCCAGTTGTAAAAGTGAAGGGACCAGATGGGTATGATCATTGCAGCCATGGCACCCATCATCAACGCCGCCGTGGAAGAGTATTCTCTTGCGTTATAGGGATTGATTTTCAACGACTCCAAGACAGTTTCGCTGAAATAGGACACTCCCAGGTGACCCACGAGGGTCTGTAAAACTACTTTGACCATCACTACCGAAAAAATCAGATTCAAGGCCAGGAGAAGAAGTCCCTTGAAGAGAGGATGTTTCTCCGCAAGGAACTCCTGGCTGACCGGCCAATACCGATAGATCAGCACTGTCGAAAGGACGCCGATCAGCAGCCATTGAATGTATGAGTATCCGAACATGGGCGTGTACATTCTTAGGATTCCTTTGGGGTTCATGAAGACATACCAGAGGGCGAGGAACACGCAGAAAAGGATCGCCATATTCAAGAGGCCGGAACCGAGAAGGCCGAACCGCGCCTCTAGCTTTCGATCATTGAGCCAGTAGTTAATTTTCATTGCATGCCTCCTAAAGCACTATAGTGTCGCCGTTGCCGAGATAAATGTCCCGCTTGGTTAAATTCTTTCCCGTGCCCTTGATGACGGGTATGCCGGCCTTGATCATTTTCTCAACGGTAATATAGCCCGTACAGTGGTTGCAGCCGATTCTCTTCACCTTGTACTTGGGAATGTTGAGAACAAGGTCGTCGTTCATGGGATCCCAATCATCGTAGGGTGAAACGTGGAGGCCCCCATAGACCCCGTATATAAGGTCACTACCCTTGATATGCTGTTTCATGTATTCCATAAGGGTTATGAGTCCCATATGGCAGCAGCCGGAGACAGTGGCAAGGCCCTTGTCCTTGAGATTAAAGATCAGCACTTGCTCACCGAAAACGCCCCTTCCACAGGGAATGCCGAAGGCCACGCTGACGACGCCTGGGTATATCTGGTAGATTTTCCCGATCTCGTGCTTGATAATATCGCCCTTGTAGGGGGCCGCGTTCGAGATGGGCGGATTGGAGAAACTGCCGCCGGCGATCAGTTCGTAGGTCTGTTTCATGAAACTGTTGGGGATCGTCATGGGGATATCCGACCAGTGCTTGAACACCGACTCCATCCCCCAAAAATGATCATAGTGGTCATGAGAGACGAAAAAAAGATCGATCTCCCGGTTCTTCAGCATCTTGTCAACGCCCTCTTGCTCGAAGCGGAGGTCCATCCATTCGGTGTTCCAGCCCGTATCGAGAAGCACTTTCTTATGGGAGCCGTCGAGAAACTCGATGTCAAGCAAAGAACTATACCCTCCGGAGTTATTGCCCTTGTAGCCGTCCGGCACTCCGGAAGTTGTGAACTTCACATCATACTGGCTCACCAATCCTCCACCCGCTTTTTTAAAGTCGCCCATCTGGACCTTGTTGTTGAACCAACTCGTCTCGGAAATGCACTTTACCATGACGCTCTTGCACTCGCCGATATCCGTCTTTGCAAACGTCTTCTCAGGCGTCAGGGCTTTCTTGAATACCGTCGATGCGACACCGGTCGTGGCAAAATAACCCGCAACAGTTCCCGCGGACATTCCCCTGATAAAATTTCGTCTTGTAAGCTTATCCACAACGCAACCCTCCTTTCTTGAAAAAACAAAATTCCTGCACTCAATCTCATACACCCCAATCCACTTGCCCATTTTACGACTTTTTCATGGATTCTTTTGATCACATTGTCAACCCCGATTGATCGACAGCAACTTTCAGTGAATAATCACAGTTGCTGTACGTATTCTCGGGTGATTACGATAATTGCATTTGATGGCTTTGATAACGGCGGCAATACCAGGAAAGGCGGACTATCTCGTGGACGTCGGATGCGGGCACACGGGTTAGCAGCACAGGCCACGCCGAATCCCGCGAGGAAAATACCAGTTTTACTACGTAATGGAATTACAGAGTATGACGGCCCGTCGGCAAGGATCCAGAGGAGTTTGGTGTCGCGCCAGCAGCTTCATGCGCCCTGTTGGCCAGGATGGTTCTGTCTTTTTCAAGTTCCCTCAAATAGTCCCGGAGATTCACCTTTCTGTTCGCTATACCCATCTTTTTTCTGATGCTTTCCCTGTAGAATTCGACGGTGCGTATGGAGATGCCCTGGACTTCGGTAATTTCTTTATTGCTCTTGCCAAGTCGAATAAGTTGAGCCACTTCCAGCTCCTTCGGTGTAAGTTCGATGAATTCAAGGGACATTTTTCTGGAAAAGGGGGAGACGATTTCGAAGAGATTGGTTTCCATAGCACTCATTAGACGTTGCTGTCGCGGCGTTGACAACGCCACCTTTAACTTCTCGATGTAAGGCAGCACCATGGCCTTGAGATTGTACAACAGATTTTCTTCCATGTATGTCTTGTCACGCTCGTTTCGCTCCAGGAGAACCTTCAGTGCTATGTTCGTCTCCTCGAGATTGCGGGTCTTCTCTTTCAGCTCCTCCTCCCTCTGTTTGAGTTCATTCTGCGTTTTCTTGGCTTCCGTGATGTCCTTGACAAGGTGAACGGCCCCGACGATGGCGCCTTCAGCGCTAAAGAGCGGCGTTGATATTGTTTCAAAGAAGTCATCGGAATGTAAGCTCTTCAATTCGTTTTTCACAGGTCTTCCCGTTATGACATTTCCATCCGCACTTTTGCCAAGGCCTTCTTCATTGTCCGTGCCGTACATAAGCCGATAGAAGGATTCTCCAACTGCTTCCTTCGTCTCTATATTGCGAAGGTTCGCCGCTGCACGGTTAATTCGGAGAATCCTATTGTCTTTGTCAACGATGAAGATAGCGTCTGAAACGGAATTGAAGGTGCGTTCCCAGTCGCCGGCGAAGTTTCGCAGACTGTTCATGGTCCCGGCAAGTTTTTTATAAATCCCCTGGAGCGTTTGAGCGAGTTCGCCAATCTCGTCGCGACTCGTGATGGTCTCCACGTCCCTTAAGAAACGACGTTCCTCCGCTTCGTCGGCGGCTTTCTCGACTTCCTGCTTGCCCAGAAAAAGAGCGGCTCTTTTCAGCTTGAAGATGTGCCGCGTCACTCCTGCCATTATCAGGGAAACAAGAATAATGGCGGCAACAACAGCCGGAATGGCGACCAGAAGGATCCTGTTTCGAATCTCATGTAAAGGAGCGAAAGCCTCCTCTGTGGGCTGCTGGGCGGCGACAAACCAGTCGGAACCGGGAACCTGCTTGATGGATATAAGCATGGGGATGCCCTTTGAGTTTACCGTTTCTCCCACCTCTAAAGAGCCTTCGATAGCCCTGTCGATCATCCTGTTAGCGCCAGGGGTTATGGTTTTGAGAATCATCTCAGCGTCTGGATGGATAATGATGTTTCGATGGCGATCGAAGATATACATATAACCCTGCGTGCCGATTCTGGTGGTCTGAATCACTCGCAGGGCTTCGGGCGATGTGAGAATGACAACTCCGCAGAACACTCCTGTCAATTTTTGATCGGCATTGAACAGGGGCGCCGTGAAGTTCAGAACCGGCTGCCCCGTGCGGACGGAATGGTAGGGAATGCCAATAAGCCCCTCCTGGCGTTTTAGGGTTTCCTGGAAGTATTGACGGAAGGACAGGTCAACGCCTCGGAATTCTTTGTAAGAGGGATAATCAAGCCAAAGGCGGCCTTTGACATCGAGAACAAGAAGGCCATTCTTGAACTTCGGGAAAAGACCGAAAAGCCGTTTCAACTGACCTTCGATCTTCTCGGTGTCCTTCGCCTCAAGGGCCTGGGCATTCAGGCTGAGAGCGATGGTCTGAATATCCTTGAAGGTGTCCTCCCTGAACTGGGAAACGACGTGGGTGGCGGTAGTCGAAACGCTCTCCAATCCTTTGTATATTGCACTCCGTATCGACTCTTCCAGATATCGTAAATAAACAACGTTGATGATGCTGACAGTCAATACGATAACGATAGCGGCCATTAGGGACGTTTTTGTCCTCAGGGTCATAAGAGACTCCGGCATTCACGATTGAATTGATAAGGTATTGCTTTTTTTAAGAAAGAGTATATGAAAAATGATGTTATACGTCAATTGAATTTTGACCACAAAATATGTGCGGTATCTATGATGATGATGGAAGGTGTTTATCGGGTTGCTAATCTTCCGGTTGAACAATCCAATTTGGGGCTGTTTCATCTGTTACGAGGGAACTCTTTCGGCAGATTTCCGGCAGACCTCTCATGCACGCCTCTTTTTCGCGATGCATATTGAATACCGTTTGAAAGAAAGTATGCTCTTGATAATTACCCAATGCTACCTTTCAGGAAGGAGCTCACGGAAAAAAGTCATCTCCGATATTTTCACGTTCAACCTGCGGAGAATCTTGTACCCTCTGCCTACAATTAGATCAACTGCGCCAGCCTTCACATTTGCCTTTTCGAAGCCATGCCTCCCCGTTCATTTGTGGCCTTGCCCTTGTCAACGGAAAGAACCCCGTTGACAAAAAGGTACTCCACGCCCGTTGAATACTGATGGGGATTATTATAGGTTGCGTGGTCTCCAAACTTTTCCAGGTTGATAAGCGCAATGTCCGCATAATACCCCACGGCCAGCTTCCCCCTGTCTTTCAGCCGGAACTTTTCGGCAGGCAGGGAGGTCATGGCCCTGATGACGGCGGACAGGTCTAATATCTTTTCATCAACTGTGAACTTCCTGATCATTCTTGGAAATGCGCCGTAGCACCGTGGATGCGGTTTCCCGACATCCTTGATGGTTGTCCATCCGTCCGAACTTACAAAGACAAAATCATTGCGCATCAGGAAGGCTCTTACGTTCCGCATGTCCTGGTCTTGCATAATGGCCTGCGGCGCATCATTTGAGCAGACCATGTCCACGTATACCTCTGAGGGTGTTTTTTTCTCCATATCAGCAATTTCTTTTATGGTTTTTGCTTCATAATGCGGCCTTTCCGGGTATATGATGATCATCGTCCTCTCCGGTCCAAGGTATGCAAATGTTTCTTCAACAGC
>JAZDIK010000009.1:0-2478 GCA_043805145.1 Pseudomonadota bacterium | reverse complement strand
GTCGATTTTCTCCTGCGGCAATCCCATCTCGGCGGCAATGTTACGGGCAAGGTTCGCGGACCTGACCTGGTGACCGGCGGTATAGGGGTCTCTGGTTTCCACGGCAGACACCATGACCTGAATGGTCACGCCAACTGCCTTTCTGAGACTGTCAAGAGTCCGCTTAAGTTCTTCCTCCACCCGCTTGCGCCGCAGGACCTCCCACATCTTGTTGACAATGGATATCAACGCATGGACGTCATCTTCTATGTATGGTTCTTTTTTGTTGGCAACGGCGGCGACTGCGACGATCTTACTACCGTCAGATATAGGAACGCTGAGAAAGCGCCGAATGGGGACATGCCCATCGGGATACCCTTTCCTGCCGGGCCAGGGGGCCTCGTATTCGTTGATCGTCACGGGTTTTCTCTGCCGGACGCAGTCCCCCCATACGCCCGCTTCGGAAATGGGAAAGTGGATCGGTTTGTCTAAGGAGGAGCACTGGGCCATGGTGTCTTTCGACCAGGCGTGAATCGTCATGAAGGATTCGGTTTCATCCAATAGACCGATAAAAGAGAATTGACTCCGGCAGGCATTCTGCGCCGCTTCCAGAACAAAATCCATAATCGCCTTCTGTGAGTCATTCGCCATAATGTGAAGATCCAGAAGCGCCTGCGTCCGCGTCACATGCAGAGAAAAATCCTCCTCCGCCCGCTTGCGTTCGGTGATGTCGCGGGCAAAAGAGAGGACGGCTCGCTGCCCCATACGTTGAACCACGCTGGTGTTGATCTCGACGGGTATGATACGCCCTTCTTTGCCGATCAGTTCAATCTCATCCGGACCGGTGGACCTGCCCTCCATATTGGCCTGGAGCCGTTTGACTGCTAAATTCAGGCTTTTTTCCGGTAGGATGTTCAACTCCAGTAAGTTTTTCCCAATCAGCTCTTCACGCCGGTAACCGATGATTTCCTCGCACTTGCGGTTGCCGTAAAGGAAGGTGCCTTCCAGGTTGTTCATGTAGATGCCATCCGGGGCATTTTCCAGGTAGCTGCGGAACCGTTCTTCACTCTCCTGCAGCGCTTCTTCCGCCCGCTTGCGTTCGGTGATGTCGATCATCGTGGCGCGGCATACGGATGCGCCGTCGACGTCCTGCACAGCGATCGTATCGATGCGCACCCAGAAGGGGGCGGTGTCTTTTTTCACAAGTCGCAACTCGCAGATCTGCGGCGCGCCCGTTTCGAAGAGCAGTTTGCGGTGTCGGTAATAGATGTCCTGATCCTCGGGGAGGATAAAAAGAGGCAACTGCTGCCGGACCAGGGCGCCTCTCGCTGCGCCCAGCAGGGCGGCGGCGGTGAGATTGGCCTCAAGGATTAGTCCATCCTCGCTTAAGGTGCAATAGCCTACCGGCGCCAGATCGTACAAATCGAAATACTGCGCCCGCGACGCTTCCAGTTCCACCTGTATCCGATGCAACTCCTCGTTCTGCATCTCCAGCTCGATCTGGTGCACCCGCAGCTCGTGGAGCACCTGCCGCGTTGCCTCGACGGACAGCGATTCCATGTCTTCCTGTACCCGGAAGGCTTTTCCCCGGTCGATCGCCTCCGCCCGCCGGCGCAGAGCAACAGTCGGAGTTTCGGACTCACTGCCCGTGTAGCTTGTTTTCATGGCAATCCCTCTTTTCTTCTTACCTGATCACGCCCCGCCGTGATTCCTGCGATGCGCCATACCCCGCTGCATTTCCGTTTTCTTTATTACTCTTTTTTCCGCTCATAACGCTTCCGCCGCTTCAACCCTCAATCAGACAGACATTGTTCTCAAGGTTTTAACATTGGCTGCTGTCGTTGAAATGCTCTTGAGATTCTTCGCGATATCGAAGCTCACGCACTGGCCTCTTCGTATAGTCTTCGGATCGTTGCTGTGAACGGCGCTGAAGCGGAAAAATACATTTTCGCCTTCGTCGGTTCTAATGAACCCGGCGCCTATCTGTGGACTGAACCATTTAATTTTTCCCGTCGGCATGGATTTAATCCTCCTTCCTTTGATAACTTACGAGATATGATCCTCCCTTATTTTGGATTCTTCTCGTCTTCGCTATCGTGCCCCTGCGGCCAGTGAGGTTTCGATTCGGGCGAGGCGTTCTTCGAGTCTTTCCATCGTCTCCGGCAGGGCCTGCTGCCTCTTGGCCCCGGAACAGAAGGCGGGGTTGTTCACCCACCAGTCCATGCCCATCTCCTTGGCCTTGTCCACGGAACAGATGACGAGACGGATCTGGATCGTCAGCAACTCGACGTCCACCAGGTTGATCCGGATATCGCCGGCGATCACAATCCCCTTGTCCAGGATTCTTTCAAGAAGATCCGCCAAATTCGTACTTTCCAGAGAATGTCGAGCGCGTTGTTGAACTGCCATTTTTCTGCCTCCTGCTATAACAATTTTCCCAAAGGTCCCAAATCCAGATTCAAATCGTCGCTTTCGAGACCGAATTCGCGGGCGATCCTC
>JAZDIK010000008.1:0-76540 GCA_043805145.1 Pseudomonadota bacterium | reverse complement strand
ATGATCCCGAATCGCTCCCTCATTTATTTGGATGACTTTTTCCGATTCCTGTGTAAAATCCTTCCTCACGGCAGTGTCCTCCTTTCAAAATTTGAACCTACGTTTGGCAACGAAGTTCTTATCTCGAAAGGGCACTGCCGTGCCAATCAAAAAAGCGAAAGATATTTTACGTTATCAAAACGAAAGCAGTATTTCATGGAACACGAGCAGATGGACTTCGAACCCCACATCCTCCTCGGTTGCTGTCACTACGGCGCAGCTGACGCAGGGGAAATTCTTGCGACGATAATGATATGAATCGAAAAAATTAAAGAGAATTGGATATATGAGACTAACGGAAAAAATTCATTTGTTACCGTTGGATTTTGAAATAAAACTGAATCCACATACGAAGATTAAAAGGTTTGTAAACTGCTTAATTATTTTCGGAAAAAAAATAACATTGATAGACACGGGCGTAAAAGGCAGTGAAGCCAACATATTCAATTATATAAAGGAGAACGATCGGGAAATTGCAGATATAGAAACAGTAATTTTATCTCACTCCCATCCCGATCACATAGGTTCTGCCGCTAAGATTAGAAAGATAACAGGATGTCAGGTTTTAGCGCATGAAAGTGAAAAAAGTTGGATTGAGAATATTGAAAAGCAGATGAAAGAGCGTCCTGTTCCGGGTTTCTTTGACCTGGTGGACGAATCTGTGAGAATAGACAAGTATTTAGTTCATGGTCAGGAAGTTAAAGCTGATGAAAATATCAGCTTGAAGATCATTCATTCACCCGGGCATTCTAAAGGTTCCGTAAATATTTTGTTCCGGGAAGATAAAATACTATTCACTGCTGATTCAATCCCTGTAAAAAATGACATTCCGAACTATGATAATTATAATGATCTGATTAAATCTTTGAATTGTATAAAAACGAGTCATAACTATTCAATTTTGCTAACTTCCTGGACACCGCCATTAACTTCTCAGAAAGAAATTAAAAGGATTTTAGATGAGGGTGAAAGTTATTTGAAAGTATTAGACGAAACTATAAAGAATATTTATATCGGAGAAGAGTCCGAAGCATTACAATTCTGCAGGAAAGCGATATTTAAACTGAAGTTGCCTGAATTTTATGTAAATCCCATTGTTGATAAAGCATTTAAGGGACATAAAGAATGAAAAAGATAGTATTTGTCGTAATGATTGAAGAAATCTACGATCAAAAAATGTATGATGATTATATCAAACAGGTTGTAAGAATTATTCAATCACACAATGGGGAGTATATTGCACGAAGCAATAAGATATTGCCATTTGCTGGAAATAAACCGGAAAGGTCTATAGTTATTGGTTTTGACTCGATGGAAGAAGCCAAGAAATGCTTTTTCTCGGAAGAATATGAAAAAATTAAACATTTCAGAGAGAATAGTACCAAATCGCGGGCTTTCTTTATCGAAAATGACTGAAAATAAAAACCTATATCACATTTCATTGCCGCCGGCGCGGCTTCGCACGCGGCTGGATTCAGGCGTTAGGACTATGATTGTGGGACAGGAAATAAATAAAATAGAGAGAATGTACGATGCCGTAGCAAAAGAATGGGCGGAAACATTCTCCGGTGAACATGAAAAGAAGCCGAAAGATCAGGAAATACTTTACAGATTCGCCCAAGAGATCGGCGGCAGAAAGCCGGTCTGGGATTTCGGCTGCGGTCCCGGCAATACGGCAAAATACCTCAAAGACCTCGGCATTGAAATCTCAGGGCTGGATCTGTCGGGGAAACTGCTCGAACAGGCAAGAACAACTCACCCGGAGATACACTTCCGCAAGGGAAATATTCTTGCGCTCGAATTTGAAAATGATGCAATCGCCGGCGTTGTCGCTTTCTACGCGATCGTTCACTTCACAGAAGTGCAAGTTGGGATTGCATTCCGTGAAGTTTTTCGTGTATTACAACCGCATGGAAGTTTCCTTTTCACGTACCACATTGGTGAAAAGACAATCCATATAGACGAGTTTCTCGGCAAGAAAGTCGATCTGGATTTCATGCTGTTCCCGACGGATTTCATTTCCCGTTGTCTCAAGGACAGTGGATTTGAAAGGATAGAGGTCATCGAGAGAGAACCGTATCCCGGCGTGGAGTACGAAAGCCGAAGGGCTTATGTGTTTGCGTTAAAACCGGATGTGCGAAAATCGTCCTGAGCAGAGACAAATGAACAAAAGGAGAGGCCACCGATGGATTTAATCTTTGAAAAGAGTCGGCCCGGCAGGACAGCCGGCGGCATTCCCGTTTGCGATGTTCCGGAAGTTTCACCGGGGCAAGTTATCGAGCCCGCGCTGCTGCGTGAGGACGTTGATCTGCCGGAAGTGGCCGAGGTGGATCTGATCCGCCACTACACGACGCTCTCTCGGCGGAATTTCGGCGTGGATGTGGGATTTTACCCGCTGGGGTCCTGCACGATGAAGTATAACCCAAAAATCAACGAGGATGTTGCCCGCCTGCCCGGTTTTACAGACCTGCATCCGCTCGCGCCGGCAGCATTCGCGCAGGGCAGCCTCAAGCTCATGTACGAGATGCAAGGATTCCTGAGTGAAATCTTCGGTATGGCGGAGTTCACACTGCAGCCTGCGGCCGGGGCGCATGGCGAACTGACGGGCGTCATGATGATAAAAAAATACTTTGAAGTCCGGGGGGATCGCCGGCACCGGATTTTGATCCCTGACGCCGCACACGGCACGAATCCGGCATCCGGCGCGCTCTGCGGTTTTCAGACCATCACGGTCCGTTCCAACGTAGAAGGCGGCGTGGATATCGACCATCTACGCGAACTCATGACGGGGGATGTGGCCGGCCTGATGCTGACCAATCCCAATACGCTGGGCCTGTTCGAACGCAATATCGAGGCCGTCGCCGACATTGTTCACAATCGGGGCGGCCTGCTGTACTGCGACGGCGCCAATGCCAACGCCTTCATGGGGAAGACGAGAGCCGGCGATCTTGGTTTCGATGTGATCCAGCTTAACCTGCACAAGACCTTTTCCACGCCCCACGGCTGCGGCGGGCCGGGAAGCGGCCCCGTCGGGGTGGGCGGCAAGCTCGTCGATTATCTCCCCATCCCGCGCATTGTCAAAGACGGCGACCGCTTTGCCTGGCGCGAGGATTTCCCGGATTCGATCGGACGCGTGCGGGCCTTTTACGGCAATTTCAACGTCATGGTCAAGGCCTACGCTTATATCCGGTCCCTGGGGCCGGACGGTCTCAGAAAAGTAAGCGAAGTCGCCGTGTTGAATGCAAACTATCTTAAGGAAAGGCTCAGGCCCTACTACGATCTGGCCTATGACCGGATCTGCATGCACGAATGCGTCCTGACGGGCCGCAGGCAGGTTCGGGAGAGCGGCGTTCATACGACCGATATCGCCAAGCGGCTGCTCGATTACGGCTATCATCCGCCCACGATCTACTTCCCGATGATCGTTCCGGAAGCGATTATGATCGAGCCCAATGAGACGGAGAGCATCGAAACGCTGGACGCCTTCTGCAACGTCATGATCGCCATTGCCAGGGAAGCCGGCGAAGATCCGGAAATGGTTAAATCAGCACCGTTGACGACGCCCGTAAGGCGCCTGGACGAGGTCCGGGCCGCCCGCGAACCGGATGTGTGCTGGAAGGTATGACGCATTGATTTTTTCATGGCCATGAATATATTACGCCCATGACAAAGGCAAACACCCTTGACATCTTCCAAGTGAGGCACGCATATGAAAAACTGGATTCACCATTCCAAGGAAAAGCTCGTTGAAATCCTCTGGGAGGCAGAGCCGAAAATAAAAAGTATCCTGAAGAATTCCAATCAACTGGAAGAAGCCAGGTTCATCCTTTTCGATTATCTCAACCGGCTCGAACGCGATCTGTTCAACATGCGTTCCGACACCTACTTCGTGAATCTCAACATCATCGAGAAGCGCAATGCAAAGGAATGCATCCGCGTCCTGTCCAACATCATGCGGACGGAGAATGAACATCTGACGAGCGCTTCGCCGATGGAGCGGCTGTTTGACCTCGCAAAGGAAACGCCCGGGGCCCTCGAAAAGATCAACGAAGCCTTTCTGTGCGAAGTCATCGTACTTTTCTGGGGGATTACGGGCAAATCGGGCAAGCACATCACCAGGCAGCAGGTCTTCAGCATGAAAGACGGCCGCGAGGCTGCGGTGATCCGCTCCGAACAGCTCGACGCCTATGCGTCGCTCATCCAGCGCAATTTCCGGCGTTACCGGACCGGGTTCGACCGTGCGATCATCCGCCAACGGCAGGAATTGAAAAAGGAAATCCTGAGCTACTTCAGCGCCGAGAAGAGCCAGTGGCAAGACTACATGTGGCATTACCGGCATATTATCAAGGATGCCAGGACGCTGAGCGACCTTGTCCGGCTGGAACCCGATGAAGTGGAAGGACTCGCCTGCGCCGGGGACATGCACATTCCCTTTGAAATCACACCCTATTATCTGTCGCTGTTCAACAAGTCGGGCCGCACGGACGCCGACCGCCAGATTCGCGCCCAGGTCATCCCCAGCCGCCGTTACTGTGCGGGCGTCAAGGAAAGCCGCGAAAAGGGCATCGACATGGACTTCATGGGCGAAAAATCGACCAGCCCCATCGACGGCATTACCAGACGCTATCCGGAAATCCTGATCCTGAAACCCTATAATTCCTGCCCGCAGATTTGTGTCTATTGTCAGCGCAACTGGGAAATCAAAGGCATCGACGACGACGTCCGGATGAGCCGGCAGAAGGTACAGGAGGCGCTGGGGTGGATCCGCGATCACGACAGCATCACGGAAGTGCTTATTACAGGGGGCGACCCCCTGACGCTCAAAAACGATTACGTGGACTGGCTGCTCGGCGAGGTCGCCGCCATCAAGCACATCGAGCGTATCCGGATCGGCACGCGCATTCCCGTCACCGTCCCGTTCCGGATCAACGAGGAACTGCTGGAGATTTTCAAGAAATACCATGAATGGGGAAAACGCGAGATCGCCATCGTCACGCATTTCGAACATGCGGCGGAAGTCACGCCCGATTCGCTGGAAGCGGTGAAAAAGATCAAGAGCCTGGGGATGAATGTTTACAACCAGCAGGTTTTTACCTATTACAACAGCAGGCGTTTCGAAACCTGCCTGCTGCGCAAGATGCTCAAGGTATCGGGCATCGATCCCTATTATACTTTCAGCACCAAGGGCAAGGAGGAAACCATCGACTTTCGTGTGCCCATCGCCCGGATTGAACAGGAGCGCCGCGAGGAGGCCCGCTTGCAGCCCGGCCTGGTCCGGACGGATGAGCCGGTCTTCAACGTCCCGCGTCTTGGCAAGTCTCACCTGAAGGCCTGGCAGGACCACGAAGTGATCATGATTCTGCCTGACGGCCGCCGCATTTACAGGTTTTACTCCTGGGAGGTCCGGCTGGTCACCGCTCTGGATTATCTGTACACGGACGTCCCTATTTACGACTATCTCAAGCGGCTGTCCGAGGACGGAGAAAATATCGCTGATTACAGCACGATCTGGTACTATTTCTGACGACATGATTTGCACGCCTCGTCTGAGGAATTTTTCACGAAGCTGTCCAAAATTTGATTTTTTATTTTTTCGAGTTCGTCATTTTGATGATGCATCAGGAAGCACCTCCATTGCGCAAGCCAGACTGGCTGAAGGTCCGACTCCCCGGCGGTGAGCCTTACAAAAAGGTACGGGGCGTGCTCCGGGGACGCCTGCTCCATTCCGTCTGTCAGGAAGCGCGCTGCCCCAACATCGCCGAATGTTTTAACGATGGCACAGCGACCTTCCTGATCCTTGGCGATATATGCACACGCAACTGCCGCTATTGCCATGTCGCCCACGGCGTTCCCTCGCCGCCCGACCCCGATGAACCTTCCCGTCTCGCTGAGGCCGTGCAGGCGCTCGGATTGCAATATTGCGTGATCACGTCTGTGACGCGCGACGATCTGGCGGACGGCGGGGCGGCGCACTTTGCCGCCTGCATTGCCGCAATCCGCGAGCAGATCCCGGGCTGCAGCGTGGAGATCCTGATCCCGGATTTTCAGGGGAGCAGGCAGGCGCTCGATGTGGTGATGGACACCGGCCCCACGGTCATCAATCATAATCTGGAGGTCGTGCCGGCCCTTTTCAAGGACCTTCGTCCGCAGGGCGAATACCGCATATCGCTTGAATTATTGAAGCGGATCGGCGAGGATTCGTCAAAAAAAATCGTCTCTAAATCCGGCTTCATGGTGGGATTCGGGGAATCATACGCCGACATTCTGACCTTGATGGATGATCTGGCCCGGGTCCGGTGTCAGAGACTCACCATCGGACAATATCAGCAGCCGACACGAAATCACTGGCCCGTGCAAAAATACTATCGTCCCGATGAATTTGAGATGTTCAAGGAAGCGGCTGCGGCGAGAGGATTCAACCATGTCGAAGCGGGCCCCCTGGTGCGCAGCTCCTACCACGCCGGCCGGCACAGCAATTGAAACGGAAAGAGGGAATGGCCATGCTCAAGAACCTCCTGGTTAAGGCCCGCGACGCGCGCTGGGTGTGGGACCTCTTTGCCCCGATCTATAACCATCGAATTTACGATGCTTTGTTCGAACTCTACGAGAATATCGCCGAAGAGATCACTCCGGACGGACCCTCACAGATCCTCGACGTCGGGGCTGGACCGGGATACATCACTCTGCTTTTAGCCGCCCGGCACCCGACGGCGTCCCTGACGGGTATCGATTTTTCCGCCACGCAGGTCCGTGCCGCGGAACGGCTGCGCAAGCGCAGAGGAATCGACAATTGCCGCTTCGAGCTGGGAAATGCCATGCATCTTCCCTTCGCGGACGATTGGTTCGATGCGGTCGTGTCCGTCGGGTCCATCAAGCACTGGCCGGACCCGCAGCAGGGAATAACGGAAATTTACCGCGTTCTTGCTCCGGGCCGGTGGGCCGTCATCTCGGAAACAGACAGGGAAGCGTCGGGAAAGGCCCTGAGGCGTTTCATGCAGCGCTTCACTGCCTGGTTTTTCTGGGACCCCCTCCTTTTCTGGGGGTTGCGTCACATCATCTTCGACCACAGTTTCTCACAACAGGAAATCGTATCCTTCTCACAAACCGCCAGATTCAGAGAAATCAGAACGGAAAAGCTTGCTACCTGTCCTTACGTGATCGTGAAAGCGCAAAAATGATACCGTATTCTACCGCACCCATTCCATTTCTAAATCAAAAATGAAATAATGGCTGCAGATCATAAAGCTCAAGCGGTTATATTCGTTGACAACCTGGCGATGCTTCATTAGATTGCAGGTACAATCAAAACGCGATTGGAGGAAATCCGTCTTGTCTGATCCATTTGATTTGATCGTCATCGGCGCAGGACCCGGCGGTCATGCCCTGGCGGAACATGCCGCCCGTCACGGCGCCCGAACGGCGATTATCGAGAAAAATCTCTGGGGCGGGACCTGCACTCACCGGGGCTGCATCCCCACCAAAGCGCTTCTGGCCTGCAGCAAGCACTATGCGGATCTGAGGAAAATGAAGCGCCTTGGCATCGCCGTCGACCGGCCATCCTTCGATTTTACCGCCATGAAACGGCATCAGCAGCAGATGGTCCGTATCTCCGCTCTTGGCGTGGAAAAGTCGCTCCGCGACGCCGGCGTGACGCTCCAGGCGGGCGAGGGAAAGATCCTGTCTCCCCGGGAGATCCAGTGGACCGATGCAGACGGAAACGTCGAGATTCTTCAGAGCGAACACATTGCCATCGCCTGGGGATCGGAGCCCGCCCTCTTGCCGGACATGGCGATTTCGGGGCATATCATGGACTCCGATGGTTTTCTCCAGTTGCAAGCCCTCCCGGAGGATATGATCATTGTCGGGGGAAGCGTCATCGGCGTGGAATTTGCGACTTTTCTGGCCGAGTTGGGCGTGAAGGTAATGTTGATCGAACTGCTGGAGCAGATCCTGCCCCTCGAAGACGAAGACACATCAATCCTTTTGAACAGGGAGTTGACACGGCTGGGCGTCGCGATCCATGTCTCGACGAGGGTGCAGGCGATTCGGGAAACGGCGGACGGCGTTCAGGTCGCCGTTGTGCGACAGGGGAAGGAGTTTGAGCTGACAGCGGCAGGCGCCCTGATCTGCTCCGGCCGGAAACCCTGCCTGGACCGGGGAACATTAAACCGGCTCGGCATCCGGCACGACCGGACCGGGATCCGTGTCGATGCGCAGCAGATGACAAACATCCCCGGAATTTACGCCATTGGCGACGTGACGGGCGGCATCATGCTGGCGCATCGTGCGATTCAACAGGGGAAAGCCTTGGCCAGCGCACTTTTCGGCGACGGCTCGATTGTCTGCCATGAAGCGTCCATCCCCGCGGTCGTATATTCCCATCCCCAGGTCGCCCGCGTCGGCCTTACGGAAATGCAGGCAGGCCGGCAAGGTCTAACGATTGAGGTCATGAAATCGGACTACGCCGCCAATATCATCGCCCGCACGGAACTGATGGGACCGGGTTTCGTAAAAATGCTGTTTCAAAGGGACAAGCTGATCGGTGCGACCATTGTCGGCGACGCGGCGGCCGACCTGATCGCGTCTATGAGTTTTGCGGTTGCAAATGGCCTGGGAACGAGGGAATTGAGCAGATGGATCATTCCCCACCCGACACTCAGTGAAGTTTTTATTCGGCATTGAACAAGCGTTGCCTGTGACGTCTGCTGCCTCATTGAGGATGAGGACTTTCACGGATGATTACAGGCGCAGGCCGATTAAACGACGCCATAGGCCAGCATGGCCTTGGCCACCTTCGTGAAGCCTGCGATATTGGCGCCCGTCACATAATCGCCCTTCCGGCCGTAGGCCTCAGCGGTTTCCACGCAGACCTTGTGGATGCTTTTCATGATGATCAGCAGCCGGCTGTCGACCTCTTCGCGCGTCCAGGAGAGCTTCAGACTGTTCTGGCTCATTTCGAGGCCGGAGGTGGCCACACCGCCGGCATTAGCAGCCTTGCCGGGCCCATAGAGAATATTGTTTTCCTGGAAGATCTTGACGGCCTCCGGCGTGGAGGGCATGTTGGCTCCTTCAGCCACGCAGATGCAACCATTCTTGACGATGGCAGCGGCATGGGAACCGTCCAGCTCATTCTGGGTGGCGCAAGGCAGAGCAATATCCACCTTGATGCCTTGGTCCCGGATGACATCCCACACGCTGGCCCCTTCGATGCAGCACGTGTTGTACTTATCGGCGTATTCCTTGATCCGGCCGCGCTTGACGTTCTTGAGTTCCATAACAAAACCGCATTTCTTGGCGTCGATCCCCTGCTCATCCAGGATTGTGGCAGACGAATCGCATAGCGTAATGACCTTGCCGCCCAGTTGATTGACCTTTTCCACGGCGTACTGGGCCACGTTTCCGGCGCCGCTGATGGCAACAATCTTGTTCTTGAAATCGAGGCCGCGCGTGGCCAGCATCTCTGCAGCAAAGTAGGCCGTTCCGTAACCGGTCGCCTCAGGACGGATCAGGCTACCGCCGTATTCAAGGGCCTTGCCGGTCAGGACACCCGTATGTTCGTTGCGGATCTTCTTGTAATAGCCGTACATGTAGCCTATTTCCCTGCCGCCGACGCCGGTATCGCCGGCCGGCACATCTGTTTCGGCCCCGATGTGACGGAAGAGTTCTCGCATGAAGGCCTGGCAGAAGCGCATGACTTCGCCGTCCGATTTACCCTTGGGATCGAAGTCGGAGCCTCCCTTGGCGCCTCCTATGGGCAGGGTCGTCAAGGCGTTGTTGAAGGTCTGTTCAAAACCCAAGAATTTTATTATCCCCAGATTCACCGAGGGATGGAAGCGGAGTCCGCCCTTGAAGGAACCGATGGCGTTGTTGAACTGGACGCGGAATCCCCGGTTGACATGGACATTCCCTTTGTCGTCCACCCAGGGAACCCGGAAGATGATCGTTCGTTCCGGCTCGACGATGCGTCCGTAAATGTTGGCTTTGACGAATTCCGGATGTCGTTTGGTCGTCGGCTTCAGCCTTTCCATGACCTCTTCCACGGCCTGATGGAATTCCGGCTGGTCGGGATCGATCTGTTTGACTTTGGCAATGACCTCCTGAATGACTGACATAACAATACCCCTTTAAAATGACTTTTATTATCAATTCCTGCTCTGTTCAGTCCCCTCATGAGAATGATCTTTGCTTTTTTCACATAAGGCGCTCCCTTGCATGGCGTCCCTACATTTTGGGGTTGAATCAACTCTGACTGCAACGGATAGATTTCACAGGCTGCTATCAGTAACTGTTAATGCCCAGCAAAAATGGTACCAAGAAGGCATTAAAGCATCAATACATTGAAATCATTTAAGAAAAATAGAAAAGAGGTCAGTATGAATGATGAATTTAAGTTACATTATTGTGCTTTATTTAAGGTAAAAATACAAATTTGTAATTATTATCAAACATCATTACAGTAGATTTATCATCAACATCTTGTAATTATAAGCAATTAAATATTTACAGATCACTTCCCTTCTACGGTCCGGCACCTTCCGGAGGGCCAGCGATATAAAAACTGCTGATGGTGGATCGGTCTCGTCTACAGGATGGGCTTCATGTGCCGGAAGGCAAACAAGGTTTCGGAAGAAAGCACTGCAGCCGAAAGGGAAGGCGGCAATCATGATGAAGATTATGAATATTCTTATGGTGGCGGTCGTTATAGATTTTTCAGATCAATACGCCCGTCTATGGAAAAAGGGATGTTGCGGCCGCCAAGGGCTGTTTTAATGGAGGCTTTTCCCTCTATCTTGTAAGGCAGGTCACGACCGGTGATAATTGTCTTCAGGCTACCGCCCAAGTCATTAAACTTTGCAACGACAGAAACCTGAACCCGCGTTGTTGATGACGAAGGGACGAGCGTCTCCTTTTCCAGGCGGCCGGTTCCGATTTCTTCGTTGTTGAGGAAAACAACATATTCGAAAGACTTGAGCGTAAAGTCAAAGCGGTTCGGATTGTAAACGTCGAGGCCGAGGAGAAGGTTCATTTGTGTGAGGGAACTGGGACTGAAGATGATTTCACGGAGGATGAAGGAGGGTTTCTCCATGATCCAGATCAGGCAGGATACAAGACACATGCAGGAAGCGAGCAGGAACAAGATGCTGAAATTAAATATCCATTTATTTTTATTTAGTTTTATCATCTACGCCTTAAATTGGCTCCGTTGATTCTTTGAATTCTCAAAGCGTTATGCCTGGATGTATTCGTCCCCGGAGCGGTCGGGATACGTGTAGAAGCGATTATCTGTATAGAGTAGAGTCCGCTGATATTCGTCTATTTAACCGTGTAGCCGCGGCCGTCGAGGCAGGCGCCCATTGCACGCTGGTAATTCGCCCGCTTCTCGATCCGTTGATCTGCAGATGCGCTGCCGGGTGGTTGCGTCGGGTCGAAACCGGTCTGGTCCACAGCCCAACGATGGCACGAATAGCGGTCATCGGCCTGCTGCTTTTCGTTCTGGCCCAGACGGGGATAGATAAACATCTGTTCCACCGGCGGCGGCGCTTGGCTCACCTCCTCCTTCGGAGGTTCGACGACAACGTAGCCGCTTCCTCTGTGTGTGTAGTAGACTTCGTTGGCATAGTAGTAGGGCACGCCCCGCATCCAGATCGTTTCGTAGTATGGGGGCAGAAAGGAGACGAACAGACCAACCGGTGGCGCAACGATGACGAAACGGGGCCCCTGCGGACGGTACCAAACGCCTCCCGAGAAGTAAAATCGTGTGCCGCCATGGACTACCGTCCGGTGGTTGCGGGGCAATGTTCGAATCACTTGGGCACGGACAGGGTAAGAGCGGTCATGTTGGTAACGGAAATCCCGATACTCGCGATGACGGGGTCCGCGGTCATCTGCCTGAACCGCCCGGCTCCCCGATAACAGGACCAGCAGCATTAGCCCGAGTGCAAAGTATTTGTTTGTCTTCAATGTCATCGTCATGGCGATACCCTCCGTAAATCAAGTGTCTATTCCTGACACAGATCGCTATTTCCTTCACCTCACGCTGTAGCCGGAGCCCTCGAGACAGGCGGACATGGCTCGCCGGAACCCCAACGCCTTCTCCGCAAGCTGGGTATTCCGGCGCCGGTCTTGTTCATTGTAGGCCTTCTCCATCTGCCGGGCGGACTCCTGCCTCGCCAAATCCGACGTGGCCCCGGCAATAGCCCCCCCGGTTGCGCCGATCAGGGCGCCCTGTGCGGCATGCCTCGGTCCACCGATCAGAGCGCCCAGCACGGCGCCGGCTATAGCCAGTGTGGCGGTGTCATGCCCTGGCGGCGGCATCGGCACCACCCTGATGCGCTGATCCGTCGGGATCGCCGACTGGCCCGGATCAAAGCCGGTCTGTTTCACCGCCCAGTTGTAGCATTCATAGTGGTCACGCGATTGCTGCCCGGCCGTCTGTCCCGCTTTCGGGTAAAAATAGACCTGCGTCGATGGAATCTCCGGGCCTGCCCCGACCCTTTCGGGCACAGGTCGTGACACCTGATACGGCTTCTGATAACAGGCCGACAATGTCAGAACGCCAAGAAAAAGCAAAAAACATATCCCGGAAACCTGCCGCATCGAGAGGGCCTCAATGGTTGTCCTTCCTGCGTTTATCATCGCCATTTTCATCCTCGTTTGTAAAAAAACACCACGCAACGTATCTGGACACACAGAAGGTATCTGCCTCTGCTGCAAGCCACCCCTTGTTTATATGACCTTCGAGCCGTTTTATGGCGATACAGCAAAGAGCATGCCGATTCTAATGCCTGACATTGCAAGATATCGATATCAAATAATTATTAATTGATTTCGGATGGACGGAGATGAATCTGGCAGAGCAGAATGTGAGTAAAAAATACCCATCTAAGGTATCCACCTGTAAAAAAAATATACAGGATCTCGTGCATCGACATCATGGCATACTCATTCGAATCCCTCTGCTTGTCAAAATCTCGCCCCTCCTGATTTCTCCGGTTTGTTATTGGACGAGACCGTTAAAAATTTTCTCCGGCTACAGCAGTGACAGTGAACCCGTGATCGACGATGAGTCGATGTACTGAACGATCTTGTCGGCAATCGTCTTGACGATTGCCTCGAATTTGTCCGGGTTCTTTTCCAGCAGCGTCATGCGGAATCCCTGAAGAGAAGTGAAGAAAGAGGTCAGCGGCACGACGCAGATCCCTGTCGAACCCAGCAGGTAATAGACAAACCGCTTGTCAAGTTCGATTTTATCGCTCACCAAATTTTCAATATATACTTTAATATCGGGCTGTTCAATCGGCAGGGTCTGCCGGTTGTTCATGACGGACTCGTTGAAAACCGCCGTCATGTAAAAGGCGCCGTTCGTGCGGTTCACCGTCAGATACGGCACGTCCTTGAGGATGTTGTAGGCGATATTGGACAGCCGCTCATAGTGACGGATGCGCTCGTTGAGATAATTCTTATATTCCGGATGGTTCATGAGCCGCGGAATAGCAATCTGCGGAAGCGTGGTCGAGCACACCTCCGACATCTTCTGATGCAGGATCGTGTCAATGTAGTTGTCGAATACAGGGTCTTTTCCTGCATTATAGACCTCTATCCATCCGCAGCGCGAGCCGGGCCAGGGAAATTCCTTGGAAATGCCCTTCATGCTGAAACCGACAACGTCTTCGATCACGTCGGACAGCGGAACCGTTTTCTTGTTGTTATAAATGATGTTAATATAAGTCTCATCGAAAATCAGGAAGAGTTGATATTCTCTCGCAATTTTAACGATCTGCCTGAGCGTCTCCGCGGGATAGACGAATCCTGTCGGATTATCCGGATTAATGACCAGGATCCCGACAATGGATTTGTGGCTTTTGACCTTCTGCTCCAGTTCCCGGATATCGGGATACCAGCTGCTATAGGGGTTCATCCGGTAAGTGTTGGGCGGGAAGGAAGCGTGGAGAACTTCCGCCAGCAGATGCGTGGAGTAGGTCGGCTCCGGCAGGATGATGCGCGCATCCACGCGGATGGAACTGTAAGAACGGGCGATGGCGTCTCCCAGGCCGTTGAAGAAAATGATGTCATCGGGGCTGATTTGCGCCTTGTCCCTTTTGTTGACCTGTTCGGCCAGGAAGTTCCTGGTTTCGTTCATGCCCTTTGTTGGGGAATAGGCATAGGAAAGGTCCTCCCCCAAGATGTTGATCAGGATGTCCTTCATCCAGTCCGGGATTTTTTCGCCCTTGCTGACGGGATCGCCGATATTTTCCCAGAAGACCTCAACGCCGTATTCCTTTAGCTTGTTGGCGACAGCCACAATGTGACGGATTTCGTAAGTCAGTCCGCTGCCGCTTCTCGCAATGTCAAACCTCATAAATGCCTCATGGAACGAAATAATTTTTTATCCAAATTTTATATCACAATTTCATAAAATTCACAGATTTTTTATTGCCTTTCATGAAATCCTTAATCCCCGAGAGCTTTACATGATCGCCTCAGGCCTGTTGCGCCAGCAGCGCTGCTCCGATGGCGCCGTTGATCTGGGCGTATTCCGACACCGCCACCGGCGAACCAAAGGCCTTCTCGAAGGCCTTCACGACGCCGATATTTTTAGCTACGCCGCCAGTCATCGCGATGGGGGCACTGACACCCACCCGGTTGGCCATTGCAAGCACCCGGATACAAATGGATTCATGGATTCCGGCAATGATATTCTCCCGTTTTTCCCCGCGGGCAATCAGCGAAATGACTTCCGACTCGGCAAAAACCGTGCAGAGACTGCTGATTTTAGAGGGGGCTGCAGCCTGCAGGGAGAGCCTCCCGAATTCGTCCAGGTCCACTTCAAGCGCCCGGGCCATAACTTCCAAAAAACGTCCCGTCCCGGCTGCGCATTTGTCATTCATGGCGAAGTTAACGACCCGGCCCGTTTCATTCAGCAGGATGGCCTTGCTGTCCTGCCCGCCGATATCGATGACGGCGCGGATGTGCGGACTCATGTAACGGGCGCCGGCAGCGTGGCACATTATTTCCGTGACGGCCCTGTCCGCAAAGTCTACGCTCCTGCGGCCATAACCCGTGGCTAAAATCCGGCCGATATCCCCAGACGCCAGATGCGCGTCGTCCAGAACCATTTCAAAGATCTTTCTTCCCGCCATTTCCGCGTTGTAGCCCGTAAAGATCACCTGGCTTGCAATCACACGGCTACCTTCCATGATCGCCGCTTTTGTGCTGATCGACCCGATATCAATACCCGCTGTGTACATTCCTTTATGCCCCAGGCTCACGACAATGACAATATGCGGCCCTTGAAAACTGCCTATCTTCTCTACCGGACCAAGTTGATCAGGTACTCCCCATATTGATTCCTGGCCAAGGGTTGTGCCAAAGCCAGTAATTGTTCCTTGTTGATATAGCCTTTGTTATAGGCAATTTCCTCCAGACAGGCCACCTTCAAGCCCTGACGATGTTCAATCGTGGCAATGAAGTTGCCGGCTTCGAGCAGGCTTTCGTGTGTACCTGTATCGAGCCAGGCCATGCCCCGACCCAGCAGCTCAACGCAGAGCTTGCCACGGTTCAGATATTCCCTGTTGACGTCGGTTATTTCAAGTTCACCGCGTGCCGACGGCTTCAGATTTTCTGCGATTTTCACAACGGCATTGTCGTAAAAATAGAGGCCAACGACTGCATAATTAGATTTTGGATGCGCCGGCTTCTCTTCAATACTGACGGCCTTTCCCTGATCGTCGAAACAAACAACGCCGTAACGATCCGGGTCCTTGACCCAGTAGCCGAAGCAAAGGGCGCCGTCGGTTAATTTGCCCGCTTTTTCCAGAATCCCGGACAGGCCATAGCCGTGAAAGATATTATCGCCCAGGATCAGACAAACGTTATCCTGACCGATGAAAGCTTCTCCGATGATGAAGGCTTGGGCAAGACCTCCGGGATGAGGCTGCTCGGCGTAAGAAAGGGATAAGCCCAGATTCGACCCGTCGTTGAAAAGCTCTTTGTATAACGGCAGATCCCGGGGAGTGGAAATGATGAGGATTTCACGGATGCCGGCAAGCATCAGGATCGACAGCGGATAATAGATCATAGGCTTGTCGAAAATCGGGAGAATTTGTTTCGAAATACTGGTGGTGACGGGATAGAGTCGCGTACCCGAACCGCCCGCAAGAATAATGCCTTTCATGATAAACACCTCATTGTAAAGTTAAAAATCTTTCATATTTTTCATTTGCGCCGAAACCATTTTTCAAAGGTTTCGCAATATTATTTATCTATCAATTACACTATACACAAACTGCCCGGCCCGTGTATTAAAATTTCATCTGTCTGTCAAGCCAGGATTGACGAACTCGTAAAAAAGTCAAAAAATGATCTGCCAGGATTTGGGACGTAACTTTACGACAAAGCCCGGCTTGTTTCCCTGCAGCCAATGGGCCTGGGAGGTTGCCACCTGCATTTAATTTACGCTGCTTTCAGCGGCGAGGAAACCTGTCGAGAAGGCGGCCTGGAGGTTGTAACCGCCGGTGTCGGCGTCGATATCCATCACCTCGCCGCAGAAAAAAAGACCGTGGATCAGACGCGAAGCCATGGTGCGGGGATCGATCTCTTTCAGGGAGATGCCGCCTGCCGTGACAATGGCCGAAGACAGGGGCAGCGGCGCCCGGATGTTGAAACGCAGTGATTTCAGCAGGCCGGCGATTCTTTCCCGCTCGGTCGCCGTGATCTGATGCGCCGGTTTATCGGCAGGAATGCCCGTCATTTGAATAAAAGGCTCTGTCATCTTCAGAGGTAGCAGTCCGGTCAAAATGCGGCGATAGCTCCGTTTGCCGTGCTGATCGAAATCCCGCTGGAGGCGGTTCTGAAGCTGTGGCCGATCCAAGGCGGGTTTGAGGTCGATGGCGACGCTGACCGGCCCCCCAGCCAGTGCATCCACAATGTTCAGGCTCATGAGCAGCGTCACGGGGCCGCCGATGCCGAAATGTGTAATGATCATCTCCCCCAGGCGACTTTCGATAACGGGCTGACGGGGGCGTTTCCCCGGGATGCCGCGGCCGGTGTCGCTGGTTGGCGCTTTCTCATCGTCGATGTCGTCGGCACGGCACCGGAAAGCGTTCAGGCGGATGTTGCGTAGGCTGACCCCCTGCATGGATTTGGCCAGCGCCGTTTCTTCAACGATCAGGGGAACCAGGGCAGGCCTCAGGGGGACGATGGTGTGGCCAATTGCTGCGGCCATGGCATAACCGTCGCCGGTGGACCCCGTACTCGGCCAGGTGGCTCCGCCAGTGGCCAGGACGACCGCGTCGGAAGAGAGAAAAACAGGGTCGCTGTTCCTGTCTTTTCTGCTCATGACCCCTGAAATTCTGTCGTTTTGAACCACGATCTCCGTCACGCGGACACCGGTTCTGATTTCTACGCGATGGTCGTCGAGGTGGCGTCGTAAGGCCGCCACCACATCGCGGGCATCATCGCTGGCGGGAAAGATCCGGCCGCCGCGCTCCACCTTGGTCTTTACACCGTAGCGTTCCAGAAGGGTCAACAGGTCGTCACGGAAAAAGTGGTCAAAAGCGCCATAAAGAAAGCGGCCGTTGGAACCGTACATGGCGACGAATTCTTTCAGAGGTTTGCTGTTCGTGAGGTTGCAGCGGGCTTTGCCGCTGACGAGGAGTTTTTGCCCCAGTTGACCGGTCTTCTCCAGCAGGATGACCCTGGCGCCGCGCTGAGCCGATCGCCCCGCCGCCAGCATGCCTCCCGCCCCGCCGCCGATAACGACGACGGTCTTGCGCTCAGGCCTGGCACGAATGGAATGCATCGTGCGATGGCTCATAATGAACTCATGAAAAGTCGGAAGCTGTTGAATTTTGGGCGACATCGTAAAAAGCGCCGCAGGCAAGGCGCGCAAATCATGAGGAATGAGGCGTACTTTTGCGTACGCCGCAATGACGAAGGATGAAGCGCAACGCAGCATCCGGACTTTTTATGATGTCGCCGCTCATGCCCCGTTGAGGATGATGCGGCGCAGAAGCTCCCAGTCAGCATCGTTGTCTATACAATCATACTTCGTGGTCAGCACTACCTGTGGAATGACCCGGTGTTTCCTGAGATCGACACCCTTGAGGGTCAACCGCGTCGATTTGAGCCCTCGTCCGATTTCGAAGTTGCACGTTATGCCCAGAGCTGCCCGTAATTGCTTCCGGTACGCCAGCCGCTTGGTAAATCCCATGCTCGGCGTGATGTAAAACTGCATGCCCCGCTCTTCGCAGAGCGTCTTGATTTCGCCGCAGTTGCAAAGACTACAGTTAACGCAGAGGATGCCGTCTTCCTTGGAGAATTTCGCCGGGCATTTCCGGCTGATCAGGCAATGGGGCAGCATGACCGCCTTGTTTATTGCGGGCGTCCGATTGAAAGACGCGCGGTAATAGGCGTTGGCAATCCGCACCAGGTCAGATAGCGCCCCCCCTTCCGCGAAAAGCGACCGGATGGGAAACAGAATCAGGGCTCTCAGAAATTCGAACTTGGTTGTGTCAGGCATTATCGGACGCGCCTAATGGATTGATTTTTATGACATCCCGGCATTGTTGCGCCGCGACTGTACCGGAAAAATGGAATATCTGTCAAGAAAATAGCGACTTCTGCCCCGTGAGGGTATTTTATCGTTACATCAGCTTTCATAAAGGCGGCCCGGCAGCGAATTCACTTTGACAAGACAGGCAATCTGTTTTATGGTTTCACACGTTGCGGCCCAGGGTCATTGAAAATTGTCTGAAAGGGAGATCTCTGTTGCCTTCGGAAAAAACGGTTTTTATTGTGAATCCGTCTTCGGGGAACGGCTCCACCGGTCGGGAATGGAGCCGGATCCAAGCAAGAGCGCAAAACTGTCTGGGAGATTTTGAGACCTGCATGACCTCAGGACCGGGCGACGCCACCTATCTGACCCGCCGGAAGCTCCTGGACGGCTGCGACCACGTCGTTTGCGTGGGCGGTGACGGGACCCTCAACGAAGTCGTCAACGGTTTTATGGATGAATCGGGCCCTATCAGGCCGGAGGCCCTGCTTGGATTCCTGCCGAATGGAACTGGCTGCGACTTCTGCCGAACCATCCTTAAAGACACAGATCTGGAAAAATCCCTGAACATGATCCGCGCGAGCCAGTTCCGCGCAATCGATCTGGGACGGCTTCGATATGAGGATCACGAGAACCGCCCCTGCATCCGCTATTTTCATAACATTACGAGCTTCGGGCTCGGCGGGGAAGTGGATGACCGTGTCAACCATGCCAGCAAGGCCTTCGGCCCCTTTTTTTCCTTCATCTGGGCGACGCTTGCCGGAATTTTCGTCTACGAAAGAAAACACATCCGTTTCCGCGTGGATGACGGCGACCTGCAGGACGTCACGATCCTGAACATTGCCGTAGCCAACGGCCAATACCACGGCGGGGGCATGCAGGTCGCGCCCGATGCGCGTGTGGACGACGGCCTGTTTCATATCACCGTGATCGGCAACCTGAGCCTTCCGGAGATTTTCTGGCATCTTCCCAAACTCTACAATGGTAAGATCAAGAAGATAAAAAAGGTTTTCACCCTGACGGGTCGCAGGCTGGTCGCCGCCTCGGAGCAGAAGGTCCTGCTAGATGTAGACGGCGAGCAACCCGGTCGCCTGCCCGTGGAGATCGAGATCGTCCCCGCAGCCATCCGCATGATCATGTCATGATGAATTATTCCCCACCTGCTGGGGAGTTGTGCGTCATTTATGCCGGTCCGGCCAGTCATGCCGACGCCCCGTATTTCTTTTTTAGTAATAATCCCGGATATTTATGAACAATCCATCCCTTCTCAGGCTTATGGTACGCAGATTGCTTGGCAAAATCATTTATACTTGTGTTGTTTTGAATGGAAGGCAGATGGTCCTTAGCGCTCATAAACGCAGGCGGAATCCGACAATTGCCGGACCGTGGTTTCAGAACAACCTGACAGCGAGATAGAGTCGGTTACAACCCCTATTCAGACCGAGGTTAAGAAAATGAAACGCTTCATGATCTATACGGCGGGATTGATTATCCTTCTTGGTGCATGGGCCTTTGCCGCTGAGCGAGCCGTCGTGCCTGCACCCGCGAAAACCGCTTCCGCCGGAACCGCAACGGCGAAAATCACAAAAATGCGGGCCCCGGGAACAATTTTGGAAATCACCGATTCAACGCTGATCATCGAGCGAAAAGTGAAGAACAATGTGGAAAAGATGGTCTTCGTTCTCGAAAAGCCGATGAAATTCAAAGTCGGCGATAAGGTTCGCGTCAGTTATATGGAAGCTGACGGCAGGATGATCGTCACGAGAATTGTCAAAATAGCAGATTTGAATGCTAAAAAACCGGCAAAGCCCGGCAGGGATACCAAAGCGGCGGCGAGCACCCTCCCGGCGACAAAATGAAAGCAGAGAATTTTGATTGATCTTCAGGGGCATGAAGAGATATAGTCTTCATGCCCTTTTTTATAGGAACTTCACATGACCCTGCGCAGCCGCCTGATGATCCTGACCATGCTTGGGCTGGCCATGACCATGGCCGTCTGGGGGTGGGTTCAGATCCGAGTGCTGGAAAAGATTCTAATCGATCAGCAAACCAAAACGCTGACGGGGCTTGCGGATACCGTCAGTACCTATTATCAGTTCTTCCCGACCCGCCGGGGGTTGGCCGCCTTGGACGGCGCTCTGAAAGACCTCGTGCAAGGCGACGCCAATCTGGCCCGGATTGATATTTATTCCCTGAGCAGGATGAGCACCGATTTTGTAGCGGGTGCCGGCCGTATACCGTACGAATGGCCGGAAATCACGGTAGCCAAGGCCGCTGAAACGCAAAAACCCGAGTACATAAAACTGGACACAGACGGCGGCCCCGCCCTCGGGCTGCTATACCCCGGACTGACCGACAAGAAGGATGAAAGAATCGTCGTGGGGGTCATCGTCTTTTCCCAGGGAAACGCGGAGATCCTCGCCCGGGCAAAGCTCCTGCTGATGGTCAGTTCCGCCGGACTGCTGTTCGTGATCCTGCTGATTCTGGCTGTCAGTTACAGATGGCTTATCGAGCGGCCCCTGAATATCATCATCCGGACCATCGACGACTTCCAGGCGGGTAATTATATCAGACGGATTCCCTTCCGACGGCGCGATGAGTGGGGACAACTAGCGGCGCATTTCAATGAAATGGCTGATGAAGTCGAGCGAGTGCTCGGTCAGAATCAGGAGTTGAACCGGCGCCTTGAAGCGCGTGTTCAGGAGGCAACACTCAGCGTTGTGGAGTTGCAGAAACAGGTGAACCAGCTCCAGCAACTCACGGTCCTGGGCTATCTGACGGCAACGCTGGCCCACGACCTGGGAACGCCGCTGCACTCCATCGCAGGGATGGCACGGCTTTTACTGGAGCGCGGAGAGTGGCCGCCCGATGTGAAGCGTAAGATCGAACTTATCGTCCAGCAGACAGAGCGGCTCAACACCGTTATCCAGAACGTCCGCCGCGCCACGCGGCCGCCGGAGCCGCATTTTGAAACCCTTTCCGTACAGGATCTCTTCAACGAGACGCTGCCGCTGGTGGAACCGCTGATGCAGAAATCCGGCATCGATCTGAACGTTCAGGAGGGATCGGATATCCCTGAGATTTATGCGGATCGCTTCCGCCTGCAGACAGCCCTGTTCAACCTGCTCCAGAATGCGGCAGAGGCCATGCCCGCCGGCGGCAAGATAATCGTCTCCAACTTTTTCGATGTCGCGGAAAACGCTGTGGCCATTAGCGTCCGGGACAACGGCCCCGGCATTGAGGAAGAACTGATATCAAAGATCTGCGAACCCTTTTTCAGCACCCATACCGAAGAGGGGCTGCGGGGACTTGGCCTGGCTATAGTTCAAGATATCATGAAAATCCACAGAGGCCGCATCAATATCCGCAGCCATCCCGGCAAAGGTGCAGAAATCACCTTGTATTTCCCCATCGTTACCCGTAGCGTCAGTGAGTAGGCAGGCCATTGCTGATGACGCCATCCTGTCGGCGAAACAGCGCGCCCGGTATGGTCTCAATTCTCTGCCCGGCGGCGTCGAGACGGCACATATCGATTCGACCTTAATCCGTGCTGATGTTGTTTCTTGGGCAAGTATTGTAAGGCTGGAATCTTGATTGACGTTGATCTGACAGCGGGTGAAATCAATGAGGGGACGAAGCTGATAGAGCTCATTGAGCGGACTGAGGTTATTACAGACAAACCAATCAAGAAGGTATGCTCATTCAGCAAACTATCGGGATCTGGATGAAGCCGCGGTCATTCCTCCGCAGCGTGATTCTCATGTTGGGAAGAGGAATTTGTCTATCAGGCGATTCAAGTATGATGGCCTTCATCAGCGATTAGTTGGTAACACATTGACACGATCAAGTCGTGTAAGGAAGGGATGGTTATATAAATCAAAGAGAGTTGATTGCCGATGTTGTACTCTATGCCGACAATGCTTACCTGCCACGGCCAAGACCAGAACGATTCCGAGGGTTGACGGTTACGAAGCGTTACTGCGAGCCCGCAGGCGTAGGCAAACGGCTTGGGATGACAAGACGAAGCGGTTATATAACCGTCATCGATATCTTGTTGAAGGTATTCATGGAGAAGCCAAGACGCAGCACGGTTTGAGACGTGCGGTTCGTCGCGGATTGGAAAATGTGGCAATCCAAGGATATCTCACGGCGGCAGTGATCAATCTGAAGGGGCTGGCCATAGCCTTTGGCCGGCCCTTTTACGCCTGTTTTTATTATCAGGTGCGTTTGGCAGATGCAATGTCTGCCATCTTACCGCGTACCGGTAAAAAATACTCTCTTTTAATAAGGCGTTCCTATGGGGCAGCGTGACTGAAATCAAGGTCTTTCAACAACCCCAGTGTCTCCTCAATAGAGCGGCAAAACGGATCCCTGGAAAAACAGCGCAAAGGCGCCGATTCCGGCCAGAAAGGACGCCCCGGCCAGATATTTGTTCATGACTCTGAAATTGATGGCAAAGAGGATCAACAGGCAAAGCCCGAAGGCCAGACAGAACGGACAGAATGTCTCGTGGACCACCTGAAACCGGAACAGAATCACCTCCCCGCCTATAGCGCCCGCGAGCATTATGGTCCGCAGATGGCGCACGGGAGTCTTGTAGGATGCAATCACCGGGATGATCAGGATCAGAAGCACGGCCATGAAGAGAATCCCGATGATTTTCAGATCAATGCCCAGAAAAGATCCTGAAATATACGCGCAGACGGTGTCGCAGACCTTATAGTAGATCGTCAGGCCCATGCCTACAACAGGTAAAATAATGTTCAGGATTTTTATCATCTTATTCTCGTTCATGCGGAAAGCGCCGTAAAGCAAAGGTAAAGTTCGGGTTTACAATAACCGTTTCAGAGCGGCGATAATATTCGCGCCCCCGACGAAGGTTTCTTTCTTGCCGCCTTTGATGATCACGCAGCTCGGCGTCGATTGAATATGGTCTTCCTTGATGAGGTCATTGTATCGTGTGAAGGCGGGCTTGACGTCAAAGGCTACATAGACGATCTCTTTAAGCTTGAAAAGTTCCTCGATCTGTTCCTTCGTAGAGGATTCTTTTTTGGCGGCAGCGTCAAGGAGAATGTTCCGGACCTTGAGGGCGTGTTCCACATCATTTTTCTTTGACAGGGCATAGATGAAATATCTGGCGTACAGGGGACTGCTTGGGTTGAACGGGGTGTCCACCAGTGTCAGTCGGATCACCTTTGCCTTTAGTAAATTCTTCAAAATCGGTTCCACCGCCGGCTCTATCGCCCGGCAGGGCGGACAGAAATAGTCGGTATAAATGCGCACCTGAATGGGACCCGTACCGTACTGCGGAAAAGGTATCTCCCGCCCTTGGGCGTAGAGGCTGGGCACCGACAGGATCAACAATATGATAGTCATCCAGAAGGTCCGGATCAATGTTTTTTTTCGCTTCATATTCAATTCTCCCTTGCGTGGTCTTTTATTCTTTTTACCGTCGCCCGTCAAGTGCAGCGACTTCGCTAAAGGCCCCGTGGTGGTGCATGCAAAAACACGCCTCATCCCTCGGGGAAAGGGGGATTGCACACCTCTATGATTTACCCTTTCAGCTTGCTGTACAAGCCCTGGAGTCTTGTCCGGTACATATTCCGGATGGTTGCCTCCTCCTCTCCGATGGGTTTCACGGGGATCAGATCCATGACTTCGGCGGGCGATAATCCCGAGTCCGTCATGGTCTTGAGCGTTCCCCTCAACATCTTCGCCATGCTTTCTTTCGCCTCTTTCGGGCTCATCCCAAAGGTCTTTCCCAGTTCCTCCAATTCATAAAACTGAAACCAGAAATAGGTCGGCCCCATAGCGGTGATCACGGCATAGGCCTCCAGTTTTTCTTCCGCCACTTCGGGGCAGTCGCCCAAGGTATTGAACCATCTGCGTAATTTCTTCTTTTCGTCCTTTAACCATACGGCGGAAAACGCCAGCGGATTGAAACCTTTATTCACGACCGACGGCGCATTGGGTATCATCCGGACGATACGGGAAAAGCCGTCAAGTCCGCCGGAAATCTGTGAGATGGATACTTTCGGGGCCAGGGAGATGACAACCGCATCCCGGCGGACAATTGATTTCATTTCGCCAAGCATGCCCATGATCGCCGGGGGATGGAGGGCCAGGAAGACGAGATCGGCGGCAGCGGGTTTCCTGGGATCTTCCCCTGCCGCTTCAATTTTCGGGAATCGCTGCTGAAGATCTTTCAGAACATCGGCATTGGCGTCGCTGACGATCACCTTGCCGGGCCATCTCCTTTTCCGGTCGAAACCACCCAGGATGATCCTGGCGACCCTTCCTCCTCCGATAAAACCGATGGATTTAAACATACGAATAAGCCTTCTTTCTTAATATGTATTGTGTTTTTTATTACTCCTCAGCGAGAGGCCGCTTTACCCTTTAATTTCCCCAGAAGGGATTGCCGATAAAGTAAATGCCCAGGACGGCGATGACGAATCCCGCGCCTTTGCGGAACCACATACCCGCTCCCTGCCAGGCCTGATTCTCGATCAGTTTTCTAACCATGGCCGTGGAACTGCCCGCAATGACGATAGGGAGGCAGTGACCGAAGGCAAACAGCGTGATGAAAAGAATGCCGACTGTCGCCTTCTGCTGAATGGTGATGATGGCCAGAATGGGCGCGATGAAGCCGAACGTGCAGGAGCCGGACAGCACGCCGTAGGCCAGACCCAGAACAAAAGCTCCCCGGAGACCCCGCAGATTGAGTCGGTAAAGAAGACTGCCGGACGCGGTGCATGCGTCAACCCCCATCATGCCCAAGGCGACCCAAAGAAGGATCAGTCCCACCAGTATCTGCCAGTAATTTCCGACGTCGCCGAGCATCCGGCCCAGAAGGGCGCAGACGATGCCGATGACGGCTATGGTAATAAAAAGACCAAGGGTAAACGCGATGGAGTAGGCGCTGGCCTGGCGAGGTTGTAGTATCTGCTCCTGTCCCCCTACATAGGCGACAATCAGGGGGATCGAGGCCAGATGACAGGGGCTAAGCAGGACACTGACCATGCCCCACAGAAAACATCCTAGGGCCGCTAACGCGGTGGCGCCCTCCATCCATTGGTTGATCGTCAGAAAGATTAATTCCATTAAGATATTAGCCTATTGGACGCCCATCGACTTGAGTTGGGTGACGATGGCCTCCTCGCTCATGAATCCGACATGGCGGTAAACTTCCTTGCCTGTTTTGTCAAAAAAGATCTGTGTCGGAATGGCCTGGATGCCGAAATGATGCGCAGGCTTCGGGTCTTCCCATACGTCCAGAAAAATAATGGCCGCCTTGCCCGCATAGCGCTTTTCCAGGCGTTCCAGAATCGGCGCCATCATCTTGCAGGGAATGCATTTTTTGGCGCCCAGATCGACCATGTTCACCATACCCTTCACGGGAATATTTTTCGGCTCTGCAGAAAACGACGGCGAAGCCGCGACGACGAGAAAAAGGATGAAAAAAATCAATGCCATGATCATTGTAACACGCTTTACACTCATAGATAAAACCTCAACAACCGTAAGTTAAAATGTATATGTGCCTTTCTTACTCCTCGCCGAGGAGTTGCTACACCGCTCAAGTACCGCCGAAAATTGGGACGCCGCCGCGCAGGGACACGTCCCCGGCGAAACCGACGGTGACCGTTTCGCCTTCCAAAATCACGGGCACCTGCCGCTTGCCTCCCGTCAGGGCAAGCATTTCTTTGAGTTTCTCGGGATCTTTATCCACGTTCACGTAAACAGCGTGATCCCCATAGGCTGCCCGAGCCTGGTTGCAGAACGGGCAGGTGTCTGTTCCGTAGATGATGATCTTGTCTTCCATAAATGCCTCCTTCCTGCTGCAATTCAAGCTTCCGCCGGGGAAAATTTCCTTTTGAAATACAGTGCCACGTTGACCAGGATGATCAGGACCGGGACTTCAATCAAAGGCCCGATGACTGTCGCGAAAGCCTGCCCCGAATCGATGCCGTAGATGGCAATGGCCACGGCAATGGCCAGCTCAAAATCGTTGCTCCCGGCCGTGAACGACACTGCCGTGGTCTGCGCGTAATTCCCGCCGATCTTTTTCACAAAAAAGAATGTCGCGAACCACATCACGACAAAATACAGGGTAAGGGGTATGCCCACGATCAGGACATCAAAGGGCGACTGGATGATCTTGTTTCCCTGGCTTGAGAACATCACCACGATCGTGAACAGAAGCGCAATGAGCGTGATGGGACTGATCTTGGGCATGAACACCGTATCAAACCATTCTTCTCCTTTAACATGGATCAGCGAATAGCGCGTGATGAGGCCGGCAAAAAAGGGGATGCCGAGATAGATAAAGACCGTTTTTGCCGATTCCATCATGGAGACATTGATGTTGAGGTCTTTGCCAAGTCCAAGCCAGTTCAAGGCAAGCGTGATGAAAACGTAGATATAGACAGCGTAGAAGAGAACCTGGGCGATGGCGTTGAAGGCCACAAGGCCTACGGCGAACTCCCGGTCTCCTCCGGCAAGCTCGTTCCAGACAATGACCATGGCGATGCACCGGGCAAGCCCTACCAGAATAACGCCGATCATATATTCCGGGTAGTTATGAAGAAAGATGACAGCCAGAACGAACATGACCACCGGGCCGATGACCCAGTTCTGCACAAGGGATACAGTCAGCAGTTTTTTGTTGTTAAACACTTTGCCCATTTTCTCGTACTTCACGCGGGCCAGCGGCGGATACATCATGAGAATCAGCCCGACGGCAATGGGGATGGATGTCGTGCCGACCTGCAGGCCGACGACAAATTCCGTCAGGCCGGGCAGAAAGAAACCGATTGCGATGCCAAAGCCGATGGCCAGGAAGATCCACAACGTCAAAAAACGATCGAGAAACGACAATTTTTTTATGATACCGTCCGGCATTTCTCCATTCTCCCTATTTCCCGATCCAGGTTTTGACTTCCTCTTTTTTGGGAATCTTGCCCACGGACTTGACTTCCCCGTCGATGACCACCGCCGGCGTGCCGAAGATGCCGTAAGCGGCGATCTTTTTGATATCCGTCACGTGCTCGATCTCGGCTCCGACGCCGGCTTCGGTGACAGCTTCCTTTACGATTCTTTCCACCTGATGACACTTCATGCATCCAGGGCCTAAAATCTTGATTTCCATAGGTTTACTCCTTTCTTCCGGGTGATGTTGCTGATCCTGATCTGCATTACATTGTCTTCCGGCATCTTCGATCTTCCTCAGCCCACCAGCCAGCCGTAGCCCATCCCGACGGCGGTGGAAAGAATCACGACGATGATGCAGTAGGTCAGCGTCTTCTTGACGCCCATGATCCCGGCCAAGGTGATCATGCTCGGCAATGAGAGAGCGGGTCCTGCGAGCAGCAACGCCAGGGCCGGTCCCTGGCCCATGCCGGAACCGATGAGCCCCTGGAGAATGGGAACTTCCGTGAGGGTGGCGAAATACATCAAAACACCGGAAACGGAAGCGAAAAGATTCGCCCAGAGGGAGTTGCCGCCGACAAGGGCGACGATGAAACTTTCGGGAATAAGCGCCTGCTGTCCCGGCCTGCCCAGCAAAAATCCCGCTACGAGAACGCCGGCCAACAGCAGGGGAAAGATCTGCATCATGAACCCCCAGGTGGCCTGAACCCAGTTCACGAGTTCCTCTCTTGCAAACCAAGCCTTCAGCATGACGGCCAGGGTGATCAGGAGGCCGACCGTGACATACCACTTGATGCTGAAGATCAACGCCCAAAGCCCTCCCTCCCCCGGCGCCGGCTTAGCCCATGCGGCAAAGACCAGGATCAGGACCATCGTTGCCATATAAAGGGCGTCCTGCCAGAGTGTCCGTGATTTGTCGTCTTCGTCGGGCATATAAATGGCGCCGGCTGTCCGGTTCTCGTCATCCTTCCGATAAATCCAGGCCATCGCCAAGCCGGCGATAACCGAGAAGACCACAGCGCCGACGGCGCGGGCGAGACCCAGCTTCCAGCCCAGGACCTTTGCTGTGAGAACAATGGCCAGGACATTGATAGCCGGACCGGAGTAGAGAAAGGCGGTAGCCGGGCCGATGCCCGCCCCGCGCATGTAGATGCCCGCAAACAGCGGCAGGACCGTGCAGGAACAGACGGCCAGAACCGTACCCGAAACGGAGGCCACGGAATAGGAGAGGATCTTTTTTGCCTGGGCTCCGAAGTATTTCAGGACCGAGGCCTGAGAGACGAAAACTGCAATCGCGCCGGCGATAAAAAACGCCGGGACCAGGCACGTCAGAACATGCTCCCGGGCGTATTCCTGAAGCATCATGAAGGCTTCGAAACCCGATTGCCGGATCACGGGATGATCCCAGGGAACATAATAGGCGGCCAGAAACGCCGCCGCCAAAATGAGAAATTTTGTCCATTCCTTCATGTATTCTACTCCCATGTATTTCTGTATGGCAATATAGAGAACGAGACCGGGGGCAAATGGCCTCGGCTCAAAATCTTTTTCGCTTGAAATATGATAATGCTGAAATATGTTTGAAATCAATTAATTAGTCTAATTTCTGGAAATGCGAAAAATCTTTCATTCGCCGCCTGCGAACCATTTGTCCCCGGTTATGCAAAGTTCTCATATTTTTTATTCCTGCCTGCAGATGTCCTCACGGCGAATCGAATCCAGGTTTTCAAGCAGCGACCGCACATCAGCGTCTTCGGACAGCCAGTGCTTGAGATGTCCCAGAAGGCTTGCCGCGTAGGGGCTGCTGCCGCCGCCGGAGATCGTGTAGTTGACCCACAGACCGTCCTTCTCCCGACGGACCAGGCCGGCCTCCTCCAGGATTTTCAAATGTTTGGAAACGGTCGGCTGGGCCAGACGCAGGGCAACCCGCAACTCGCAGACGCACATTACCCGCTCCTGCAGCATCTTGAGCAGCTTCACCCGGTTCGGATCGGACATCGCCTTCATTACGCGGATAAATTCATCCATGACTCAACCTCTATATATAGCTATTTTGGAATATACTGATATATTTCTGTCTGTCAAGGGGAAAAATATCGGAAGAGAAAGGCCTTCTTGGAAAAGGAAGCAAACGGGACAGCCGCATTATTTATACTTTTGACAGCAGTGCGGCAGCCTCGGCCATGCGGGCCGGATCTTTCAGTTTTGTCAGCATCTCGGGGGATTCCTGGAAATTTTCCAGGGCGTTGAAGAACCGATCCAGAACATCGCCGCTGTAGGTCGGAATCAGAAAAAGATGGGTATGAGGGACTCTCCGGCCCCGGGCATAGAGGAAAACAAAGTCCGGATTGAATTTATCCATCATGCGCCCGGCGACATCTTTGGCAAGCTTGAAGAGGCTGGCGTTTTCTTCATCGGTCAGTTCATGCCACCACGGGACATGACGTTTTGAAATGATCAGGCAGTGACCCTTTGTATAGGGGTGAATATCCAGAATGCACAGGGACAGGTTGTCTTCCGCAATGATGTGGGCCGGGGCTTTTCCCGCTACGATGTCACAAAACACACATGTCTCTTTCACAGCTTCCGTCATGATGATTACTCCCTGTCTCATTTTCATTGCATCATACAGCGATTCTATCGCAAGGACAACACCCTATTGCAAGGCAGTAATCAACCCTTGCCGTTCGTAATTGTGTCCGCAAATATCCCTTGACAATAACCCACCGCCTGTTTATAAACCACGTCCAATGAAGGGGAGTAGCTATCAGCCGGAGAAAAGGCTGACCCCATGCTCGTCAGCACGGCCGTCTGGCCCGGGCAGGGGACGATCATCATCGCAGGCAAGACCTTTATCCGGGGCGTGTTACGCCGAGGGTAAAGGTCTTTTTTATTACCGATGGGATTTATTTTAGAAGGGATTGCATATGGAAAGCAATATGACCGTTTGGTGGATCATTTTCGTCCTCTTCATTCTGGCGATGCTGGCTCTGGATTTGGGTGTTTTCAACCGAAGAGCGCACGTGATCAAGGTGAAAGAAGCCCTATGGTGGACCTTTTTCTGGGTATCGCTGGCCATGTTGTTTTGCCTTGGCATCTATTATTTCAAAGGTCAGGAAAAAGCGCTGGAATTTCTTGCAGCTTATCTGATTGAAGAGTCCTTGAGCATCGACAACCTTTTTGTATTTCTTCTGATCTTCAACTATTTCGGCATCCCCGCCATGTATGAACATAAAGCCCTGTTTTGGGGGATTCTGGGGGCATTGATATTGCGTGCTGTCTTCATCATTGTCGGCGTGGCCCTGATAACAAAATTCCACTGGGTGATCTATCTCTTCGGCGCCTTTTTGATTTTTACGGCAATTAAGATGGTCCTCGAAAAAGACAAGAAAATTCACCCGGAAAAAAATCCGGTGCTTAAGCTCTTGAGCAAAATCATGCCGGTTGACAACAGTCTTGACGGGGGCAAGTTTTTCCTGAAAAAAGAAGAGCGTTGGGTCGCCACACCGATGTTTGCCGTTGTTCTGCTGTTGGAAACAACGGATATAGTTTTTGCCGTCGATTCCATCCCGGCAGTTCTTGCCATCAGCGCTGATCCGTTCATTGTTTATACTTCAAATGTTTTTGCGATCCTCGGGCTTCGCTCGCTGTTTTTTGCTATTTCCGGCATCATGCGTCTCTTTCATTATCTGCATTACGGCCTGGCAATCGTCCTTGCTTTTGTCGGAATCAAAATGCTTCTTTCGAATATCTGCAAGATACCGATCGGTGTATCCTTGGGTATTATCGCTACAACGGTTGCTCTGTCCATTATTGCCTCCATACTGTGGCCCAGCAAGGAACAGCCGTCAATCCATCCTTAACTGCGGGTCAGGCGCCATCGGATCATTCATCCCTTGATTTTCTATAGATAAAATAACTATGCAGAAACCATCCTAAGACAAATCCGATGATCAATACAAAAAATATCAGCAATGCACGCGACAGGGAGAGGCTCCAGAAAAGAAACGTCACATCCACGGCGGCAACATTCTGGGTGATAAAGATCACGGCAAGACCGGCTATGATAAGGACCAGGATCAACTTGAAGCTCATCGTATTATCCTTTCTTCTTCAGATCATGTCTTAAGTCCACGGATATTTCGGGGGTTGGGGTCGCAACAACCGACACACTATGCTAACGTTACTACAAATAGTCTGGCAGCGCAATAATTTAACCTCGCCCCGTGTGGAAAGCCAAAACACAGATCATGGTCATTGGCGACGTCGGCTTTACTGAATCAATTGCATTTTTCCGGTCAACTGTGATAGGCTATAGCACTTAATGAAGCAAGCCTCTTCGCAGTAAGCTGCGATGAATCAAAAATATCAGATTTTCTCTAGTCGTCGCAATCTTAGAGGAATTTACCATAATAGATTAAAACAATAATAAACCATGGGGGTTACAAATGAATCAACAAGGTCCTTACCGAACAAGAGACATCATGTCGTTGCTTCTGAACAAGGGGCCGATGCGGATCGTCGGGATTATCGTGGCGATTTTTTTTCTCCTTTCCTTTTCCAGACCGTGGGTACAGGTGGGGCCCGGCCAGAGGGGCGTCGTCATGAACTTCGGCGCTGTTCAGGAAAAAGTGCTCCAGGAGGGGATCCATCCGCGGGTACCAATTATGCAGGAGATTGTCCTCGTGGATGTGAAGGTTCAAAAGGTTGAAACAGACGCGGCGGCGGCCTCTTCGGATCTGCAGGATGTCACCTCCCGGGTGGCCCTGAATTTCCACATTGTCCCTGACAAGGCCAATGTCGTCTATCAGAGGATCGGCATCCATTTCAAGGAACGCATCATCGATCCGGCCATCCAGGAGGTCGTCAAGGCCGTAACGGCGAAATATACAGCGGAAGAGCTGATCACGAAACGGCCAGCGGTAAGCGAAGCCATGCGGGCGTCGCTGGCGGAAAGACTGCTGGAATACAATGTCGCCGTGGATGCCTTTTCCATTGTGATCTTCAGTTTTTCAAAGATATTCACCGAGGCCATCGAATCGAAACAGACGGCCGAGCAGCTCGCTCTGAAAGCCAGGCGGGACCTTGATAGAATAAAGATCGAGGCGGAGCAGAAGATTACCGCCGCCAGGGCCGAGGCGGAATCCCTGCGGCTGCAGCGGGCAAACATCTCGCTCGATCTAATTGAGTTGCGGAAAGTCGAAGCCAACCTGCGGGCCATCGAAAAGTGGAACGGGATTTTGCCGCAGGTCACCGGTGCGGGGGCCGTGCCCTTCATCGGCGTGGGGGAAGCAATAAAACCAAAACACTGAATTGAAACAAGTGGAGAGATAGTGCATGAATAGTTCTCTGGACCTTGCTTTGATCGGCAACTGCCGGGTCGGCGCCTTGATCGACGCCTCGGCGGAAATCGTCTGGTACTGCCTTCCGCGCTTCGACGGGGACCCCGCTTTCTGTTCCCTGTTGCATGAACACGGCAACGGCGACGGCAAGGGCTACTGTTCAATCGAACTATTGGATCTGGTCAAAACCGAGCAAGCATACCTGCCCAATTCTGCAGTGCTGCACACGCGCCTGACGGACGCCCGGGGAGGCGTTGTCGAAATCACAGACTTCGCACCGCGCTTCCGTCAGTACGGCCGAATGTTCACGCCGATGATGCTGCTCAGGCAAATCCAGCGCGTTCAGGGCAGTCCGAAAATCTGCATCCGCGTGCGCCCGACCTTCGACTACGGAGGGGAGCCCTGCAGCACCACCTGCGGCAGCCACCATATCCGCTATGTATCGCCGGACTGGGTCCTGCGCCTGACGACTGATGCGTCCATCACCACGATCCTCCAGGAGATCCCCTTTTTCCTGGAAGACCGTCTGATCCTCATCTTCGGCCCGGATGAAACGATTCCTGCTGCCATCGGAGAAGTGTCCCGCAGGTTCCTGAATGAAACGCTCTCCTACTGGCAGGAATGGGTGCGCGACCTGGGCATCCCCTTTGAGTGGCAGGATGAAGTGATCCGCGCCGCCATCACGCTCAAGCTCAATGCCTTTGACGATACCGGCGCCATCATTGCCGCCATGACCACATCGATTCCGGAGGCGCCGAACTCCGCACGGAACTGGGACTACCGCTATTGCTGGCTGCGGGACGCCTATTTCGTGGTTAACGCCCTGAACCGGCTTGGCACGACCCGCACCATGGAGCGCTATCTCGGTTATCTGGTTAATGTCGTGGCTGGCGCGCCCGGTGGGGTGATCCAGCCTGTTTACGGCATCGACGGCCGCGCCCATCTGGAGGAACGCGAGATCAGGTCACTGGCTGGCTACCGCGGGATCGGGCCGGTGCGGGTCGGCAACCATGCATACAAACTGCCCCAGCATGATGTGTACGGTTCAGCAATCCTGGCGGTCACCCATGTCTTTTTCGACCGGCGGCTCATTCAACGAGGCGACGAAGCCCTGTTTCACCGCCTCGAACCCTTGGGCGAAACAGCCTCCCAGGTTCATGACCAGCCGGATGCGGGGATGTGGGAATTACGCGGAACGAAACGCGTGCACACCTTCTCCGGCATTATGTGCTGGGCGGCCTGTGATCGGCTGGCCAGAATCGCTGCGAGTCTCGGACTCGGACAGCGTGCCGCTTATTGGTTTGCCCAAGCGGAACGGATCCGCTCCACGGTCTGCGCCCGCGCCTGGAACGACCGGAAAAAGGCGTTCACGGCCACCTTCGGGGGCGACACGCTGGATGCCAGCCTCCTGCTGATGCATGATGTGGGATTTCTTGCGGCGGACGACCCCCGCTTCGCCTCGACGGTCGCAGCAATCGAACGAGAACTGCGCCGCGGCGACTATATTTTCCGTTACGTCGAAGCGGACGACTTCGGGACGCCGGAAAATGCCTTCCTCGTCTGCAGCTACTGGTATATCTATGCTCTGGCGGCCATGGGCCGTGGCGACGAGGCCCGCCGGCTGTTCGAGAACCTGCTGCCCCGGCACAACCGCCACGGTCTCATTGCCGAACATCTGGATATCCGCACCGGAGAACAGTGGGGGAATTTTGTCCAGACCTACAGCATGGTCGGCCTGATCAACGTCGCCATCCGTCTCAGCAAACGCTGGGATCACGCATTTTAAAGGAGGCGTCATGAAATTCATCCGCGCCATCCCCCTATCGCTTCGCTTCATCATCCCCCTTGCCTGCGCCTTGACTCTACTGGCTTATCTGCTGGTGCCGCTCGTGGAGCGATTGACCTTGCGCTGGTTCGTTGGGGATCTTGATATCCGCTCGCAACTGATTGCCAGCACACTCCAGGACCCGCTTGCAGAGCTTGTAGTCAAGGGCGATCGGTCAAAAATCAACACCCTCTTCCGTCGCGCCATTCAGGATGAGCGGCTTTTCGCCATCGGCTACTGCAACGGGGGGGGGAAACTGCTATACCGTACCCCCACCTTTCCGGAATCCATCAAGTGCCCGTCCGCAGGCGCCGCCAAGAAACATTCATACGCCATCGTCCATTTGCCGCAGGGCGCGATCCATGTTTCATCCCATTCCGTCGACCAGGAGGGGACAAACGCCGGCTCGCTCGTGCTCGTACATGACATGAGTTTCATCACGCTCCGTAGCGCCGACACCCGCAATTACGTCATCATCCTCTTTGTGATCCTCGGCGTGGTCATTTCCCTGATCACGGTATTCGTCGCCAATCTGAGCTGGCGCGGCTGGATGGAGGGGATGAGGGCCATGTTGCGCGGCGAGGGAATCGTGAAACCATTTGTGCAGCAGGCGCCGTCTTCGGAATTACAACCCCTCGTAGGCGACCTGCGGACCCTTCTGCGGACACTTGACGCCGAACGTCGTTTCGCCGATGACGTCACCATTACCTGGAATCCCGACTCCCTGCGCAGGCTGCTGCAAAAGGAGCTTGCCGGGGAACGCATTATTGTTGCTTCCAACCGCGAGCCATATATCCATATCAAAAAACAGGGCCGGATCGAGATCACTCGTCCGGCGAGCGGTCTGGTCACGGCCATTGAGCCGGTCATGCGGGCCTGCTCCGGGACCTGGATCGCCCACGGTGGCGGCAGCGCCGACCGCGAAATGGTGGACGGGCACGACCGGGTCGCGATTCCACCCGAGCATCCGGAATACACACTCCGTCGCATCTGGCTGACACAGGAAGAAGAGAAGGGTTATTATTATGGGTTTGCCAATGAGGGGCTCTGGCCCCTCTGCCATATCGCCCATGTCCGCCCCGTCTTCCGCTCGAGCGACTGGCGGCATTACGTGTTGATCAACCAGCGTTTCGCCGACGCCGTGGTAAAAGAAGCGGATAGTGATAACCCCGTTGTGCTGGTTCAGGATTACCACTTTGCCCTCTTGCCGGAAATGATTCGCAGGGCTCTGCCCAAAGCGACCATCATCACGTTCTGGCACATCCCCTGGCCCAATCCCGAAGCCTTCGGCATCTGCCCGTGGCGGGAAGAGCTGCTGAAGGGAATGTTGGGCAGCACGATTCTCGGGTTTCATACCCCCTTTCACTGCAAGAATTTCATTGAAACCGTGGACCGCTATCTCGAGGCCCGCATTGAGCATGAATCGTCAACGATTTCCCGACGCGGCAAGCTGACGCTTGTTGAAAATTATCCCATCTCGATCCAGTGGCCTCCACCCTGGCAGGATACGCAGCCATCAGTAAGCGAGTGCCGCGCAGAAGTCATACGGTCGCTGGGACTCGCTCGGGGTCACCTGATCGGCCTGGGCGTGGACCGCCAGGACTACACCAAGGGGATTCTCGAACGCTTCCGGGCCGTGGAAAATATGCTGGAAAAGCACCCGGAGATGATCGGGCGCTTCACCTTCATCCAGATCTCCGCACCGACCCGCTCGAGCCTCGATGATTACCAGGCGTTCGATGTACAGGTCAACGGCCTTGCGGCCCACATCAATCAACGCTTCGGGAAAGGCGCTTACCAGCCGATCTGCCTCAAATCCGAACATCACGAGCCCGAGCAGATCAACCACTACTACCGGGCGGCTGATGTCTGTATGGTCACCAGCCTGCATGATGGGATGAACCTCGTAGCAAAGGAGTTCGTGGCGGCGCGCGACGATGAAAGGGGGGTGCTCGTGCTGAGCCAGTTCACGGGTGCCGCCCACGAATTGTACGAAGCACTCATCGTCAATCCCTATCATATCGAGCAGACCGCCGAAACCCTGTATCGGGGTCTCGTCATGCCCGATATCGAGCAGCGGGATCGCATGCGCAGCATGAGGGCGCTCGTGCGCGACTACAACGTCTTTCGCTGGGCCGGACGCATGCTGCTTGACGCCGCCAGGATCAGGCAGCGGGAGAAACTGGCTGCGCGTATCGGGAGTACGGAATGACGGCAACGAAAGAATGGATCAGCATTTTCAGTGATGCCGGCTTGGCCGTTTTGAACGCCTTCATCGACCGCTCAACACTTTTCACCTTTGACCTGGACGGAACGCTGGCGCCAATCGTTGAGGATCCCGTTGGGATCATGATTTCCGGCGATGTTCGCGAAAAACTGATGTGTCTGTGCCGTCTGGCAAATATCGCCGTCCTGACCGGCCGCGCCCGCGACGACGCTCGCGCACATCTCGGTTTCGAACCCCGCTTTATTGTGGGCAACCACGGCGCGGAGGGTCTTCCGGGCTGGGAGCAGCGGGAAGGTGTATTCGCCCGCCTATGCCGGCAGTGGGAAGATCAGTTGAGGACAATCCTCCCGCATGCCCTCGAAAGTGGCATCTTCATCGAAAACAAGGGAAGCTCCTTGGCGCTCCATTACCGGAAAGCCCAGAACCGAGAAGCCGCTCATGCGGAAATCCTGCGCGCCGTCCAGCGGTTGGCGCCCCCCCCCAGACGTATCTCCGGCAAGTGCGTCGAAAATATCATGCCGTTCGATTCGCTCAACAAAGGAGAGGCCCTTCTGCAGCTCATGTGGCACACAGGATCTGAACGGGCCGTATTCATCGGCGACGACATCACGGATGAGGATGTGTTCCATCTAAGGAATGATCGTGTCCTCGGGATCCGCGTGGGAAACAGTTCACCGAGCGAAGCCGACTACTGCCTGTCCGATCAGAATCAGATCGGCCGATTGCTCGATGAAATCATTCACATCCTTGAGAGGGTGAATCCGTGAGTACGGATTCCTCAAATGCGACGCGCAGGCACAGCGTCCTCAGTTGGGCCGCGGAGAATTTTTCGGCGTTCCTGCACCGGGAGACGTCGGGAGCGCTTGCGTTGCTCGTAGCAACGATCGCCGCGCTGGGTATCGCAAACTCGGCCTTTAGTCCCGCCTACAAAGCCTTCTGGGACGCCCATGCGGGCATCTTCGCAGGCATTTTTCAGTTCGACCAGTCGATCAAGCACTGGGTTGACGATGCACTCATGGCCCTGTTCTTCTTCGTCGTGGGCCTCGAGATCAAGCGGGAGTTCATAGTAGGCGAACTCTCCACATGGCGCGGCGCGGCGCTTCCGGTATTTGCGGCGTTCGGCGGCATGATCGCGCCGGCCGTCGTTTACCTTGCGTTTAACTTGGACGGACCGGGTGCGAACGGCTGGGGCGTACCGATGGCGACGGACATCGCATTTTCCCTTGGCGTACTCGCGCTTTTAGGTTCGCGTGCACCGCAAGGGCTGAAAGTCTTTTTAGCGGCTCTCGCCATTGTCGACGACATTGGCACGGTCCTGGTCATTGCACTCTTTTACACCGCGCAGATCTCCGCGCAGTGGCTGCTTGCGGCCCTGATCCCGCTTGCATTTCTCGTGCTCATGAACCGGTCGGGCATCTACGAACCCCTCTGGTATCTGGGCGTCGCAAGCGTCATGTGGTTCTGCGTGTTGAATTCCGGTGTCCACGCGACCATCGCGGGCGTGATCGCGGCGTTCGCCATCCCTGCAAAAGCGAAGATCACGCCGACGGCATTCACCAATCTCAGCCGCATCAAGATCGAAGAGATTGACCAAATGGATGTTCCCGGCGCGCATACCCTTCAAGACGACCGGCAACAGAGGAAGGCGCTCGAAATTCGCACTGCAGCGCTCCGCTCAACCGCCCCACTGCAGCGCCTGGAGTTCGGACTTCATCCGGTTACGGCGTTTGTAGTGCTGCCGCTGTTCGCGCTCGCCAATGCAAACATCCGGATCGTGGGCAGCGACGGCTTGGCCATACACGAGGTAGGACTGGGTGTGTTCTTCGGACTTGTGGCGGGCAAACCGCTCGGCATCGCGCTCGCTTCGTGGATCGCCGTACAGACCGGCCTTGCAAACCTGCCACACAGCGTGACATGGCGCCATGTAGTGGGCGCCGGGATGCTCGGCGGCATCGGCTTCACGATGTCGCTCTTCATGGCGAATCTTACATTCCGCATCGCCGGTGTAGAGAACGAAGCAAAGACGATGGTTTTGGTTGCGTCGATGATCGCAGGGACGCTCGGCTACTGCTGGCTGCGTTTCGTGGCACCTGCACCGGATTCTTCCGGGTCTTGACCGCAGAACCGCTGACGTATAAAGACCCAAAGGCGGTTGAAATGGGCTACATTGATGGCGTCAAGGGGTTCCATAAGAAGCTGTACGCCGATGGAAAGCAGGCGCCCGATTTATATGAAGCATCCTTGTTTCAGACCGGCGATGGAAGCAATCGGGCTGGTGTATGAACTGCTTCGGAGACAAAGGACTTTTCACGGCGCATTCCCCATTCATCAACGGCAAGGTCAACCGTTTTCTTTGCATCCATCAGGACCATGAAGGCCTTAAAACCCGGTCCAGGCTTTCACGCTTTCTGGTCCATTAATACGGGGCCTGCATTGGCCGCATGGATCAATTCATCAATACTTTCATGTTTTTGTATTGAACCATGCCGGCACGAAGACTCAACCCTTGAATCATTTCGTTGAAGATCCTTTTCCGAATATGGTCCGCGATTCACGCGGCTTCCTGCTCGTCTGCTTCCGGCATAATAACAGCGAACCGGTTCTGATCGCAGTGAAAAGCAAAGCCGATCATATCCGTCAGGGAATCGTTGATGATCGCCGCGATGACCTTCATGGCCTCTTCACTGACCCGGTTTTCATTTACTTGATCTTGCTGCAGAGACAGGCCCGTACAAATAAAAACAGTGATAGGCTTTTTCCATAAAGCCTCGACCGAACGACTTCCTCATCCAGCCTCATATCGAAATATACCCGTTTATAAGGACCGGCCAGGCGATCGATAATGGACAGGTATTCAAGCGTTTTCTCCCGTTTGCGATTGCTTCCCGTCTGGCCTGCGCCATCATATCCCGCATCATGTCCGGATAACCCACATTCCCTCTGTTTCTTTCTTTGGTTTGTATCCGCTTTTAAAAAAGAATGGCCCAGAAGATCAAAACCGTCAGCAGCAGTCCCAGCAACAAACTCGCCAGACCGAAGGTCGCGGAAATGAGCTTCATCGGAATGCCCGGATGTTCGCGTTTGATGTCGGTGAGACGATTGGCGGCGACGAGGCGTTCATACTCCAGGGGCTTTTGGACCTGAAATTCTTCCATGCTGTAAGTCCCGGTGAAGATGATCCGGTCCATGGGAAACTTCGTGGGGATGAAATGCGTATTGAAGAAATGGACCGTAAAGATAAACAACGCCGCCAGCAACGCTTCCTCGGAATGGATCATACTGGCGATGTTGAGCACCCAGCCCGGTACGAGGTAGGAAGACCATTCGGGCTTCCACAGCAGCAAACCCGATCCGCCGATCGCAAACATCCCCCAGAAAACGGCCATAAAGTCAAACTTTTCCCAGTAGGTCCATCGGTCGAATTTCGGCATCTCGCCGCAGTCGAAAAACCAGCGGAACATGCCCTTCATGTCCTGCCAGTCCTTGAGGTTCGGAAACAGCGAGTCCGGCCCCAGGAGCCGGCCGGTCCACCCCCGGGCGCCTTGTCCCTTGGGGAAGAGAAATTTATACGACAGCCATGCCACGTACGCAACGATGGCAATCAGCACGAGGGCGGCGACGCGATGGAAAATCGCAGCCTGATCGGCGCCGCCCCAAAGGCCGATCAATATCCCGGCCCATGCCGCTCCCGGGTACTTCACGGGAAATCCCGTCATGACGAGCGTAAAGAAGGACAGAATGAGCAGAACGTGCAGCATACGCTTCGTCGCAGAGAAACGTTGAACGTGCTGAAGTCTTTCCGTATGCGTCAATGTCAATTTTGGCCTGATGCCCAGCTTTTCCATGCGGTGCGTTTCCCAGTAGGTCTTGCGCCACCACAGGAAGGTGTGCGTCCAAAAAAACAGAAAGGTGCCCGCCAGCAGTCCGGACATGAATACGAAAGTCCAGAACAGGGAGGGATAGTTTTTGCGGTCGCGATAGTTTGGATGGGCTTTGTAGTCCACGAAGCGCGCATGAAACCGCGAATGGCAGCGCCCGCAATTATCTACAAGATTGCGGGGATGAATGCTCGAGCGCGGATCGCTCTTCGGCAGAATGTTGTGTGTGGTATGGCAATCCGCGCAACCGGCCACGCGTGACGCGTATCCGACATTCTGGATTTTTCCGTGATAGGTCTCCTCGTAATACCGGACAAGATCGGCCGACAGGTTGTTGCGCTTCATCATGGCCTCGTCGGCATGACAGCGCTTGCACTTTTCGGTGTAAAACTCCCTTGCCTCCGACGGATATTTTTCCATAGATGTGTGATAGACGCGCGTGTCGTGCAGGCCGTGGCAATCCGAGCAGTCTGCCGCATCCTGATTTCCATTCAGCAACGCCTCGCTGTGACCGGAGGCGACGTAATCTTCGTTGCTGTGGCACTGCGTGCACTTTTCGACGATGGAACGTTTGAACTGTTTGCGATCCATGGGTTTGACGGCGTGAATGTCGCGGTGGCAGTCGTAACAGTGGAAATCCTCCTGGAGGTAATGGAAATTTGAGCGATAATTTGAAGCGATCTTTTCATGGCAGCTCCCGCAGGACACCAGCGCTGTTTTTGCTTCTCCGTTCGTATGGCGCTTGAGATTAACGATGCCCGTATGACAACTGATGCAGCCGTGATTGCCGTGAGCGGATTGCGGAAAGGCGACACGGTATTTGTATGCGTCGTGACATGTCAGGCATTGGCTGGCCGGCACAACGGGCTGTGCACCGGCGCTCGCTGCAGACGGGCCCTCTACGGCGCCGATAAGACAGAAGAGCGCGATCATGAGCATTCGCTTGTATTTCGATCCCATGGATCCACCCGCGGTTTCAGTTCTGTTTTTTAGCCGGCCTGCGTTTTACATCGGAGAACAATTTCTGCCATTTTTCCATGCCGCCAAAAAGTCTCTTTGTTTCAAGCCCTTTTCTTGCCAGATAGCACGACGCCAGAAAAGACCGGAAGCCCATTTCGTCCACGAGAAGAATCTCCCGATCAAGCGGAAGTTCCTGATATTGACTGTCCAGGCGGTAAAAGGGGATATTGACGGCCCCGTCGATGTGCTCCTCCCGGAAGACCTCTTCCGAGCGGATATCTAAAATAAACAAGGGTTTCCCCTCGCCCATCCATTGTTTCAGCAAAGACGGTTTGACCGATGGAATGGCCTTGCGCGGAATCCTCTCCAAAGAAACAACCTCAAACCCGGCCTTTTTCCAACCGGGCAACCCGTCCCTGAGGACATATACGTTCATATGACCCTGCTTGACCGCTTTCTCGGCAGATTTGTAACTCCTCAGGCACCTGTTGCTCTCACAGTAATAAACAAGCTTACGTTGCTTGTCCCGGGGTAATTTATCGATCTGCTTTTCGGAGGTTTCACAGGGGATACAGACGGATTTTATGATGGCGTGGTCCCTGCACTCGATATAACTCATCGTGTTAATCAGCATGAGATCGTCGTTCTGCGCCAGCATCCGGTGCAGCGCTTCCGGCAGGATCTCCTTCCATGCCGGATTTTGCGCCCATGCCGGCGTCAGCCCTAAAAAGGCCGCAACGGCTACAAGCATGATGCACAACCGACCGATCTTACGCATCCCTTCTCCTTTTTTTCATTACTCAAATGACGGAACGAGCGACATGCCCCAGTCAAGCATCTGGGGCTGGGCATGGGGCTCCCGGACCGCAGGGTAATCGTCTTTGAGGAAGCCCCGCATGTTATTTATCCTGAGTTTTGAGAAAAAAGCCGCATTGTCGGTGTGGCAGTTCATGCAACCTTCCGGTTTCCCTCTGCTTCCATACGTCATTCGCTTCGGGATGGGCAAGATACCGTGTTCGATGGTGTAAGGCTTTTCATGTGCCATCGCCGGGCGATCGGAGGAAATGAGCTTCCCCTTATCGACAGTATAAACACGATCGGATACATAAACGACGTTGCGAAATCCCTGTCTGGTCATTGCCCCGATCATCCGCTGAATATCGTTTTCCGAAACCACGGACGGCTGTTTCAGTGTCTTGCCGTCCGTTCTTTTGACGTTCAGCATCGCGACGCCACCGATTGCTCTGATGGCTTGGCCTACCTCGTGCAGGCCAATGGGCCGGATCTCCGCGTTTGCCATTTTTTCGCCAAACCACTGGAAAACCTTCGGCGTATAAGGCGTGTAGCGCTCCTGGCGGTCTTTTCCGGTAGGCGTGCGAACAAACCAAGGGGTCCACGGCTTTGCCGCCAGGGCGGTGTAATCCTCCGGCCAGACAACCCGTTCAAGAGCGTCCACCGTGTAACCAGTTTCCTGTCCTGCGCTCATGTCCAACAGATACATGCCCTTTGCGGGCTGTGACACGGCATGGCATCCGGCGCACTGGACGATGAAGGTATGGAAGGTCGCCCCGCGCAGTTTTTCAGCATGGGCCGTCGCCGGATTTTTCGCCGCTCCGGGCATGCCCTTGCGCACCGCGATATACCTGCCTTCGATATGGCATGTCACACATGTTTTGATGCCAGCACCGTCCAGGTCGTCCCGGACAGTGTTGTGGGGCGACCATCCCTTGGCGATCTGGTGTTTCAGACGTTCCGCCGCGTTTTTGCCCACCAGGCCGTGACAGTCCGTGCATTGCAACCCCGCTGCCGAGTGCGCGTCAAAGCGCGCATCATGAATCGTCCCTGTGTTTTTCGCATCCGCCTCCGCGTGGCATTGCCGACAATTGGCGGAACCGACAGACTTGCTGATCATGCCGCCCCTCAATCGGCCATCTTGCATAAACATCCGAATGTTCTTCCAGTCATAGGCCACCACGGGCCTTTTTGCATAATTCCATACGCCGGTCAGGAACTCAGGATGATCCGGGCCCGCCTCGGGATTGCTGTAGGCAAAGACGGCGCCGGAGATGGTCCCCAAGCCCGATCCGGCGGTTGCGGCCCAACGGTAATTTCTTGCACTGACCTGCCGGTTTCGATCCGCCATGCGGTAGCCGGGCATGTGGCAGATCAGGCAGTCGGCTTCGAGCACGCCGCTTTCCCGAAAGCGACTGCGTCCATCCGGCGTGAACCGCGAGCTGTAATCACCGTCGAAGGGCGATTTGCTGCGGCTTTCTGCCTGGACATGGTTCGTGGAGAGATCGGGCCGTCCCTCTGCATCTCTCCCATGCTCCAGCGGCCCTCCGCCTGGATGGCACCAGCCGCAGGCCGGCGACTTGATTTCGCCTTTTGGATTGAGCTTGCCCTGGCCGCCGATCCAGTCGAAAGTGGAAAGATCGACCTGCCGGGAATGGGTGTTCTTTTTCCGCGCCAGCAGGCCGGCGGCCGCTGCAGGCTGCCACTTTCCGAACATGCCCGGCGACAGGATCCATGGCTGTTTGCTGTTGTAGCGGTCGCTCATTGCATCAAAACCCTGCTGGAAATGATACCCAGATGTGATGGTCGCATAACCGTGACACCCGCCGCAGGTCATCCTCGGGCTGTAAGGGTCCGTTCGGTTCCTCTGGGGTGTGATGGTCTCGCCGATTTCGTTTTTCAACTGCACATCGGCGTGTGGTTTTGCATCAGCAAGGCCGCCGGGGACGCCGGCGAGCAAGACACAAATGCAGGCAACGCAAATCGAAAACCATCCCTGTCCGCAGCGATCCTTCATCCTGGCGCCGTTTCCTATCCTCGAGCGACTTGAATATCGACCGTCATGCCATTGTTATCCAACTTTGCGACCTTTGAATATTATGAAACCTTTGAAAAATGGCTTCGCCGCGGCTCAAAAATCTTTTCCGCTAAGAATACACCCGGCCGCAATCATGATAAATGACAAACCGCTAATGTCCTCACTGGAAAGGCGGAAAACATTTGATTCACCGCTTGCAAACCATTTTTCAGCGGTTATGCAAAACTCTCAATGGGCCTATCGTCCAGCCTTTTTTTGTCATGGTTCGACGGGTGCGTTCGGATCTTTCATCCATTCCATGGACGATCCGTCATATATTTTCACATCCTGGTAACCGAAAAGGTCGCTCAGCAGAAACGCCCAGGAGGTGCAGACCTTGCCCGTGTCGCAGTAGGCGATGATTTCCTTTGACTTGTCGCCGCCCACAGCGGCGACAGCCAGTGCCAACACTTGCGCCTGGTCTTTATACAGGCCTTCGGGTGTGAAAAGCTGGGCCGCCGGCAGATTGACGGCGCCCTTGATGCGACCGACTTTAAATACGAAGGGCAGTTTTTCCTTGCCCTCATAGAAGGACAGTCCGCGCGTATCCAAAATAATCGCCTTGCCCAGACGGCTCATGACATATTCCTGGTTCACAAAGAGGCCCCGATTGAGTTTTCCCCTGTAGGTCTTTGATTTTGCCTTGACCGTATCCGTTGACACAGGCTTTTTGTCCTTTACCCACTGATTGAAACCGCCGTCGAGGATGGCGACGTTATCAACGCCCGCATATCTGAGGGTCCAGGCGACGCGCGTCATGTCGAAACGGTCGGGCATCGCTTCCGTCTTGCCGACGATCACGACGATGGAATTCTGGTCGATACCTGCAGATCCGATGATGTCGAACAGCTCATCATTGGCGGGAAGTTCATTTAAAAGGTCTCCCTTCTTGATGGCCCACGACCCGTAAAATATGTTGACGGTGTTGGGGATATGTCCGGCCTTGTATTCCTCGACCTTTCTGACGTCCAGAATGACGACCTTCGGACTGGCCAGGTTCTGCTCAAGCCAGGTCGTTGACACAATGGGTGCCACGTCCCGCGCAAGGGCGGCCATCGGCAGCAGCAGCAAAACAACCAGCACCATGAAAAGCAATCTCGACTTTTTCATAACGAACCTCCTTCATCTGTTTAAGGGTTTTGGTTTGATGATTAATTGTTCATTCGCTTTTGATGCATCCTTGATCAACTGCTCCTTTGTCAGAAAACCGTTCCCTTCCACATGGCAGGCGTCGCAAGAGCGGGTCCTTGCCGTCCGCTTCCTGATGTTGTGCGCAGGCGTGTCCCAGTAATTTGGCAGGGCGTCGAAATGTTCCATTTTGATGCCGGCCTTATTGAAGGTATCTTTCACGGTGGGGATCAGACGCAGCGTGGTCACCATTTTTTTGTCTCTCGGGCTTAAGCCTAAAATAAAGCCCGGTTTCGATTGAGATCCCGTCTCCGTGTGGCAGTCGTAACAGTTTCTGTAGTCCCCGGAGGCATGGCACCCGTAGCATGAAACTTTATCCTGATGTTTTTCATGGGACAGTTTGGCCGTTAATTTCTTTTCCTGACCGAGTTTATGACAGTTTTTACAGGATGGCCTTTGTTTCACGTCATTTTTAGATAGATACACATTACCATCGCCGTGCATTTCCTGTTTTGTGTGGCAGTCGACACACATCTTCCCTTTCTGATAGTGGACATCCGGACGTCCTCCGTATTCGCCGGTGAACTCGGGATAGACCCTTCCGCCGTGACAGAAGGCGCAGGTCCTGCCTTCGTCTCTCTTAACGAATTTATGCCCCTGGATGAGGCCGATGCTGATCTCACCGATGGCCGGGGCCTTTACATGGCAGCCGCCGCAGGAGGCATGGCAGCTCCGGCAGGACTGCTCAAAGACCTTTGCGTCGAACTGTTTGAGTTCGTCGGCCGAAAACCGCATCATGACGCCCCGGCGTTGACCGATCGTTGTATAATGAAGGGATTTCTTATAGTTATCGGCAATCTGTTTGTGACACTTGCCGCAGGTTTGTAAATTGTCCGACGGTCGCCTGACGATTCTTCTGTGGGCCTTCTCCTTATCCGCTGCCGTGTCGTCGCCCTTGTGACAGGATTTGCAGCCCATCGAGAAGTGGACATCCCGTCCGATCAATGTCTTGTCGACCAGATACCCCTTGTACATTTCTTCCGCCTTAACTGGCGGAGGCGCTCCTGCTCACCCCTCGCCCTCACCGGCTTTCATGGCCGGAGGTTTGTACAGGGCTTTCAAGACCGCTTCATTTGTATGGCAAATCTGGCAACTGCTCGTGCCGTCGGCGATGGTCGATGAGGATGGAAAAAAGAAAACAAGGAGAAGGACGAACCACAAAACGAATATTGCCTTCATAGATACTCCGTGCCGATCGTACCGTAGATAAGAAAACCTCCGTTTGCAGTAAATGTCTATTTTGCTATTATTTGCCACAGATTGTGCCCATTTTCAACTATAATTGTTAGAGAATGCGTCCTGGAACCGATTAAGACGACTTTCGCGTTTTTATTTTTATTGACAATGGTATGATTTAGTTGCAGACGGTGATTTTTGCGTGATCGTGGCCGCCCTCGGCGAGATCGAGTCACTCCGACTTATATTATAAAGAGGTTGATCGTTTTGTCGAAAAACAATCCCGTCGGGACTTTTTTCGCATCCGTAAAGCTGGCCATCGTTCTTTTGGCTCTGATTTCGGCGGCTTCCATCCTAGGCACGCTCATTCCCCAGCAGGAGTCGGCAGGACCGTTCATCAACCGCTTGAGTCCCGGTGTGATCGATGTCATGCGCGGTCTGCATCTCTTCGATATATTTCATTCCGCCTGGTTTATCATTCTTCTGACGCTGCTTGCCCTGAACCTGGTTGCCTGCTCCCTGTACCGCTTTCCCCTGGCTTGGAAGCTTTTCCGTCAGAAAAGTGAACCGGACCGGGATAACCTTTTTGAAATCATCCCGCCCGATCGGGTGGTCATCAAAGAAACAAGCCTTTCAGAAGAAACAGACCGGCTGGAAAAGCTGCTCGGGAAGAAGGGCAGAGTCGGGCGCAGGGATATGGACAATCGTTCCTATCTGCATGTTGAAAAGGGGGCCTATTCCTATTTTGGCGTCTATGTCGTTCATCTCAGCATTCTGGTCATGATGGCCGGCATTATCATCGGCTCCTTCTGGGGTTTTGAGGGCTACATGAATATCCCGGAAGGAGAATCCTCGGCGATCGTGGCGCTGAAGAGAGGAAGGGGTGTAAAAAACCTCGACTTTGCCATCCAGTGCGACCGTTTTTTCATCGATTTTTATGAGAACGGGACCCCTAAAACTTATCGCTCCGATCTTACTTTTTTAAAGGCCGGCAGCAGGGTCCAGTCGTCTTCGGTTCTGGTAAATTATCCGGCCTCCTTCGCAGGGATACGGTTCTATCAGGCCAATTACGGCATGACTCCTACCGGCGACCCGGTCGTGATCGTGATGCGGAATGATAGAAAGATCAAGGACGTGAAAGTCGCCATCGGTATGGAATTTGACCTTCCCGAAAAAAAGGCGAAAGCGCGAATGATACGGGTCGAAGAGGACCTGATGGGCATGGGGCCCGCGGTGAAACTGAGCATTCAGTCACCGGCAGGCCATATCCATCTCTGGGTCTTTCAGGCGATTGAACAGATCATGCAGGCCAATCCCGGTCTCATCGAGCAGGTCCCGCTGTTCAATCCCGGCCTCTTCGAACCCTATGTTTTTTCTCTGGGGCAGACAGGCAGCCGGTATTATACGGGACTCCAGGTGACGAGGGATCCCGGCGTCCCGGTTGTCGCGGCAGGCGCCGCTTTGATGATGATCGGATTGATAATCGTTTTTTTCGGTTCACACCGGCAAATCTGGATACGTCTGGACAAAGAGGGAGACAAAACGCGCATCAGCATCACCGGTAAAAGCAACCGGGACGCTGTCGGGCTTAACCGCGAAATCCGGAAACGTCTGGATGCGATAATGTTGAACAGGGAGTCGGCCACATGATCGACACCGTCATATTGAGCTGGACGACGTTCATTTATTTTGCGGCTTTCGCCTTCTATCTGGTCCGGATGGTCAGCGTCAGGGAGTACTGGGGGCGTCTGGGCAGTGCCACGGCACAGATCGGTTTTTTTGCACATACTGCAGCCCTGATCCTGCGCTGGGTCGCCTCCTACCAAATGGGCATCGGTCATGCGCCACTGTCAAATCTTTACGAGTCCCTGATTTTTTTTGCCTGGTCGATTATAGTGCTTTATCTGATCGTTGAATGGCGAACGAACAACAGAAGCCTTGGGACCTTCGTCGTTCCCGTCGCTTTTTTATGCATGGCGTTCGCCTCCCTGTCTCCCAACGTCAGTAACCGCATTCAGCCTTTGATCCCGGCCCTGCAGAGCAACTGGCTGACTTCCCATGTCATTACCTGCTTTCTGGGCTACGCTGCCTTCACCGTGGCATTTGCTTCGGGTCTGATGTCGCTCTTGAAGGGGATGGGGAGGCGCACACGAATCGGCGAAGGCTCCACCATTGATGGGAAAAACGCAAAGCCGTCTCCTATGAATTTTATCAGACTTATTCCGGGCCGCGGCGTTCTCGATGAGTTGATCTATCAAAGCACCGCCCTCGGTTTTGTCTTTTTAACCATCGGCATCATGACCGGCTCGATATGGGCGCATTACGCTTGGGGGTCTTACTGGAGCTGGGACCCCAAGGAAACGTGGTCGCTCATCACCTGGCTCGTCTATGCCGTTATGTTACACGCAAGGCATGTCCGGGGGTGGCGGGGGCAACGCATGGCCGTTATGGCCATCGTCGGTTTCATCTGCGTTCTGATTACCTATTTAGGTGTGAACTACCTGCCCGGCCTGCACAGTTACCAGTGACAGGGGTGGTCTTTTTTACTCTTCTTGTTTTCATACATCCGCTCATCGGCAAGGAACATGAGGTCATCGATGGAAACAACGCTGCTGGGATCGCTTTCGGCGATGCCGATGCTCAGTGAGAGATGATAATCCCTGTTTTGACTGCAGTTATGCAGATCGATCTGCTGTTGCAGGCGGTCTTTAAGCAAATCCGGATACTCCCAAGGGGTCCCCAAGGCAAGAACCGCAAATTCATCGCCCCCGACCCGTGCAACAATATCTGCCTCCCGGAACACCTTCTTGAGGATTTTGGCGACTCCGACGAGAGCCTCATCCCCTTTGAGGTGTCCGAGGTTGTCATTGATCCACTTCATGCCGTCCAGATCGGCAAACAGCAGCAGCAATCTGCTGTCCGTTCTTCCCGCTATCTTTAACTGTTGTTCAGAAAGGGTGATAAACCCTCTGCGGTTGTATAGGCCGGTCAACTGATCGGTAATGGCGAGGGCCTTGATCTCCTCTTCCATACGCTTCCGGTCTGTTATGTCTTCAATCACGCCGTCAATCCACAGGATGTTTCCCTTTTCATCAAGTTTTGCCCGGGCAGTGACAGAAGCGAAAAACAGACTGCCGTCTTTTCGCTTATAGCGTAATTCCATATCCTTGGCAGCGCCGGGCCGGGCTGATGTTTCGATCAATGTTTTTCTGTCATCGGAATCTTGATAAAGATCAAGCGGCCGTACTTTCATGAATTCGTCAGCAGAATTGTAACCGAATATCCTGGCAACGGCAGGATTCGCCTGAATGAAACGTCCATTCTCGCCCACTGTACTCCTGTAGACGCCGATATTCACGTTATTGATCAAAGACCGGTACTTTTCCTCGCTTTCCCTAAGCGCTTCCTCTGCCTTGTCTCGCTCCCTGATCTCGCGTTCGATGTGACGGTATCCCTGGACCAGACGAAAAGCCAAATAACCCCCGATGCCGCAGAAGACGAGGATGATCATCGCAATGGCAATGAGGGCCTTGCTTTGAGTTTTTTCGCTCAAACCCCCAATTTTTGAGGTTGCCTCGGCGCTTTCTCTGTACAGCTTTTCAGACAGCCGCGCGAGCGGCTGCATGAACTCGTCGATGTATGTCGTAGCAGCAACCTGCAGGATCACACCATCCGCTGTCGGACGGGACACCGATGCAACCCACATGTATTTTTCACGTACACGTCCATCCGCTTCGCGCCATTTGTAGTATCCTCCGCCATTTTCACCTTTCTTCGATGACATGATAATTTTCCAGAAGTCCGGAAGACCGTCCGCCAGAGCGCCAAGGCTTGTGTCAACGATTTTCGGATCGACATGAAACCGGCTAATGGATGTGTTCGCTTCGTACACCGCCGTGTAGCCCGTTTTCCCGACCGATTGAACGGCAATCGATTTGAATTGAGGGTCACGCTGCATGTCTTTTATAGTTGCGCGAGAATGGTCGATCAAATAATTCTCAATATCCTTCGCGACCTTTTCCGCCCTCAGACGGATGATTTCCTGTCCGGAGTCCTTCAGGACCTTTGCTGCACCTTTTGTGAAGGAAGACTCGATGTTGCCGATATTTGTCGCAACAGTTTCCCCGATTTGTTTCTGTCCTTCCATCAGGATGATGCGGATAGCCAAAAGCATGGTGATGATCGAGACAATCAGAATTGCGGAATAAACGACGTATGCGACCGTTCCTTTATAAAACGCTTTGATGGCCATGATTCTTTCCTTAGCCGGGGATTATAGACCGGGCTAAATGTGTTTTCCACATAAAAGCATTCAAATCATGCTCAATCTTGTCCGCATGACAATATAAAAACAGTGGCTATGCAGGCGGTGAAAGCGAATGGTCAACAACAACCCGTTTCGTTCTCATATATGAAAAGTATGCATCAACGGGATGAAATGTTGAACAATTCTATGTGAGCCGCTCCCTTTTCATACCTGACGATGGTCCTGGAGGCCGTATCGACGCAAACCTGTTTGAACTGTGACAGGCTGATATTCTTGATCTTGCAGAGAATGGCGGCAATTGTGAAGTTGTGCGAAACGACCAGGGCGTTCCCGGATTTGCCGAAGATGCCTTCGATCACTTTCCAAGCACGGTCCTGCACTTCGATAAAGGATTCGCCATTGGGCATCTGCACGGAGGCGGGGTCGGACGTCCATTTCTTCAGAAAATCCTTCTCACAGGCCATGAGCTCCTGAAAAGTCAGCCCCTCGAAATCTCCCTGGTTCATTTCCATCAAGCCCCGTTCGATATAAACGGGTGCATGGTGGTGCTCGTTGATGATCCGGGCCGTCTTCTGCGCCCGGATCAACGGACTGGTGTAGATCGATAGGATGGGGGCATCTTTAAGCGACAGGGCAAGCTGCTGGGCCTGCTTCACGCCGGCATCGCTCAGATCCATGTCGCTGAAGCCCTGAACCCTGCCTTCTCTGTTCCAGATTGTTTCGCCGTGCCGGACGAGAATCAGTTCCATCTAAAAACCCAGCAGGGCCGGAAGATCCGCAAGGGATTTGATTTCCACATCCGGTTGCGACGGCAATCGCTCCCGGCGCTGGCTGAAGCGGTTGATCCAGGCGACATGCAGGCCGGCATTGGCAGCGCCCACGGCGTCCCAGGCATTGGCAGACAGGAAAACGATCTCTTTCGCCTTAAGCTTCAGCCGTTTTGTGGCCAGACGATAGACACGCGGATCCGGTTTGTAGATGCCGACTTCCTCCACGGACAACAGCGGATCAATCAGTTTTTTAAGGCCGCTGCTTTTAACAGCCGCATCGAGCATGACCGGTGTGCCGTTTGACAGAATGGCAAGTTGTACCCCGCGCTTCCTCAGCGCGTTCAGGGAGGCTTTGACATCGGGATAACAATCGAGCTTAAGATAGGTGTTGATCAGGTCATTGCGCAATTTCCGATCCGAGACCCCGAAGGAGTCGAGCGCGTAATCCAGCCCATCCTGCGTAACTTGCCAGAACGGCACGTAGCACCTCATCAGGCTGCGCTGCCAAGTGTACTCTAACTGCTTGGTGCGCCACAACGCGGAAACCTGATCGGCGATGGCGCCCAGTCTTCCCCGGTGTTTTCCGACAGCGGAATTGAAATCAAACAGCGTCCCGTAGGCGTCAAACACACAGGCCTTCACATTTTGAAATACAAATTTCTCAAACATTCCCGCCCTCCTTTCATGACGTTTCTTCTGATCAATCAAGGGAAAGCATCCACCGGTAGACTGGCGCCAGGTCTTTTGAGACATGACCTTTCCGAGGAATCATAAAGATGAAACACTTATTTTGACCGGGAATCAATGCAATATGCCTGATGATTCCCGGATCGTCTATCTTATCAATGAGCCCCCTGAATCTTTCATACGTTTTCTTGCTCTTGTAGTACAGATAGTAATCGTATTTCCCCCATTTTATGAATACCTTGTTGAGCTGATCAGCGTTCGCTATCTTTGCCGTCTTGGCCTTGGCATAGTCGGCCTCGATGATATGGCCCTCATCACGCAGTTTTTCCTTGCAATGGAGCGCTATTAACAGTTTATCGTACTTGTCAAGGAGCAACGCAATGGGCAAGTAGAGCCACAGGTACCTCGGAAGAAATGTGAATCTTGCGTCAATCCGGGCAAATGGGCTTTCTTTTTGCAGCGTGAAATCGGTATAATATTCTTTTGTTCCTCCAAGATTACCATATTCCTTATGTTCCGGTCTGATAACCGCAGCCAGTTCTTCAAAGATAGCCAGAAACAGCTGTTTATTTTGTCGATTGCCCCAAAAATAACCGATAAATAGAACAACACTGATGAGAGGAAGAATGAAAAAAACGGGCTGCTGTGAAGCTTGCTCATGTCCAAGCATTGTAATACAACTCCTTCGGATCTCAGATTTTTAGGCCGGAATTTACCTTTCCTGAGATTCAATGTCAAATGTTCTTATTGCAAAAATGGGCCGCGAGAACTGCACAAGTGAAAAAGCGCCTCACCAGGGGGACGCCGGCTAAGATTGTCCATCGGGACATGTCCATTGACACCTATAGAAAAGCATGTTAAACGGCGCAATCCTTTCATCTGATCCATTGATCCATAGGACGCCCCCGTAGCTCAGTAGGATAGAGCAACGGATTCCTAATCCGTGTGCCGCGCGTTCGAATCGCGCCGGGGGTACCAAATGAAATCAAATGGTTATGCAATCACAGCTTAACCATTTGTTCTTTCATTTCTATCCTCAAAGAACTTTTTCATAATCAGAGAGGAAAGATAATCGGTGACAAGAGACTATGCTGGATTTAATGGGATTAAATGTGATCGTATGGTGTACGGATACCGTATTTTTTTAAAATTAATTGTGAGATATAACCTGTTCACTTACAGGAAATGATGGACATGAATGGACCAGCCGCTTGAGCCGTCGTCCATGACAATCATGCAGGAAAAGCTATCACTGCATTGAACAGCATCGTAACCAAGAGAGAAAAAAGAGACAACCTGATTTTCAAAGAGCGAAAGCCCCATCCAAATGCCTGATTCTACGGGGGCCATCAAGCCCATTTCGGGTTGTTTTGGACAGTAGTGATTCAGACGACCGAACAACAAGAAGCCACCCCTTTTCCATCGGATGAAAAGGGCGGCTTCTTGTTGTTATGAGAAGGCATGCTCGGGCGCCGCGCCGCAGAACCCGGAACGGCACCCGGGAAAAGATCGGTTACTTCAAGAGGATTCTTTCCGCTTCTTTTCTGTAGGCATCCATCACGTAAGGAATGCCTGATATCTTAGCGGATTCTTCCGTCAGCGCCATGATATCCTTGCGGCCGACAAGAGAGAGATTGAAATTCCGGCTTCCCGCCATCATCTGCTGCAGACCAGCCCTGAATTTTTGACTGAATGTGTAAATGCCAAGAGCTCCGGTAGGAATATTTTTTACTTCCTTGCCATATTTAGCCTTCAGATCTTCGTATGATACAAAAATTTCCTCGATAGAATTCCCGAACCTGGAAACAGTCTTGGGCAGATCCTTGTTTTGAATCCATTCGCCGATATTCTTGCCGACCATTCCGGGGATCATGAGCGCCCTTCCCATACAGACGGCCTTGACATAAGGAGCACCCATGGCGATGGCTTTGAAAACCCCGTCCTCGGTAGAGAAACCGCCTGCGACTGCGATGTCGGGCACGCGGATCTTCTTTTTCTTCAGCTTCTCACAAAACTGATAGGTGAGAGCATGCAGATAAAAAGAGGGAATGCCCCATTCGGCCATCATGGGCCAAGGGCTCATGCCTGTTCCGCCAGGTGCGCCGTCTATGGTGAGGAGATCTATTTTCGCGTCGGAGCAGTAGCGAATGGCCATTGCCAGTTCCATAGCTGAATAGGCGCCCGTCTTAAGAGTAATTCGCCTGAAACCCACTTTGCGGAGACGCGCCACCTCTTTCATGAAGCCTTCACGTGTGACAAATCCGAGACGGGAATGCCGCTCGAATTCCTTGATGGCGCCGTCCTTGAAGGCAGCCTGGTTTTCTTTGAGGGTCGGGTCGGGGAGGACGATATAGCCTCTTCTTTTGAGTTCAAGCGCCCTTTCGAGGGAATTGACCTTGATCTCACCGCCGATATTCTTCGCGCCCTGTCCCCATTTCAATTCGATCGTATCCAGATTGTGCTTGTTGAGAACGTATTCCGCAACGCCGAATCTCGTGTCTTCCACGTTCATCTGGACGAGGATCTCGCCATAGCCTTCCTGGTAGCGTTTATATGTTTCTATCCTGCGATCCATCTCAGGGGATTTCTTTACTTTACCATTCTTGTCCAGTTCCAGAGCGGGGTCAATGCCGCAGACATTTTCACCGCAGACAATGGTGATGCCGGAGATGGCGGCACCGGCTGCGAAATGTTCCCAGTTCCTGCGGGCGATTTCCGTTGAACCCAGAGCGCCGGTGAAGATAGGCATTTTCATTTTGACCTTTTTCGTCCAGCCGTATTCCGTCTGCGTGTCGACGACGGGAAAAACGGCGGTATCGGGACTGGGCTCTACGCCCTTCGGCAGTCCCTGCGCACCCACGGCATAACCCTGGATGCTGAGATGGGAATAATCAAGGGGGTAATTCTTGTCGGCACCGGCGGTTATCTCTCCGAAACCTGTGGGGTAGAGAACCTCACGCCCCCGGAAGGAGGATAGCCATATCTCACAGCCTCCCCGGCAGCCGTCCACACAGCGCGTGCAGATGCCCGACATGGGAGCAACGTCTTTGGAACGGTTAAAGGTACCTGTTGCTTCGTTTGCATTCGGTTGTCTCAAGTTCATTTCTTTCTTCCTCCTCAACATTAAATTAATTTTGGTTCGCGAGCGGCCAATCAAATCTTTTTCAGCACCTTTTCGAACGGCTGTAGTGCGCTGTACGCCATGACCGTGGACATGGCATAGTTTTCCCCTTCAATTCCAGCTTCCTGAGTACAGGCAACAGGATTCAATCCTCCGATAAGAATCATCCCGACCTTGTTGATCTCCACGGGGATTTGGCAGACCGGTTCGCTGATTTTGCCCGTGACCAGGGCGCCGTTGATGCCGGCTTCCCCCATCTTTGCCAGCAGATCGCAAGTCAGCGCGTAGCAGGGTGCCGGAATTTCCCGAAAATTTGCCAGGATCATGCCGTCGCCCTTTTCGATCGCGCTGCCCACGGAGGTCATCTTCCCGCGGATAAAGACCTCGGAGGGATCGAGGGATGATCCGGAATAATAGATCAATTCCGCAAATCTCAGGGGATGGTGATCCTTCACCTGGAGGATGCCGCCGAATTTGGAATCCATCGGGATTCCGTTCTTGAGTAATACGCCATTGACGATGATACTGCAGACCGTGGCAAAGCCGATTTTCCCTTCCGGGACGAGGACATCGCCCAGATATTGTCCCTCACCGGCTGTGGCGATCCGGTTGCTGACGACGAAACCCGCTTTGAACACGGGCCGCATGACCTTCATGGCATAGGGGAAAGAAGTCTTCGAAAAGAAAGAGATGTTGATTGGTACAAGACCATCGGTCGTGTCGGGATTAAACGTGGTCCGAAAGGCCAGGATCTCGATGCGCGAGATCGCGAGTCCGACCTTGTCGCGGACCCGGGCTTCGCCCAGTTCATCAATGCCCCGGGCGGTGATCATGCGTCCGTCCCTCTTGTCCACCAGCCGCGTAAGCCCGCGCTCATCCATGAGCTTCAGATGGTAACGGACCGCTCGCTCGCTGGGTGCATATCCCCTGTCCTGCATCTTGCGCGCTAGGATGCGGGATCCCAGGGGACCTCCGGCTTCATGCAAGATTCGCAAAATCAGCAGTGTTTTTCTCTCAATATCTTCCTGATTGGAAAAAATGGGCACCATCGGCAATCGGCCATCCTTTGCCGATGCTCCTACACGTAAAAAGTCCCGCTGTCAATACAAAAATGTACCTTTCCGAAGACAAAAATGGCGTATTATTTCAGATTTCCGGAAGCAGTGAAAAATGTCATCAAGAATCATGATTAGAAACCCATGCAGAACCACAACAGATTACGGCAGGGGAAGACCCCAGCTCTGGGTGGAACTTCTGAACGACCAGAACGTCGGCGCCAGCGGCCTGGTCGTTCTGGAGCGCCTGTCTCAGCGTTCCGGATATCGATGGGAGGTCTTTGATTTCCGCCGTAAAAGTCTCAAGTTCATACCGGGTCGTTACTGGATCGCAATGGGGTTCATGGGCAACCAGATCGTGGACCGGATTTACACTTGCGACAAGCCGGTGGAACGATAGACAAGAAGCGCTATAGGGGTTTTTTAAAGCAGGACTGAAGCGGCACCCTGAGTTAAGAGTTCAATTATCGCATGACGGGTTTGGCAACGAAGTGCGTTTTGTTCGATGACGATTTCCGACATGGATTGCCTGAAAGCCTTTTCCCCGCACCCTGCGCATCGCCTCCATAGAAAGCTCGTGAGCGCTCAGATTACGATTCCATAAATGGAAAGCTCATCTGTAGCCACCGGGCGATACACTTTCGGCAGGAAGATATGGTTTTTGCCCTGGCTTCACAGGCAACTAGATCAATAAAATAGCCGTGTCGCTCACACCAGCGGCTTTGACAGAATTGTTCCTGCGAAGCCTCTATTTCCTTGTTTTTCCGATTGCGACCGGTACCGGCATTGATGTAATTCATCATCGCTCAAAATAAAAACCCCATCCTTGGATAAGCCACGGAGAAGGGGTTTTATATAAAATAATAAGTGTAAACGTCCGGGATAAAGCCATGCCTACTTTTTAGCTTTGACGGGCGCCTTGACTGCCTTGGCTTTTGGCGCCGCCTTGACTGCCTTGGCTTTTGGCGCTGTCTTGGTTGCTTTAGCTTTGACGGGCGCCTTGGCTGCTTTGGCTTTTGGCGCTGCCTTGGTTGCTTTAGTTTTGACGGGCGCCTTAGCTGCTTTGGTTTTTGGCGCCGCTTTGGCTGCCGGCTTCGCAAGTGCTTTAGCCGTCGGCTTTGCCGCTGCCAACAGGGTTTTCTTCTTTGCCTTCTCGATGGCCGCCTTGCCTTTTACCATGCCCATTTTGCAGCAATCGATTTCCGCCATGTCCAACCCGATCTCGTCAACCGTAACAATCAGACCACAGACTTCACAACTTAACACATCGCCTTTTTTTACTTTTGCCATCGCGCGTTCCTCCTTATTTATAAAGTTGTCATGCTTTAACCAGTGAACTCACTACATCCCAGCAAAATAAGCACTTTCCAGATGCATTAAGGACAGTCGACCCCATATGGGCTGGTATTGTACAGGAGAAAGGAAGGATTTTCAAGCCATTATCTTTCCAACGAAAAAAATATTTTCCCTTTTGCCTCCGGATGACCTTCTTATTGCGTCGGGAACGGGCTGAAAAATTCCAGGGCGGCACTCGTGATTTCTCCGGGCTTTTCCATGGGAATCAGGTGCCCCACATCCCGGACAAGCCGATAGGCCGCGTTGGGAAACAGAGAAACGGCTTTCTGCAGATCAATAATAGCCCTGTTTTCGCTGTGCTCGCCTTCGAGCAAAAGGACGGGGCAGAGGACTTGCGGCAGCAGGGGCCATGGATCGCACCGGACGCTACCCATGAAGAGGGCCGCCTCCCTCTTTGGAGAACAGGCGAGTTCCAGGCCGTTTTCTTCGTTGCGCTTCATGCCATACCGGACATAAAGGGACAGTATTTCCGCGTCCCACTTCTCGAACAGGGCCCTGGATTTGAGATAGCTCAACGCTTCCGGCTCGTCTCGCCATCGATTCCGGCGTTTGATAGCTTTTGCGGCCAGCGGATGGTCCTGAACCCGGAACCGGGTCCGGTAGAATTTCCGCGGCAGAAAGATCGGCTCTATCAGAATCATTCCGGCAGGCGCCAGTTCGTATTGAGCGGCGGCAATGGTCAGGACCGTCGCACCCATGGAATGTCCGACTAGGCAAGGGGCTTCAATATTCAGGCCTTTGCAGAAAGCGGCAAAATCCTCGGCGAGGATCATCCAGTCCAGGCCGCCTTTTTCGGGGTCGGACTCGCGGTGGTCACAGAAATACGGAGCGATCACGCGGCAGGTCGGCGAAAGGGCCCTGGCAATCGGATGCCACAGCCACGGCAGGAACCCGGTGGCGTGCAGCATGATGAGGGTAGGCCCTTGTCCGTCATAGAGAAGGTAAGTCAGGTCCCCGTCGCCGATATTTTGTGTCTTGACCTGCGGCAACCGGGAGCAGGGGCTTGTCATGGATGTCATTTGCCCGGTGATTTTTACGCTCCTTCTTTTCGCAAGGTCAAAGAAACTCGTTTTCCCACCCGCGCTCAACCTCCCGCCGTTTGCGGAAAGGCGGTGTTGGCATAAAGGTATTCTACTTTTTCCTTATGCTTGAGTTCCTGACCGGCCATGCGCAGCAGCATGTCCCGAACGTCCCCTTCCGGATGAATGTCCGCAAGGCTTTTATAGAAATTGTAGGCGTTGAGTTCTTTATTGGCGGCAATGAGAAAAACATCATTAGTGGAGATATCTTTACGTGGTTCCGGCTTATTCATGTTTTCGGCGATTTTGTAATTAATCGGCGCATTGAGCGGCAAGCTGTTTTCCCGGAAACTGCCGTCGCTGTATTTCAGTAGATAGGCCTTGTGCTGTTTCTCCTCTTCCGCCAAAAATTTCAATGCATCCTTGGCGGTTTTGTCATCCACGAGTTTGCAGAGCTCCATGTAGGAGTCATAGGCCTCCTGTTCGTTCATGATTGCAATCTCAATGATCGATTCTAGGGTTGGATTTCTCATGTACGCACCTCCGTATCATTCGGTCGGCCCACCACCGATGGGCGGTCAGATCCCTCAGGTTCCACCGTAACCAATGGTGACATTCTTTCCATCTAAAATCAGCGGGACGCGCCGTTCGCCGCCGGAGAGCTTCAGCATATCCCGTAGCCCAGCCGGATCTGACTTGACGTTTATATAAATCGCCTTGTCTTTGTAGGCCGCCCTGGCCTCGTCGGTATAAGGTCAGCCTGCCTTGCCGTAAATAACGATCCGGTCCGCCATATTTTTGCCTCCTTCATGCTCCTTTTCACTGTTCCCCATCAGAGATGGCAACTAGCAATATCGGACTTTTTACGAGTTCATCAATAATCGGTCAGATGAGAAAGTCCCCGTTCGCCCACCAGCAGAATTCTAGTATGGGTCAGCCTGGTGGAGATCACTTGAGCCGTAGCCTGCATGATTTTGAAGCCCAGTTCGCAATCATCGTCCATCAGCGCCCGAAGTTTGGCGGCATCCAGAGCGATGAACCGGCAATTATCTATACACAGGGCCCCCAGTGTGTATAAGTAAGGTTCCACGACGGCGGACCAGCCCATGGAATCCCCTTTTGTGATGATATCCACGGTAATCTGCATGGGCGCCCGATGCGGCCCCATGTAATTATCCATGACCATGACCACCTTGCCCTCCTGGCACATGAAGAGGCCTCTGGCCGGATCGCCCTTCTTGTACATTTGTGTTCCGGCCTCATAGGATTCCCCCACAGCCATGGCAGCTAGTTTCTCCAGTTGAGTGTCCGTGAAGCCTTTAAAAAATTTAAACTCCTTCAGATCGTTCGTCTTAACCATTTTTTCCCTCCTCATTCAAGTACGAGCCAGTATGATAAAATCCTTCTTCATATCTGCTTTGGCCCTAATATAACAGAGTTGCCGAAGCATTGCCACAAAAAATTGAACCGAATGCAAGCTTCTGTTCACATTACAACAATAAAATCGTTGTTAAGCTCGATATTGAAATAGATTGCTCAAACCTCAATAATGGCTTAAGATGCACGAAGCCGACACCGTGCGCCGGTAAGGATAAGAGCCATGATCAGGTCAATTTTTTTGTTGATTGCCGTGATGTTTCTGATTCTGCTATCAGGTTGTTTCATATCTCCTGACACAATCCGGGATATCCGGGAATTGAAGCAGGATCACAATGCCTATCTTGATGGAAAAGCGCCAGGTCTCCAGATAAGCCCGGAAGAACAGCGATGGCGGGATCAGGATTACAATAATCGGCACTTTTCTCCCTGGCATCAGAATCGACCTCAAAGCGGCGTGACCGATATTGCAGTTGAGTTTGAAAAATATGGACAGAATCCGGGCTATGGAGAAAATGGCCGCAAGCATGCCGGCAACTGGATAAAAAAGCTGAAGTGCAATGCCCGCTTGCAGGCGTACTCCGGCGACGGTTATCCCGCAATCACCATCCGGCAATCCAGCTTGCGTTCGCTTCCGACCGAAAGGCCTCATTTCAACCGTTCACGTCAGGCAGTCTCCGGATATCCCTTCGACAACCTCCAGGCGACGGCCGTCATGGTCAACACGCCTGTCTTTATTTCGCACATCAGCCGCGACAAAGAGTGGGTGTGGGCGGAAACGGGATACTATTTTGGCTGGATGCAGGCTCAGGATGTGGCGTTCCTTCCGGACGAGTTCATGAAAAAGTGGGAAACGGGACGCTATGCTGTTATCATCAAGGACAAGACGCCGATTTGCGACGGGGAAGGCCTCTTCCTCTTCCGGGTTTCCCTGGGGACGATTTTTCCCTTGCTGAATGACGGAGAGGAGGGTGCGGAAATCCTTGTGGCCGTCGCCGATCAAGATCGTCGGGCCGTTCTGAAGAAAGTCACCCTGCCGAAGGACGCCGCCGCCGCCAAGCCTGTGCCGATGACGGAGGCTCAAATGGCGCGCCTGGCCAATGAATTGCTCAATGAGCCCTACGGCTGGGGTGGCCTGTACGGCAACCGGGATTGTTCGGCCATGACGCGGGACCTTTTTGCCCCTTTCGGCATCTGGCTGCCCAGAAACTCCGGCGACCAGGCGTTGAAAGGGGGAACGTTCATCGATCTGAGCGCCCTGTCATCCGAGGAAAAAGAGAGAAAAATCATTTCAGAGGGTGTTCCCTATCTCACGCTTCTGTGGCGCAAGGGACACATCATGCTTTATATTGGGATCCATGACGGCGCACCGCTGGTCTTTCACAACCTCTGGGGGATTTCCACCCGAACCGCTCAGGGCCGCAGGGGCAAGCTGGTTGTCGGCCATGCGGCCATTACAACCCTGCATCCGGGCCGGGAACTGCGCAATTATGATGAGGCAACCGCCGATCTAACGAAAAATATCCTGGGAATGACGTTGCTGGTTGAACGCCACGAAAGTGCGGTATCTCTGGGTAGATAATTCCTGTCTTCCGCAGGCCCTGTATCAACGTTGAACAATGGTTCGCAAGCGGCGCAATCAAATGTCTTCAGCCTCTCTGGAAATGGCGTTAACAGTTAATTATGTATCATGATTACAACTTTGTTGTCTTCTTGGCGAAAAAGAATTTTTGAACCGCGGCAAAGCTATTTTTCATAGGATTCAATCCCTGAAGAGCGTTTTAAGCAGACCATCGATCGCCTGATACTGCCTTGAAAGCAGAACGCCGTTTTGATCAATCAGGATCAAGGTCGGAACACCGACAATCTGATAGGCCTCTGCCACAAGGCCCGTTTCGTCCAGCAGCACGCGATAGGGCAATCGATATTTGTCGGCAAACCGGGAAACCTTGTCCCGGGATTCTTGGATATCGATATTGACCACGATCAGCCCCCGGCCCTCATAGGTCTTATGAAAAAATTCGTAGCGAGGGATTTCGGACCGGCAGGTGGGACACCATGTCGTACTGAAGATGATCAAGACGGTTTTTCCCCTCTGTTCACTGAGTATGAATTTTGAGCCTTTCAGATCCTTCAGGACAAAATCGCGTGCCTTGCCTTCGGCGGCCGTTGGGGCTACCGATGGTTGCCGGGTATCGGAGCAGGACAACGCCCCGAATATCAGCATGATCATGACTCCCCGGATGAACAGGGAAAGGGGGTTATTTAAATGCATGCCATGTCACTTCGCCTGAGATATTTAAAAAATTTCCAAATTTTAAGTATGACTGCCGTAAAAAATGACTGAAACCTCCTGGCGGGGCCAGGAGAAACGTGGCTGTCTTATCACAAAGGGGACTTCCTTATCCCCACAGGATTCCCGCCTGGATCAGAAAATATTCTCCGACAGCGATCATGAGCCAGCCGAAAAGATAGCCGATTTTAGCCATCCAGGGGCCGGATTTCGGCAAATTGGCCAGCAGTCCGACAAATGTTCCCATAATGATCAAAAGCGTTCCCATCCCGAAGGAAAAGACGAACAGCAGGCTCATGGCATAAAACAGATCCTGTCGGGTAGCCACGTAACCGAGAAGGATCGCCAGAACCGGTGCCGTACAGGGCCCCATGACCAGACCGGAAACGGCGCCGACCAGAAAACTACTTGCCAGTCCTTGTGATTGTTTCCGGGGCTGGATACGGGCGATGAATTGCGGTGTCCTAAGCGGAAGCACAAAGACCCCCAGCATGGACAGACCCATGAACAGACAGAGGTTGGCCATGAAAAAATAGACCCATGGGTTCGCTTGCATCTGGCCAAACAACTTTCCCGACAGGGCTGCGATCCCTCCAAGAACCGTATAGGTGACTGCCAGACCGAGGACATAGATTAGCGACAGCAGAAACCCCCGTCCCCTGGATGCGCCGCCGCGAGCGCCGATAAAGGCAATCGTGATCGGGATGACGGGGTAAACACAGGGCGTAAAACTCACGAGGACGCCGCCCAGATAAACCGTCAGATACGCCAGGAGGAATGATTCCGGAAGGGTTACGGATAGGCCTTGGATAAATTGCTCAATCATCTGCGTATAGCCTTCAGTCCTGTTTGGGTTCGTTGTCCCGATCCGTTGGAGACTTCGGATGGGGCTTGTGATATTTTTTATACCATGCTTTTCCGAGAAAGTATGCCAGCACAGCAATAATAATGCTGACAGCCATTACAATAAGAAAGGTTGAGTCCTGATTGTTCCGCAAACAGCTCCCCTGAACGGACAGCATCAGCGTTCCCAGCAGGCGGCCTATCGTAGAAATGACCAGGAAGGTCACGATTCTGATATGGCTCAGGCCCAGGACATAGCATAGGGCATCCTTGGGAAAGCCCGGAATCAGAAACAATAGAAAGGCCACCCAAGGTCCCTGATGCGCCATGATGTGATCATATTGATTGATGATTTTCACGCTTACGACTCTTTCGACAAAAGGCAGTCCGAGGGTCCGGGAAAGCGTAAAGGCCAGCCACGAACCGAGTGTCAGGCCGATTGTGGAATAAAGGGTGCCCGGGATGATCCCGTAAGCATAGCCGCCGATAAAGCCGGTGACTTCTCCCGGGATCGGGGCGACAAGAACCTGCAGAATCTGGATGCCGATAAAGACAAAAACCGAGACTGGACCAAAGCTGCTCAGAAATGTGATGATTTTTATACGATCAGAAAAAAAGCTGCGCAAATCGAGATAAATAAAAAAGAAAATACCCACTGCGACCAGCAGGATCAGGACAAGCAGTTTGAGAATGTCTTTTCTGTTCATCAAGCCTCAGATTTTAAATGGATAAATTAACTTTACCATAAAAAGCCGGGACAATGAAGTTTAATCAACAGACAAAAAAAGGGCACGGAGGGAAACTTCGTGCCCTTTTTGGGTTAAACTTTTAATCCCGGTTATTTCGCGGCGGGTTTTGCTGCTGGTGCGGGTGCCGGTGCCGGTGCCGGCGCTGCTTCTTTCACTTCCTTCTTTTCTGCTTTCTTGGCCTTCTTGGCTTTCTTTACTTTCTTTACTTCTTTCTTCTCCTCGGCCTTTTTCTCTACCTTTGCCGGTTCTGCGGGTTTCGCAGGCGCGGCTGCCGGGGCCTGTGCAAAAGCTGCTGTCGTGAAAAGAAATACCAGACCGACTACCAATAACATTAAACGTTTCATTTTAAACTACCTCCTGATTGGATTTAATTAGTTACGTCCTTCAAAGCAAGCTGCATACCACAAAGATAACGAAAAAATACATATCAACTAACTAACTGATTATAATAGAAAAAAATCACGCGCTGCGAGGTCGCCACTCTGCGCGCTCTGGAGAAAATCGGAGCGGATGGGGCAATACTCCCCACCCGTTGGGGAGTTTTTCATCGTCTGCAAACAATCCGTCATCGACGGCAGCGCCGACCGACTTGATTGTTCATCAGAAAGGCCGGACTTCATCAATGTTCATGCAGGGTCCGCCTTTGCGATGTTTTTTATCTCATCGGACTCATGGACCTGTGTGCCGGGCCGATTTGCGCTGGCAACATTCAACATTGCTCCGGCAATATCAGCGGCCTCGACCGGTTGATACTTTTTCGGTATCGCAAAGGAGAAGATCCCTGCCGCCTATTTGGAGATTTCCTCATTGAAACGGAATTCTTTTCGAGTCCCAAGAATCAGGGAAGGACGGAAGATGCTGATGCTTCTGAGCGGATCGGGCCAGAACAACAACGCGACGATAATAATCATCGTTGATCAGGCGTTTCAGACATTCACCGCCGACCAGGCCGGTTGCACCGATTAAAAGCACGGTCTTGGGACTCATTTGTTGTTTCAAATCACGGCATGCAGGAAAATGAATTGTTCATGCATATCATGTATGGATAATGGATTCAATAAACTGGTTGATTTAGCCCTTAGGCTGCAAATCCATCAGAAAAGGACAAAAAAAAGGGGGCCATGCGATGGTTGCCTGATCCCCCTGAATGGCTTATGGTGCCGAAGCCGGGATTTGAACCCGGACAGGCGTACACCCACTAGACCCTGAACCTAGCGCGTCTACCAAATTCCGCCACTTCGGCATGACTAGCTCGTTACACTGATCCTTTCGGCCTTGTCAAGCAAAAATGACGGCATTCCCCTGCCCTGTCTTGAAGCTTTTGACGCAGCCGTCAACTCTGGCCATTTGTCCGACTTCTCGATCGTCCATAAAAAGGAACTTGAAATTAAGAACAATAATGCTATGGTAGCGCCCGCAGTCAGGGCCGGGAAAGGGCAACCGTTTATAATCATGGACGTATTCAACAATCTCAACGATATACCCGATGACTTCCGGGGGGCCGTTGTCACCATCGGAAACTTTGACGGCGTCCACCGGGGACATCAGCACATTTTCCATAAGGTGCTCCAGGAGGCACGTCAGGAAAAGAGCAAAGCCGTGGTGATCACCTTTGAACCCCACCCCAAGATGGTATTGCATCCCGAACGCCAGCCCTTTTACCTGATCACCTCCCGCGAAGAAAAGATCGATAGGATTGCGGAAACGGGCATCGACGGCCTGCTGCTGATTCCGTTTTCCATGGAATTTTCATACACGACGGCGCGGGAATTCATCCATGCAATCCTCTGGGACAGGCTCCGCATCAAAAAGATTTTTATCGGGCACGACTATACCTTCGGCCGGGGCAGGGAGGGAAATGAAACCCTGCTCACCGTCGCCGGTAAAGAACTGGGCTTTGCCGTGGAGGTCATCGGCGCCTTCAAAATCGGGGATGTTGTGATCAGCAGCACGCTCACGCGTAATCTGATTTTAGCGGGCCGTGTAAAAGAGGCCGCCTTGTACCTCGGCAGGCCCTACAATCTCGGCGGCAAGGTCATTGCCGGCCACCGGCGGGGGCGGGCCCTCGGCTTTCCAACCGCCAATCTCCGTCCTGACAAGCCTCTTCTTCCGGCCCGCGGAATTTATGCCGTGCAGGTACTTTTGGCAGGCAAACAGCGCCAGGGCGTCCTGAATATCGGTTTCAATCCGACCTTTTCCGACAACGCCCTGTCCGTCGAGGCTCATATCTTTGATTTTGATGAGGAGATTTACGAGCAAACGCTGGAGGTGCTGTTTATCGACCGGATTCGGGACGAAATGAAGTTCGACGGCCCCGCCCAACTGGTCGAGCAGATCCGGCGCGATGTGGAAACTGCCGGGGAAATCCTCAAACAAATCAATGGCGAGCCCTTCTTATCCTGAATCGGATGCGTCTTAACGCCCGAGGATGACCTCGCCCGTGTCCGTGAAAAGCTTGGCGGGCAACTGGAAGATATTTTTGAAGATATCGAAGACCCCCCTGGCCATCGCTTTCACGGGAATGGCTGTGACGGTAGGGGTGTCCAGGCTCCCCTTTACCTCAAAGTAAACGGTCATGATTCTACGGTTCTCGTCGGTCAGAATCCATCCGACTACGGGGATCAGACTGACCACCTTGTCCACGGTCTGCAAGGGTTGAACGCCCACTACGGTATCGCCGAATTCCCCCTTGGGCATGTCTATCTTGGCTACCGCGGAAATGTTCATGGCATCGCTGCGGATGAAAAGGTCCTGGGTCGATACGATTCCATCTTCGAAGGATAGTGTGGCGATGATGTCGTCATAGGGCATGCCGCCGCTCACCATATCCGGCAACTGAAACTTGAACAATTGCGAAATGTTGAGAATAGAGAAGAGCTTTGACAGAACCGCAAATCTCTTCAGCATGCCTTCTTCCATCCGGACCCGTACATTTCCGAGGGCTGTTTTTTTCAACTCAGCGCCGGGGCCCCCCTTTGCCGTAAGATCTCCCTGTGCCGAAAACGATCCCGTAATCAATTCTTCTTTTACATCGAGTAATTGCGAGCATTGCTCAGCCGACAGCTTTTTCAACTCGAAATTGAAGTGATAGCGCGGCGACGCGGCGTCGGCCAGATCGATGCGGCCGTTACATGCGAGCGTCCCGTCCAGGACGCTGACGGCGAGCGCTCTGAGATAAAGGATATTCTGATCAAAGCTCAGGTTCGTCTGCAGCTTCTTGAACGTGAGCCGGCCCATGCGGCCCGCATCGATCTGGATGTCGGCCTTCAGGGCCGTCCCGGTTTGGCCGGGTTGGGGCTGCCCGGTCTTGTCCGCACGCTTGAGGTCGCTCAGGATCACGATGTCCCGCCAGTCCAGGTACGGCGAGGCCACGTTGATATTGGCAATCGGTTGATCCTGCACGTTTTGCACGGCGCCCTTGATATTGAGGATGGAATCATTGAGATGAAAGGTCAGGGCGTCTATTTGCAGATCCCGGTCCTTGAAGGCAACGGACCCACTGACATTCTTAAGTTTGACGGGCTGTTGCGGGTGGCGCAGGCCCAGGTCAGCCGCATCCACCTGCTCAGATGAAAAAGTGACGGAGTACGTAGGGTTTTTAAGATTTTCGACCCTCCCCCGCGCGGAAAACGCAGAGTTGCCGAGTTGCAGGGCCATTTGTGATGTTTCAAAGGCGTCGCCCCGTAAATGGATTTTCCCGGTCATGTGGCTTACGGACTTGATATGATCCGCAGGTTTGAAGGAAACGTCGGTCAGCGCAATTTCCCCGCGCCAGCGCAGGTTGGACAGGTCCTTCGGGCCGCTGCGTGCCCTGACGGCCAGCCGCACCTGCCCCCGGGGATCGAATTTTTCGATTTTCGGCAGCAAGGGAGACATTTCCATAAGTGAAACCACGTTCGTGTCGATGACCAGCGACAGCCCGCGCTTTCCGGCGTGACGGTACCGTGCCGAGGCGGCCAGCGACAGCGGCGACAGGTTGTACCGGATCGACGAGAAAAGAATCTCCTGTTCGTTCAGATTGATGTTGAAGTTCAGGCCATTGGCTTTTCCCGCAGGCTTTGCCAGCCAGTCCGAATATTTATAATCGGCCGCAGATAGATCCCATGCGCCGCGGAGGGTGTAATTCATCGTGGCGCCTTCTCCGGATAGAACGAGCGCGGATACTCCGGAATAGTGCAGTTTTTTTGCGAGTTCATCGCCCAGCAGCCAGGCCACTTCCTTCGCCGTGGGGGCCATCTTCAGAGTCAAGGGATAGCGCGTCGGCGTTTCCAGACAATAGTCGGCCAGCTTGCCGTCAAGACTGAAGGGCGCGTCGCCGAATTTTCCGGTCATACCACGCAGGATAAAATCCTTGCCCTTGAGTTCCAGAATGCCGGAAATATCTGTAAATACAGGGACATCTGGAGCATATTCCAGCACACTCTTTTCAGCCCGGCCGCGGACATGCAACACGTTGGAGTTGTCCCCCTTTTCCATGTGGGCAATCTGGCTGACGCGCCCGTGCAGGCTGCCCTCATCGAGGCGAAAAATCCCGCCCTTGATTTTCTGCCCGATGAAATCCGCCACGTGTTTGGGGATAATGCCGTAGGGGACATAATGGTTGAACGCTTCCCAACTGAAATCGGTCGTTACGGCTTTTGCATCAATGAGAGGGTCGTCGGTATGGATGTCTTTCAGCAGGCAGCTTCCCTTGATCCGGACGTCGTCCACGGCGATGTCCAGATTGGTCATGTCGATAGCGCGCCCATTGCGCTTCATGGCATAGACGGCATGAACCGTTTTCGGCTTCAGCGGGGCGTGGAAGACAGGGGGATAATCAAAATGCAGGTCATGCAGCGTCAGTTCCCCCCCGGACTCAAACTCCTTGACTGTTCCGCGGCAGCGGGCGTCGATGTCCAGCCTGCCTGTGAGCTTCCTGAACGGCACATGGCGGCTGTAATAGGGCCAGCATGATTCTGCGTTGAGCCCCTTGACCTTGACGGCCATATCGATCCGGCTTTTCAGGAGGGGTTCCGATGCCTTTGCGATTTCTACGGAACCGTCGAGGACAATATTCCCGCTTTTTTCGGCATCGACCACCGTGGCGTTCAGGGTGAAATCGGCTGCCTTTCCGCGTTCGAGGCGGCTCAGTCGCAGGTTGACCCGTTCCAGAGAGGCCGTCAGCGGCTCCGGTGCGATCCGGCGATCGGTGAAATGGGCGAAGCCGTTATGAATCTGCATCCGGTTAATCCCGAAAGAGAACTCCTGTTGACGATCATCGAACCAATCGCTGACATTAAAGCTGCCGTCGGCTTCTCGGATCAGGGCGATGTGTGGATTATCCAGGGTCGCGTCCTTCAGGACGACCTTTTTTCGCAGAAGCGGCAACAGGGCAAGTCTGAAGTGGAGCCGGTCCGCCGTGATGAAGATCGTCTGTGCGTCCTTTTCCAGGACGACCACATCCGTGAAGGTGAAAGTCGGGTGCAACCAGAGGGAAAACTCACCTCTGGCGAAACGGACATCCCGGTTCAGCGTGGTTTTGAGATGCTGGATCAGAGCGGCCCGATGGGTTTCCGGGTCAAGCATGCGGGGCGCCCAAACCCCGGCTGCAACCGCCAGGGTCACGACTGAAATCAGGACGGCCGCAAGGATGATGATATTCTTTTTCTTTGCCATGATGTCAATCGCGTCACATACTATTTCCTGTAGTGGGCCATGATCTCTGTGCGTGTCAGCACGGCGTCCACCCTTGCAACGTGAGCGGCGATATTTTCGCGGCCGCCCTCCTCGCGGTCGATCAGCGCGATGACGCGGTCAACGACGAGTCCGGTCTCGCGGGCCCGCTCGATGGCCGTGATCGTGGAACCGCCCGTGGTGATGACGTCGTCGATAATCGCGACGCGCTCGCCCGCCTGCACATTCCCTTCGATGGCCGATTTCGTTCCGTGTCCCTTCGCATCCTTGCGGACAATGAAGGATTTGATCGGTCTTCCCTTCTGGTAGGAGATGACAGACAGAGCGTTGGCGATCGGATCGGCGCCGAGGGTCAGGCCGCCTGCCGCCGTGATTGCGGCGTCTGCGAGCATCTCGAAAATAATCTCGCCGATCAAGTTCATGCCTTCGGGATCAAGCGTTGTGGGCTTGCAGTTGAAATAGTAGTTGCTGGTCCGGCCCGATGCCAGCGTGAAGGGCGGATCATCGCTGTATTTGAAGGATTTCGCGATAATCATGTCGGCCAGTTTTTCTTTCAGTTCATGGATGGTCATGTTATTAAGTTTCCTTTCCTTGCGTCATCAGCCCGTCCACAATACGGACCGCCTCAACGCCGTTGCCGGCATAGGCCGCCCCCAGCGACTCGGCGTAGGCCCGTGTCACGACGGCCCCGCCCAGGATAAAGCGGGTTTGCAGCCTCGCCGCCGCCGCCGCGTCGATCACCTGCTGCATCTGGATCATGGTCGTGGTCATCAGGGCGGACAGGCCCACCACATCGGGGCGATTATGCCTGACAGCGGCTACGACAGCCTCCGCGGGTACGTCCTTGCCGAGGTCGATGATTTGATACCCATGATTTTTCAGCATCAAGGCCACGATGTTTTTGCCGATGTCGTGAATATCTCCCCGGACCGTGGCCAGCACAACGACGCCTTTGTGCGAACGGGTCGCGGCAGGGTGATACAGCCGGGGCTCCAGGTGCGAGACGCCCAGACGCATGGCTTCGGCGCTGGCAATCAACTGCGGCAGGAAGCGAATCTTTTTGTCGAAAAGATCACCGACATGGACGATCGCCGGAATCATGACCGCATCCACGAGGCGGCCGGCGTCCAGGCCTGCCGTCAGCGCGGCTTCGATCAGCGCGACGATATCCTCGCGGTTTCCGTCGAGGATGGCCTGGCGGACTTTTTGATCGGGGGGAAGTGTTTCCGCCATCGCGGCCTGCTCCGGTTGCGATGATTGCGTGAAATGCCGGATATAGGCTGCCGCATCGCGGTCCTTGAGCAGCAGCACATCCCCGGCCCGCTTCATATTCAACAATTCTTCACTGCCCGGATTGGCGATGGCCATTGTGAGGCCCGCGGCCTGCGCCATCGAAAGGAAAGCCGTGTTGATCCACCGGCGCTCCGGCATCCCGAAAGAGACATTGGAGAGGCCCAGGATCGTCCGGCATTGAAGTTTTTCCGCGCACCATCGCACCGTTTTGAGCGTTTCGAGTGCGGCTTGCGGATTGGACGCGACGGTCATCACGAGCCCGTCCACGACAAAATCATCTTTTGTCAGACCGTAATGGCGGGCCTGGCGGGACACGTCCCGGATGACGGCTTTGCGCTTTTCCGCCGTCTCGGGGATCTCCCCGTCCGTTAGCGGCAGCAGGATGAACATGGCTCCGTATTTTGCGGCCAGCGACAGGAGTTTCCGGCATTTGTCCTTTTCCCCGGAGATGGAATTGATGAGCGCCCGTCCCGGATACAGACGCAGGGCGGCCTCGATGGTTTCCACCCTGGGCGAGTCGATTACGAGCGGCGCCTCCGACTGGGTTGCCAGCAGGCTGATGATCTGCCGGATGGTCTTGACTTCGTCGATGCCCGGCACGCCGACGTTGACGTCCAGCAGGTCGGCGCCCTGCTGCTCCTGCTCGCGGGCGATCTGCCGGACGAGACTCATACGGCCCGCCAGGAGCTCCTGCTGCAGGGCCTTCTTGCCCGTTGGGTTCAGGCGTTCCCCGACGATGTAAAGCGGTCTGTTCGACTCCAGGATCTGATGCCGCCGGGATGAGCTGAGGGCGGCAATACTGCATTTCATCGGGACAAGGGGGGGCTGCATGGCCGTTGCCTGTTTGAGCGCCGCGATATGCGCGGGCGTCGTACCGCAGCAGCCGCCTATCATGTTGACGCCGGCTTGAGCAAAAGACTCGCCGAATGAACCGAACGCAGCCGCGGACATATCGAAGACCGTCCTGCCGCCCGCAAGCCGCGGCATCCCCGCATTGGGTTTTGCGACGAGCGGTACGGTTGCATAAGGCTTCATCTCCAGGATGAAGGGAAGCATGGCGTCCGGCCCGGTGGAACAGTTGCAGCCCATCGCGTCGGCGCCCAGGCTCTGCAGCGTAATCAGGGCGGTCACGGCATCCGTTCCGCCGAGCGTCCGGCCGTCTGGCTCGATGGTCACCGTCGCCAGCGCGAAGCGGTCGCTGCATTCCTTTACGGCAATCAGGGCGGCCCGCGCTTCCTGGATATCCATCATGGTTTCGATGACAAACAGATCGACGCCGCCTTCCAGGAGTCCCAAGGCCTGTTCCTTGAAAACAGCAACTGCCTCCTCAAAGGCCAGATCGCCGAATGGTTCGACAAAACGGCCCGTAGGGCCGATATCTCCGGCAACGAAGGTCTGTCCTCCCACGGCGGCTCTTGCCAGCCGGGCCAGGGTCCGGTTGACATCCCGGACGTTTTCGATTCCATACTCGCCCAGCTTCAGGCGGTTGGCCCCGAAGGTGCAGGTATAGACGATATCCGCGCCGGAGAGCGCATAAGACCGGTGGATTTCCTGGACGGTCTCAGGGTGTTCGATGATCCAGGCCTCCGGACAGACGCCGGGCGGCATCCCGCGTTTCTGCAACTCCGTTCCCATCGCACCGTCGAGAATGACGATCTTGTTCCTCAATAGGCGGTTAATTCTCTGTTTTTTCGTCACTGGCCTTCTCCTGTTTTGTGATTCCCGTGATCGCCGTCACGGATTTTTCGGGGACGAGGATGCAGCTTTCCGTGATCTCGACGCCGATCTTCCCGAGCCCCAGCAAGCGAAACATCGTCTGCTGGTTTTCCAGCGCCAGATCGCCGTAGCCCGCCGAATAGCGCGCCGGCAGCAGGTGCTTTCCCTGCCGGCGCAGAGTCTGGTTGTAACCGGCCATGATCCAATCCAGCGCCGCATCCACAGTTTCGCTGGCCGTCGCGTCGAGGACCACCCCGCGCGTGACGTTGCGGCCCGCGGCGTCTTCCTGAATGGCCGCCATGACGTCCGGACCGGCCGTCGCCCCCATGAGCAGAATCTCGTCGCTGCCGCTCAGAAATTTCAAAAGCCGGCGGCTTTCAAAGGTCGCCTGCTCCGGCAGCTTGACGGTGGATTTGCCCTCCAGCAGAACAGGCAGGCGCCGGGACGCGCCCTGCAACCGGATGAGCGATCGGGCCGTGGCAATATGGTTTTCAATCTCCACCCTGTCCCGCGGACTCAGATCGGTGACACCCTTGCGGTAGCCCAGCCGCCGGTAAATCTGTGCAAGCGGCGTAGCAATAGAGATGTTGTTGAAATAACGGACCTTATCCATGACTCGCCCCTGACGATTTCCTGCAACTCTACGGGTGCTGCGTTATCCTGTTCCGACGCAAGTTAAAATTTACTGCTGTCCTTTCAGCGAGCGATAGACTTGATATTGCTGATGATCAGGTCTCCCATGGCCACTGTGCCGAGCAACCGGGCTCCCTCGGAAAAAATATCCCTTGACCGGAACCCCTGCCGGAGCGCAAGCTGTACAGCGTCCCCGATGAGGGCCGCTTCTGCTGTCATCCCGAAAGACAGATCGAGCATCATGGCGACGGACAGGATCGTGGCCAGCGGGTTGGCGATGCCCTGCCCGGCAATATCCGGGGCGGAGCCGTGGATCGGTTCGTACATGGCCGTTTTTAGACCCCGGCTGGCTGATGGCAACATGCCGATGGAACCCGTCAGCATCGAGGCCTCGTCGGAGAGAATATCGCCGAACATGTTCGTAGTCACGATGACGTCGAACTGGGCAGGATTGCGGATCAACTGCATCGCGCAGTTGTCCACGTACATGTGCGTGAGCGTCACGTCGGGATAGTCGCGTCCCACTTCGATGACCACATCGCGCCAGAGCTGCATGGTCTCCAGGACGTTGGCCTTGTCCACGGAAACCAGGTTTTTGCGGCGCGACCGGGCGAGCTCGAAACCCACACGCGCAATCCTCTCGATTTCCGTTTCCGAATAGATGAGCGTGTTGACGCCCACGCGCAGACCGTTTTTGATCCGGATGCCCCGCGGTTTGCCGAAGTAGAGGTCGCCGGTCAGTTCCCGCACGATCATGATGTCGATCCCTGCAACGATTTCCCGCTTCAGCGGCGAGGCGTCCAACAGGTCGTCGAAGGCGACCACAGGCCGCAGGTTGGCAAAAAGCCCAAGCTTCTCGCGTAGTCCCAGAAGCGCCCGTTCGGGCCGATGTTGATAATCCAGGCTGTCCCACTTCGGTCCGCCCACGGCGCCCAGCAGAACAGCATCACTTTCCAGCGCGAGGTTCAGGCTTTCTTCCGGCAGGGGTTCGCCGCAGCTCTCAAAAGCAGCGCCGCCGACAAGGCCTTCCCGGATATCGAACGTCGCCCCGGAAATGTCGGATATGACCCGGATCACCTTCAGGGCTTCCCGCATGATCTCCGGTCCGATGCCGTCGCCCGGAAAAACGCAAATTTTATAGGTTTTCTTTTTCATAAATCATTCCTTCAGGGGCAGTCTTGCCGGTAGCCCTGCCCGTCATCCTGGCCTGTGCATAAAATTATGCGCAGACTAAGCCCCCTTTCTGCGACTACAACCTGCGGCTATAAATGCTTCGGCGTTTCTTCGCTACATGCCGCATCAAGTCTCCGTCTTTAAAAGCTTCTGCATGAACGGCGGGATGGCCTCGACGCGCAGCGATTGTCATGTCTATGCCATATGTCCCCCGCTTTTTCTTATATCGTTGTATCCATACGCCATTGCACTTATAAATTCAATGCCGAAGTGCCCCCCCATCTCAGGTGAACATGCCCGAAATCGTACGATCCTGTTTATTTGAGGTGTATTTATCTGTATTATATGATAGTTCGCAATATCCGATCAGTCTTTGACGATTTTTTTGTTTGACCAAGATAACTTGTTCTCTTCATTGATAAAATAAACCTCAGGAGGGTTTCATGCATCCATCCGATCTTGAGAAATACTGTGAAAAGGCGCTGATCTCCGGCGCGACCCATGCGAAGGTCATTCATCCGGGTACGGTCGTGACCGCCCCGTGGGTCCGGTTCAAATGTATGTTCGGCTGCCCGTACAAAAACCGATACAGTTGCCCGCCCCATACCCCGACACCGGCGGAAACGCAGGCCACGCTTGACTCATACCGCCGCGCGATCCTGTTTCATGTCGAGGCGCCCTACTCCAAAGAAAGGGGTAGGGAAATGGTGGCCTATATGGACGCGCTCGTCAAGCTGGAGGGAGAGCTTTTCAAGGACGGTTATTACAAGGCCTTTGTCATGCTGGCCGGCCCCTGCGTGCTGTGCAAGGAATGCGGAAAAGTCGAGGGGGTTTTGTGCCGCCTTCCCGCAAAAACGAGGCCCTCAATGGAGGCATGCGGCATCGACGTCTTCCAGACCGCCCGCAACAACGGTTTATTCATCCAGACGCTCAAGGAGAAGTCAGAGACGCAGAATCTCTACTGCCTGATGCTCGTTGACTGAACGTTTTTTCTTCGTAGCGCAAAGTGTCAACATCGACGAAGATGCAAGACAGCAAATACCAGTCAACACCCTGCCTATTCGGGCGAGCGCATTGAATGCGAGTTGAAATCTGCAGATCTGAACCGTGTATTTTTCCGCTTAAGGAAAAAGTGGATGCCATCCTGTGCTCAATAGAACGGCAGCCTCGGCGAAAATACGATATTTCAAAACGTAATCATTGATGGAGAGCGGGGGGTGAAGCTCTTTCGTGCCACTCAGCTCGGTGAGAAATAATATTGACAAAATAAAGATATTATTTCATGTAGCAGGCCACAGAGAGGTCTTGTTTCAGGGCGCTGTTTCCGTGCGGCGCAAAATCGGCACGGTCTCGTTGGGTTCTCGCCAGCATTCAATTTACAGGAGATGCTTCATGTCTAAACCCATTAAATGTTTTCTTTCATTTTTACTGGTCCTGCAACTCATCCTTCCCTATTCAACTTTTGCTGCTGCGGTTGGTGAATTTACATCGGTTACCGGCAACGTAACGCAGACAAGGGCAAAGGAA
>JAZDIK010000007.1:0-3530 GCA_043805145.1 Pseudomonadota bacterium | reverse complement strand
CAAACCCAGCTCTTGTGGCGGCCAATCAAAACCCCAATCTCCACCTGGCTCAAACCATCTTCATGGTAGAGCGAATGAACCACCAGCGCCTCCTCCATGGCGGAAATGGGCCTTCCAACTCGATTGAGTTGCAACATTACGGCCTTACACGCCCGAAGACTCACATCCAAAGGGCGAACCATAAGTTCGGAAAACCCCAGCTGCCGGCCAGCTCTGAGACGCTTGAAACCGTCAAGCAGTTCATGCTCGCCGGAAACAATCCGACACGTAACCACAGGCGTCAGTTGTCCATATTTCTGCATGGAGTGCAGCATCATCCGCTCCGCCTGCGGTTCGACTATTCGCAACGGCGCAAAACGCTCGCCGATCCGCGTAATCAGAATACTCATCGTCTCCTGTACGATAAGGTTGCTGCCGGGCGTCGTCATGACATGATCCTCCTCGTTGCCATTGCGCCCATGCATACCTGCTATGGCGGTTTTTGCCTATCGCCTCTTGAAATCGACGACAGGGGTAGTCGCCTTATTTCTTTTTGCTTTTCAACAAGTTGCACGTGCATCACCTCTTGAAAACCCCCTCATGAGAAGTCGCGCGATATACTCAATGATTATAAGCTGTTTGACCTCTATCACCTCTTGAACGACTTCTTGAGGCAAATCCAGGGGGGACGACCGCCGGGGCGGATCATTTATGCGGCATGATGGGCAAGAAGATGGACTCCGGGCAGGAGGGTCGTTCCCAAAAGACTCCAGCCGGCCTCGGAGATAAAAATCCTTGAAGTAATCACGGTGCTTCCGATTCCACTCGGCGCATTTCTTGGCGTGCCACTTCCTTTGGCATTCCTTGGCGCCGCAAGTCTGCTGCCGATATCCAAGACGCGGATTCGGAGTGAACCACTTGCGGCAGATCCGGCAGGGCCGCTTTTTGCATAGATACCTTTGTTCCATCGTTTTCTCCATCGGGTGACTTTAAGAAAACAATGATGCTTTTCTCTCCGCTTGGGAATAAAAATTGGTGGGCCTCTTCGATCGGTGGGGAAAAAGATAAAGTAACGATCAGGTGGGTCCGCTTATCGTTGCTGGGTGGGTCCATACTTCATCGGCGATGGCAGACAGAGCCATCTTCAGTTTGTCGCCTGTCCCGCCATAATGGCCAGCTTCACATTGACGGCATCCCAAAGCTCTTGCCGGATATCCATCATTCATTTCCCCCTTATGTAAAAATGCCGGTATGAAACATCTATGATCCTGATGGTCATTACCGGCCAGATTCGGCAGCGATTCTTTTTTTAACATCGATTCTCATACAAAAAGTAATCTTTTTTCAGTTGACACTCAAGGTCGTTCTCATTATACTCCCTCTCCTTGAAGCAGAGTCTTATCGGAAGATGGCATGAACACCCTGATGCAGGATGGGTTGCTAAAGGTATTTCAAGGATTAACAATAGATACCGTTGTTACAGAATGAAAAAAAGTAGAACACCATTTCGAAGAAGGGGGAAATTATTATGAAGGATACCAGCATCATTTTTGACCATGTCCACCTCATCAGTGAGGACCCTCAGGCCGCTGCATCCTGGTATGTGGACAAGTTAGGCGGTGAAATCATCGGTAGCAATGAAGTCCGTGGCGCCCCGCAAATTCTTGTAGCCTTCAAAGGCGCCGTCATGATGGTCCGTGGTCAGAGACCGGGTGAGCAACCGGGTAGAAAACAGGGTATGCATTGGGGCACGGATCACTTTGGTTTCCAGATACAGGGGGATTTCGATGGTTTTTGTGACGAGCTCAAAAAAAAGGGAGTCATTTTTACGGTTGAACCCCGCGACTTCAACCCGACCACTCGTATAGCGTTCATAAAGGCCCCCGACGATGTGGACATAGAGCTTCTCATTAGGAAAGGATAGTTGCTCGGGCCGGTACGAAACATCATTGATCATGATGGTCATTACCGGCAAGACTCGGCAGTGATTCTTTTTCAATAATCGGTTGCTGGCGAGACATATTCCGAGCCCGAGCCTTTTTGTTCAGGAGCCATATATCTGGGTGTGCCAGCGCGGAGAAGTGATCCCGATTGATGAGCAAGACCTAGATCACCAACTTTGAGAAATGGAAGCACATGATCTCCCCATGGTGTTTCCTGCGCCATCTTGGCATCTTTGCGGTGGATGTACAAATTTTGTGGTTTTATGTCAGCGTGACACCATCGATCGTGCTTTCCATACTTCTTCCCATGAAGTTTACCTAAGGTCGTAAGGACGTCGATACCGATATAAATAACCATTTTGATCGCACGTATGGTCTTGGCCGGATTCTTAAATTGTGCCGACAAATATTCTCTTTGGTAATCATCAAGAGAGCTCCAAGGTTCTTCAAGCAATTCCATCGAATAGGCGGACGCGCCAGCACTTTTGTCCATGACATAATCAAATATTGAGACATATCTATCTTTGGGCAACCGACGCAGGATAAGGGTTTCTTCTTTCAGATCCCTTGTGCTTATTTTAATGGCAACGGTTTGCTTGAGCAACAGATCACGCGCTCGCCATACTTCTCCAAAACCACCTTTTCCAAGTGGGTCTAATAGCCGGAAGCGATCTGCGAATTTTTCACCTTTACCCCATTCGAGTGAATTGGCTTCGTTTTGGTCTCTACGCCAGAAGAGTGATTGATTGTTTATAAATTTTACATTATACCTCAACGATATTAGGCAATTCAGACATTAAAGATATCCACCATCGTCTCCAGGCAGGGGCGCAAATCGAGGTCGTTCGCGCCGATCTGCAACCAGTCATCGGGTCGTTGATAGATGTCAAAACCTCGTCCGATCTTGATTTTCCACCCGTTGCTCAGCCGGATCTCTCGGTCATGCAGAGCACTGTTCTCCTTAATCTCCAGAACGACATCAAACTGCTTCAGGCTATCGGCAATCGTGAACAATTTCCCCATAGCCTCGTCTTTTTCGGACTGAGTCTCGAAACGCGTCACCAACGTTATCTTCTTGGGCTTGCCGATGCGAATGGCCGTTTCGCAGAAGCGTAGGAAATTGATGATCTGATGTTGCTGGCGGATATAAGGATCTTCGATTACGATTTCCTCTGCGCCGGGCAGGTAATCACGGAAGATGCTCTCGTAAGAATATCCCGTTGCGCCATAGTGGATTCGGTAATGCCGCTCCTTAGGCGCGGGCTGAGCATCGGTGATGATACCATCGCTCTCAGTGATCGGTATTTTTACTGCATCGATGGAGGAAACTGGGGGCAACGGGGTCTTGATAGCCACCACAGATGCTGAGATGTCGGATCGGGCGGCTTGATCATCTTGCAGCGCGGAAGTTCGGGTGGGAGTCTGCGTGGCCGCTGCATTGCGCGATTCGGGGCAGAAAACAATGACTAGGTTTCCACCCGGATCGAAATAGCCGAGGTTGATATCGGCGAATTCGTCATCCGGTTTTCTCTTGTTGAGCTGCTCCTTGACCCGCCGTCGCCCTTCGATGGCGTAGGCCAGGTATTCATTGATTTCATCTTGTGTGGG
>JAZDIK010000006.1:0-5790 GCA_043805145.1 Pseudomonadota bacterium | reverse complement strand
CAGAAGTGGCTCAAGGACCGCAAAGGGCGGTTGCTGACCTATGATGACATTACGCATTATCAGCGGATCGTTGCAGTTCTGGCGGAGACCATCCGCCTGATGGCGGCCGTTGACGAAGCCATCGCCGCCCGCGGCGGCTGGCCGATCGGATAAGCATGATGGTATCGTTCAAACCGAATCTCTATATCATTGCCGGCCCCAATGGCGTCGGGAAAACGACCTTTGCCCGCGAATTCCTGCCCCACTACGTGGACTGCCTGGAGTTCGTCAACGCGGATCTTATCGCTTACGGACTCTCCCCGTTTGCACCGGAACGGGCCGCAATCCGGGCCGGAAGGATCGTCTTGGAGCAGATTCATTCCCTTGGCCGAAATCAACGGGATTTCGGATTCGAGTCCACGCTGGCCGGAAAGACACAAATCAGGATGCTGCGCGATTTGAAGAAAAACGGCTATAAGATTCACATATTCTATCTTTGGATCTCCAGTGTGGAGCTTGCGATGGAGAGGATTGCCGATCGTGTCAGGAAAGGGGGACATTCTGTACCGGAGGAGACGGTCCGCAGACGTTTCGGCAAGAGCCTGTTCAATTTCATCAATATTTATCGATAATTGGTTGATACATGGCACTTGTTCGACAATTCCTCGGAAAAACCGAGATCAATTGCCGAGTATGACGGGCAACTGAAAATATTTGATTCCGGGTTATATGAACAATTATGTGCCTGCAGAGGAGAAGATGAAAAAAGATCATAAAAATATGTCATTGGGGGAGATGGCCGAGGAAGCGCTCAAGAAGGCCGTGGCCCGTGTCGTGGAGGAACACCGGAAATCGGGCGAACCGCTCGCCGTCTGGCGGGATGGGAAGGTGGTCCGTGTGCCTGCCGATCAGCTTCAGGGGTATGAGGAGGCGCCAGGAAGCGAATCTGCCACGGCAAAGAGATGAGGGGTGAACGAAGAAATATGTCTGCAAGGACGGCCCGGTCTTCCCGCTGGCCGAGCTCGATAAATTGACCAAGGAATATTAGGTTGCTGCCCGCAAGAAACGCCGCCGTTGTCATGAACCCAGTGTCAAGAACATATTGAATAAAAAAAAGATCTTTGATAGCATGCGGTCGCGATTGAGCCTTGGTGTCCATCAGGGGGGCGCATATTACCAGAAAGGAGGTAACGTATGTCGGATAACCTTGATGTCATCATTCTTGATGATGACCCGCTTGTATGCTCACTGATAACAGATACCTTAAAGAGTTTTTATGTATGGGGGGATATCCATTCGTTTACCGATTTTAATAAGGCGTTATCCCATTGTAAAAAGACCAAGGTAGGCGTTGCCGTATTCATACTCGATGTCTATTTGGGAAGAGAAACCGCTTTCGATTTTTTAGATAAAATTGCCGATAAATTTGCCTGGGCAGTCGAAGATGCCATTATTATCACAGGTAATGCCAGCGATGATATCGTGAATATGTGCATTTCAGCGAACATCACCCACTTGCTCGAAAAGCCTATCAAAACATACACGCTTAAATTAGCCGTCAGAGCAATCGTTGGCAAGTATATTCTCTTTGCCAAAAGAATACTTGGTGATCCCGATTTTGTTAAGAGTGTAGTAAAAATTTAAATGACGCCGTTCGCCTTGAACGAACCGATCGCTTCACGGCTATAACCGATTTGAGACAGGATGCTTTCCGTATCCTGGCCTAACAGCGGCGAGGGGCACTGAACGCACAGAGGTGTCAGCGATGCCTTGATTGGGGGGGCGACCATCTTGACCTTCCCTGCCTTCCTGTGATCCATCGCGATTATCATTTCACGAGCTTGTACTTGCGGAGATTCAACCACTTCTTTTACATTGTTGATCGGACCGCAGGGGACGTCATGCCTTTCCAAAAGCTCAATCCAGTGTTCTTTGGGCTTTTCCTCAAAGATTTTTTGAAATATTTCAATGATATATTCAACATTCTTCACTCGGTCGGGTTTCGACAGGAAACGTTTGTCGCTTTTTACGTTCGCCAGCCCGACTGCATCGCAGAGATTAACGAATTGCTCATCGGTACTGGCCGCGACAGTGAAATATCCGTTTGTTGATTTAAATGACTGGAAGGGCGCGATGGATGGATGCCTATTCCCGAGAGGACCAGGTATTGTTCCTGTGGCAAAGTATCGAGCAATTGCATTTTCCATCATTGATACCTGACAGTCAAACATCGAGACATCGAGATACTGCCCTTTTCCCGCTTTGTCGCGCACATGGAGGGCCCCCGTTATGGCAAGGGCGCCATAGAGTCCTGCTGACAAATCTGCTATGGAATACCCCACGCGGGCCGGTTCTCCGCCGGGATACCCCGTGATGCTCATTATCCCGCCATATCCCTGAATGACCATGTCATAAGCGCCTTTATGCTTGTATGGACCGGAATTCCCAAATCCTGACAGGGACGCATATATGATCTTCGGATTAAGCCCTGAAATTTTTTCATAATCAAAACCGAGACGTTTCATGACGCCTGGCCTGAAGTTCTCAACCAGTACATCGGATCCGGCGGCAAGCTGTAAAAATATCTTTTTCCCCTGTTCACTCTTTAGATTCAGGGTGAGGCTTTTCTTCCCACGGTTGAGACTCATGAAATACGCGCTTTCCCCATTTATAAAAGGCGGATTTTTTCGGGTCGCACATCCTTTTGAAGGCGTTTCTATTTTTGTAACGCATGCGCCCATATCGGATAATATCATGGTACAATAGGGGCCGGAAAGAAAAGTGGTGAGGTCAAGAACATTAATATCACTGAGCATCCCTGTCATGGCAACTCCGTTTTTACCCTTGCCGGCGATCATAATTCGTGGTGGTGTAATCGCGCTCATATGCCCTTATGATCTCACCATCACCAGCATCATCTTGAATCTCTTCACCGCCTTCAATGCGTGAGGTTTTCCACTGGGCATAATGATCATTTCCCCTTCTTTCAGGCGATGAGGTTCCCCGGATATGATTATCTCAGCCTCACCGTCCAGCAGGCAGACCAATGCGTCAAAGGGCGCCGTATGTTCGCTCAATCCCTGATCCTGGTCAAAAGCGAATATTGTCACTGTTCCGGTCTGTTTTTTAATAATCTCCTTGCTGACGATAGAACCATCCTGATAAACAACCAGCTCCTTCATATGTGCTGTTTTTTGAGTCATATTCCCTCCCTCAATTCGTCATAGTATACGAGACTGGATAGAAAATATCAAGGGCAGTCGCCGAGACCTTTCTTCCTTTCATTGACGTCTCTTGATAAATGGTATAATTATCAACCGGCAGTATCTCCCTTTATAGAAAAGCGGGTGAATCATGTTTTATCGAAGGATGATGTTTTTTTTCGTGTTACTGTTCCTTTTGTCGACGACTGGCTGCACCGCCTCTCGCTCTATTGAGAACAAACCACCCGAAGACTTGAAAAAAGTGGAAACATCAAAAGACGACCTCTGGAATCAGGCAAAGAAGCTGGATCAAGAGAAAGCCGCCTATCTGAAGCAACTCGCCGACCAGGAGGCGGAGATGGCCCGGATGAATAAGGGTCTATCCAATCAACAAGCCGAAATTACCCATCAGCAAGCCGAAATTACCAAGGCGAACAAAAAAATCGCAGAATTCAGCAATATCATTGGCGACTTAAGCATCAAGATAAAGCAGATCCAAGAGGCCGGACAAAAGAGAGACCCGGTAAACACAATCCACGCACCCTCTGTTGAAAGTTGGGGTACGATTATGTACGCCGATGCCAAAACGAATATCCGGGAGAAACGATCTATTGATTCTAAACGGCGTGGATTTCTCATGCCACGTCAGACAGTGAAGGCAGATTTTCTGGAGAACAATTGGTATGCTGTTTTTGAAATAACGGAAACGGTGCGGTCGGAAAAGAAAGCCCTGGGTTACGTCTATGCACCCAGACTATTCAAGACCTCGCTGCCGGAGGCAGCTGTTATAGCAGAAACGAAAAGATCGCCGACTGCGGTAGACAGGACTGCTCAAGGCATCTTCTCCGTGGTTGTAAAGTCGATTCGCTACAAGGTCTTGCCGGGAGGAAAAGAAGCGCTCCTCATTGAATTCGATCGCTTCTATATGCCGGCGGTGTATTACATCGAAGGGGACAACCCGGTGATAGTCATGGAGGTGACCCGTACCTCATCCATGAAAGAGGAATGGTCAGAGATGCATACAGAGGGAACGCTGATCAGGAAGATAAGGGCAACCCAAAATCCCACTGCCGATATCTTACGGATAGTGCTGGATATGGCCCCGACGAGGAACTATGATGTCAAACCCGTCCTCTATCCGGATGATAAAATTTATGCCATTGAGGTGGCGGGTGTACCCTTATGAGTTCGTAAAATGTAAATTTTCCCCCTCCCTTCACGGGAAGTGATCATACACCCTTCCCCTCTCTTTAGGGGATGGATCATACACATTTCCCCTCTCCTGAGGGAAGGGATCGTACACATTTCCCCTCCCCTTAGGGGATGGATCATACACATTTCCCCTCCCCTTAGGGGATGGATCATACGCATTTCCCCTCCCCTTAGGGGATGGATCATACGCATTTCCCCTCTCCTCAGGGAAGGGATCATACACATTTCCCCTCTCCTCAGGGTTTGGATCTTACTCATTTCCCCTCTCCTCAGGGAAGGGATCTTACACATTTCCCCTCCCCTGGCGGGAGGGTATGAAGGGGAGGGGGAAAAAGCGCGTTAGTCGCAGCGAACGCTCATGCCGCCGTCGACGATGATTTCAGTTCCTGTGATGAAGCGCGCCTCGTCCGAGGCCAGGAACAGCGCCGCGTTGGCGGTGTCGCATCCGTCGCCCATGAAGCCGAGGGGTATGCGCGCCACCCTTTGCTTCAGCAGTGTTTCGACGTCGCCGCCGGCCCGCTGGCGCGCGAGGCGTGCTTCCACCATCGGTGTGTGCATCTGGCCGGGAATCACCGTGTTAACCCGGATCCTGTTCTTGGCGTATTGCACGGCGACGACGCGGGAAAACTGGATCACTGCCGCCTTGGTCGCAGCGTAAGCGACCTGCGCCGCACCGGTCCAGCGGATGCCCGAGGTGGACGCCGTGTTCACGATCACGCCGCCGCCCTGCTGCACCATAATTGGAATGACGTGCTTGCAAGTCAGGAACACGCTCTTGAGATTGTAGTCCACCTGCGCGTCCCATACTTCTTCCGCCATCTCGACGGGGCCGCCGGCGGCCGAGCCGCCGACATTGTTGACCAGAATGTCGATGCGCCCGTACATGCTGCGGCAGGCCTCAGCCATCGCCGCTACGCTCGCACTGTCGGTCACGTCGCAGGTGTGAGCCTCGACCCGACCGCCAAACTCGCGGATGCGGATGAGCGTTTCCTCCATGGTGTCCGCGTTCTTGTCGACGGCGAAGATACTGGCGCCTTCCCGTGCGAACAGAACCGCGGCGGCGCGTCCGTTTCCCCAGCCGGGTCCGACACATCCGGCGCCGGTGATGATTGCGACTTTGTCCTGCAGCCTGCCGGGCATGTTGTTTTTCTCACCATCCAGTGACGTTGATCGATGCGGGTGATCGAAAATCCAGACCCGCTAACGCGCAATCGGTTGCGTGGAAGCAGATCAGCCGCGTTTCCTGACCGCGCTCTGAGAGCTTTGCATAACCTTTGGAATCAGTCACTGTTGTCATACCGGCGCGTCACCCCGGTGAAAACCGGGGCGGTATCCAGTATTATTAAGCACTTCCTGGATTCCGGGTCAAGCCCGGAATGACGAAAAAAGTAGTTAA
>JAZDIK010000005.1:0-9253 GCA_043805145.1 Pseudomonadota bacterium | reverse complement strand
GAAAGCCTTCTATAAATTGTTTTGTTCCAGCTGTGGTAAAATGGCTTCAAGGATCAGGAAGACCTCATGCGCAAGATCATCACTTTATTAATAAAAGAACCAAAATCGAGTTAAATTATGCACAACAAACCCGGAAGACCCTCTTTTATTAACATGGCTTTGCCGATACTTTAAGCGTATGGAGGACATGACGCAGTCGCGCTCCCCATACGCATCCGCACTTTTTACGAAACCGTCAAACACATTTTATAGAGATCATCTATCTTCCGCAGCATGGCATCGACTCCATATTCCGCCGCAGTTTTCTTCCCGGCTTCGCCCATGCTTCTCCTTTTATCATGATTTTCATAAAGATCAAGAATGGCGTGCACCAATGCCTCACTGTCGGCCGGTGGAACCAACAAGCCGTTTTCCCCATGGACAACGAGGTCGGGAATGCCCCCGACATCGCTGGCGATCACAGGCTTGCCCATCGCCATGGCCTCGACGATGACCTTGCCCATCCCTTCGTTCAGGGAAGGCAGGACGAAGACATCAAATGTGGACATGACATCGGCTACATCCGGCCGCCAACCTAAAAATCTCAGATGGTCTTTGATCCCCAGGACAGAAGCCGTTTCAGCAAACCCCGCAAGCAGCTCGCCATCACCCAAAAAAACAAACAGGGAATTGTGTTCTTGTTGTATGACCTTTGCTGCCGCTTCTATCAGGTATTTCTGACCTTTGACCGGTGTGAGCCTGCCTACCGTACCCACCACAAATGAGTTCTGTGGGATTCCAAGTTTTTCCTTCATTTTCGCGGGATCAACAAAGGCATCCAAGAAATTGCGCAAATCCACCCCACTGTGGATCACGGTGAATTTTTCCTCGGCGGCAACAGCAAATCTAAGATGATCCTTCCTTTCCTGCCCAGTCAGTGTGATGATATGGTCCGTGATCCGAGCGGTCAGACGCTCAAAAAAAATGAATGCGAAGGTTTCCCATCTGTTGAAGTATCCCCAGAAGGTATGGCCGTGCGGCGTGTGGATAATAATGGGCCTCTTCGCCAATAAATAAGCGGCCCAGCGTCCGAGGATCCCGGCTTTGGACGTATGGGTGTGAACGATGTCGGGGTTCTCATGTCTGAAAATGCGCATCAGCCTGAAAAAAGCTTTGAGGTCCTTGACGGGGGCTATATTTCGTACCAGTTCGGGAATGGTGATAATTCTGACGCCGCTCTTTTCAGCCTCTGCAAGGTTCCCTTCCGCGCCGGTTGCTTCCTGTCTGCTCATGCGGGATTCCTGCGAAAGCCCCCTGATCAGACAAACGTCGTATCTTTCCTTGTCGAGTCCCCGAACGGTCAGATAGGTATTTTCCGCCGAGCCGCCTTTGTCGAAGCGCGTAATCACGTGGATGGCCTTCGCTTTTTTCACCCGTTTTGCCATTGCCTCGCTACCGGAAATACCGTGCATGCCAAACCTGGAAAGCGATCAGATTCCAGAGCTGCCAGGATGTGTCCGTGCGGTTCGACATGAGTTCATCGATGAGTTTCTTAACGGCGGGGTAATGGAAGATGCCCTGGCCGTCGATTTTTTCCCGCGAGAGATGATCCTCGATAAGATATCTCAGATCTGACTTCAACCATTGACTCACCGGCATCTCGAACCCCCATTTGGGACGGTTATGCAGGGATGGGGGCAGGATATCTTTGAAGGTTTCGAGAAAAATGTATTTTGCCCTGCCGTTGCGGAGTTTCCAGTCTCCCCCCATGGAAAAGACCAGCTCGCAGACCCGGTGATCCAGCAAGGGCACCCTCACTTCCAGGGCATGGCACATACTCATCATGTCCACCTTCCAGAGCATATCCGAAGGCAGGGAGATCGTGAAGTCGGTGTATAGCATACAATTAACCGGGTCGGACGACAAACGGCCTAATGCAGTAGCGAACATTACCGGCGCCAGGTTACGGCTTGTCCGGTATTCGCCGGCCAACAGCGCACGTCTACTCTCCAGACTGAAAAGTTCGTTCCAGGCCAGAAACCGCTCCGGGAATATCTCTTTTGCGCCGCGCAGGAATTTTTTCACCCGCCGTATCCCCTCTGCATATTTTGTATCTCGGGAGTCGTGAAGGGAGAGGATGGCCGGCTCAATGAGCTTTGTTCGGAGGATTCGAGGGATGACGCGGTAACGACGATACCAGGCCTCCCCCTGGTACATGCGGTAGCCAGCGAAAAGTTCGTCGCCACCGTCGCCGGAGAGGGCGACCTTGACGTCTCGCGCGGTCTCGCGGGCAACCATGTAGGTGGGCACGGCAGAGGAATCGCCGAAGGGTTCGTCAAATGCATTCAGGACATCCGGGATCGCATGGATGATATCCTTTGCGTTCAGCTTTATTTCGTGGTGGTCCGCTTTATGAAATGCAGCTACCTCGCGTGCGTATGCCGTTTCATCGTACATTGGCATGTTCTTGTAGCCGATGCTGTAGGTCTTCACCGGGCGGGAGGCGTTGCGCGCCATCAGGCCGACGATGACGCCCGAATCGATGCCGCCGCTCAGGAAAGCCCCCAGGGGAACATCTGCGATCATCTGGCTTTTAACGGCATCTTCTAAGGTCTGGAAAAGGGTTGTCTTTACTGCTTCAAGATCAAACGTATCCGGTGCGCTTGCGGGTGTCGCGTTTGCAACATCCCAGAATCTCTCTTCCTTGAGAGCGCCTTCGTGAACCGTCAGGAAATGGCCGGGGCGGAGCTTGCGGATGTTCTTGAAGATCGTGTGAGGTGCGGGGATGTAATTCAGGTTCAGATAGAGGTCCAGGGCCTCCAGGCCGATCTCCTTCCGGACAGCCGGATCGGCGAGGATGGCTTTGATCTCCGAAGCGAAGAGAAAGCGTTTGCCGTCCCAGTAATAGACGAGCGGTTTTATCCCGACGGGATCGCGCGCCAGGACAAGCGTCTGCGTCTCTTCCGACCAGAGAGCCAGGGCAAACATCCCGACGAGGCGGGCGATACCGGCCGATCCCTCTTCCTCAAAGAGGTGGACGATGACTTCGCTGTCCGTCCGGGAGTAAAACCGGTGGCACTTCTTCTCCAACTCATTTTTCAGGGCCGCAAAATTGTAAATCTCCCCGTTGAAAACCATCCTGAGGGAACCGTCCTCGTTGGTCATCGGCTGCCGACCGGCCTCAGTCAGATCAATTATGCTGAGCCGCCGGTGTCCGAGGCCGCACCCAACAACGCCCTGATGGCTCAAATAGACGCCGGAATCGTCCGGCCCCCGATGGGCCAGCAGGACCGTCATCCTCCGCAGGAGAATCTCATCGACCGGCGAACCGGTAAAATCAAGTTTTCCGCAAATGCCGCACATAATTACATCGTGCCCTCCAGAAAAAGGCGTTCCGTCGCGTCAACATTCGCGTCCCATGAATAAAATTTTTCCGTGAACTGCCGGCAGCGGCGGGAATCATGCTGCCACTTATCTGGTTGATTCCTGTATCCATGAATAGTTTCAATAATCAATTTGGAAAACGATGCAGGCGTGGTATCCGCGAATATGAACCTGCTGTCCAATCTGCTGAGAATTTCCCGTGTTCCTCCGACCGGTGTCCCCAGAACGGGGGTTCCGGAGGCCAAAGCCTCCAGCGTGACAAGTCCGAATCCCTCAAGTTCCACAGTAGGCAGGACAAAGATATCCGCCGCCTGGTAGTACTCAGGCAAAGCGGCCTCGGGAATAAAACCGGTGAAATGAATATGCTGATCAAGATTCAAGTGGTGGCTTAAACGGGACAGTTCATCTTTCAAGGGGCCGGCGCCTCCGATGATGAGATGGATGTCCGGCAGTGATTTTACAATGTCCTGCATGGCGCGGATGAGATTTTCAAGCCCCATGCGTGGGACGAGATTTCGCACCGTCAAAAAAATCGTCTTTTCCGGGGAGAGATGGAGCCGATTGCGGATTGCTGTTCTGTCGGTGGCGGGATGAAAGCGCACGAGATCAATCCCCCCGGGGATAATAGTGATCTTCTCGTCCAGAACTCCATAGACATTGAGAAGCTTATCGCAAGTAAATCGACTCAGAGCCACGATCATATCCGATTGGCTTAAAGCCCTTTTCTCGATCCATTTTCTCGATAATAGATGTAATGAATGCGCAATCCTTTTAGAGAAGGAATTAGGCTTTGCATTTCTTGAAGCATATTCTTCAAAGGCGAAAGAGAGGCAGGTATAAAATTTTCTGATTTTTCGGCATGAATCCGATCTCAATACAGCGAAAGCGGAAAAAGGTTGGTGAAAGTTGATGCAGTCGAATTTATTGGCATTGTTGACTTCTTCAAAAAGTCTTTTCCCGTTCTGCAGAGTTGTTTCAAAAAATGAAACCGCATTGTTCATGTTGATATCATATCGCCATTCCTTGACATTCCGAATCTCTGCGTAGCCCGATTGGTGTTCTGGTAGCCTGCGGGTAAGTATCTGAACCTGATGCCCGCGGGCTGCCAAGCGTGTCGTCTGTTCAAAAAGAACCCGCTCCGCACCGCCGATGACGTCTTGGATGGAAACATCAGAAACGAAGAGGATATGCATTTATGATCCAATTTAAGAGTCTGAAAGATCCGTTGACATGTCCTCAGCCAGACGGTTCAAGGCAACTGTCGAATAGCGCCGAAAATAGCCGTCCATCTCGTCAAGCGAGTCATATAAGCATTGCATTGCCATCACGATGATACACACATGCCCACCAACAGTGATACCTGTGACCATACTGGCCAAAGCCAGCCGATCGTCGTCAATGTGTTTGAGAACATTTACACAAATGACGTTGTCCAGGCGATGCTGCTCCATTATAATTGATTTGCATGCTTATTTTTTAGGAACATTTGGTAAATTGATAAACTTATCGTGTGGTAATTTGCAAGTAACCATGCGTTCTTTCGGAAGAGCATGCCATGACGGCTGTCAAATACTTACCAGGCAGGAAATCCAGAATCGGATCCAATGCGATGATCAGGGCGGGAAGCAATCGTTGACTATCGAATAATGGGCTGCCAAACAACATCTCCCCCCGCACCGTCTCCACTACCGGTATATTCGCATATTTGAACCATTTCTTCCATACACGGAACCAATGTACCATGGCTACAGTTGATAAATTTCAAATATCGGACCTGTCCGTTTTCGGAATTTTACTTCCCATCCCCAAATTTCGAGAGTTTCGTCAGGGGAGATATTTTTTAGTAGCTTCCCCTTTTCTCTGATGTAATCGTGCAGCTTTTTTGCCTCGGCGCCCCTACTTCCACCCTGTTCGATTATGTCGTCAAGTTCTTTATTTATAATGAAATAATCGGCGTCTGCAATTTGACGGTTCTCGATCGATAATGCTTTACCAAATCGTGTTTCTTCATGAAAAAGCGTAACAACCTGATAATGAGGTTTAGTCTCATCAAATGTCTTAATCAAAAAGACTGTCTTCAGGTTGTGGATCTGAGATACATTGGAGGGTAGTTTTACCTCATTTTTTAATTGCGATAGCGACTTGGCCAGCGGAGGATAACTAAACCCCTCGACAATCACTTTGCTATTGGGGGGAATATTCGAATCCGCCCACTCTTTTGTGAGGGTCTGGGTTGGCGGTTGAGTCATCATATAGTTTTCATAGCAGGCCCTTAGAAATGAAGGGCCTGCTAAAATGCATAGACCCAACAATAAGATTAGCTGTTGTTTTTTGGGAAACCTTTTGAAGAATAAAAAAATCAAAAATAAAAAAAAATGAGCAGCATACAGGAACATGATCGGAAAAATAATCAATAAATAGCGATTGAACTTTGAACCCCATGCACCAATAATTAAGTAATATGATATTGGAAAGCAGAGGAATAGCAGTTCTCTCCGAGACGGCTTATAGACTAGGGCCCAAATAATCGCCATTATGCTGAAAATCGCGAGAGGTTTTCGCATTCCATAGCTGAGCCCTTCTTTAATAAAATAAAGATAGCCACTGCTAGTATTGAGAAATGTGATGTAGCCTCTCATGTTTTCACTTTGTTTAACCAAAGCTCCCCAAAAATTTGAATAATCAAGAACTACATATGGCGAACCCAGGATAAAAAAAAGGACCATCATAAATCCGGCCAATATGAGCTTATGATTAAAAAGTGAACGAATCCGATGAGTCAGAATGCTGCCTTTCACACAGAGGCTTGCAACAGTGATAGGCAGGAAGAGCAAACCGGCGTTATATTTTGTGGAAGTGGCCAGGCCGGCGATTATCCCACTCCTTACGTATGCCGTAATTGTATCATTGGCGTAGATTCTATAGATATAACGGTAGCATAACAGCACAAAAAAAGTGAGCGTTACATCTGTTGTGGCAAAATGGCTGTGCTGGATATGAAGAAAATTCACAGAAAGCAGAAAAGCGGCAACTAGGCCAATTTTTTCTGAAAATACTTCACATCCTATTTTATACAATATGTAAATGGTTAAAATGCCGAAGACTGCGGAAACTGACCGGGCTAATATATAAAAAAAAGTCGGATCAGAAAGAAATAATGTAATGGGGTCGTCAACTGTAATATTAAAAAGGGTGAGACCGTTTAATAAAAAATGAAGAAAAGACAGCATTGAAAATACGATATACATGAAAAAAGTCGGATACATGAAAGCGTGAGGGTCGTAATCCCCAGTAAAAAAATTCATGACAATAAGAAGGATAAGATTTTCATCCGGATTGTACCCAAAAGGCAGGCCCCAGGAGATGCCCCATAATCGTAATGCCGTCCCAAGCATAATAATACTGCATATTTTCATAGCAGGCATCTGAAGGATTTTAAATATGGAATTTAGTAAATTCTTCACTTTTGAAATCTCAAGAAAACAACATAAGCAATCGGATTTCTATTAATTTCCTGAATTTATAAATTTGATCTATGAGCCATTAAGCCATCATATATGGTTTTTTGACTGTCGAAGATATGTTGCCAATCGAAATGATCAACGGCAAACTGGCGCGCCTCTTTTTCAATGGACTCCCTCCATGGGTCGTCATGATAGAGGCGAACAGCATGTATCGCCATCGTTTCAATGTCATTTTCCAATAAAATGTGTTTTCCATTCGTTAGATCAAAACCGGCTAGCCCTACTTCGGTCGTGATGATGACACGCCCAGCCGCCATGGCGGTAGGTATTCTGAGTTTCGTGCCCGAGCCGCTTATCATGGGCAACAAAACGGCGACGGCCAAAGCGAAATAGGGACGAACATCATCGACTTCACCCAAAAACTGTATGTCCGGTCGGGAATAGACTTTTCGGATATATTCAGGGAGCCCGGCACCAATTACGCAAAGTTGTGCATTGGGCAGATGGCGTTTAATTTCTGGAAATAGTTTTGATAGGGTGATCAGCAAAGCTTCCTGATTTGCCGGGTTGACGTGGAGACTCCCGATAAAAAGAAAGAGAGGCTCTCTACTTTCTCGTTTTACCGTTTTAAAATATTCAGTATCCACTCCATTGGGTATTATGGAAATTTGCGATAATGGTATTGACTTCTGCAAGAATATTGAGTGCCATGGTGATGTTAAAAAAACATGGTCATATTGTTTTGCCAGATTAAGTTCATATGCCGCGACTTTGCGCATTTCCCGCTGGAAATAACACTTTTTGATTCCCTTGCCGAGCTGTTCCGTATATCCGCCGTAAGCCTCCTCAGCAAGGTAATGCAAGGTGAGCAGTTTAATCCTAGCCGGCAATTTGAATCCATAGTGGGCAAGGGGTGAAAACTCCATTTGCAGAATGTCAAACGGTTCCTCGGATGCCCATGCCATCGCCTTTTGAACTAGGCCCGGCGAATGAACCACAAGACTCCCCGGGAAGCGGCCAAAAAAATCTCTCAAATGATGTAGCTTAAAGGGGAGAAATTTGGGGGCGGGAAGAATACAGATCTGTTCACAAAACTCTTGTAGTGAACGCGGATCATTTGACGGTTGAAGCGTATCTTTAACAGCAATGAGACTGATTCGATAGTATCGTGACAAATGACGAAGCGCTTCATAGACTCTTATTTTTCCACCTGATTTTGGTGGATAAGGGACAAACGGTACACCCATCAGAAGCCTTTTCTTACAGCCTTCGCTCATTTTATTCTTTCCCGCCACAAGCCGATCAGCACCCCGAATCCATAGCATAACTGGCAGGTGAGCCAGATCCAGCGGCCTGAGAAAAGGCTTTCCAACATACGGAACGGGTAACGAAGTATCCGTTTCCACATCGCCACCTGCTCGATGAAATTGCCATGATTTGAAGGTGTTTCAATAACCCACTCCGGATGATGGATATTTGTGTAGGCTGCCTGATAACCGTTACGGTAGAATTGAGTTAGAAGATTCTTCCATGTCTTCGGTGGCAAATGATGATAGATGACCCCCGGTAGAAGCACCACCCGCGCCCCGGCGTCACGGAATTGTTTGCGTAAATAGGGATCAAGGCCGCGCGGTACGCATTCGTTCTCGCCGCCAACCTTGCGAAATAAATCGCTGCGCATGATTAAACAAGGATGCTCAGCCAGATCAGAATTGGTGACCTCTGTTACCGGCACCCAACTACGACGCGGTATCTGCCGCATGACTCGTTTCACAAATGGCGAGGCCCAATCCGGGACAGTGTTATTGCCGCCAGCCATGCCGATAGATGGATCTTTTTCCATTGCTTGTAGCATCTTGGAGAATGTCGCGGGATCGGGGAGGGAGGAGTCATCATCCAGCGTCAGAATGTATTTTCCACACGCCAGATCGACACCAGTATTTATTGCCCGGCCTTGCCGCACATCCCCCTTGACAACAATTAGCTCATAATCCTGGAAGGTTTGATCCGTGATATCTTGCAGTAACCTTCGGAAATAGCCTCCCCTATCGGCATCGGTTGTTGGGATAATGATTGAAAGCGATGGGGAACTATATCCGTGAACGTGCCATATTTGCTGACTGACAAAAGTCTCATCACGATAGCGTACCCAGCTCCGTGGTAAAGGTTCTTGATCCCGCCATTCAATATCGGTAAAAAAATGTAGGTCAGGTATCATCGAAACCCAAACAGACTGATTTTACAACAAACCATTCCCGTTGTTTGAGATATTCACAATAAGTCTTGGTAATTAGTCCCATTCTGGCACCAGATCGCAGAGGTAAATAGCGACCTGATCGAAAATATCTGAGTTGCGGTTATTATACCGAAACTCCAGCTCTTTCAAATATAGAGGGAATTGTTTCTTGGAGACTCCATGGTGCTTG
>JAZDIK010000004.1:0-149655 GCA_043805145.1 Pseudomonadota bacterium | reverse complement strand
CAAGCACCATGGAGTCTCCAAGAAACAATTCCCTCTATATTTGAAAGAGCTGGAGTTTCGGTATAATAACCGCAACTCAGATATTTTCGATCAGGTCGCTATTTACCTCTGCGATCTGGTGCCAGAATGGGACTAATTACCTTTTTTTATTGTAGTCGAGAATGGCGGTTCCTGTGCTTGTTTAGTAGATTTCAATTTGAAATGTTTACATGCACTTCAGGCACTACTCCCGAAGGAAGCCGCAAGTCAACCCTGTAGTGAGGCTCCTACTTCTGGTTCACTTCCCCGATGACCTTAATGATTGCAGACGTGAACTGATCTGCAGCACCCTCTATCTTGCTCGGATAGCGGTTGATAAAAACGATGATCGTCGCGCCGTTTCCACCGACCTGGGTATATGCCGAGCTGTTGTAACCGGTGATCTCTCCGGAGTGCCCGATGAATATTCCTCCGTTCATGACGCCAAGTCCGTAGCTGGATGTATTGGGAGAGGCAAAAGTCAACTGTTCCTTGTGCATATCCGGGCTTAACAGCATCCCGCTCGCCAGTGCCTGTAACCAGGTCTTTATGTCCATAAGATCGGAGATCATGCCACCGGCGGTGAAAAAAGGCGTCGGCGATTCCACAGACATATCGATTACTGCCGGCCCGCTGGTGTCACCACCCGCAGCGGTATCCGGCATGTAGCCGTGCATGAGGGGGACAGGCATCTCCGCTGTCGCGGGAAAACTTGTGTTCTGGAGGCCGAGCTTGTCGATAATCCTGCTTTTGATCTCCGTGCCTGCGGTATTGCCCGTAAGCTTCTCGATTATCATCCCGAGCAGTACATAGTTGGTGTTGTTGTAATCGTAGCTTTGTCCCGGAGACGCTATCACTCCATGGGATATAGATATATCTACAAGTTGTTTCGGTGTCCACGCTGCGGTCGGGTCGGCAAGGAATTTCGACCAGAAGTTCTGGTCATTCGTATAGTTGAAAAGGCCGGAAGTCATATTCAGCAAATTGCGGATGGTTATCTTGTCGCTATCGAGCACGGTTACGCCCAAGTCGTACATGTCAAGCGTATCTGTCAGTTTAAGTCTTTTCTCGTCGGCAAGTTGGAGGATCACTGTAGCTGTGAAAGTCTTTGTTATGCTGGCAATCCGCACGTGGTCATGAATTGTTGGTCCTATGCCCGTCCCGATGTCACCTACACCCTTGCACGAAATCCATTCGCCCTTGCCTGGTACCCAGACGCCGACTATCACCCCCGGCACGCCGAACTCCGCCATCTTGGCATCCACGGCCTTGTTCAGTCCGTCCTGAACTTCCTGGCTGAACGGCTGCCCGCCGCTCGTTCCTGTACTGCAAGATAAACCGCCAAGTGCCGAAAAAGTCAGCAGCAGGCACATCAGGAAAATCTGAACGATACGAGTCCGCATTCTTAGCTCCCCTTGAATCTCTTTCTTGAGTCCGGCTAATTGATTGAATTGATATTGATCGATTATTGAGTCGGGCAGGCCGGTTGCTCCCGATGCGCAGGTTGATCTTTGTTTTTCCCCGATTGCTGCCCCGTTTCCTAGTACCGCCTTATTCCAACATTAACGATTGTACTACCGCATATTTCTGAAATTCCGGCAACTGAACAGTTGAGGAAGACACAAATGCTTCCCTCAGTCAGAATATAAGCTGTCCAGCTCTCGCATGTTTCTATCCGCATTCAATAAGCAGCGCCGAAAATCCAGTTACCCCCTTTGTATTTGCTATACGTATAGACAGACAACCTTGTTTTTGCGCATATCATTCATGATGTTTCCGGAGGATCACCCACAACTCCGCTTGCCGGGGAAATATCTGTCAACGACGGTTTTTTCGCTCCTCTTGAAGCTGGCGGCGCTTATCCCCTGCACGGGCCAGTGCCTCGCGATTGGTTTCATCCACTCGCATGTAAGCTTCACGCCATAGATCATTGGCCCAACGAAACGGCGTCTGCACCGTAGTACGCGGCATCCAGGCCCGCTCCAGCAGATCCAGGGCGCTGCCCACGATCGAGCGCTGCATCACAGCGTCCCACGGTTTCCCACAAGGATTTCCCAGGGGAAAGTCCGTGAACAGGAAGCGAGCGACACCGCACTCTTCGACAATATCCCTTGCTGAACCCATCATCACCGTGGATAAGCCATTCGCTTCCAGATGACGGGCGACCAGACTCACGGTCTGGTGACATACCGGTCAAAGCGCTGACAGGAGCACGGCATCGAGGCCGTCTTCGAGACACCATGCGAGGATCTGGGGGGCACAACGTTCTAGCGTTCTGGCCTGGCTGTAATCTGTAGGCACGCCGTAGAAGCGGGGAGAAACCGAAGCGATGCGGCCTTCCGCGGCATACTCGGCCAGTCGGTTCACAGGCATAAAGCTATCGATATCCTCGGTATGGGTGGCTTCCTTATCCCAAGACAGGTCGCCCGTGAAAAGGCGTATCGGCGGCGGGTTTGTCTGTCCCGCATACAGCTCACGGACATAAAACATGGCTTCGATTCCACCTTCGGGTTTCGGTCTTCCCGCGGTAGTCACCAATCCCACCCGGCACTCAGAAAGGGGCCTGCGAAGCGAGGCAAAGGGAACTTCATCGTAGTGAGGCCATTCGTAGGGTTTGGCGTAACCCTGGGCGGCGTAGTACTCTCTGCTGCGATCCATATAGCTCACAAAAGAACGATAAGGTCTAAGCTGATCCATAAGTTTCCTCCTTGAGGGATGTCCTTTCCTTCCATATCCGGCCCGATTGCCCTTCAGGCCATCAGGATCTCTTTCACCCGGCAGACGATGCCATCCTCCAGGCGCACCTTGATGCCGTGGGGGTGGTGGGAAGATGGTGCAGGGCCCGTTTTCCGGAGACGGAACCCGCATTCCCGATATTCCCGATCAAGGTCTCTTTTCTCGGTTTGCCGTCTGGCTCATGGCATGACCGTAACGCGTGGTTCCCTATATCAGACATTTTTCGATGTTGCATTTCGATTTTTACGGTTTGAAGTCTCAAGCACTTTTGGAAAATCGGATCTAACGCTTGCAGGACGGAGCCGCCTGTCCGTTCCAAGAATAAAAATGGGCTGTCTGGCATATACGCGCTTTCAAATCGCATTCAATGGCCCGGGCGGATCATCCCGCCTTTCGATTTGTATTTACTGTTCATTGTCCACATTTGCGTCTTTGCGGCGCCTTGACGAGTACAGAAAGGAATGCATTTCCGGCAAGTACGGAGAAGTCGGATGAACCGGAAGTTATGCATGGAAAACGGCGACCTTCCATGCTATAAGATACACCCGTTTCGAAACCGCCAGCGGGGACGCAATCTTTCAAAAGCCTTGTAATCATTATCAAAACAAGCAGGAGGAAAAATGAAAAGGATCAGCAATCTGGACGCGCTCTTCAGGCCGCGCAGCGTGGCCATGATCGGGGCCTCGGCCAGCCCCGGGAAGCTTGGCCACGACATCCTGTACAATCTGATCCATGCCGGGTTCGGCGGGCCCATTTATCCCGTCAACCCCAAGGCGGATCAGCTCCTCGGCCTGACTGTTTACAAAGACATTGCCTCACTCCCCGCGCCCCCCGATCTGGCCGTTGTCGTCATTCCATCAAGAATGGTGTCGGGGGCCATTGATGAGTGCGGCAAGCTGGGCGTCAAGGCGGCTGTTGTCGTGACCGGCGGTTTCGCCGAAGCGGGGCCGGATGGAGAAAAGCTCCAGAAAGAGCTGGCTGCAATCGCCGGCCGTTATGGTGTGCGCGTCGTCGGCCCCAATTGCCAGGGGATCAACAGCCCGCACCACCGCCTCTGCGCTTCCTGGCCCCTGATAACCGCCAAAGGCAAGATTGCTTTTGTTTCCCAGAGCGGCACCGTCGGAGCAGCGCTCATCGACTGGGCCAGCCAGGATCAGATCGGCTTCAGCGTCTTTGTCAGCCTGGGCAACCGGGCGGATGTGGACGAGTCGGACTGCATCCGGTATTTCAACGACGATCCGGACACAAAAGTGATTGCCCTTTACATGGAAGGGATCAAGCGGCCTGCTGTTTTTCTGGAATCCCTTGCCGGAGCCACGAAGCCCGTTGTGATCCTGAAAGCCGGACGGACAGCGCGTGGACGGGTCGCGGCGGAAAGCCACACAAAATCCCTGGCGGGCGATGACGCCATCTACGAGGCCATTTTCAACAAGTACAAGGTTCACCGCGCGGATAACCTCGAAGAACTCTACGATTTTGCCAAGGCCCTGGCCTATATGGAAAAACCTTCCGGTAGGCGCTTGCTCAATATTTCGAGCTCAGGCGGCGCTGCCATCCTGGCCATCGACGAGGCGGAGAAACTGGGATTCGAAAACCCGGCGCCGTCGAAAGCGCTGCAGCAGCGGTTACGGGCCTTCCTGCCGGCCCACTGCGGGGTCGGCAATCCCATTGATCTCACGGGCGACGCCATCTCCGATCCCAGCCTTTACGCCAAAGTCATAGCCGCCGCCAAGTCGGACTATGACACAAGCGTGGTGATCTTCGGCGATCCCATTCACGGCGCGTCCGACATGGTTACCGGAAAAGGTGAACTGATCGTTTACTGCGGAGGCGCCGATGTGGAGCGCGAGGAAACCATCCTGCTGCATCGCAAAGACATTCCCGTCTATCCGACGCCCGAGCGAGGCATCCGGGCCCTCTACCAGCTTGTCCGCTTCGATGAAGCCCGGCCCGTGAAAAAAGCGCCGCATGCGGCCGCACCGGAAACGGCTCTGAACCTCATGCCGGCCCGGAAGGCCGCCGCCTTGCTGAAGAAATACGGTGTTTCCGCCTGGGCCGCAAAACTTGCGCCGTCGTCGAAGGATGCGGTCACGCTGGCAAAAAATTATAAAAAATCGGTGGTTCTCAAGATTGCCTCTCCCGATGTATCTCACAAAACCGATGTCGGCGGCGTCCGGCTCGATCTGGCCAAACCGCAGGAGGTCAAAAAAGCCTTCGAGGACATCCTGAAAAACGTCAGGCAGAGGGCGCCGGGCGCACGCATTGAGGGCGTCACGGTTTCACCCATGGCCGATCCTGGCGGGCTGGAAATCATTGTCGGCGTCATCAAGGATCCCCAGTACGGACCTGCCCTGATGTTCGGCCTGGGCGGGATCTTCACGGAGATCTACCGGGATGTGCAATTCTGTCTGCTGCCGGGGACGGTTCATGAATTCAGGCGCATGATCAGAAGCATCAGAGGGTATCCGCTGCTTGCCGGCGTTCGGGGCCGGCAGCCGAAGGACGAGAAGGCTCTGATCGCGGTCATGAAGGCCCTGTCAAAGCTCGTTAAGGAGCATCCGGAGATCGATCAGATCGATCTGAACCCGATTCTGGTCTATGAACGGGGCATGGCGGTTGTGGACTACCGGATTTATACGCGGTAGCCGTCGTTCAGGGCCGTTGCAGCAGCTTTTCGAGTTCTCCGGCAAAGACATCGTACATCTTCCGGCTGAAAAGCACGAAGCGGACCAGCTCAAGGTCGCCGTGCTGCCGGAGATAGTCCGTGACAGTCTCCAGGGCAATGCGGGCCGCCTCTTCCAGGGGATAGGCGTACACGCCCGTGCTGACGGCGGGAAAGGCAATGCTTTTCAAACCATTGGCCGACGCCAGCTTCAGGCTTTCCAGATAGGCGCTTTTGAGCTGGGCCCCTTCTCCGCTGCCGCCGCCCTGGTAAATAGGACCGACCGTATGGATGACGTATCGGGCCTTGAGGTTGCCGCCCGCGGTGATCACAGCCTGGCCGGTCGGACAACCGCCAATCTTGCGGCATTCCGCCATAATGGAAGGCCCCCCCGCCGCATGAATGGCGCCGTCGACGCCGGCCCCTCCTGCCAGCCTTGCATTGGCGGCATTCACGATCGCGTCTGTTTCCTGCAGGGTAATATCTCCCTGGATGAGGGATAGCGTGGCGTTATTTATTTTAATATCCATTGCAGGGCTCCTTTCCGAAAAGCGCCGGAATGCCCCGCTCTGTGAGCGGGGATGAATGGCGGATGCTGTTCGCGCAGGTTCGTAGTCGCGGACTTCAGTCCGCGCAGGATATACGCAGGCTAAAGCCTGCGTCTACCCGTTCAGAAGCCCCGCCCTGTGGGCGGGGTTCCTCACCACATTTTTTATATAATGAAATGACAAAAATCTGTAAAGGAAAATCTGGCGGCGCCGATCGCGAAGCCTTTTCACTTGAATATTGGGCTCTTAAATGATATAAGGATAAACGCTTGGATCCTGTCGGGTGCGGGAATGACCTCTGCCGGCAGGATTCCTTTTATTTCCTGGTCAGTCGATAAAGATGGCGTTGAATATGAAAAAAAACCCTGAAGAGATTCTTCAGGAAGAGTTCCTCCGGGAAAGAGCGGCTGTCCTGGGTCGGGCGGGTGAGAGTGTTTCCGGAGCCCTCGAAAAATTGCGCAGCATCGAAAACAGCCTGGAGGAGAGGATGGACCGTTTGGCGGGTATTGAACGGCTCGTCTCGCAGGATTTGACCGATCCCCTCAACCTGCGCCGATTGCGTCGTCAACTGGTCGTTGAAATCAATCGGGAGATCAGTAGATTTAACGGGGCGCGCGAATATGCCCTGATGAGGCATTACTATCTGATCGTCACCCGGGAAGCGATGGGAATGAGGCGGCATCACTGGGTGGATCAGCACTACCGTGTGCCGCCACGGAAAAAACATCTACAGGATGGCTGATGGACAGATATGCCAAACAACGCACGAGGATGGTGGATACGCAGATCCGTGCCCGAGGGGTCAAGGATGTGCAGCTCTTGAAGGTGATGCAGGCGATTCCCCGTCATCTGTTTGTGGAAGAGGCCATGATGGATCAGGCCTATAACGACAATCCCCTCCCCATCGGTGAGAAGCAGACCATATCGCAACCCTATATTGTGGCGTTGATGACGGAGGCGCTGTTCCTGACGGGAAAAGATAAGGTGCTTGAGATCGGGACCGGTTCCGGTTATCAGACCGCCATTCTGGCGCAGCTTGCCGACCGGGTTTTTTCGATTGAGCGGATTGCGTCATTGGCCGGCAGGGCAAGAAAAATGCTCGATTACCTGAAAACCTTTAATGTGGCCATTCGCGTCGGAGACGGGACATACGGTTGGAAGGAAGAAGCGCCCTTTGATGCCATCCTCGTAACAGCCGGGGCTCCCAAGGTTTCCTCCCTCCTGGTCGCGCAGCTCAGCCTGGGAGGCAGGCTGGTCATTCCGGTGGGGAGCCGCTCAATGCAGACACTCCTGAGGGTGACGCGCCTTTCCGAGGATGTCCATGACATCAGGAAGGAAGATCTGGGCGGATGCCGATTTGTCGATCTCATCGGGGAGCACGGTTGGGAAAATTGAACACACATTCCCGTGGACTTGTCAGCAGGTGGATGGTTATTCTGATCGTCGGGTTTCTTTTTCCTGCCTGTTCGGGACAAATGGTCAAATCCATTAAGACGTATCAGACCAAGGGAATTTATCACCGCGTAAAAAGCGGAGAAACCCTTTACCTTATCGCACGGGCATACAATGTGAGTGTGCAGGAACTGGCGGAAGCAAATAATATCCAAGATCCGGGCCGGATCGAAGCGGACAGTGTTATTTTTGTTCCCGATGCCAGCCAGGCTATTGATGACATCATTGCGACGATGGATGCAAGGCGTCCCGCGACCGGCGCTGTTTTGCCAATTGCCGGTCAGGCCGTGGTCAAGCAGCCTCAGGAAGGTGATCGGGCGCCGGTGAAGCCGCCCGTCCGGAAGGCGACCATTCAGCCCCGAACGGAAGTCTTGTCCGGAGCGCCGACCATCCGCATCAAACCGGGAAAGGTGCTTGAGCGTTTTCGTGATGCGTCCCAGGAAGAGGGCAAAGGCACTGCGCCCGGGTCTGAAAAAGGGCCGGCTGCCCAGTCCACGGACCACGCTTCCATTCCGGTTCAAAAACTTGAACGGGCGAACGAACAGGCGGCGGTTTCCCAATCCATTGCCACCGGAGAACCCCCGAGCGGACGCGAGCGTTCGGTAGAATCGCCCCCGTCGAAGGCAGAAGCCGAGACCCTTCAGTTTGACCGAAAGCGGTTTGTCTGGCCCGTGAAGGGCAAGGTGGTCTCGCGGTTCGGCATCCAGCCGAGCGGCATGTACTATAACGGGATTACAATCGCTGCAGGGGAAGACATGCCGGTGGTTGCCGCCGCCGGAGGAACCGTCATTTTCTCAGGTCCTTTGAAGGATTATGGGGAAACAATCATTATCAAGCACGAAGAGCATTATGCCACCGTCTATACCCGCTTGGGACAACGGAAGGTCAAGATCGATGATCGCGTTAAACAGGCAGAGATGATTGGTTATTTGGGAAAAGGTGAAGAAAAAGGCGGCGGACCCCGCTTGAACTTTGAGATTCGTTATCACAACAAGGCGCGTAACCCGATGTTTTTTTTGCCGTAGAGGCGATGTGATCCATAAACAGAGACCAATGAAAAATGGTTTTGCCGCGGCTCAAAATCTTTTTCGCATAAAATATTATAAGGCCTAAATATTTTTGAAATCAATAAATTAGTCTAATTTCTGGAAAGTCGAAAAATCTTTCATTTGCCGCTTGCGAACCATTTTTCATTGGTTATGCATAGCTATCGAACAGTCAGGAGTTTTTAAGAATGGCATTTTCATTTGAACAGGGGCCCATCCGGCCGCCCAGCGAACATAGAAGCCTGTTGATCCGCGTGACCAGGAATTGTCCCTGGAACAAGTGCGCCTTCTGTCGTTCCTACCGCAATGAGCGGTTTGCCCTAAGGTCAGTGGAGGAAGTCAAGCAGGATATTCAGACGGCAGGTCAGATTGCCGACGAAATCAGGGCACTGTCTTGGAAATTGGGAGAAGGGGGGCGTGTCAGCGAGAGGATCGCTAATGCCGTTTGGCAGCAGAACGGGTGCTACGATGACCATTTCCGCTCGATCGCCGCATGGCTTTACTACGGCGCCGATTCCGTTTTTCTGCAGGACGCCGATTCACTCATCCTGAAGACGAAAGATCTGGTGGAGATCCTTTCCTGCCTCAGAACGACCTTTCCTTCGGTCGAACGGATTACCTCTTACTGCCGTTCAAAGACGGCGGCCAGAAAGTCCGTGGAGGACTTCCGGCTGCTCCGGGATGCCGGCCTGTCCCGAATTCATATCGGCATGGAAAGCGGTTATGATCCCCTCCTGAAATTTATCCGGAAAGGGACCACGGCGGCAGAACATATCGAGGGGGGCAGGAGAATCGTAGCCGCAGGAATTTCACTGTCTGAATACGTGATTCCGGGGCTGGGCGGCACAAGATGGTCCCGGGAACATGCGCGGGAGACGGCCCGGGCGATCAATCAAATCAATCCGGAGTTCGTCCGGCTCCGGTCGCTGCATATTGTCCGTGACACCGACCTTTATGAGTTGATGCAAAACGGGGAATTCACCCCGCTGGGCGAGGAAGACGTGTTGCACGAGATTCGCGAGTTCATTGAGAGCCTCGACGGAATTGAGAGCACGCTGGTCAGTGATCATATCCTGAACCTTCTGGAGGAACTGGAAGGGACATTGCCGGCGGACAAGGAAAAAATGCTGTCTCTGATCGACCGGTACTTTGCCCTGCCGTCGCAGGACCGCATCATCTACCGTATGGGTCGGCGAAAAGGCTTTTACCGAAGCCTGGATGACCTTGACAACCAAGAAATATACCTGAGACTGAAACAAATGGTCGACGAATATGTGTCGAAGGAGCCCGGGCAACTGGATCGAGACCTGAATAGGTTGATGCATGCGTACATTTAAAAAAGATTGACGAATAAGTAAAATTCTGGTAGCATACTAAGTTCAAATTTACAATGGCAGGTGGTGTGTACTATGTTCAAGGTAGGGGATATGGCTGTTTATCCCGCCCAGGGCGTTGGTGTGATCGAGGCCATCGAAAACAGGGAAGTAATGGGTAATAAACAGCTTTTCTATATCATGAAAATCATTGGCAATGGAATGAAAATCATGATTCCCATGAACGGTGCGGATGCCGTCGGACTCAGAGAGGTGATTGCCCGGGAAGAAATACCCAAAATCTACGAGATCCTCAAAAACAAGGATGTAACCATCGACAAACAGACATGGAATAAAAGATACCGGGAATACCTGGAAAAAATCAAAACGGGGTCTGTCTTTGAGATCGCCCGTGTTTTGCGGGATCTTCTCATATTAAAAAGCGATAAGAATCTGTCCTTTGGCGAGCGAAAGATGATGGATACGGCCAAGAATCTGCTCATCAAAGAAATCTCGGTGGCAAGTAATGCTGAAGAGACGGAGGTTGAGCAGGACCTGAAAACCATTTTTACTTTTCAATAAGACCGATTGATGACGTCGACTCCGGCATGTTGTGGCTTCAGAGGATCAACGTTGCGAAGAATATGGAGCAGGAATTGAAAAGAATGGGTTTTTCGAGCAATTCAGCTATGCAGAAAGGAAGAAAGCGATAAACGATGTGATCGTATTGCAGATTCAAAATTTATGAAGAAAGGAGGTGAGTATTTTTGACAGTAAGAATTCTTTTGGTGCTGGCCTGTTCACTTAGTGGACTCTTTATTATCCACGTTTACTATGGTTTTCCGATTGCGATAATTGGCCTATTTATAGGATTTTTGATCGCCTTATTTGTTATCCAGATAGAAGAATCGATCCGGAAGATATCATTGCGAGTCATCTTTGGCGGGGTTGTCGGCATGATCGTAGGCTTGTTGATCGCCTACCTGCTGGCCTATGGTCTGAATTTTGTCAGCATGGAAAAACAAGAGGTTGTCCCCTGGATTTATGTGTTGTTGACGGGCATTATGGCTTATCTGGGCCTTTTGATCGGTTCAAAAAAAATAGAAGAATTCAGCTTCAGCTTTCTCGGTATCGGTCAGAGCAAGGACATCAGCGATCACCGGGTTCTCGATACCAGTGTCATTATTGATGGACGGATTGCCGATATTGCCGATACGGGTTTTTTACATGGCAATTTGATTGTGCCGCGCTTTGTTCTCGATGAATTACAGTACATCGCCGATTCCTCCGATTCCGTGAAGCGCTCCCGTGGCCGGCGAGGGCTTGATATTCTGAATCGGATGCAGCGAAGTGTCGGGATCAATATCGAGATTATGGATCAGGATTTTCCGAAATTAAAAGGGGTGGACGCAAAATTAGTTGCTCTGGCGAAAAAGATGAATGCCAAGATCGTAACCAATGACTTCAATCTCAACAAGGTTGCCGAACTTCAGGGCATCAAAATTCTCAACGTCAACGAACTGGCCAATGCCCTCAAACCGGTTGTTCTTCCCGGTGAGACCATGTCCGTCAAAATCATCAAGGAAGGCAAGGAACCGGGACAGGGCGTTGCCTATCTCGACGATGGCACCATGATCATTGTGGATCATGCACAAAAGCATCAGGGGGCCAATGTCGAAGTTCTGGTCACCAGTGTCCTGCAAACAACCGCCGGCCGGATGATATTTTCGGAACTCAAGAGCGTTGCATCTGAAAAGAAGCTCGTTGGGCTGGCGACCTGATTGGTCGCGCATCTGAGCCCGGGAATAACCCCCCGGGCTTTTTTTATCGACCTCGTAAAATGACCCGTGCCCCGATGCAATGCACCCATCGGACAGAGGGCTCGCGTCTTGATCCGGGCGCTTCTTTTCGAACGAATAAGAGAAACCTTTGAAAAATGGCTTCGCCGCGGCTCAAAAATCTTTTCCGCCAAGAAGACGGCCGGTTGTAATGATGATCTATTACAAACCGTTAACGTCTTCTCTGGAAATGCAGAAAACATTTGATTCGCCGCTTGTGAACCATTTTTCAGCGGTTCTGCAAAGTTATCGGAGAGTCCATCAGCCATGACAACAGTCGCCATCATCCCCGCCGCAGGATCCGGAAAAAGAATGCGGGGAGATCTGTCCAAGCAGTATCTGCCGGTTGACGGCAAGATGATTCTGCTCCACACCCTCCGTGTTTTCGAGCTTTCGCCGGATATCGATGAAATTATTCTGGTCGCACCCGAGGAAGATATCACAATGGTCCGGAAAATGATTGTTGACTCCCGGGGAATGTCCAAGGTCCGTCATGTTATGGCAGGGGGAAAGCAGAGACAGGATTCCGTCAGGAACGGGCTGGCCGCTGTCGGGGACCAGGCGGATATCGTTTTGATTCACGATGCTGTCAGGCCGTTTATATCGGAGAGCCTGATCCGTCTGACCGTTCGGGAGGCTGAAAAACATGGCGCCGTCACCGTGGGGATGCCGGTGAAGGACACGATTAAAAGGGTTGATTCGGGTGAATGGATCGTCGAAACACTGAACCGGCAGGTTTTATGGATGGCGCAGACGCCGCAGGCATTCAAGCGATCCGTGCTTCAGGAAGCCTACCGCAGGGCTGATGAGGATCGGTTTTATGGGACCGATGACGCCTCGCTGGTTGAACGGATGGGATTCCGGGTTAGAATGATCGCTGCCTCTTATGCGAACATCAAGATCACCACGCCGGAAGACCTTCTCGTTGCGGAATTTTTTATAAAAAAACATACAGAGGGGAGGGGGCTGGTGAGAATCGGGTTCGGATATGACAGTCACCGTCTGGTGGAAGGGCGACGACTGGTGCTTGGAGGGGTGGAAATTCCGCATGACAAGGGCCTGTCGGGGCACTCGGACGCTGATGTGCTGGTCCATGCTGTTTGCGACGCGATTTTGGGCGCCCTGGCCGCCGGCGATATCGGCCGTCATTTTCCCGATACGGATCCGGCCTATAAAGATATTTCCAGCCTGAAACTGCTTGAACACGTCCGGATTCTAGGCGCGCAAAGGGGATACGGCGTTCATAATATTGATACCACCATCATTCTGGAAAAACCTAAGATATCTGATCATGTCGCCGATATGGCGTCGAACCTGGCCGAAACCTTGAATATTTCGGTGGAAAGGATCAGTGTTAAAGTCAAAACGAATGAGGGGATGGGCTTTTCCGGGCGTCAGGAAGGGGCTGCCGCTTTTGCTGTGGCGACGATCACCAAAAGGGAGGATGAATGACCGCCGAGAAACCACGTGTCCGGTTCGCACCCTCGCCGACGGGTGATCTTCATGTGGGCAATGCCAGGACGGCCCTGTTCAACTATCTGTTTGCCAGGCATCATGGCGGCGAATTCATTCTGAGGATTGAAGATACGGATTCCATGCGGACGTCAAAGGATTCTGAACGCCGGATCATCGAGGATCTGGCGTGGTTGGCCATCGACTGGGATGAAGGTCCCGGCGGAGGCGGTGCGAAGGGTCCCTACCACCAGCGCGAACGCCTTGATTTGTATAGTCATTATCTGAAAGAACTGATCCGGGCCGGATGCGTCTATCCCTGTTACTGCACGGAGGAAGAACTGGAGGCGGAGCGGGCGGAGCTAATCTTCAGAAAGATGATGCCCCGCTATATGGGAAAGTGCCGGAATCTGAGCGATTCAGAGCGTAAAAATCTGGCGGATAAGGGAAGAGAGCCGGCTTACCGCTTCCGGATCGGAGCAGAGAGCATCGTGTTCACGGATTTGATCCGAGGCGCCATGAAATTTGATGCCGGGTCAATCGGGGATTTCATCATCGTCCGCTCCAACGGCATCCCCGCTTACAATTTTGCCGTCGTTGTCGATGACCACCTGATGAACATCTCCCATGTGATCCGCGGAGAGGATCATCTTTCCAATACGGCCCTGCAGTTGCTGATCTATCGAGCCCTCGATTTTGAGCCGCCCATCTTTGCCCATCACGCCCTGATTCTCGGGAAAGACAGATCCAAGCTCAGCAAGCGGCACGGACCCGTCGCAGTTCGGGAATTCCGGGAAAGGGGCGTCCTGCCGGAGGTCCTCCTGAATTATCTTGCCCTTCTTGGCAGCTCGCTTGTCGGCGGGCGAGAAGTCTGTCACCTGGAGGAAATGATCGCCTCTTTTTCGCTCAATCGCGCAGGAAGAAGCGGGGCTATCTTTGATGAGGACAAACTCAAATGGCTCAACGGGATCTATATCCGCCAGGGGGATTTGCACAACTTGACCGAACGATTATTGCCTTTTATCAGGGCTGCCGGTTATCATAACGTCGAAACACTTGATCGTGTGTGGCTTGAGCGGGTCGTTGACGCAGTCAGAAGCGATCTGACGATGTTGTCGGACATAGGGGACCATCTGGCCATCTTTTTTGATGATCGCTATGCCCTTACCGACGAGGCGAAACTGATTCTCAGGGAGAAACAAGCCATCGCCGTCATCCGGGCGCTCCAAGAATGCCTTGACGATCTGCCCTTCTCCGGGGACACGTTCTATCAGGAGATGATTGCGTCGGTCGAAAGAAAAACCGGCGCCAGAGGGAAAAAACTCTTCATGCCGATTCGCGCCGCTGTGACCGGGAAAACGAAGGGGCCGGAGCTGGACAGGGTCTTTGCGATTTTGCGCCCCGCATCCCTGAAACATCGGGTTGAAACAGCGCTCAGCGGTCTATCGGGGATAAACCGCTGAGCGTCAGAAACGGACCACTGCGATATAAAAGAAAAGCCGCCTGAACCGAGATTCTTACCGGTCTCGATTTGTTACAGCGGAATGTTGTTGTGCTTCTTCGGCAGCCTGATCTCCGTTTTATCTTTCAGTGCATCCAGCAGCATCACAACCCGTTTGCGGGTATCGCGAGGGACGATAATCTCTTCGATGATGCCCATGCCGGCCGCAAAATAGGGGTTGTTGAACTGCTCTTCGTACGATGCAACCAGTTCCGCGCGCTTGGTTTCGGGATCGTCTTCAGAAGCGATCTCGCGGCGGTAGATGATGTTGCAGGCTCCCTCGGCGCCCATCACGGCGATTTCCGCCGACGGCCAGGCCATCACATAGTCCGCTCCCAGGTATTTACTGCACATGCCGATATAGGCGCCGCCGTAGTCCTTGCGTGTCACCACGGTGATTTTCGGAACCGTGGCCTCCGAGTACGCATGAAGCAGCTTGGCGCCATGGCTGATGATCCCCGACCATTCCTGCTTCGTTCCGGGCATATAGCCGGGAACATCCGAGAAGGTCAGCAGGGGAATGTTGAAGGCGTCGCAGAAGCGGATGAAACGCGAGGCCTTGTCCGAGGCGTTGACGTCCAGCACGCCGGCCCCGAACTTCGGATTGTTGGCAATGACGCCGACCGTCCGGCCCATGATCCGGATAAAAGCGACGAGCATATTTTTCGCCCACAGATCGTGGGGTTCGAAGATTTCATTGTTATCGGCCACCGCCAGAACGATCTTCTTCATGTCGTAGCCGCGTGTGGCCTTGTCCGGAATGATCCCGTCCAGTTCCGGGCATTCCCGATCCGGGCTGTCCGAAGAGGTCATGGCCGGCAGGGGACTGTGACAACTGTCGGGCAGATAGGACAGCAACATCTTGACTTTATTGATGCAATCCTCGTCATTCTCCGTGGCAAAGTGGCAAACACCGCTCTTGGTCGCGTGGGCTACAGCGCCGCCGAGTTCATCATGCGTGACTTTTTCGCCGATGACGGCCTTGATGACATCGGGACCGGTGATGTACATGTAACTGGTCTTCTTGACCATAAAGACCCAATCCGTCAGGGCCGGAGAATAAACGGCGCCGCCCGCCGTGGGCCCCATGATCGCGGTAATCTGAGGAATGTATCCTGACCCGATGGTGTTGCGGTAGAAGATGCCGCCGTAGCCGTCCAGGGCCGGGACGCCTTCCTGGATCCGGGCGCCGCCCGAATCATTCATGGATACAAAGGGCTTCCTGGCATCCAGGGCCATATCCATGATCTTCCAGATTTTCTTGGCATGCATTTCACCGAGACTGCCGCCGGAACTGGTGAAATCCTGCGCGGAGGCAAAAACGGTCCGTCCGTTGACCTTTCCGAAGCCCGTGATCACGCCGTCCGCATTGATCTCTTTCTTGTCCAGACCAAACAGAGTTGAACGGTGCTTTACAAAAAGCTGAACTTCCTGAAATGTGCCCGGATCAAAAAACCGATCCAGCCTCTCCCGGGCCGTGAGTTTGCCCAGTTCATGCTGCTTGTCGATCATTTTCTCTCCGCCCATTTTCATCAGGGCTTCTTTTCTGGCTTCAAAGGCCTTGATTTTTGCCTGCACGCCTTCCATCTGTTCTGTCTCCATAACTCTCCGGTCTCCTTTACGATTATTGGGGGACAGGCTTCAATCCGTCCTCTCCATGTTGTCATCCTGCATGAGATTTCCGTCTTGACCTCATAACCCTATTGAGATATGTATCCGGCAGCCGGGCCATCCTGACAGAACGGCGGCACCCAGGGAAAGACGTTTCTTTTGATATATCCGACGGGTTCTTTTCAAACATTCTTCATGAATTTCGGGGCGCTTCATAGCACGTTTAAAAAAAAGTTGCAAGGAGGATCAATGATATTTATCGACCAAGTAGACATCAAGGGGAAGAAAGTCCTGTTCAGGTTCGATTTCAATGTGCCTCTGGACAACAACTTGAAAATTACCGATGATACGAGGATCCGGGCCGGCCTGCCCACGTTGAACCATGCCCTGGACGAGAACGCCCGGATCATCATCATGTCGCATCTTGGCCGTCCCAAGGGCAAGCCGGTTCCGGAGATGAGCCTGGCCCCCGTGGCGAAAAGATTATCGCGGCTTCTGGACAAACAGGTAATGATGGCCTCTGATTGCGTGGGACCGGATGTGATGAAACTGGTCCAAGACATGAACCCCGGGGACGTGATCATGCTCGAAAATCTGCGTTTTCACCCGGAAGAGGAGAAGAACGATGAGGGGTTCGCAAAAGAACTGGCGCGTTTCGCCGATGTCTATGTTGACGACGCATTCGGTAATGTCCATCGCAGCCATGCATCCAATGTGGGGATTACCCGGTTCGTCAAAACCTGTGCAGCCGGTTTTTTAATCAAGAAGGAACTTAACTATCTGATCCGGGCGGTTGAGAACCCGGCACGACCTTTCGTGGCGATCATCGGCGGCTCCAAGGTGTCGAGCAAGCTAGAGGCCCTGGTCAATCTGGTTGAAAAGGTGGATAAGCTCATCATTGGAGGCGGGATGGCCTTCACGTTCCTCAAAGCTCTCGGATACGATGTCGGCAGATCCATTGTCGAGGATGATCTGATCGACAAGGCGCGGCAGATCATGGAGACGGCCAGTAAGTTGGGAGTCAAGTTTTATCTTCCCGTGGATTGTGTCATTGCCGAAAGCCGGGATACCGATGCGGAAAGCAAAATTGTTCCAATCCAGGAGATGAACGGCCACTGGATGGGGCTGGATATCGGCCCGGCTACGATCACACTGTTTACAGAAGCCCTGGGCAACGCAAAGACGATCGTCTGGAACGGTCCCCTGGGCGTTTTTGAAATGGATGCCTTCAGTCGCGGAACATCCGCCATGGTCCACAGCGTGGCCAATTCCTATGCGCTGACTATTGTGGGCGGCGGGGATACGGACGTGGCGGTCCACAAGACAGGCGAGAGCGACAAGATTACGTTCATTTCCACGGGGGGCGGCGCTTGCCTGGAACTGCTGGAAGGGAAGTCCCTCCCGGCGATCAGAGCCTTGGAAGAATGCGGTGGAAGGGCGTCGAAATAGGCACTGGTTAAGACCCTTCCCGCGGCTGCAATCTGGGCTTTTCGGATCCTTCCCTTATCCCCTAAAGACTGGACAGACCCTCATGCGCACTCTCAGAATGGTCCTGGAGTACGACGGCACGGCCTATCACGGCTGGCAGCGCCAGGCCAACGGCCTGACGATTCAGCAGGTTCTTGAAGAAAAGATCGCGGTCATAGCCGGCGAAACGGTCAAGGTTATCGGTTCGGGAAGAACGGACGCCGGTGTCCATGCCCTGGGTCAGGTTGCCCATTTCAAGACGACTGCGACCATCCCGGATGTCCATTTTTGGAAAGGGATCAACAGTCTTATTCCCAAGGACATTGCCGTAAAGGCCCTGCAGGAAGTCAATCCATCTTTTCATGCTCGATACGATGCCAAAAGCAAGGTTTATCTGTATCAAATCGTCCATGGTTCCGTCCGGCCTGCCCTGTTGCGTCAATATGCCTGGTTTGTCCCCGGACCGATCGATATGGAAAGAATCCGCGAGGCGGCTGTCTATTTCATGGGGACGCATGATTTTTCGTCTTTTTGCTCCGCCCACAGCGACGCAACGGATCATGTTCGAACCATTACGGATATCCGGATTGAGACGGGGTCACACGGCCTGATCAAAATTGAAATCGACGCGGACGGCTTTTTACGACATATGGTCAGGGGAATCGTCGGAACCTTGGTGGATATCGGCCGAGGCAAACATTTTGTTTCCGACATGCAGGAAATACTGCATGCAAAAGACCGGCGGCAGGGGGGGATGAACGCGCCGCCCCATGGATTGTTCCTGAAGGAAGTGAGATATTGACAAGAGAATCCTGATCCTTGGATACCGCGGAATGCCCGGCCACAAACTCTGTTGCCGTTTCATCCGGGTCCGGATCGTGTCACGGCCCCTTCTGTGAAATTAAAAGAACCCAGGACAAGGGAAAGAAAAAAACTGACGTGGTCACGGCGGTTGATCGGGATGGTCTGGAAAGTGACGATAGCCTGGTGCTAATCGTGACCGGGAATTGAGCGCCGCACCGGGATGCAACCTGCGGATGCAGGGGCGGTTGCGGCTTGGGAGCGGAAAATGTCTGGCCTGCGCCAGGCGGCGAGGTCATGATGGTTTTTACCCTTGCGATCGGCGGTTTTTCTCGGTGCTATATTATTGCTGAAGAAGATGGCCTGCTGGTGACGGACGTCGGCAGTGCGGGAACAGCGAGGGATGTCCTCGGCTTTATCGGCAGTGAGTTGCGTCGGTCGCCGGAAGAGATCAAATATATCGTTGCCACGCATTTCCACATCGATCACATCGGCGGAATCGGCCATTTGTTGAAGAAATCGGGGGAGAATGCGCGGGTGATTTTTCATCAGCACGTTGGAGAATATCTGTCCGGCGCAAGAACCCTGTCCAAGATGAAAAACTGGATCACGGGACTGTGCCCCGCGGCGCTGCGCAGCGCCCGTCATGTCGGCAGGTGGGGGCATTTCCATTTTGAAAGTCTGGCAGGCATCCCGCTGCCCGGTCTGCGCAATTTTGCAAACCTGCCCTATCCGGCCGATAAAATTAAATATTTCAAGGGCAAAATTGCGACCCGTCAGCCCCTGGGGTTCGGCCAATGGGACGTTCTCGAAACACCGGGCCATACGGAGGATTCCCTCTGCCTTTATCACGACTCGTCGGCTGAACTTATCTGCGGCGACTTGATTCTCAATTTCGATAAAAACGGGAGCGGCTATCTCAATCCTTTCTGCTGCAATGAAGCAATGACATTGAAAACCTATCGTGATTTATGCTTGTTGATCCGGCCGGAACGCATTTATCCCGGTCACGGGGAAATCATTTCCCGCAGCGGAAACGCTCTGCTGAATGTCAGGACTTTCCTTGAGACGAAGGATTAACGATTTCGCTAGAAGCTGCGTTGCGCTTCATCCTTCTTCGTTGCGGCGTCCGCATAATGGATCATGTCCTGGCTCAATGCGCCGGAGGGAAAGACATTCCGGAAAAGAAAGCAGGGGGTTGCACCCTGCCGGGTAGGCGGCCACTTTTTCATTGAAAGCTTACGGGTATTTTGTTAGCCTCATCCCTGTGAGCTTTCCATAATCACTGAAGAATGGTTCTAAAGCGGCAAGTCAAATGTTTTCCGCCTTTCCGGGGAGGACATTTGCGGTTTATCGTGGATCGTAATCATCTCTCATTGTCTTCACAGCCTTGCCGGGAGCAGATATTGTCCGGAAAAATCGTCATACTCCCAGAAGCGTTGACCCATAAAATTGCGGCGGGGGAAGTCATCGAGCGGCCGGCGTCCATTGTCAAGGAGCTGCTGGAAAACGCGCTGGACGCCGGTGCGACGGACGTCCGGATCGAGCTTCTGAAGGGCGGCTGCGGTATGATCCGCATCACCGACAACGGCGAAGGATTCGCGCCTGCCGATGTGCCGATAGCTTTCGAGCGTTATGCCACGAGCAAAATCTATGAATTTGACGATATCTACAAGGTCGGGACCTTCGGTTTCCGCGGCGAGGCCCTGCCCAGCATTGCCGCTATTGCCCGTGTGGAGATGACGACGAGACTGAAAGGGGCGCTTTCCGGAACGAGCGTGGCGGTAACCGCCGGACGGATCGAAGAGATCATGGATGCGGGTTGTCCCGAGGGCACGACGATAACAGTGACACGGATTTTTGACCCGGTTCCGGTCCGGAAGAAATTTCTCAAGACGGATGCCACGGAACAGGGATATTGCATGGATGTCGTGACGCGGACGGCCCTGGCACATCCGCATGTGAGAATCCAGGTGATGGCCAACGGCCGGGAGGTCTTGAAAATCCCCGCTACGGTCGATCTTTCCGAACGCATGGCCCTGATCCTGGGACTGGATGTAATGGATCAGCTTCTGCCCGTTCAGGCCGCGACGGACAACACGCGGCTGCAGGGATTCATCTCCAGGCCGCCGTTTACGCGTTCCCATGCAAAGCACCTATACAGCTTCGTCAATCGGCGCTATATCCGGGATTACCTTTTGAATCATGCCGTCATGACGGCTTACCGGAACCTGATCGAGCCCCGGAGATACCCGGCGGCGGTCCTGTTGCTCGATCTGCTGCCGCAGGATGTGGACGTCAATGTCCATCCGGCCAAACTGGAAGTCCGCTTCCGCCATCCACGGGAAATCTACAGCATGATCGTCGAAACACTGGCGCAGGCCTTGGCGCAGCTTTCGACTGTGCCTGAATCCGGCCGCTATCTGGAGCCCGCAGATCCGCGGCGGGCCGTTGATTATCGCGACCGGGTTGAAGATGCGCTGAAGCGCTATCGGCTGCCCTCGTCAAGGGAAAAACTCTCCTTTCCGGAAGCGATCCGGCAGGGGCGCCAGGAATTGTTTTCTGCGCCTGCTCATCGCGACGTCGGCGAAATTTCCGCGGAGGGGGCCTGCGAACCGGCGGATACTTTCAAATTCGGCAACCTGGATTATCTTGGCCAGGTCGCGCGCACCTATCTTGTTTTTTCCGCACCCGAAAGGATCGTTGTGCTGGATCAACATGCCGCCCACGAGCGGGTTCTTTTCGAGAAATTCAGAAAGAACCGTGGAGGCCCAGGCATCGTCCAGCGGCTGCTGATTCCGGAAGTGATGACCCTTTCACCAAAAGATATGGTCTTATTTGAAGAATTATTGCCGGTTCTGGAGGAAGCGGGGATCGAAGCAGAGTCCTTTGGCGGCCATTCGGTGGTGATCAGGTCCATTCCCGTGATCTGTTCCGGTTTGGATGCCCGCACCATGATTCTGGACCTTCTGGAGTCGCTCTCCGGCAGCGACCGGTTTCCGGGGTTTGAAGACCGGCAGGATAAAATCTTCAGTCTCCTGGCTTGCAAAGCGGCTATCAAGGCGAATCAATCCATGACGCCGCCGGAAGCGGCGGCGTTGTGCCGCGATCTGGATGAGACCCCCTTCGCAGCGACCTGTCCCCACGGCAGGCCCGTCTATATCGTGCTGGGCCTGGGAGAACTGGAAAAAAGATTCAAGCGAACATGACCGTCGCCGATTCGAAACCCCGCCTGATTGTTCTTGCCGGGCCGACCGCCGTCGGAAAGACCGATCTGGCCCTGAATCTGGCCACGGCGGCAGGGGGGGAGATCATCAGCGCCGATGCCATGCAGGTGTATCGCCTGATGGATATCGGCACGGCCAAGCCGACGGCTCAGCAGCGTTCGCTGGTCAAACACCATCTGCTGGATGTGGTCGATCCCGACAAGCCCTTCAACGCCGCGCTGTTTATCAAACACGCACAACCCGTCATCGAGGCGCTGCACGCCGAGCGAAAACCCATCTTTGTCGTGGGTGGTACAGGGCTGTATATCAGGGCCCTGCTGGGCGGGCTGTTCGCCGGGCCCCAGGCCGATGAAACCCTCAGGGCGTCCTACCGGGAGGCGTTATCGGTGCATGGCCCTGCCTGCCTGTATGAAGAATTGAAGAAGAAGGATGAACAGGCAGCGCGACGGATTCATCCCCGCGACGCTATGCGCATCATGCGGGCGCTGGAAGTCCTCGAGATAAGCGGAAAATCCATTGTGGAACAGCATCGGCAGCACCATTTCAGCGAACGGCGTTATGATTATCTGAAGATCGGGTTCATACTGGAAAGGCAATCCCTGTTCGAGAGAATCGGGCAGAGGACCGATCAGATGATGGCGGGGGGCTTTGTCGAGGAAGTCCGTTGCCTGTTGGAGATGGGCTACACGGGAACGCTGAAGCCCATGCAATCACTGGGTTACAGGCATATTATCCGTTATCTCCACGGACTTCAGGACCTTCCCGCAACGGTTCAGGCCATCAAAGGCGATACCCGGCGCTATGCAAAAAGGCAGATGACCTGGTTCATGTCGGATCGGGAAATGATCTGGTTCAGACCCGATGACAAGGACGCGATTGAGAAGACGGTGGCGTCTTTTTTGTCGGAAAGGCCCGATCGCGGTAATCAGGGCGGTATGAATAGACTGGCCGGATCAGGCTTTCGATTGCTCTGACCTTAATTTGGAGACCTTTGAAAAATAGCCTCGCCGCGGCTTGGAAATCTTTTCCATATGGAAATTTCTTGACTTAAAAACCGCCTGAAGATAGCCTGCTTCGCCATTACGTAAGGAATGGATCAGCACCTAAGTTGAGGGTCTGACGTTGTGCCGATCAACACCATGGAGAAAACTGATGAATGGAAAGTCTTTGAGCAAGGTCTATGAGCCGCATGCGGCCGAAGCAAGGTGGTACCAGTACTGGCAGGATCAGAATTACTTCAGGGCGCAGGATGCGAGCGACAAACAGCCGTTTTCCATCGTCATCCCTCCCCCCAATGTAACGGGCATGCTCCATATGGGGCACGCCCTGAACAATGTCTTGCAGGATATCATGACGCGGTTCAAGCGCATGCAGGGATATAACGCCCTGTGGATGCCGGGCACGGATCACGCCGGCATCGCCACGCAGAACGTGGTGGAGCAGGAACTGGCCAAAGAGGGCCTCACGCGGCATGACCTCGGAAGAGAGAAATTCATCGAACGGGTCTGGCTCTGGAAGGAAAAATACGGCGGGGTCATCATCAACCAGCTCAAGCGGCTGGGCTGCTCCTGTGACTGGTCGCGGGAGCGCTTCACGATGGATGAGGGCCTGTCCCGGGCCGTCCGCGAGGTTTTTGTGCGGCTCTACCATGACGGCCTGATCTACCAGGGCGATTATATCGTCAACTGGTGTCCGCGCTGCCATACGGCGATCTCGGACCTCGAGGTCGAATATACGGAAAAACCGGGGTTTCTCTGGAACATCCGCTATCCCTATGCGGACGGCAGCGGCGATATCGTCGTCGCCACCACGCGACCTGAAACGATGCTGGGAGATACGGCTGTTGCCGTGAGTCCGAAGGATCACCGCTATGCCGACAAGGTCGGCAAAGCGGTGATCCTTCCCCTTGTCAACAGAAAGATCCCCGTAATTGCAGATGATTACGTTACGATGGACTTCGGCTCCGGCGCCGTGAAAATCACGCCGGCGTCCGATCCCAACGACTTCGCCATTGCCGGCCGCCATAATCTTGAAATCATCAAGATCATGGACGGCAGCGCCGCGATCAATGAGAACGGCGGCGCCTACCAGGGGCAAGACCGCTACGAGTGCCGCGAAAATATCGTCAAGGACCTGGAAAAGCAGGGGTATCTCGTCAGTGTGGAACCCTATACGCACAACCTCGGTCAGTGCTACCGCTGCAAGACGGATGTCGAGCCCTTTGTCTCCAAACAGTGGTTCGTGAAAATCCAGCCGCTGGCGAAAGCGGCCAGCGCCGCCGTGGTCAAGGGCAATACGCGCATTATCCCCTCCATGTGGGAGGCGACCTATTTTGAATGGATGGGCAATATCCGCGACTGGTGCATTTCCCGGCAGATCTGGTGGGGACACCGCATTCCCGTCTGGTATTGCGACGGCTGCGGGCAGATCATCGTGTCGTCGGACGATCCCGATCGCTGTCCGGGCTGCCGGAACGCCGACCTGCGGCAGGATGAAGACGTTCTCGATACGTGGTTCAGCTCGGCCCTGTGGCCCTTTTCCACACTGGGCTGGCCGGATCGGACCGAAGCCCTGAAGACCTTCTATCCCACATCACTGCTCGTTACGGGCTTCGACATTCTCTTTTTCTGGGTGGCCCGCATGATGATGATGGGCCTTTACGTCATGAAGGATGTGCCGTTTAAGGATGTCTATCTGCACGCCCTGGTGCGCGACGAGCACGGCGATAAGATGAGCAAGTCCAAGGGGAATATCATCGATCCCCTGCAAATGATCGACAAATACGGCGCCGATCCCTTCCGCTTCACGCTGGCGGCCTTCACGGCGCAGGGGCGCGATGTGCGCATGTCGGAGGAGCGCATCGAAGGCTACAAGTTCTTTGTCAACAAAATCTGGAACGCCGCGAAATTTTCGCTCATGAACATCGAAGACGTTACGCATGGGGATCACAAGGAATTGAGCAAAACGGATCTGTCGCTTCCCGATCGCTGGATCCTGGCGCGGCTCAACCGGACCGTCGACGAGGTGATCCGGGGCTTGGACGAATACCGCTTTAATGAGGCGACCGGCAGTCTCTACCAGTTTGTCTGGCATGAGTTCTGCGACTGGTACCTGGAGCTCATCAAGCCGGTCCTCTACAGCCGGGATCACTCCGCGCGGAGGCGGGCGACGCAGCAGACGCTGTCACAGGCGCTCCGGACAATCCTCAAGCTGCTGCAACCCTTCATGCCGTTTTTGACCGAGGAAATCTGGCAGACCGCCGTGGCGGACGGCAGCTCGATCATGGTCAGTTCCTATCCTGAACCGGACGAGAAGCTCACAGACGAAGACGCCGAACGCCACATGGGCCTGATCATGGATTGCATCACGCGCATCCGGAACATCCGCGGCGAGATGAATATCGCCCCGTCAAAAAAACTCAGTGTCGTCATTTCGACGCCCGACAAGGAGCTGGAGAACGATCTGAATAAAGGGCGGGATTATATCACCAACCTGGCCAATCTGGAAACGTTGACAACGGGCGTGAATCTGGGTGAGCCCAAAGGGGCCGCCGTCGGCGTGGTCGGCGCAGTGCAGGTCTTTGTCCTGATGGAGGGCATGATCGATGTCGCCGCCGAAAAGGCCAGGCTGGAGAAAGAATGGAACCGGGTCGCCAAAGACCTGAGCACGGTCTCTCGTAAGCTGGCCAGTCGTGATTTTATGAACAAGGCTGCCGAGGCGGTAATCCGGAAGGAAGAGCAGAAATATCAAGACCTGCGTGAAAAACACAATATTCTGGAGGCGGCCATGAAGAAACTGGAGGCGCTTTGATTCCAAAGCTTGTTCTTCACCGGTTGATTCGATCCGCGCTTGAAGAGGACATCGGTGCCGGCGATGCGACGACCGCGGCCGTGCTTACCGGGCGAGAGACCGGAAACGCACAGGCTGTAGCCAAGGCGGACATGATCCTTGCAGGAATCGACATGTTTCTGGAGACGTTTCTTTTCCTGGACCCGGACGTCCGATTTACCGGATTCCTTGAGGATGGCCGGGAAATCAAATGCGGCGAGGTTCTGGCCGAACTGTCCGGGAAGCTTGCGAGCATCCTGACCGCCGAACGGACGGCCCTGAATTTCCTGCAGCGCATGAGCGGGATCGCCACAATGACGCAACGGTATGTGCAGGCGGTCGCAGGAACGCGCGCCCGCATCCTGGACACGCGCAAGACCGCACCGGGACTGCGCGTTCTCGATAAATACGCCGTGCGCATCGGCGGCGGCCTCAATCACCGTTTTGCCCTTTATGACGGCGTTCTGATCAAAGACAACCATATCACGGCGGCAGGCGGTATCACGCCGGCCATAGAGCGGGCGCGCCGGACCATCGCCCATACCCTCAAGATCGAGGTGGAGGTAAAAAATATCGGCGACGTCCGGGAGGCGCTTGCGGCCGGAGCGGACATAATCATGCTGGACAATATGGCGCCTGAAGTCATGAGCGAGGCGGTCCGGCTGATCGGCGGCAGGGTTCCCGTCGAGGCATCCGGCAATGTCATGCTGGCCAATGTCAGGCAAATCGCCGAAACGGGCGTCGATTTCATCTCCGTAGGCGCCCTGACCCATTCCGTCGGTGCGGCGGACATCTCCCTGCTTATTGGCGTCCGGGCGTAAGGAACCCAAACGCCTCATCCCTTCCCTGTCGCATTGATCGGAAACCTTGCATGGCAGGGGTAGTCAGACCGCTTGTGATTTGAGTTCAGCGCAACCTATCCGGCTACAAATAGCCCAATACTTTTTTTGCGTCCTCTGCCACCTTCCAGAGAAGCGCCATCTGAGAGCCGATGTTCGTATCGAGTACATTAAAAAAAAGAACGATGGACACGCCATCTGCGGGATCGTACATCATGAGCGAGAGATAGCCTGCGTGGGCGCCGTTGTGACCGTATCCCAAGCCGCTTCTGTACATGATGCCCAGGCCGTAATTGCTGCCGCTGACGTCGCTCATGGCCGTCATCATGTCGATATAGGATTTGTCAATTCCGGCCTTGCTGTCGATCAACCGCCTGACCCACCGGCTCAGATCTGCCGGTGTCGAGATGATGTTGCCCTCGGCGATGTTGCCGGACATGTTGTCCAGCGTCCACGGCAGCAGGGCACCGTTATCAAAGACAAAGCCATCGACATAGGAAGAAGGAATCGTCTTGTCGGATGACAGCACGGGCACGGAAGTGGAAGAAAGAGTGTTCGGCGTGACGAGGTTGTCTACGATGAAATCCTGATAGCTGATGCCCGCCACCCTTTCAATAATTTTGCCGAGAATCGAATAACCCGTGTTGGAATAGTGATAACCGGCCCCGGGATCGAAAGGTTCGGAAATATGACAGTTTGCAGCCACGCCCACCAGTTCGTCAAAGGTAAACTGGTGATCGTTGTCGCCGAGGTCGCGGCGGATATAATCCAGATAGTTCTTGCCTGCATATGGCGCCGCACAGGTATCGGGGATATCCTTGTTTGTCACGTCGAAGACCCCGGCCGTATGCCCCAGAAGCTGCCGAATGGTGATGTGGCCCTTGTTGGGGATGTCATAGGCGGCGGTATTCGGCACGTAGGGTTCGGTACGGCCTGGAATGTTTGAAACGATGGTGTCATCGATGCGCAGCTTCCCTTGCTGGTGGAGCAGCATGACGGCAGCCGCGGTAAAGGTCTTTGTGTTGCTGGCCACCCGAAAATGCGTGTTCCTGTCCACGCCGGCCGGCATGCCCGACGACACGAAATAAATCCCTGAAGGCGTATCCATATAAACAGCCAGCCCGCCCGAAGGAATACCGTGTTGGTCCTTGTAGGCCGACCAGCCGGCATCGACGGACTGCCGGAGTCTCTCGACCGTATTAGAATCGCGGCTGCGACCGCAGCCGATCAGAGTGCTCGCAACCGCGCATAATAATATCAGGCAAAGATGTTTTGACAATCTTGACATGGAAGCCCTCAGTCATGATATAAAGTAAAAGGTCTGATTTTGAAAGTACCGGTCAACGATGGCCGGTTCCAGAAGACCGTTTTTTGAAACCATAAATTCAGGGTAATGTCAACATGGAATGTAACCGTAAAAAATCATTTTTCACTCCCACCCGAACTCCCGTCAAAGGGGAGGCAATAAATAGCAGGGGATAAAGGGGAGGGAGTCCTTGACTTTGTGCGATATCGTCAGGTATTGGTTGTTCCGGAATTAATTGGGAGATTGAACCATATTATGGCTGACTTGATTGATTTTACCCAGGAAACACTTTCAGTTCATCTGAAGCGTAATTCATTCATCAAAGACGTTCATTATTTCGAATCAGTCGGGTCAACCAACACGACTGCATATCAACTGGCGCTTACGGGCGCCCCGGAGGGCGTGGTTGTGGTGGCCGATGCCCAGACGAAGGGCAAGGGACGTCTGGACCGTGCCTGGCAATCCCCGCCCGGAATCAACCTTTACACGTCGATGATCCTGAGGCCGCGCATCGAGCCGGCGATGGCGCCCCAGATCACACTGATGGCCGGGGTGGCCGTGGCCGAGCTTTTTTCCGACTGCTGTTCCGGGGGCGTATCCATCAAATGGCCCAACGATGTGCTGCTTAAGGGCAGGAAGGCCTGCGGCATCCTGACGGAGATGAAGGCTGCAACGGGCCGCGTTGACCTCATCATCCTGGGCATGGGGCTCAACATCAACATGAATCCGGAAGATTTCGATCCAACGCTCCGCGATTCAGCCACGTCGCTTAAAATAGAAACCGGGAAAGTCTATGACCGTCTCGAGATGATTTCAAGGCTGTTTGACTTGATCGAAAAATGGTATAAGGTCTTTGTGCGCACGGGATTCCGCGGTCTGCGCGAGACTTGGCTGGGGTATGCCGATATTCTGGGCAAGCGGATCAAATGGGTTTTCAAAGATGAATTTCAAACCGGAATCGTTACCGGAATCGGCGACGACGGCACGATTTGGATGCAGGGTGAAGACGGCGCCAGCCACAGGGTGATCGCCGGTGACGTTCATCTTTTGGGGAGGTGAAATTATGCTTTTAGTCATTGATGTGGGGAATACGAACACCGTTCTGGGGCTCTTTGACGGGGGGAACCTGATTCATGACTGGCGGATCCGAACCGTTGTGGACCATACCATCGACGAATACGGGATGCTCATTTACAATCTCTATAAAACCAGCAGGGTTTCTTCGCGGAAAATAGACGACATCATCATTTCCTGCGTCGTTCCTCCTATGCTGAATATTCTGGAGCCGCTCTGTCAGAAGTATTTTGACGCCAAACCGTTGATCGTGGGTCCGGGTGTCAAGACAGGGATGCCCATTTTCTATGACAACCCCAAGGAAGTGGGGGCGGATCGGATCGTCAATGCGGTTGCCGGCTTTGAAAAGTACCGGCAGGATCTGATCATCGTCGATTTCGGGACGGCCACGACCTTCGATTACGTTTCGAAAAAGGGCGAGTATATGGGGGGATGCATTTCACCGGGGATCATGATTTCAAGCGAGGCGCTCTTTGAGCGGACAGCCAAGCTGCCCCGTGTGGAAATCAGCAAACCGAAATCCGTCGTGGGCAAGGATACGGTCAGCAGCATGCAGGCCGGGATCATGTACGGCTACGCCGGCCTTGTGGACGGCATCTGCGAACGGATCAAGGTGGAGGTCAAATCAGAGCCCCTGGTGATCGGGACGGGCGGGCTGGCCAGAATTGTAGCGCCCGAAACGAAGAGCATCAAGGTGGTCGATGACATGCTGACGCTCGAAGGGCTGCGGATCATCTACCTGCGCAATAAAACAGAGACCTGAGCCTGGTAAAAATGGCTTTGCTGCGGCTCAAAAAAATTTTTTCCGTTAAGGGAGACGCGGCTTCGTCATATGCCTCAATGTCGTGGCCCTTTGCATATGCAGCATATTATTGAAGCCAGGAAGCTGACAAAACGATATGGCGATCTGATCGCCGTTGATGACATCTCTTTCGATATCCTGCCCGGAGAATGCTACGGCATTCTCGGACCGAACGGCGCCGGAAAAACCACAACGATCCGATTGCTTTACGGCTTTTCGCCCATGACCTCCGGCGAGCTGACGGTCTTCGGTCTGGACCTCCGGAAGCATCTGCGCACCATCAAGTCGCGCATCGGCGTCTGCCAGCAGGAAAACAACCTGGATCCGGATTTGAACCTGCTCCAAAATCTTGAGGTTTTCGGTTCCTTTTTCGGTCTGACCGGCAGGCAGGCTCGAGAAAAAGCCCAGAGCCTGCTGGAATTCATGGCGCTGGACCATCGGAAGGACGCCAAGGCCATGGAGTTGTCCGGCGGGATGACGCGTCGCATGGTGCTGGCGCGGGCGCTTATCAACGATCCGGAGCTGCTGATTCTGGATGAACCCACCACGGGGCTTGACCCCCAGTCCCGGCACCAGGTCTGGGAGCGTCTGGAAGATTTGAAGAAAAGAGGCCTGACGGTTTTGCTGACCACGCATTATATGGACGAGGCCTCGCGGTTATGCGACCGCTTGTTGATCATGGATCACGGGCGGATCCTTGTCGAAGGCAAGCCTGCCGATCTGATCCGGCAGTATGTGGGGCAGGATGTCATCGAGGTCGCCGAGCCAGCTCCGGCGTTGCGCGCCTATGTCGGGGCACGCGGGCTCGATCACGAAGATTTTGGGCACCGGATGATCATTTACGAAGGCAACGGCGGCAGTCTTTATCATGAAATCAGCAAACATTACTGCCGGGAGGGGTGCATCCTGCGCATGGCCACGCTGGAGGATGTATTTCTGAAGTTGACGGGCAGGGAATTGAGGGAATGAAGCGCTTTTTCTCAATGGTCTCCTGGATGGGCCTTTTCCGGGTCTGGCAGAGGAACTTCATCATTTACCGGCAGAACTGGAAGATCCGTTTTCTGTCTCCTATCATGGAGCCACTCTTCTATCTGCTGGCTTTCGGGTACGGCCTGAGCGCCCTGGTGGGCCATATCCGCCAGGGTGGCATTGAGGTTACCTATACCGCCTTCATCGCCCCGGCCCTAATCGCCATCAACATCATGAACAACGCCTTTTTTGAGAACACCTACGGTTCGTTTGTGCGCATGTACTACCAGAAAACCTTCGATGCCATGATGGCCACGCCGCTGACAGTCAATGAAATCATCGCCGGCGAAATCGTCTGGGGTGCGACTAAATCCATGATCGCCACCATTATCATGATGGCTGTTATCAGCGCTTTCGGGCTGATCCAGTATCCTGCCGGACTGCTGCTTATTCCCCTGTCTTTCCTCGGCGGGATGGCCTTTGGCGCCGTCGGTATGTATTTCACCGCGATGACCCGGCACATCGACCTGTTCAATCTCCCCTTCTTCCTGTTCATCACGCCCATGTTCCTGTTCAGCGGCACCTTTTTCCCCATTGAAAATCTGCCCGAATGGGCCCGGATCACGGCGATGATCCTGCCCCTGACCCATCTGGTCAATGCGGCCAGATCGCTTTGCTTCAGCCGCTTCGACGGGATGATGCTCTGGCAACTGGGCTATCTGACGGCGTTTTCGCTGGTGTTTTTCCCGCTGGCGCTCCACAAGATGCGCCGGCGCCTGATCAAATAGCAACCCAGCTTGCGATGTATTCCATGCCGCCTGTCTGCATCTGTGGATCATCGGCCTGCCAATGTCCCTTCAGGCCCAGCGCCGCCGAAGACAATTCGAAATGGCACATGGCAAGGCCCATATCGATGTTCTGCAATTGAATGTTTCCGAGGAGGTCATTTTAATGTTTCGAATACGCCAGATTTACGACGACACGATACCGGCGAACAAGATTGCCATCGCCCAGGTCCAGGCGATTCTCCGGGTTCAATTCACCGGCATCAGGGAGGATGAGATAGCCAAGCTGCCGGAACGGCTTAAAAATCCATTAAAACATCGTTTCCGTTCCATTCTTTTCGTTGCCGAAGACAGTAAGGGGTTCATCAATGGGTTTGCCTTCGTCCTCCATGAACCGGATCTGGACTTCTGTTTTCTCGATTTCCTCTCCTCGGCGAAACAACTGACCGGCCGCGGCATCGGCGGGGCCCTCTATGAAAGGATCCGCTTCCATGCCGTCGAATCGGGATGCGCGGGACTATTTTTCGAATGCCTTCCCGACAATCCCATGCTCTGCCGGGTCCCCGGGATTCTCAGGGAAAATATCATTCGGCTGAAATTCTACGAGCGTTACGGCGCCCGGCCGATTGCCGGGACGGCCTACGAAACCCCTATCCGACCCGGGGACGATAACCCCCCGTATCTGGTTCTCGACCCTTTGGGACGGGAATCGACGATATGCCGTTCCCATGCCCGGGAAATCGTCCGGGCCATCCTGGAACGAAAATACGGTGATCTGTGCCCGGAGGAATATATTGAGAAAGTGGTCGAATCCTTCCGGGAAGACCGCATCCGGCTTCGTCCGCCCCGATATGTCCGTCAGGAGCCTCTGACCGTGATCAGGACCATCCCTCCCGACAGGAAAATCATCCTCATCGTGAACGACAGGCATGACATCCATCACATCAAAGAGCGGGGCTACGTGGAGGCGCCAGTGCGCATCCCGAGCATCCTGAGAGAGATTGAACCGACCCGCCTGTTCGAAACCGTCCCGGTTCGTCATTTCTCGGAAAAATACATCCGCCAGGTTCATGATTCCCGTTTCTATGAATATTTCAAGAAGGTGTGCGAATCACTGGAGCCTGGCAAATCCCTCTATCCCTATGTTTTTCCGATCCGGAACGCCGCGACCCCCCCCAGGGAACTCCCCGTCCGGGTAGGCTACTACTGCATCGACACGTTCACGCCCCTGAATCGGAACGCTTATCTGGCATCCAAACGGGCCGTGGACTGCGCTCTCACCGGGGCTTCCCGGCTCCTGGAAGGAGACAGGATCGCCTACGCCCTGGTCCGCCCCCCGGGACACCACGCTGAACGCCGCGCCTTCGGAGGATTCTGTTACTTCAACTCCGCTGCTGTTGCCGCCAATTACCTCAGTCCCTTCGGGAAAGTAGCTCTACTGGACCTGGACTATCACCACGGAAACGGCCAGCAGGATATCTTCTACGAGCGATCAGACGTCCTGACCCTTTCCATTCACGGCCATCCCCGGTTCGCCTATCCCTACTTCAGTGGATTCGAGAATGAAAAAGGCTCGGGAGCGGGCACCGGATTCAATGTGAACTTTCCCCTCCAGGAAAAGATTAACGGGGAAAAGTACCGGGATGCCCTTGAAAAGGCCCTCAAAATCGTTCGAAAATTCAACCCCGGTTTTCTCGTTATCGCCCTAGGGCTGGATGTGGCCAAGGGCGATCCCACGGGGACGTGGACACTTCAAGCCAGGGATTTCGAGGAAAACGGAAGGATGGTCGGCCTCCTCCGTCTTCCCACCCTGATCGTCCAGGAAGGGGGCTACAATTCGCGGGATATCGGGATCAATGCCCGCCACTTCTTCGTGGGTCTCTGGAATTCCATGACCCCCTGAATAACCGTTCGTGTTCAATGGACATGGCTTGTTTAGAGGAAACCTCACAGAAAATGTTACGGGAAGGACAGGATTGCCTGGATGCTGACAAAAATGACCTTCGTGTGGGTAAATCAGCAAAAAGGTGAAGCGATTTATCAAAAGACGGTCGACTCGATGCGTCATTCGCACAATGATCGGCAACGCGCCCCATATTTTGTGGTTAGTATCTCTTTCACACAAAATCCTTCCTCGCATATTCCCGCCGTAAAAAAGGAAATTCTTGTCAAAAAATCAAATCGAGTTTATGGCGTCGGATCAGCGCGATTAGGGCATGAGACAATGCTTCGACAAAAAGCTGTTCCGAAAGCTCATCTTGGTCTTCGGCAATGTAAAGCTGACCCGATAAACCGCCTGTCCGGCAGCAACGGGAGACAACGATAGGATTTTCCCTCAAAGGGGCTGCCTTCTGAATTTGCTTGCAGCCCTTTCTTTTTTTATGTAGCGTCCTGCAGGCAGCGAAGAATCCCGCCCAGATGGCGGGACTTCTGAACGGATAGGCGCAGCGAGGGTCTTTGCCTGCGCAAACGGCATCCGCCATTCATCCCCGCTCACAGAGCATGGCATGCTGGCGTTTATCGTAATCCCCAAGAGGTAATCGGCATGACCACGCGGTCCGCACATCCGGTTATTTATGAAATCAATACATGGGTCTGGCTCGGCGAATTGAGCCGGCGATACGGCAGGCCCATAACCCTCGACGCCGTGCCTGCCCGGGAGTGGGATGCCCTTGCCGGCTTGGGGGTCGACGCACTTTGGCTCATGGGAGTATGGGAACGAAGCCCCGCCGGCATCGGGATCTCCATGCGGCACGAAGGTCTCGTTGCAGACTTCAAACGGGCGCTCCCGGATTTTTCACCGCAAGACAACGTCGGTTCGCCGTACTGCGTGCGCAACTACGTCGTTGACGCATATCTTGGCGGCCCGGAAGGACTGGCAGAAGCCCGCCGCATGCTTGCGGAAAGGAAAATCCGGCTGATCCTCGATTTTGTTCCCAACCATATTGCAACGGACCACGCCTGGGCCACGGAACATCCTGAATATTTCATTCAGGGAGACCTCGAAGACTTCAGGAGAGAGCCCCGATCGTTCATCCTGATCGAGAATCGGGTTTTTGCCTGTGGGCGCGACCCCTATTATCCGGCCTGGGAGGACGTCCTGCAATTCAACGCCTTCCATACAGGGGCACGCCGGGCCATGAACGAAACGGTTTTGAATATCGCCGGGCAATGCGATGGAATCCGGTGCGACATGGCCATGCTTATGATAAATTCAATCTTTGCACGAACTTGGGGGCCGCGTGCCGGCCACGAGCCGGAGCGGGAATTCTGGCCGGAGTTGATTCGGCCCGTCCGGATAGAATATCCTGATTTTTTGTTTATAGCCGAATCCTACTGGGACCTTGAATGGCAGCTCCAGCAGCATGGGTTTAATTTCTGTTATGATAAACGGCTCTATGATCGGCTGAGGCATGAAAACGCCGAAAGCGTCCGGCTGCATTTGTGCGCCGAGAGGTCCTATCAGGACAAGTTGGTCCGTTTCATCGAAAACCATGATGAGCCCCGTGCGGCAACGGCATTTCCATCGAAAAAAGCGTTTGCGGCTGCCGTCACAGTCGCCTCCATCCCGGGCGCGAAGCTCTTCCATGATGGGCAATTCGAGGGAAGAAGAATCCACCTTCCCGTTTTCCTGGAACGTCGCTCTGACGAGCCTGTCAGCCCGGAAGTTCAGGCATTCTACCGCAGGCTCCTGGAAATACTCAATAGCGATTGTCTCAGAAACGGCGAATGGCGGCCCTGCGAGCGGATCGGCCAGCCCGATCTTGTCGGCGACGAAAAACTCGTGGCGTGGTCCTGGAGGGACAGCAAGGAAAGCTGCCTGATCGTTGTCAATCTTTCAGATGCACCTGCACAAGGACAGGTGCTGCTGCCTTGGAACGATCTGGCCGGCGGGGTATGGACCGATCTTTTCACCGGAAACGTCTATGAAATTAAGGGTGACGGGCCATACGTCGATCTTCCTGCCTGGGAATTCCATATTCTGAAATGCAAAGATGCATTAAATCGTCAAAAGGTTTCAGGGCAGCCACAGTGACGAAGGATGCAATCAACAATAATTCATTGATATTTCGGAAATTAAGCAGATAATGAAATTTACTTGGCAATTTTACCCATTTCTTGTTGATAACCCGTTAGGAGGGGGGGGAGGATGAACCGGATTAAGATAAAAGGGTTGGTTATATTTATTGCGATGGTTGCCATGCTTAATCCATTTCCCGTGGAGGCGAAGGCAGGCAAGAGAATCGGTGTGCTTCTATGGAGTGAAGAGCCTCGCTATATCGAGGCCAAGAACGGCATTATGGAACAACTCAGGGAAGAGGGCTTTGGAGAACCGGCAGTGAAGTTCATTATGGAAAACGCAGGTGGAAATAAGGCTGATTTGGCGGAAATCGTACAGAAATTTTCCGCGGCAAAGATGGATCTGATTATTTCAATCGGCACCACTGCTACCATATCCGTCACCAGGGAGATTAAGGACGTGCCGGTAGTCTTCAGTATGGTTTATGATCCTGTAGAGGTAAATATAGCTCAGACTTGGAAGAATTCAGGCAATAACACGACCGGCGCCAGCCCTCTGGTTCCCATGTCAAAGCTTATGGATACCCTGAAAAGGTTCGCACCGGCAAAGAGGCTGGCAGTGCTCTACACACCTGCTGAAAAAAACTCAGTGGTCCAACTTAAAGGACTGCTAAGAGCCCAATCCGATTTTCAACTCGAGATTGTCCCGGTTCCTTTGACCAATAGCGAAGAAGTAGCCCTGGTCCTGCCGGAGGTCATCCGTACGGTGGACGCAATTTATCTTTCCGGCAGCAGTGTTATCGGGAAAACAATATCGATGATCGTGGATCTGGCGACCAAAGCAAAAGTAGTCACGATAACCCACCTCGACGACTTGGTAAGCGAAGGGGTCCTTCTGGGCGTATGCGCAAACCCCTATGCGGTCGGCCGCCTGGCGGCAAGGAAGGCGGCAAAGGTTTTGAAAGGAGCGAAGCCGGCATCTATTCCCATAGAAACTCCGGAAAATTTGGATTTGATGATTAACCTAAAGACAGCAAAAGCAGGACAGTTTAAGATTACGCCGTCTTTTATGAAATCGGTGACCAAGGTTATAGAATAATCCCGGCATAAATTTTTTATTATAACAACAAGAGAATGGTAGCAAAATGTTTAATAACAAATTGAAACAAAGTCTTAGGTTCAAATTTTTAATCATCGTATCAGTTATTCTCCTTGCAAGCACAGTTGTCCTAAGCATTATCATTGCAATGAACGAAAGAGAGATGCTCAAGCATTCCTTAATAACAAGGGGAAATGGTTTTGCATCCTTCATAGCCAAACTCGCCAAAGACCCTTTGATTATGAAGGACAGGATTGGATTGGATAGTATTGTACACCAAGCGATTAAAAATGAGGAAGTTTTTTATGCAGTTATCCAGGATGCCTCCGGCAACCTCCTTACTTCTCAATATGCCAGTATTGACTATACCTGGCCAAGAGTTAAAGATATCGTTTCAGTATTGCCAAAGGACAGCAAGTTGAAAGATATTATCGCAACGATCAAAACGCAAGGGGGGGTTATAGAAGTATTTGGTCCAATCACATATGACACTGATACGATCGGTAAAGTTACTCTTGGCATGTCGCAGCATAAGGTCAATCAACAAGTTGTAAAAACGATAATATTTGTCGTTGTGATCAATTTGGTTGTAACGTTTATCATTGGAGCCATTTTATTTATTGCCTCAAAAAAACTGATATTAGATCCAATCACTGAGCTTGCTCATGCCACGACCCGTTTTGCGAAAGGGGAGTTGACGACTCGGGTGGAAATTAAGACGACTGGAGAGATGCTGGCGCTGGTTGAAAGCTTTAACCGGATGATGGAAGACACGGGAAAGGCAATCGTTTCCAAAGAAAACGAACTGGCAGAGCGCAAGCGGGTGGAGAAGGTGCTGCAGGAGAGCGAAGAACAATACAGATCTCTGGCGGATAATATCGATTTTGGAATTAACCTGATCGACAAGGACTTCAAAATAATAACGACAAACGTTGTATCAGGCAAACAGTTTAATAAACCTGCAGGTGAACTTGTAGGTAAAAACTGTTTTAAGGAATTTGAGAAACGACAGACAGTCTGTCAACACTGCCCCGGAGTGCAGGCAATGGCTACCGGTCAGCCTCATCAAGTAGAGACCGAAGGCGTTCGAGATGATGGTAGCCGTTTCGTGGCACGGATTCACGCTTTTCCGCTTTTTTATTTGAATGGTACGATAAGGGGGTTTAATGAAGTTGTTGAAGACATTACGGACCGCAAACAGGCGGAACAAAAACTCCAAGATACACTTGATAGTCTCAGAAAGGCATTTGGCACGACTGTTCAGGTCATGGTATCGGCCATTGAGACCAGAGATCCCTATACGGCCGGTCATCAGACACGGTCCGCCGATCTTGCCCGCGCTATTGCCACGGAGATGGATTTTCCCCAGGATAGAATTGACGGGATACGCATGGCGGGTATCATTCATGACATCGGGAAATTATCCGTTCCTGCTGAAATATTGTCCAAGCCGACAAAACTGACGGATCTCGAATTTTCCATGATTAAAGAACATGCCCAAAAAGGATTTGAGATGCTGAAGGATGTAGAATCACCCTGGCCGCTGGCAGAAATCATTTACCAACATCATGAGCGGATGGATGGTTCGGGCTATCCAAGAAATCTGAAAGGGGATGACATTCTTATAGAAGCACGCATTATGGCTGTTGCTGACGTGGTGGAAGCCATGGCTTCCCATCGCCCCTATCGTCCGGCATTAGGATTAAATGCGGCGCTGGCAGAGATTGAGAACAATAAAGGAACGCTTTATGATGCAGATGCAGTGAATGCCTGCCTGAGATTATTCCGAGAAAAAGGTTTTCAACTTGAAGGGCATGATTTCGAACGGTAATCCTCAACGCAAGGCTGAACTCAAAGGTGCGGCACAAGGTGTAAGAGATGGCCGTCCTGTGGGCATATAATACCTTCTCAACTCATCACGTACGCTTAAACCGTAAGAACCTGAAAAAAGTCTACCTCCCGGTCGTCATCTGCAAGAGCCCGGTTACGGAAGACATTCCGGATAAATGCCGGGAACTGGGTGCCACACTTGCCGGCGGCTGCCAGACAGGGGTCTACTTCTTCTTTTCCTGCAGAACCTCTATGAACGCATCAATGCGCGTCTCGATCTGACTCTCGGAAAACTTGCGTTCGTCCGTCATGTCGGCTTCAAGCATCAGCGACGGGATGCCCTTTTGCTGCTCGACAGTGCGCTGAATATCGTATTGTCCCAGCGAATAGGGCTTGCAACTCCGGTTGGAGTGCATGACAATGCCGTCCACATCGTACTTATCCACCATTTCCATGACTGTCCGGGCCATCTCGTCCACTCCGATATTCAGATAGATCCGCGTATAACATTCGGCCATTGTTTCGAGGAAATTGTTTTCATCCACATACTTGAGTGAACCGCACCAAGCCGACGTGTAAGTGTCGGCCACGAGGCAGGCGTCGCGGGCGGCGAATTTTTCGGAGAGCCACTTCGTCCGGTACCAGACGGGCAGGTTGTCCCAGAGCAGGCGATATGTTTCGTTGGGAACGGCGCCGATGCCGTCGGCAATGCGTTGTTTCATCTCCGCCAGCAGCAATTGATAGTAGTCCACGGCTTCACGTGTCCCGCGCAGCGTCACGATTAGGGCCAGGTGGAAAAAGGCATCGAAGGCGCTCATGGGGGCGGGTTTGTGCATAGTCGTGTCCAGGACCGCCTGCCAGAGTTTCTGACCGGTGACGGAGAGTCTTCCGACCTCCTGCATGCGGTCATAATCGAATGGCTTCCCGCAGTGCTGCTCCAGAAACTGGATATATTCCTCGATCTGCCGGCGGACGTATTCCTGGATGGCCGGACTATATTCGGTATGGCAAAATGGCGTATCCAGAATGAACAGCGGCGCGTTGAAATACCGGGCCTGGATTTCGTACCATTTCAGAACGGTCCCGCAGATGTTGTTGCAGCACACGAGCATGTCGGGCCTCGGAAGCCCGCCGAGCGGCCCGCCGTTGACGGTGGCGCAGGCGATATCCGTGCAGGCATAGGAGCACAAGTCGCTCGCATAGCCCATGGATTCGGCCTTCTCGAAAAGCCCGACACCCATGTGGCTGGCGCCGATCATGGCCCCATGATTTTCTGGATAAACAGGAATGACATCCATCACGATCAGGGGCTCCACGGGGCCGCCGCTCGTGATCCAGGCAACTTTTTTGCCTGTCTGTTCGGCCGTTTTGGCGTCGATATAATAGGTCGTCATGATGTCCTTCATCTGCTTGACGGCCTTGATCTTTCGTTTCTCTTTTTCGGGATCCGGGATTTTCGTTTCTTCCGCCATCATTGATCTCCTTTACAGCATCTCTAAAAAGGCATCGAAGCGTGTTCGCAACTGCCCGTCCGGCGGCAGTTGATCTTCGACTTCGATCAGCAGGTTCGGAATGCCCTCCCTGTCCAGGGCGTTTTTCAGATAAGGATAATCGAAGGCGTGGGGATCGCAAAACTTCAACAGCAGGATGATCACGCCGCGCGCGTCTCTTTCCCTGGCCATCCGAACCAGGTAATCGGCGCGGTTCGTCAGGCCGCTGTGCTTGGCCGGGCAGACGATCCGCTCCATGTAGCGCCCGGCAATGGCCTCCACAGGGTCTGTCTTCGTGGCAAAATCTCCGGAGAAGGTCCTCGTCCCCATGCAGAGATCATCCCAGACGACGGCGCCGCCCGCCTCTTCGATCATGGGATAGACATCGGGAAAATCACAGATCCCGCCGGAGAGGATCACGCGCTTGCGGCCGGAGGTTGCCCCCGCGCTTTTCTTCTGCCTGAGTTCCATGACCACTTCGTTGAGCAACGCCAAGATCTCCTGCCGGTCCATGATCATGGCGGCCTTCATGATGCTGTAAACATCGGAGCCGCTGACGGCATCCGGATTTTGCGCCCGGATTTCGTAGATCGTTCTTAACATGCCGTGCAGCCGGCCGTACAGATCCATCGACGCCCTTAACGCGTCGTCGGTGATGCTGACGTTGAGATTCTTCTCCAGGTCGGCCCTGAACGCTCGCAACACGTCAATCATGTACTCCCTGGCGCTGTCCGTATTGAGCTTGACGGGCAGGACCACATCGGTGTGAAAACCGCAGGGAATGTTAATCCGCCAGAGATCGGAGAGACGCTGGATGGAATCGCAGGTGTGGGGGAAGGCGACGCCGTCCAGAAATTTCAACGCCCCCGAAAGGGCATCCTCCAACGTACCGCGCACGAGCGAACAGCAGTAGGATTGCAGGTGCCGGTCGGCCAGATGAATGCCGGACTTGCGGCTGAATATCCTGAACGGCAGGGCGCCGGCAGCCCAGATGGTCTCTTCGAGTGCGTAGGAACAGAAATAACCGACAACCTTTTTATGAGTTCGTGTCTTGTAAGATTCCGCATACCCGTGCGGGTTGCACGCCGCCTCCCTGATTTTGTCCATATTTTTCATGCTTTTCATTCTCCCGTATATTTGCCGGCCGTCTCCAGGCACACTCGTTTCTCCAATTCGAGGGTATGATAGGCCATCTTGCCGGTCAGTGTTTTCAGCGCGGAAAACTTTCGATTCACCGCTTGCGAACCATTTCTCGGCGATTATGTATAGATCTCTATCTGACCGCTCCGGAGATGCGCTTTATTTGATTCCATGAAAGGCCGGAAATCCGCCCCGATTCAGGGCTTCCTGTACTCTGCTTCGATAGTGATGGTGATGCCGCCGCGCACGGCAAAATCCGCCGTAGTCTTGCACCACCGGGGCTTCAGAGCCGCCGTCAGATCATCGAGAATCTGGTTTGTGACATGTTCGTGAAAGGTTCTTTCATCGCGGTAGGACCAGAGGTAGAGCTTCAGCGATTTGGACTCGACAATGCGTTCATCAGGGATATATTGAATTTTCAGCCGGGCAAAATCAGGCTGCCCCGTCATCGGGCAGACGCAGGTAAATTCGTCCGTCTCAAGCGTCACGACATAATCCCGCCGTGGATGCCGGTTCGGAAAGGTTTCCAATTGCCTTGACGGTTTTGCGTTCCGGCCTTCCCGCCCGAGCAGCGTCAACCCTGAAAAATCGGCCTTCTCTTTCTTTCTTGGCATAAATTCATCAATCCTTTCTTTATTAGATGATTAAGACGAAACCGGGTCATTTCCATGATGCTGCCCCGTCCCCCATTTACCCGATCTGCCTGAAATATTCCTGCCTGCAGGCGTTTTCAATAGCTGCAAGCCGCTCAAAGGCTTCATTGAAATCATGCTCTCCGGCCGTGAACAGTCCGTGCCCGTAAACAATCACACCGTCATGATCCCGCATTGCGGGGGGGACGGTATGGCACAATCCGAAAGGTCCGGCACCCGCCTCACCCGCCACAATGGGGATGCCGCCGATCGATCTTTCGTAGGGACAGCGGATATGACATGCGTCCCGCCCCTCGCAATCGTCCTTTTCGCAGTCCAGGGACAGGATCACGGCAAACTTCGGATGTCCGTGCAGCACTGCGCGCCGATCCGTTGCAAGGACGATTTCCCGGTGGGCGGGAAACTCTGTGGAGGCCGTTTCCGGCAGCGCAGCGGGATCGTCGAGGGAGATAGGAACAATGCGGCCATGCAACTCATCGAGGGCGCCGCCTTTGGGGCTGATATACAGCACGGGATCAGCATAATAGGAGATGTTGCCGAAGTTGGAATCCACAAGGCGGCGCTCGATCATGAACCGGCCCGCTTCCGCCATTGCCGACAGGATCTGATCTTCGGCGGTAAATGGACCTTTCATGAGGGCGCCGGTTGTTGCCGGCGAGGGATCAAGCCGTTCCAAAACTTCTTTGAGTACCGCCCGGCGGCGATGATTCATACTGTTGCGGCGGACATGGTAGAGCGTATCGGAAAAGAATTTTACGAATAAGGCGAAACAGACGGAACTGTAGACGATAAAAGCCGCTTCCGGGCCAGACTTTCCGAAAGTGACGACGCCGCGACCGGCGATGATGACGCTGCGCCGCCGCTTCAGGGCCTCCGCGATGGCCTGAGGGTCAAGTTCCGGCAAAACAGGCAAATCATGCAGAAAGATGCTGGTTTCAAAATCACGGGGCTTGATGCTGCTGCCGGATGTCTCCGCCAGGTATTCAATAATCGTCCGGTAAGGCTCCGCCGGTTCGGCAAACAGAATGGCCTGTTTATCAATAGCGGCCATAACTGTTTCCAGCGCGGTGCAGGTCGCGTCCATTCGGTTCCAGAGGATTTCCGTACCGCGCAGGCCGAACAGGGCGCCGCCCGCTTCCGTCAGGCCGGCCCGGACCAGTTTAGCGGCATATTTCTGCAGGGCGTTTTCCATATTATTTCTGCGGCTCGATGACCACCTTCATGGAATCCCCCCCATCGGCCACGAGGCGGAATCCCAGGCCTGCCTGTTCCAGCGGCAGCCGGTGGGTAATCATCCTCTCCACGGGGACGCGTCCGGAACGGATCAACTCGATGGCCACCGTCGCATCGAGCGGACTGTTCCCGTAAGAAGGCACCAGCTTGATTTCATTGCGCCAGAATTCATTGAGGGGCACGGGCAGATCCACGCCCGGCTCTGTTGTCGCAAAACACAGGATGGCGCCGCCGCGATCCACCGAATGCAGGGCCTGCGTGAAGGCAGACAGAACGCCCGTGCAGACGATTACCAGGTCGGCCAGCCGTCCGTCATTGATTTCGCGCAGACGCGCCGGAATGTCTTCGCGGGCATCAAAAACCCCGATCGCGCCGAATTGCCGGGCCATGTCGAGACGGAATGGGCTGATGTCCGTCGCCGCGATCCTCCCGGCCCCGAGACTGCGTGCCAAAAGCAGATGCAGCATTCCGGAGATACCGCTGCCGAGGATCAAAACCGTCTGACCGGGCTGCAGATTGGCCACGCGTTGTCCGCGTACGACACAGGCAAGGGGTTCCACAAACACCCCGGCGTCGTAAGAAACCTCGTTGGGAAGCTGGAAGACGCCGCGATCGACATTGAGGCGCGGGACCCGGATATATTCGGCGAAACCACCCGGGTCGTAATTGGTCGTGTGCAGCGTCTCACAGGCGGTATGATAGCCCCTGAGACAGTAATGGCAGGTGTTGCAGGGGATATGGTGGGAAACGAAAACGCGGTCGCCTGGCTTATAACGCGTGACGCCCTCGCCGACGGCGGCAATTTCACCGGCAATTTCGTGGCCCAGCACAAGCGGCGCCTTTTTGACGCGGTACCACTCCATGACGTCGCTGCCGCAGATCCCGCTGGTCAAGACCTTTACGAGGATCTCGCCGGCTCCGATCTGCGGGACCAGCCGCTCTTCCACACGGATATCGCCGTTATTGTAATAGACGGCTGCACGCATTGTTTTCAATTCTTGTGTCATGATGAATTTCCGCAATTAATGTTCCTGGAACGACGGTTCGGGTTGTTTTCCATGCCGCAATATTAAGAGCACCTACGAATCTGAAATCTATATGAGCCAGCAATAATGCAAAGTATCATTAAAATCTCTGCTATGACAAGAAAGACTTGACACCAGCATCCTTCCTGTCAGTTATCCTTTATTCTTACGAGAGCCTCTGCAGACGCATTTCGAACAGATGTGTCTTTATCCTTCAGGGCAGCAGTCAAGGGCTCAACGGCCCGGACATCTTTTATGTTTCCGAGGGTGCCGGCAGCCCCACTCCGGACAGATGGGTTTTCATCCTTCAGGGCATCAATCAAGGGTTCAACGGCAGGGGCGCCTATTCTTACGAGACCATCTGCAGCATTTCTTCGGACAGATGAGTATTCATCCTTCAGGGCGTCAATCAAGGGTTCAACGGAACGGGCATCCTTAATCTTTCCAAGGGCGCCCGCAGCCTCACTTCGAACAGAGGAGTCTTTATTCTTCAGGGCATCAATCAAGGGCTCAACGGCCCGGCCATCCTTAATCCTTCCGAGGGCGCCTGCAACATCACTCCGGGCAGGGGAGTATTCATCCTTCAGGGCATCAATCAAGGGTTCAACGGCAGGGGCGCCTATCCGTACGAGAGCGTCTACAGCTCCACCTCGGACAGAGGGGTCCTTATCCTTCAGGGCATCAATCAAGGGCTCAACAGCCCGGCCATCCTCTATCCTTCCGAGGGCGCCTGCAGCCCCGCTTCGGACAGAGGGGTCCTTATCCTTCAGGGCGGCAATCAAGGGCTCAACGGCCCGGCTATCCGTAATCTTTCCGAGGGCGCCTGCAGCCTCACTTCGGGCAGAGGAGTTTTCATCCTTCAGGGCATCAATCAAGGGTTCAACGGCAGGGGCGCCGATACCTACGAGAGCATCTGCAGACGCATTTCGAACAGATGGATCCTTATCCTTCAGGGCAGCAACCAAAGGTTGAACTATCTTTATGAGAGCATCTGCGGCGCCACTTCGGACATAGGAGTCTTGATCCTTCAGGGCATCAATCAAGGGTTCAACGGCAGGGGCGCCTATCCTTCCGAGAGCATCTGCAGCATTCCTTCGGACATAGGAGTCTTGATCCTTCAGGGCAGCAATCAAGGGCTCAACGGCCCGGCCATCCGTAATCTTTCCGAGGGCGCCTGCAGCCTCACTTCGGACATAGGAGTCTTGATCCTTCAGGGCAGCAATCAAGGGCTCAACGACACGGTCACCCTTTATCCTTCCAAGAGCGTCTGCAACGTCGCTTCTGACAGATGCGCTTTTATCCTTCAGGGCAGCAATCAAGGGCTCAACGGCACGGTCGTCCCTTATCTTTCCGAGAGCGCCTGCAACATCACTTCGGGCAGAGGAGTTTTCATCCTTCAGGGCAGCAATCAAGGGTTCAACGGCAGAGACGCCTATCCTTCCGAGAGCATCTGCAGCATTCCTTCTGACAGATGGGTCTTTATCCTTCAGGGCATCAATCAAGGGCTCAACGGCATGGTCGGCCCTTATCTTTCCGAGGGTGCCTGCAGCCCCAACTCGGGCAGAGGAGTTTTCATCCTTCAGGGCATCAATCAAGGGCTCAACGGCAGGGGCGCTTATCCTTACGAGAGCATCCGCAGCATTCCTTCTGACAGAGGAGTTTCTATCCTTCAGGGCATCAATCAAGGGCTCAACGGCACGGGCATCCTTTATCTTTCCGAGAGCGCCAGCAGCCTCATTTCTGACAGAGGAGTCTTTATCCGTCAAGGCGGCAATCAAGGGCTCAACGGCAGGGGCGCCTATCCTTACGAGTGCATCTGCAGCATTCCTTCTGACAGAGGAGTTTCTATCCTTCAGGGCATCAATCAAGGGCTCAACGGCACGGCCATCCTTTATCCTTCCGAGGGCAATTGAAGCATTCAATCTGACGACCAAGTCTTTATCCTTCAACTCCCGAATGAATTTGTCTACATTCTTTCCTGGGGAAAAACAGGAGCAAAAAAAGAATAATATCAGTAAAGCCAGCACCGCAACTTTGAAAATGTTGTTTAACGACAGAGCACGACAATGTCTCATAATAACCTCCGGAAATTGCGCCAGGCCAAACGTCGTCTGACAGTTCTCATTGACACGTTATGTGGGCACGATCTGTAAGCGTCGGGACAAAACCCGGTGGTTTTCTGAAATGGGAATAGAAGGTCCTGCAAGATTATATGACGAGAAAAAATTGAGCCAAGTTTTGAAATACACATTTTCTTTTCTCACGTTTATAAGCCGGCATGTATGACGATCGAGCAGTGTAAATATTGCATAAATGATTGATAATTGTCAATGTTCTGATTATGATAAATGATGATAATCGTTTGAAACATTGGATGCCCATAAAAACCGCCGGGCGCTTTGTTACAGGAAGGATAACATGGGAAAACTGCAATAATTTTCCTGATAATGCAGACATTCTTTATTTCGGCGCAAATAGGACTTTGATATGCTGCCGAGTGAAGTAGTACAGAGACCAAACAGGCAGAGACAATGAATAAGCAACCAAAAAAAAGAGATCCAACCCATAATGTCTTGAATCCAGGGTATAGGAAACAGCAATGACGGGCCCGATAACGGCAATGGAGGTAATTGAAAATATTATCGTAAATTTTCGAGCCCAGATTTTCATGCCCAGGAGGCCAATCCCGGATGCCAAACCCAGCAAGGGTATTATGGAACCGAAAATAATAATGGAAGAAATAACGGCACCCGGACCGGGCGCGACATTAGAAGCCACTTTCGTCATGATCAGAAGCAGTGAGACAATTTGGAATCCACAAATAATTATCAGCAGGATTGCAGTAATCTTAACGCCTCCGGGTCTTTTAAAGATATTATCCTCTGTTTTGATGCTATCACTTTCACTTTCAGCGTCAGCCTTAGTATTTTTAAATTTTTCTTCTACAGCCGACCGATTAAGGTAATACAGGCACCAGATGGCAAACAATGTAAAAGTAACGCTTTCAATAGTGATCTTCGTGCTGGGGTGGTTGCCCACAAAAGTGATGAGCAGACCAGGCAGTGATCGAAATATAAAAATAGCGGCAATGCCCATGGCAAGCCATCGAGACCAAGCCTTATAACAATATAAGCCGATGCCGGCGAAAATGCCGCAAACGTATAAGCCAATCGAAATCAGGATAAAATTTGATACGAAGCTTCTGGCGTAAGTCATTGAAAGACCCCCTGCATATAAAAGCGCTCCCAATTGATTAATGATACTATAAAGACAAACGCCCACCATAATGATTGCTGTAATGTGCACCCAGGACTGTTTTTTCATATTTGGGTTTGCTCCTTCATCAAGAAGAATCGTGCTGTTAACCAGACCGGTTTTCGGGAGGCAGGTCACTTCAGCATAACCCCCTTCCTCACCTATCATACCAGATAATCAGTTTTTCCAAGGCCCGCAGGGATTTCAGACTGGCGATCCTTTGGCGGTGATGGGTGCCGGTCAAGGGGGCGTAACCTTGTCCGCGGTCAATGGTAGTGATGATGGAGATCGCCGTTTTTCTTGCGGGTAGAGCATTGCCGGAGAAATAACGGAGCATCCAGAACGCCACAGGCAAGGCGAGGGCAAGGGCGCGGAACTTATCCAGAAGCGGCCATCCGGGGCGGCTCACTATGGCATATTGTTTCGAGGAGAGATTGCTTTCAAAGTAGTCATTGAAAAGTCCCTGGATTTTATTGTCAAGCGGCCCAAGAACCCGCTGCTCCACATCCGCAAACTTCGCATCGGGAAAAGCGGGATGCAGGGCCGGCACCGAACCTTTTCCACTGGTAAATGCAAATGCAGTAATAAAAAGGAACCATCGTTCCCGCCATGATTCGTGTATGTCATTGAGGGGATGCAGGCGCAGATATGCCGCAATCGACTGGCGAAACAGGACGCCGGCGGCAGTTCCGGGATTGGCAGGGTTAAGATACATTTCCTCAGCCTTCTGTGGTGCAGCTTTGGCAAAGAAAGCAACCAAATCACGGAGTTCCCCGGCATCAAGATTCTTAAGCCGGCATTCCTCAAGAAGATTGCACAGCCACAAACCATGCACTAGTCTCCGGGAGAGCGGATATTTTTGATCTTTAACCAGTTTTTCCAGGGTTTCAGCGATCATCACGACATCAGACCAGGGACGGGACTGATTTTTTACAATAGCCGGAGGAGAAGCTGGTTCAACAAGGCGGGGACGAATCTGGACATACTTGTGCGCCTCACCCAGATGTTCGGCAAGCCTGGCACCCTCGCCTGCTGCCGCCACGGGACAGGATCGCCGCAATGTCAGAATAGCTATTTTCTCCAAAGGCACAACCTGCAGGGGATACATCCGGCAGGTCAAGGGTTTTTCATAAAAACCGAATTCCTGGTGGATGCGGCAGAGGTTGTCTTTGCCCAGAAACACGCATGTCCCGTCGCCGCGTTGTGCAAGTCTATACTGCCGCGAAAACAATCCCTGGCGCACGATAAAGGGCTGATGGGCGAAATCCGGATGCTTATCCCAGTGTTGAGCCCGCAGACGCTGTAGGTCATCATCATGAAGCGGTACGATATTTCCGCGGCAACACCTGCCGCACCCCCGGCAATCCCAGCGCTCATCCCGCTCTGTTGTCATGATTGGCCATATCATGCCTGTATGATCTCCTGTTTAAGATTTGGAACCTAATAATTAATTCAGCGTGATGCATCCATAGCAGTCGCTTTTCTATCCTCGGCAATTGCACCGTTTTTATCACCTGTCCGGCACAGAACGATGGCCGTCACGAGGTGAGTTTCGGTTTGCGATGACGGAAGAGATGTTGCTAAACGGGTGTTGTCAAGGACAGATTGGTGCTTTCCCAGATCGATATAGGCCGATCCATTCCTGATATGTGTACCGCATGTAAAGTTGAAGTTCTGTCATTATTATTTCTCAATGCAGGAATGTCTCTGGCGCTGGAGGAAGATATTTCAATGAGCTGTGTTGAGTGAACATGGATAATGATCGTTACTGATCGAAATCTCGTAGTTCTCCCAGTAAAAGCAAATTGAAAGCTTTGAATCAACTATCATGAATTCACCTGCGGACGAAAAGATGTCCGTTGTGTCAGGAAGAAGCCCCTGCCTTTTCTAACAGATCCTTATCAATACGCGTAGAAAATGCGCTGGATGTCCTTTGTGTCAATCGTTTTGGTAAGGGCCAGCATCAACAAAATACGTGCTTTTTGCGGATTCAAGGTGTCGGACACAACAAAGTCGAGTTCGTCATCGTTCGCCTCGCCATTTCGGGCAACAATACCTTGACCGACGCGGCTTGAACGAACGATGACGGCGCCTTGCTTGCGTGCTTCGGTCAAAGCAGATTTGACCGGAGTTGCCAAGCTGCCGTCTCCTACACCGGCGTAAATAATTCCCCTGGCGCCCGCGGCCATGAATGCATCAACGGCGATACGATTCACGTTCGTATAGCCATATACGATGTCGACTTGCGGCAGAACATCAAGCTGCATGACATCGAATTCGGTATCTTCGGTATGTTTGCGAGTCGATTGGCGATAAAAGAAGGGCTTGTTGTCCTGCATGTAGCCGAGGAATCCGAGTTCCGGGGCCTTGAATGTATCCAGGGTCGATGTATTGGTTTTGGTTACTTCACGTGCGGCATTAATTTGATCGTTCAGCGCAACCAACACGCCCTTGCCGGCGGCTTCCTTGCTGCTTGCGAGTACGACTGCGTTATACAGGTTGATCGGTCCGTCGGCGGAAAGCGCAGTGGATGGGCGCATCGCACCGACGATTACGACGGGCTTCCTGCTTTTTACAACCAGGTTGAGGAAGTAAGCGGTTTCCTCGATTGTATCGGTACCATGTGTGATGACGATACCGTCCACGTCTTTCTGCGCGAGCAGGATGTTGACGCGCCGGGCGAGCTTGAGCCAATAGTCATTGTTCATGTTCTCGCTGGCGATCTGAAAGACTTGTTCGCCTCTTACATGGGCAATCTTCTTCAATTCCGGTACTGCTGCAATGAGTCGATCGACCGCCACCGTAGCCGCCGTGTAACCGACCGTCGTGGTGCTGGTAGCTCCGGTACCGGCAATCGTTCCGCCGGTGGCCAGAATCATCACGTTAGGCAGTTTTCCTTGTGCCTGCGCCAGCGACGTGGTAAAAATGATCGCACATAAAAGCAGCAATCCCTGTCTATAAATATCTCGTTGCAACATAACGCCTCCTTGCAACATTTTTTTTCATAAGCAGAATGAGTCGGGACCTTTGAAAAATGGCTTCGACGCGGCCAGTTGCAGCATATCTCCTCTGGTCATCTTCTGGAATTCATCCGGATTTATGGTTTATTCGCTGCCCCTTTCAGAGCAGGTTGCCTTTGATCAAGGCTTCCAGCCATTGCCAGGAGCACCGTACCGACGGCCTGTTTGCGCTCAAGCATGACCAGGCGAGCAATGCGGCCGTGGCCGAACAACAGCTCGCCTAATTCGCTTGCATCTGTTTCAAGTCGCACCGCCAGAACGCGCAATCCGTGACGGAGAAGCATGGTCTCGACGTTCCGGTAAAAGCGTTCGGCGCCGTCATTTGCCAGGATGATCAGCCGGGAGATACGGACGCCGCGCCGTACGCCAGTTTGTCGATCTGCCATCTGCAGGCCTCGCTCCTCTGAAGCGAGCCTGCGTTTTGCACACTCCAAGCTTCGTATGACTTGCCCGGAGGCGTATGCGTTCCGCAGCGCCTCTGTCAGTTCGAAGCTCAGCATGGCCGTCGGGATCCCCAATCCGCTCTCCCGCCACAATGGCTGGGTGTAAGTGGTCAGGCTGTGAAGGAGCTGCGAGCCCCGCGGATCAGACTCGACAATCTTTGGCAGGCGCAGCATTTGTTGTGCAGGAATATTTGCGCGCAGCATCATGTTTCCTTGTAAAATACAGGACAGAGTCCCCATATTTCCACTTAGTTTTCCTATTGTTCATGTTTGACGCTGTTGAACAGATCCCAGGCCTCCTTGACCGTATAATTCTCGTGGATGATGGCGCGCAGGGCCCGCATGATCGCTACGGGATGGGGGCTCTGCCAGACATTCCGGCCCAGATTGAGGCCGACGGCGCCGTTCTGCATGCCGTCATGAACAAATTCAATGACTTCCAGCTCCGTATCACATCTGGGGCCTCCGGCCATCACAACGGGAACGGGACAGCCGTAAACGACCTTGTCGAAATCCTTGCACCAGTAGGTCTTGACGACCCGGGCACCCAGTTCCGCCGCGATCCGGCAGCACAGGGCGAGGTAGCGCGCATCGCGTTTTTCCAGTTCTTTGCCCACTGCCGTCACGGCCATGACGGGGATGCCGAAGTCCTCGCACTGATTGACCAGCTCGGACAGATTGGTCAGGGATTCCTTCTCATAATCGCTGCCCACAAATACGGACATGCCGACCGCCGTTGCGTTGAGGCGAATGATCTCTTCGATGGATGTGGTCAATATCTCGTTGGCGAGGTCTTTGCCGACAACGCTTGACCCGCCGGAAACCCTGAGAATAATCGGCTTGCCGCCGGCAGGCTCGACGGCGGCGCGCAGGACGCCCCGGGTTACGAAGAGGGCGTCGCAGTATGGAAGGAGCGGTTTGATCGTCTCCCCCGGTTTTTCCAGACGGGATGTCGGTCCCTGAAAATAGCCGTGATCAATGGGCAGAAAAAAACAATGCCCATCCGGCTGGATGAGCTGCGACATCCTGTTATTCATTCCCCAATCCATTTTTTACCTCCTTGAAAATTATATTTTCGATCAGGCAGCATCGGCCGGAAAAGCATGATTTGCCGGATTGCATCAGGTCTTCGGTATATGGTCGCTTTCGCCCGACGCGCCCCGCCTCTCCCCGGTCTGTTCGTGTTTTATCACATTCATATCCTTATCTGCCGACCGGCAGCCCGGCCTCATTCAGGTGGAGATGCCGAACTTCGGCAGCAGCCAGGCCTGCAGAAAAATCCATACAGCAACAGCAATGATCAGAATCCAGATGGTATCCATAAACACCTCTTTTTTTGTTTCTTATATCAGGGTCCGGTTCCGTCCGCAATTATTTCATAAGAACCGCAGCGAAAAGTGATTGATAATTATCTGAAAATTTCATGTCTTTTCGCGAACATCCAACTCCATTCCCTTTCTGAAAAGGGGAAGATGCGGGCGACTTGTCCGGATGGCAAACCGATTTACAAAAAGTCAGTTGATGCGATTCGTCTCTCATCTGATGGTCTGCGCCAGACATCATGCCATCATGATGCAGCCAGAATACTCTTGACACACAAAATCCTTCTTCATATACTCCCAACACGAGAAAGGAAGTTCTTATCAATCGATTATTTCTATCTTGTTCCATGCCCTTAATGAATTTATGCAAAAGGTCTTATCATGCCCACATATGGAGAACAAAATGACGTACGCTAAGAAAGCTATCAGGATTGACTCTCAATCACGTACAGTGAGTTACAAGCACAAAAATACTGTAACAGACTTCACCGCATCTTATACCAAGGGGTTGCCACGGCGAATCGAGGACATCCATATTTTCAGAAAGCTGGGGGAGCATATTCCTGTTATTGTCGGCGTATACAGCTCAACCCGTTATCTTTATGTGAACCAGGCTTGGGAAAGGCTTTTAGGTTACACGCTGGATGAGATGCTCCAAAAAAACTTCTGGGATATCATTCATCCGGACGACATGGAATTGGTTAAAAAAAGAGGACGGGCGAGACTCCGGGGTGAAAAGGTTCCCAACAATTATGAGCTCCGGATGCTGACCAAGGACGGTCGCACGAGATGGCTAACCGTATTTTTTGCCATGACAAGCTTGGACAACAAGAATATCGGCATCGTCGGGGCCGTCGATATCACGGAAAGTAAACGGCTGAAAGAGGAACTGCAAGTCGCCCGGGATGAACTCGAAATGCGCGTCCAGCAGAGAACCGAAGAATTGAACCGCATGAACAAGGAACTCACGTTCCTGAACCAGAATCTGAACAGTGTGCTCCAGAATATGTCGGATACCGTCATCACCGTCAACCGTTACGGCGATCTCAATATCCTTAATCCGTTCTTCGACCAGATGTCGGATACGGTACTCGCAGAGATAAAAAATAATCTCAAAAACAATATTCTGGCGGATCACTACCCTTTCATCAAACGGATGCTGGATGACAGGCAATCGTTTCGAGATGAGGAGCTCATCCTACCCACGCAGATAGGTCCCATGCACTTCGTAGCGTCCGGCACACCGATCCTGAACGAACAGGGTATTGTGGAGAGCGGCGTGGTAATCTTGCGGCCCATCAAGGATGTCCACCGCCTTGTGAATCGCTTCAGCGGCGCCCAGGCCAGCTTCCGTTTCGAGCATATCATCACGAACGACCCGGTTATGCTCGAATTGACGGAGACGGCAAAGCGGGCGGCGTCCAGCATGAGCAGCGTTCTCATTGAGGGCGAAAGCGGGACCGGTAAGGAGCTCTTCGCCCAGGCAATTCACAATTACAGCCCAAGGAATAAGGGGCCTTTTCTGGCTGTCAACTGCGGCGCGATTCCCCGGGATCTCGTAGGCAGTGAACTGTTCGGATATTCCGGGGGAGCCTTCACGGGGGCCAAAAAAGGGGGCAACCCGGGGAAGTTCGAGCTGGCGTCCGGAGGAACCCTGTTTCTTGATGAAATAGGCGACATGCCTCTCGAACAGCAGGCGGCCCTTCTGCGGGTCATTCAGGAAAAGACCGTTACCCGCATCGGCGGACATCAATTGATCCCCGTCGATGCACGCATCATTTGCGCAACGAATAAAGACCTTTTTGCCGAGCTGAGAAAAGGCAATTTCAGAAATGACCTCTATTATCGCCTCAATGTCATTAGCATCAAGATACCACCGTTGCGGGAAAGACGCATCGACATAACCCTGATCTTCAAACATTTCCTGAATATGGCGGTTCGGCAATTCAACAAGCCAATCAAGCATATTAACGACGGGGTACTGGATGTTCTCAGCAGGTACAACTGGCCCGGCAATGTGCGTGAGCTTCAGAATGTCGTGGAACGTATGGTCAATTCAATATCAGGATCTTCTCTGGAAATTGAGCACTTGCCTTCTGAGATCCGCGGACCGTTTCCTTCAGTAGATTTACCGATGCCGACATACACGGCTATGAAGCAATCCGGCTTAACGCTCAAGGAAGCCCACGATCAAAACCGGCTGCGGGAAGTCGATGAAGAAAAGAATCGAATCATAAGACTTCTGGGCAGACATAACGGGAATATCAGCAGTGTGGCAAGGGAGATGGGCATATCCCGAACAACGCTGTATAAAAAAATGCAGACCTACAGACATGAACCTGTCCTCATGTAAATAGATGTTCAGTGCGAGACAACAACAGCTTACATATCTTGACAGTTGAATAAAAAAGCTCTGACAGAATGCAACATATCGACGCCTCTGATGTTTTTTCATTTATTTTGGTCTCATCAAAATGTGGCATAGATTCTGCAAAACATTATAAGATTTGTAAACAGAGGGCGTTGAACATCGGCAAAATACAAAATTGGTGATGAAAAACTTGTCGAGCTGTGTTAAATTCCCAAAAGCGACGGATAGCAACAATTCCTCATTGAAAAAAACAATCTGTGTGTTTGTATCTCTTTTTTCAATTTGAGATTAACGTCATCCAAGTGATGTGTTGCGAAACCCGGATGTTCTATCGATAAGATGTCTGTACTTGTTTTCCTGCATTGCGAAATGCCGCTTGAATCCCCGTGCCAGATCTTCAGGGAAGCCGCGCCAGTGCTCGGTTTCAGAAAGGCAAGGGCAGACTTTGTTTTGTACGGTTATTGCGAGTCGTATGCTTGTTTTCACGTAACAATCTTCTAAACCGAAAACGGACTGAAAGGAGGGTATTATGAAACAAGGAGGAGTTTTAGCGTCATTCGCGGCATCGTTTTTTGTCTGCTTTTTTCTTTGCATCTCAACAATACCAACATGGGCTGCCGAGCCTATTATCGTAGGGGTTCCGACGGCTCTGAATACCGATTACGGTCGCGACTCCGTCAATGCGGTGAAGCTGGCTGCAGAAGAAATCAATGCCAATGGAGGGGTTAATGTCGGCGGACAGAAACGCCCCATCAAGTTGATTATTACCGACACCAGGGATATGGAGCCGACGACGCCGGCCCACGATGCCCTCATGGCGACGGAAAAGCTCATCCTTCAGGAAAAGCCTCATGCCATGCTCGTCGGTTTCGCCCGATCTGAGGTCTTCATGGCCGGTATGGACCTCATTGCAAAACACAAGATCCCTTACCTCGGATCTTACGCTCAGACCCATATGTTTCAACAGCAGTTTGCCAAAGATCCGGAGAAGTACAAATACATCTTCCGCGTCTGCGGTTACAATATCATAGCCGCAAAGGCCGTTACGGACGCCATCGATGTCCTGAAAAACGAACACGGTATGAAGCGGGCTTTCTTCATCACCCAGGACACCCTCCTGAGCAAGGGTTTCGTCGGGGTGCTCAGGAAACACTGTGAAAAAACGGGATGGCAGACCGTGGGCGAGGCGAACATCGCCAGCGATGCAACGGATTTTTCTGCGGTTCTCTCCAAGGTCAAGTCGTCGAAGGCCCATATGGTCGTCGTGTTCTGGGACGTGGCGCAGGGTGGAACGATCATGCTCAAGCAGTGGACATCCATGCGGGTGCCCTCTCTCATGACCGGCTTTGTGGTTGGAGCCTGCTCTCCCCGTGGATGGGATTTCATGGGCAAGAACATCAACTACGTCATCCAAACGGAGGCCCCCATCGGTTGCGGCATTCCCCTGAAGAAACTCCCCAAGACCCGGCAGTTTGTTGAGAAATTCAACAAGGCTTATGGGAAGCCCCACGGACAGTGGCTGACCTCGGCCTCCTACGAGTCGGTCTATGTTCTTGCCGAAGCAATTGAACGGGCCGGAACCCTTGACCCCGATAAGCTCATCAAAGAAATCGAGAAAACCGATTACATGGGCGTCATCGGGAGAGTGAAATTTGACAAGAACCATCAGGTGGTCTATGGCGACGACCCGGAGAAGACCGCCGTGTGCCTCGCCTATCAATGGTTGGACGGAAAGATGGTCCCCATCTATCCACCCGCCGTTGCCGAAGGGAAGATCGTTCTGCCTCCCGGGATGAAAATAGAGTGAGGGAAATAGTGTGAGGGTGTCGCGAAGGGAGATAAAAGCGCATCCCTTCGCGACATTCTAAAATTTAAGAAACAGATTAAAACACAAGCCTTTATGACATGAATCGAATGGGGATGCGGAAATGACTATTCTCATCTACGGCTTAATTCAGAGCGTAACCTTGATGCTGTACGGCTACGGATTCAGCCTTGTCTACGGCATCAGCGGGATTGCGAACTTCGCCCATGGTGGCTTTTACGTACTCGGCGGTTTCATCTCATGGTGCGTCATGAAACACCTGGGCGTGCCTTACTTCGCGTCGGCGGTTATTTCTGTGTTCATCATGGGACTTATCGGCTTCGTTTTCTACTGGGGCATCCTGCTGCGCATCCGGGGAATCATCCTTTCCGAGTTGGTCATCACCTATGTTTCCGGCATTGCAATCCTGGAAGTTCTGACCTGGAAAGGTGTATACGGATTTTATTACAATCTCCCTAATTTTATCGAGGGGAGCATTATGATCGGCAAGGAGTCTGTGGATTACCAGCGCCTCATTGTCCTTGCCTCCGGCGCTGTACTGGCGGGCCTGATGTGGTTGTTTGTTCACCACACCAATGCCGGTCTTTCTTTCAGGGGCATCGCCCAAGAGGAGAGGACGGCCCTTTCCCTGGGAATAGAATCGGATTGGGTCGGCTCTCTCAGCCTGGCACTGGGCTCAGCCCTGGCCACCGTCGCCGCTGTTATGGTACTTCCCCTGGGCGTCCTGGAGGCAAATGTGGGTTACGAAGTCCTCATCTATGCCGTTACCGTAGCTATCGTGGGCGGCCTGGAGAGTACTAAGGGCATGGTCCTGGCAAGCTTCATCATCGGCTTCGGACAGATCCTGGTGGCTGAGTTCATCGGATCCTCATGGATGATTATCGTTCCTCTTGCAACCATCGTTGTCATTCTGGCCATCCGGCCGTCCGGTCTCTTCGGAAAATTCAAGGAACTCGAGGAAAGAATTTAATGGATAAAACTCAAAAGAATCAATTCCGCCGCGAACGGCTGGATCGGGGAATCAAGGCAAGGACAGACACCATCTACGCCATCGCCTCGTACAGAGACATGCTGTATCTTACACTACCCCGGATACTGCCGCTGGCGCTGGTAGTTATCCTCCCCCTCCTGTTGGGCGAGTACTGGAGGAAAGTGGTCAGTTACGCGGCCGTCTACGGACTTCTGGCCTTGAGCTGGGATTTTCTGGCATGCTGCGGTCTTTTCTCTTTGGGACAGGCCTTGTTTTTCGGTGTTGGGGCTTACATTGCCGGAGCACTCAACCACCAATTCCAATGGCCGATCCTCTATACCTTGCCTGTGGCCACCCTGGGCGGCGCTGTGATCTGCACGGCCCTCCTCTCTCCCGTTATCCGGCTGAAAGGGGTCTACTTCGCCATGATAAGCATCGTGATTCCTATGCTCTTATCCCGCACCATTGTGGCTGCGGACCTCTTTGGAGGGACCCACGGTCTCGCCAATCTGACTCCCTTTGGAAGTGGCATGTTTGCCGAGTATTTCATCCTCTTTGCCCTGCTCGTTTGTCTCTTCGCTTTCCGCAGAGTGATCGGGGAAGATTACGGGCTCGTCATGCGGGCCATCCGCGATGACGACCGGGCCGTGATGAGTGCGGGGATTAACATCTTTGGGCGGAAGATTCAGGCGCTCTTCATCGCTTCGGCAGTTGGGTGTCTGGCGGGCGCCTTCATGTGCCACAATTACCAGTTCGTCGGGCCGAGCGTCTTTTCTCTGGATTATTCACTGCTACCACTTGCCGCCACAGCTCTGGGCGGGCCGGGTACCTTTGTCGGCGCCGTGCTGGGAAGCGCGATTCTCGTCCCCCTTTCCGAGGCCCTTCGCGATATGGGGGGTCTGAGAATCGCCTTTTATTGCCTGATTCTCATCGCCAGCATCATCTTGCTCCCTGAGGGGCTTTTTCACTTCATAGCGAGAAAATACCACCAGTTCGAGAGAACGGTGAAGATATAGGAAAAGTATGATGAATGACGAAATCATTCTCAAAGTCGAGAATTTGCAGAAACGTTTCGGCGGCGTAAAGGCCACAGCCGATGTCAGTTTCGAACTCCGAAAGGGAGAATTCATTGGAATTATCGGTCCCAACGGATCGGGAAAGACGACGCTCATCAATCTCATTACCGGTTTCGTGAAGCCCGATGCAGGCCGGGTCCTTTTCAAAGGGAATCCCATCACAGGCAAGATGCCCTATACGATCGCCGGACTTGGCATCGCACGGACATTTCAGATGGTGCACATGTTTTACAACCTCCCCGCCTTCAAGAACATTATCATCCCCCTCTGTTCTCCCAGGGTCAAGAACCTGAGAGGGGGTAAGTACGGGGAGCGGGACGACATCGCCATTGAGATCCTTGATGAATACGGGTTTGAACGGGATTCTTTCATCCCCTATAAAATGGTCGGCAGTCTTTCACATGGGTACCTGAAGCGGCTGGATCTGGCACGGGCGATGGCCTTGCGTCCGGAGGTCCTCCTGCTGGACGAGTTGTTCTCCGGAATGTCCATGTCTGAGGTCGCAGCTACCCTTCCCATCCTGGAAAAGCTCAGCGCCCAGGGCCTTAGTATTATCATGGTGGAACACCGGCTGAGGGAGCTCTTCCGGGTGGCTTCGCGGGTGATTGTTCTTAATTTCGGCGCGAAGATCGCCGAAGGGCATTCGGATGATGTCATGAAAGATGAAGCCGTCACGACGGCCTATCTGGGAAGTGAATCCCACTATGACAGCATTGAAACATCCACAGCTCGCCAACCATCTCCGATGGAGGTGAAAACTGATGCCGGCCCCGCAGCGGAGGAAATTCTTGACGTGAAGAACCTCACCGTCTTCTTCGAGAATGCCCTCGCCGCGAACGATATCAGCATCAATGTTTTCAAAGGTGAAATTGTCGGCATCCTCGGCTCAAATAGCGCCGGCAAGACGACCCTGATGAATGCGGTCTCGGGACTCATCCTTGATTTGAAAAAGAAAGAAGATCGCCGGGGCGGGGAGCGGATCGAGTTGCGTGGTGAAATCAAATTCAAAGGAGAGACCGTCACCTTTCTGAAACCGAGCGACAGGGTCAAGAAAGGAATGGTTCTCTGTAGAGAGCGGCATCCCATCTTTCGGGACAGCACTGTCCTGGAAAACCTCAAGATAGCAGGAACGTTGAGGAAAAGAGCCGAAGTCAAGGAAACCATTTCGATCATTTTTGAAATCTTTCCCCACCTGCTCACCCTGAAAAAGCGAAAGGCAGGTCTCCTGAGCGGTGGTGAGCAGCAGATGCTTGCCATCGGCATGGCCTTGGTGACGAGGCCGAGTCTCTTGCTCCTGGACGAACCGCTTCTTGGCCTGAGCCCCCTTCTGCAGTCCGAGGTTACAAAGGCGTTGAAGGCAATCAGCGGCAGGGGGGTCACCATCCTCGTGACAGAGCAATTTGCCAGACCCCTCCTCCCCATCATTGACAGGGGTTACGTGATCGAGAACGGCATCGTTGTGATGGGCGGAACCGGCCAGGAACTCGCCGACAACCCGGAAGTCAGGGCTTCCTATCTGGGCGTATAGAGCAGAGGAAAACAGGATCAACTATGGAATTGGAAAAACTGAAAAATACCATTTACGGATGTTTCGCAGAACACGCTCGAAAGACCCCGAATAAAACGGCCGTCATCTGCCTGGGGGAACGATACAGATACGAAAAGCTCCACGAGATGGTTCTGAAATTTGCGGCCGCCCTGCATGCAAACGGAGTAGCCGAGGGAGATCGGGTGATTCTCTATATGCACAACCTTCCCCAGACCATTATCGCCTATCTCGCCCTGCATCGACTGAACGCCATTCCGGTTCCCGTAGCTCCTATCTACACCTCCTATGATCTGAAGTATTTCGTCAACGATCTGCGGGTTGAGACGATCATCTGTATGGACAGCAACCTCAGCTATGCCGCCGAGGTCTTCCCCGAGACCAAACTGAAGCGGATCATCGTGACGAACATGATCGATCTGGTACCGTGGTGGAAAAAGGCCATGGCCCATGGTTTCCAACTGGTTCCAAAGGGAAAGGTCCCTGCCGGAAAAGAATTCTTTTCTTTTCTTTCTCTCATGAAAAATGGTCAGCCGTCCCTGCTTCCCCCCTTTCAACCCAGGGGGGGGGATCAAACAGCGCTGATCCTTTACACCGGCGGCACAACCGGAGAGCCGAAAGGGGTTCCCCTTTCCGTTGGTCTTTTCATCGCCCAAGTCCGGGAGTGGCGAAAATACAGCGAGCCCCTCGTCCCGCCGGGGGAGATGGTCACGGCGCTGGCCGCACCGCTCTTTCACGTCATTGGGCAGATGGACGGCCTCACCCCCCTCCTGATTGACGGAGGTTCGGTCATCCTTTTTCCCCGTGTGGACTTGGATGCATTCATGGATCATGTGAAACGATACAAGGCCACCAACATGTATGCCGTTCCGGCCCTTTACCGCATGATTCTAGAGCACGACCGGTTGGATCAGTATGACCTCCGTTCCCTCAAGTACTGCGGCTGCGGTGGGGATGTCCTGCCAAAGGCCGTGGCCGAATGGTGGCACGCCAAGTTCAACATCCACCTCTATCAGGGATACGGCACGACGGAGTCCTGCGGGGCCATCTCGGCTTCTTATGCCAGGGACGGCCGTCCCCCCGAAGGCAGCATCGGCAAAGCTTTGAAGATCAACAGAATCCGATTTGCGGATCCCGAAACGCTGGAACCAGCCCCCCACGGCGAGCCGGGGGACCTTCTGGTGACGGCACAATACGGGACAAAACACTACTGGGAAAAGCCCGAAGAAACGGCCCGTTCCTTTTTCCACATTGATGGAGACGTCTGGTACCGGACGAACGATATTATCCGCATGGATGAACAGGGCTGGCTTTATTTTATGGATCGGACGGTGGATATCATCAAGCATAAAGGTTACCGGATCGCTGCCGCCGAGATCGAAAAAGTCCTCCAGGAGCACCCGGCGGTCATGGCTTCCTGCGTCATCGGCATCCCCGATGAGAAGGTCGGCGAGCGCATCAAAGCCTTTGTGGTCGCCAGGGAAGATGTAAAGGGGATTAATGCCACAGAAATGAAGACTTGGTGCCGGGATCGGCTGGCCGCCTACAAGGTCCCTCATTACATCGAATTTCGGGACATGCTGCCCAAGTCAAAGGTGGGGAAAATGCTCCGGCGTGAGATACGGCAGGAAGAACTGAAAAAACGGTAAGATATGCCCAAAGAAGCTTACATGGAAAAAACGATCCTCTGGGAGAAAGAGAACGGCATCGGCATCATTAGCCTGAACCGTCCGGAAAAAATGAACGCTTTGACCAGAGAGCTTCTGCAGGAATTGAGTGCTGTTTTGGAAACCGCAGAAAAGGATGCCTCCATAAAAGTGGTCATCCTCACAGGCAGAGGGAAAGGATTCTGCGCCGGTGGGGACTTGGAAGGTCATCCAGCCTTCTCGGATAACGACCCCCTGAAGCGGGAAGGCTATATTAGAGAAGCTCAAAAGTGCACTCTTCAGCTCACCCGATTGTCCAAACCGGTGATTGCGGCGATCAATGGTGCTGCCGCCGGTGCCGGCCTTGATCTTGCCCTTGCCTGCGATATCCGAATTGTAGCTGATGACGCCGCATTTGCGGAGGTCTTTGTCCGTGCAGGCGGCATGCCCGATATGGGGGGAACCTATTTTCTTCCCCGGTTGCTGGGGATCGGGAAGGCAATGGAACTGATACTTACAGGCGATCGAATTGATGCCCGGGAGGCATGGCGGATCGGTCTTGTAAACCAGGTCGTTCCCTCGTCGGAGGTCATGGTCCAGGCGAAAGCCTTGGGAACGCGTCTGGCCGGAGGATCTTCCGAGGCCTACCGGTTTATAAAGTGGGCGGTTTACCGGGGACTCGGACAAAGCTTGGAAGACGCCCTTGAAAATGAAATCCATGGTCAGAGCCGTCTTCTGGGAACAGAATTCATGCAGGGGTTTGCTAGAAATTTCTCAAAAAAGAAAGAATAGTTTTTACCTGACTATCAATTGGAGGAGGAGAAGATGGCTTATACATTTATCGAATGGAGCGTTGAGGATCATGTCGCCACACTGGCGCTGAACAGAACTGAGAGTCTGAACGCCATCAGCCTTGCCTTTGCAGACGAACTCACGAGGGTTATTCGGGAGGTGAATGATCGCGAAGATGTGCGGGTCACCATCCTCAAGAGCAACGCCCGGGGCTTTTGCTCGGGATTGGATCTCAAGGATTTCATGTCCCAAGGCCTCCTCGGAGGCGGAGCAAGAAAGTCCTTCTTTTTTTACGACAAGCTGCGCTCCCTCTTTGACTGTTGCAACGTCATGGAGGAGTGCCGCAAACCGGTGATCGCTGCTGTCCACGGAATCTGCGTCGGCGGCGGCCTTGACATCATATCTGCCTGCGATATCCGGCTCTGTACGGAAGACGCCACCTTCTCTCTGAGGGAAGCGGCCATCGGTGTCGTGGCCGATATGGGCGTTCTCCAGCGGCTCCCCCATATTATCGGTCAGGGTTTTACACGAGAGATGGCCTACACGGCCCGTTTCTACTCGGCGCGGGAGGTGGATCGGATGGGCATGATCAACAATGTTTACCCGGATAAGGAGACCCTCTTTGCCGAGGCGAAGAAGCTGGCTGCGCAGATCGCCGCAAATGCTCCGCTGGCCGTCATGGCGACAAAGGAGGTGCTCAACTACAGCCGCACGGCTTCTGTTCCCGATGGTATGTTCAAAGCCATCGAGAAGAACGCCATGTTCCTCACGTCGAAGGACATCAAGGAAGCCACCACGGCCTTCATGGAAAAACGCAAACCAAATTTTAAGGGCGAGTGAAAAAGAGGTGAATTTTTATGAAGACAAGAATAACTGAACTCTTTGGCATCAAATATCCCATCCTACTCCCCGGAATGAGCTGGATCAGTGTCCCGAAACTGGTGGCGGCCGTATCCAACGCAGGTGGTCTTGGTATCCTGGCAACAGGGCCTCTCGATCCCGAACAAACCCGTAAGGCCATCCGGGAGATTCGATCCATGACAGACAAGCCTTTCGGCGCCAACGCAACGCTGCTCTTTCCCGGTGCGGCCCAGAACGCCAAGGTGCTTCTGGAGGAAAAGGTGCCTGTCATCAATTTCTCGCTCGGCAAGGGTGATTGGCTGGTCAAGGGCGCCCACGCATACGGCGGCAAGGTGATCGCCACGGTGGTCAATGCCCGCCACGGCAAGCGGGCTCAGGATTACGGCGTTGATGCCGTTCTTGCCACAGGGCACGAAGCGGCTGCACACGGGGACAACGTAACGTCCCTTGTCCTTGTTCCAAGCCTTGTCGATGCTCTGAAAGTCCCTGTGATCGCTGCCGGGGGATTCGCAGATGGAAGAGGGCTGGCGGCGGCATTATCCCTTGGAGCGGATGCCGTTGCCATGGGGACCCGCCTCATGACGACAAAGGAGAGTCCCCTCCATGGTAACTATAAGAAGCTCTCCATTGAAAAAGATGTCTACGAAACCATATACTCCGATCAATTTGACGGTCTGCCCTGCCGGATGATGGAGACAGAGACGGCGCACAGAGCCAGAAAAGAGGGACTCAAACTTATCTCGGCATTCTTCAATGCTCAGGATATTGCAAAACAGATCAAAGCCCCCTTCTTGAAAATGTTCTTTGGTGTCATGGCGTCAGGTTGGAAGAATGCGCGGCAGATGGCCTTTATGGCCAATGGATTCAAATCCATTCGGCTGGCCACGGAAGAAGGCGATCTTGAGAAAGGGCTCCTTCCCGTCGGGCAAGTGCAAGGTTTGATTCACGATGAACTCACCGTTGCCGAGACCTTGGAGCGCATTGTCGCCGAGGCAAAAGCCGTTCAGAACAAGGTGGCGGAAATGGTCAAATAAGAAATTTCAGAGTGAAACACAACCTCATATTATATTGCGCAGGACTTTCGCCAAATCTCTTGCCGTCTCTGTGAGGGGGCGGTGGCCGTTGCCAGTCTGGTCAAGATTCCTCGTTTTAGAAACTCATGCCCAGTGCTCTCGTGTTGACGTCGGCAAAGATAGACGCCTCGAAATCTTCAGTACTGGCAAGCCTTCATTTGTCGCCACTTCCTTTTGGGGAAATTTGAAATTTGTGAAATTTGGGGACACTTCCCGTATTTTTTCTTGACGCTTGCCGTTCATCAGAGTAGATTACCAATATATGCCAAGAGTTGCTCGTATCATAGCGCCCCAATATCCGCATCACATCACCCAGCGAGGCAATAACCGCACCGATGTCTTTTTTGATGACGATGACAAGGCCACATATCTGTCAGCGCTCAAGAACTATAGTGAGCAATGGAGCGTTAAGCTCTGGGCCTATTGTTTGATGACCAACCATGTCCATCTTTTGGCCGTGCCAGAGGATGGAGTGTCTTTGTCCCGCTGTATCGGCAGGACAAACCTTCTATATACACAGCATATAAACCGCAAATACAACCACAGCGGCCGATTATGGCAAAATCGTTTTTTTTCGACCATTATTGAGACCGAATCCTATTTATGGGCGGTGGCACGGTACATAGAGCAAAATCCAGTGAAAGCGAAGCTCATAAAACGACCACATGACTACCACTGGTCAAGTTGCCGGGCGAACATCAGCGGAATGAGCGATGGATTGGTCACGGGGGAGGGATGGCTTGATGAAAAAGAGCGGGGTGCTTATGAAATATTCCTCATGCAGGAAGATCCGGCAACAGATCAAAAGATCAGGGTGAGCACTTCGACGGGCCGACCCCTGGGGAGTGAGTCTTTTACTGCCAGCTTGGAGATCAAGCTTTCTCGAAAGTTGTTGCCCGGCAAGGCAGGCCGCCCAAAAAAGCCAAGAATAATTTAATATGGGAAGTGTCCCCATATTACCCTGGCACGAAAATCTGTCCACGATGTCGTGGCACTCAACAATTAAACTAAGGAGACGATCATGAAAGCACTGGTTACTTACTTTTCAAAAACCGGCAACACGGAAAAAGTCGCAGGGGCCATCTACGATGCGCTTCCCGTCGACAAGGAGATCAAGCCGATCCTGGATCTGGAAAAAGCGGAAGGCTACGATATCGTTTTCTGCGGTTTTCCCGTTCATGCTCACAGCGTTCCGGGAAAGGCGCAGCCTTTTGTCAAGGGTCTCGGAGAGGGCCAAAAGGTCGCCTTTTTCTCGACGCACGGCTCGCTACGGGGCGGTCAACTGCCGAAGCAGGCTTTTGAAAACGCCGTCGGATTGGCTCCCAAGGCCAAAGTTATCGGGCATTTCGGCTGCCGCGGAAAGGTGGACCCCAAGATCATCGAGATGTTGATGAAGCAACAGGAAAACAAGGCCTGGGCGGAAGAAGCCCAGAGCGCTGATACGCATCCTGATCAGGCGGACCTCGAAGACGCCAAAGCTTGGGCGCTGAGCATGCTGGGCAAGCCCTGATCCTGCCATGAACAGACTCGGTGCTGAAACAAGTCCCTATCTTCTCCAGCATGCGGCAAATCCGGTGGATTGGCATGCCTGGGGAGACGAAGCCTTTACAGCGGCGAAGGCGGAGAACAAACCCGTTTTCCTGTCCATTGGCTATTCGACCTGCCACTGGTGTCACGTCATGGCCCATGAGTGTTTCGAAGACCCCGCTATTGCCGCATTAATGAACAGAACGTTCATCAACATCAAAGTGGACCGGGAAGAGCGGCCCGATATCGACGCCGTTTACATGATGGTCTGCCAAGCCATTACGGGAAGCGGCGGCTGGCCCTTGACGATCATCATGACGCCGGACAAAAAGCCTTTCTTTGCCGGAACCTACTTTCCGCCCGAAGGCAGGCACGGGCGCATCGGGATGCGGGAACTGGCCGACCGGATGGCTGATCTCTGGAAAAACAGGAAACAGGATTTGCTTAAATCGGCCGGTCAGGTCACGGAACTGTTGAGAAATTACGGCCCCGCCGCCGCGGGCCCTCTGTCGGAGATATCGTTGCTAAACGACGCGCTCAATGAACTGACGGATGCGTACGATTCTGCATCCGGCGGCTTCGGCGGCGCCCCCAAATTTCCGATGCCGCAAAAGATGACCTACTTACTGCGTTGCTGGAAGCGTTTCAACAGTGAGCAGGCGCTGCGCATGGTGGAGAAAACGCTGCAGGGCATGCGTCACGGCGGGATTTTCGATCATATCGGTTTCGGCTTTCACCGGTACGCAACGGACGCGATATGGATGTTACCGCACTTCGAGAAAATGCTGTACGATCAGGCTACGATCGCCGTGGCCTGCCTGGAAACCTATCAGGCAACAGGAAGACGTGAGTACGCCCAGACCGCCAGAGAGATATTCACGTATGTTCTCGGCAGCCTCAGATCGCCGCAGGGCGGCTTCTATTCAGCGCAAGATGCGGATTCCGAAGGTGAAGAGGGCAAGTTTTATCTCTGGGACAAGGCAGAAGTTGAAAAGGTCCTGACGCGTCCGGAAGCCGCGATCTGGAATCGGATTTATTCTGTCGAGAACGGCGGGAACTACCTTGATGAAGCCGGCAGGCAGAAGACGGGCAACAATATCTTTCATCTGAAGAAGCCGCTCCGTGAATGGGCGATGCAACTTAAAATGTCGGACGACAAGCTGCAGGCTCTGCTGGAAAAATGCCGGCAGAAATTGTATCAAGTACGCGAAAAGAGGGTTCACCCTTCCCTCGATGACAAAATTCTCACAGACTGGAACGGCATGATGATCGCGAGCCTCGCATGCGGCGCCCGCGTCCTGAACGACGACCGATATGAACTCGCCGCCCGTACCGCCGCCGATTTTATCCTGTCGGTCATGCGCGATGATCGCGGCTGCCTTCTGCACTATCGGCGCGATCATGCCGCCGCCGTTCCGGCATTTCTTGACGACTACGCCTTTTTGATCTGGGGTTTGCTGGAGCTTTATCAGGCCTGTTTTGACGTGAAGTATTTCGAATCGGCGATTGCCCTCAATGATCATTTGTTGCAGCACTTCTGGGACGACCGGGAGGGGGGGTTTTTCTTTACCTCCGGCGATCATGAAACTCTGCTTTTCAAAAAAAAGAGCATTCATGACGGCGCTATTCCCTCCGGTAATTCTGTCAGCGCGATGAACATGCTGCGTCTGGCGCGGATGACCGGGGACACGAAGCTCGAACAGAAAGCGGAGCGGATCGGCGAAACGTTTGCCGGACTGATCAAGCAAAACCCCTCCGCGTTTGCCGGCTATCTGACAATGCTCGATCATTTGCTGGGCCCTTCGCATGAAATCGTTATTGTCGGAAAGCAAGACAACCCGGCTGTCAAGGCAATCAAGCGGGCACTCTCGATACGCTTTCTGCCCAATAAAGTGGCCCTCCTTGTTCCGGAGGGAAAAGAAGCCGAGGCAATCCGGAAGATCGCTCCCTTTGCAGAGCCTTTCAGGGGCGAGAAAGGCGAAGCCGTCGTTTACATCTGCACGGACAGAAGCTGTCAGAAACCGACAACGGATATCGAGGAGATGATCGGTTTGCTGACCGAAGACTGATCCATGACGGGCGCCCTTCAATCCGGTAATTCAGATTATTGATCTATGTCCATAATGAATACACGGCAACAGCTTCAACTGCGGCGCCGGCCGGTTCGTGTGCCGGATTTACCGTCAGCGTCGCGGGCTTGATAGAGGAATCCCGTTTATGACGATCGATCATATATTCGACAAACTCCATCTCATTCCGCTGGAACTGCCGAAAGCAGGTTTCCATCACTTCCTGTGCGCTTGGCTTTACAAAGACGATCATAACGTTATTCTGGTCGATCCGGGACCCCGTTCAACCATTCCGGCGCTCTTGCAGGCTTTGGAGAAAATGAAGATTCGGCATATCGACCGTATCCTGCTCACGCACATTCATCTGGATCATGCCGGCGGGTTGGGCCTGCTCGTCGAGCGCTATCCGGAGGCAAAGGCGATTTGCCACCCCAAGGGTATGCCGCATCTGCTGAAGCCGGAAAAGCTGTGGGAAGCCTCTAAGAGGGTTCTGCACGAGATGGCTTTGCTTTATGACGAACCGGCTCCTGTTCCTGAAAAGAACCTGGATTACCGGCGTGATCCATCGGTAGGGGACATTGCCGTCGTGGTTTATGAAACACCCGGACATGCCCCGCATCATCTTTGTTACACCATCGGCGATATGCTTTTTACCGGAGATGCGGCGGGGATCTTTTATCCGATGGAACAGGATATCTATCTGCGTATTGCAGCGCCGCTCGGATTCGATCTGCACGATTATAAAAGCTCTCTGGGCATTCTCAGGAATATCGGCGCTTCTGCGATCTGTTACGGCCATCACGGGCTGTCATTTGAAATCGAAAAACTATTGCATCTGGCGTCCGCCCAGACGGAACTCTGGGCAACGGTCATCGAAAGATACCGTACATTGGCTAGTCCCATGTTTGAAGAGAAGGTTCTTGATGCATTGTTGACGGCTGATCCCGGATTATCCTGTTTTCATCAATTGCCCGCCGACATCAAACAAAGGGAGATCTATTTCATGGGTAACAGCTTCAGGGGATTCAGGGTGGCATTGAACAAGAAAAAAGGAGATTCGTGACGCTCTGCATACAGAGAAACCGCCCAAAATGGCTTCGCCGCAGCTCGCGGAGCCGAAGCCGCAGGGTTCAAACTGGCCGATCATCCCGATATTCCCTTGAGTATGTCTGCATTGTTTGTCAGGGGCAATGCCGCTGTAAAATGGCCGGCAAAGATCAAGGAAAAAGAGACGCATCAATCCCTCATTGACACACAGAAGCCTTTTGATTATACTTGCGATCACAAAACAGCTATCTAAAAAAATCATAAGGAATTTATATCTAAAAGCGGTGATAAACGGAGGTGACCCATGACAGGAAAAATTCCGGAACGATTTGACGATGTCAGTGTAATCTGCAAGGCCAATGTCTATTACGAAGGACGCGTAGTCAGTCATACGGTACTCTTCAAGGATGGAAGCAGAAAGACCCTTGGCGTGATTCATCCTGGAAATTACAACTTCAAAACCGATGATCCTGAAAAAATGGATATTACAGCCGGAAGCTGCCGGGTGCGTCAGGCTGGTGAAGGGCAATGGGAGAGGTATCATGCCGGTGCTTTCTTCGTTGTCGCTGGCCAGTCATCTTTTGACATAGCCGTTGACGAAGGCATTGTGCAATATATTTGCTCGTTCGAACCTCGTTCGGACAAAGAATAAAAAATCAAGGAGGAAATTGACATGCTGGAAATCAGGGATTCTGTTGCAGTGATTACGGGGGGCGGCGGGGGGATCGGCCTGGAAATCGCCCGTTACTGGGTGCAAAACGGCGGCAAGGCGGTCATCGCGGATGTGGCCCCCCAGTTCCTGGTAAATGCCGAATCGCAGTTGAAATCCATGGGCGGAGACGTCTTGTCCGTGGTTTGCAATGTGACGAGCGAGGAGGACTGCGGTAAGCTGGCTGACGCCGCCATCGACCGGTTCGGCAAAATCAATCTGGTGGCGCCTTTCGCCGGAATCATCAAGGACGCGATGATGGTTTCAACCGACAAGGAGACCGGAAAGGTCAACCGGAAGATGACGCTGGACCAGTTCAAGGCGGTCATCGATATCAACCTGACGGGCGTGTTCCTGACCGTCCGGGAATGCGCTGAACGCATGATCAACCATGGTTGTCAGGGCCTCATCTGTCTGGTCTCCTCCACCGGCTCGCTGGGCACAGCCGGCCAGATCAACTACTCCTCATCGAAGGCGGCCATGTCGGTCATGCCCAAGGTCATCACGGCGGAGTTTTTCCGCCGCGGCATCGGAAACAGGATTCGTTGCGTGGCGGTTGCGCCGGGTTATGTCGGAACCGCTATGGTCAAGGGCATGGATCAGAAAGCTCTGGACAAGATTCTGTCTGATGTTCCCATCAACCGGCTCATCGAGCCCGCCGAGGTGGCATCCCTGGTGGGCGAACTCTACCGGAACGAAGCCTTGGCAGGGGATGTCTATTTCATCCATGGTGGACTTCGCCTGGGATCGCGGGGGTAGCGGGTTTAATGCGGAGCTAAGCTACCGCTTTTCAGCTCTTTGTTAGCGCCATGATTATTAACCGCTGAGGCGAAAGGAAAAATCGAAAAATAGTTGCCTGCTCGCTGATCCGCGCGTCGCCAACAAATCGCTGAAGACGGTTGGCATTCTGCATGCACTGGAAGCTGCGCTACCGGCATGCTCATGCCACCGCTTAGCTCCGCATTCTGTTCACATTGATCCGTCTTAGACCGGCCTGCAAGCTGCGCTCAACAAAATGTTTGGTCGGCAGGGAAGGCAACGCAGACAGATATGACAAGGCCCTGTGGAACTGGCGATGCAGCAGACAACGACAACCGCATGGAAGCGGCTTGGTGCCATTCAATGGCTTTAACACGACCGTGTGTCAAGGGGAGTCAAGGTTGATCACGCCTTCTTGCCTGAGTCTGTCTATATCGTCCTGGTCATACTTCAGAATGTTTCGCAATACTTCTTCGGAATGCTGCCCTAACAGTGGCGCCGGCGCATAGACCTCACCCGGTGTTTCGGACAGACGGATCGGAGACCCGGCGATTTTCATTTTCCCCGCAACCGGCTGATCGATCTCCGCGAGCATCTTCCGGTGCCGAATATGGGGGGCATCACAGATGTCCTTGATGCTGTTGATTGGCGAATAAGGCAAATCCGCGCTCTCAAAGATATCGGACCACTCCTTGGTCGTTTTCCCCGAAAGGATTTCGCCAAGGATAGGGATGAGCGCCTCGATATTCTCCGTTCTGAGAGGATTGGTCTTAAACCGGACATCCTGAGCCAGGCCTTCCCGACCGACCACCTCACAAAATTTTATCCAAAGTACGTCGTTTCCGATCGCCACAATCATCGTTGCATCCTTTGTCTTGAATTCCTGAAAAGGCGTAATGGTTGGATGCCGGCTTCCCAGTGGCACCGGAATTTCGCTGCTGATGGTGTACCGTACGACGGCATTTTCCAGGATAGCGAACAGGCTGTCGATCATGGAGCCGTCGTAATGCTGCCCCCTGCCCGTTTTCTGGCGGTACATAAGGGCGGCAAGGATGCCGATGGCCGCGTGATGACCGGCAATGATATCCCCGATGGAAGACCCGACCCGGCAAGGAGGACCGCCTTCCGGCCCGGTGATGCTCATCAGCCCGCTGTAGGCCTGGGCCGTCATGTCGTAAAAGGGGCGGGACGCATACCCCGGGAGCGCATCGTGGCCAAAGCCGCTGATGGTGGCATAAATGATCCGGGGATTGATTTTCCGGAGCTCTTCCCAGCCGAAACCGAGCCTGTTCATCGTAGCAGGTCTGAAGTTTTCTACCACGATATCCGATACGGCAATCAGCGCCCGCAGAATTTCCTTCCCCTTTGCCTTATTCAAATCCAGCACCATACTTTTTTTATTACGGTTGAGGCTGATGAAATAGCCGCTGCGGTTCTTGTCGGGCAAACCGACAAATGGGCCGTATTCTCTCGCATCGTCTCCCTGGGGACGTTCCACATGGATGACTTCGGCCCCCAAATCCGCCAGGAACATGGTGGCCGTGGGGGCCGCCAGCACATGGCTCAAATCAAGAACCCTGATTCCTTCCAAAGCATGACGCATCATCTTTTTCCCCCGGCATAAAGAAATTATGAAGTTGTAAACAAATCAAAGAATAAGTCGTCCAACATTACGTTTCCATTCCGCGAAGATTCCTTGAAACGAGGCGCCATTCTTCTTGGCATGCCGTTATTCTACACGATGAAACGGTTTGACTCAACTCACTTTTACGCCAAACCGCTTTTTGAAGAGGATCATTGATGTTGACTTTCTTTCAATTATTGCAATATAGATGAAACATTACATGGGTAAAAGGACGAACATGGATTCACTTATACTTGAATTGAAAGAGAAAATTATCGTAACCTTAAACCTCATTGACGTGACGCCTGATGATATCGATGCCGAAGCACAGCTCATCGGAGGGGATCTGGGGCTGGATTCAATCGATGTCCTGGAACTGGTCATGATGCTCGAAAAGGATTACGGCGTCGAGATTGACAGCAAGGAACTGGGCGTCAAGGTCTTCGCCTCCGTCTGTGCCTTGGCGGCGTATGTCTATGACCACAAGTCAACGAACAAAGCCGCTTGAGCGATGATTGACGGCTGTGTAAAAAGTCCGGATGCTGCGTTGCGCGGCATCCTTCGTCACTGCGGCGTACGTAAAAGTACGCCTCATTCCTCGGATTTGCGCGCCTTGCCTGCGGAGCTTTTTACGAAGCCGTCGTTTGCGGATCGTTTTTCGATTTTTTACGAGCCTGTCGTAAGTGGCGTTCCCAAACCATGATGAAACAAACCATCGCCCCCGGACGTGCTCTGATCATCGGTTCAGGCATTGGAGGTCTGGCCGCCGGTATTATTCTGTCAAAACTTCATTGCCGGGTCACGATGGTGGAAAAAAACCTCCTGCCCGGAGGCTTGATGCGAGGCTATGAACGGTCCGGCATCCAGTGTCCCACCGGCGTCCATTACATGGGGGCCCTCGATGAGGGTCAGCCTCTGCGCCGTTTATGGGATTACCTTGGCGTTACACCGCTGATCCCTCTTGAGCGTATGGGAACGGGAGGCATTGTCGATCGTTATGTGTTCGACGACTTTGTCTTCGATCTTCCGTCCGGCACGGATGCCTTTGAGGCGAGCCTCCGTCGATCCTTTCCTGAAGAACAACTCCAGATCAAGAGGATTATGGACGATCTCCGGGATGCATCCCGGACCCTGTCCTCCCTGGATATGGTTTTGTCCCCGACCACGACAGCCCTGTCTTACGAAAACTTTGAGTCCATGGGGCAGCGCCTCCTGCGGATCGGTTGTTCCCAAAAACTCTACAATGTCCTGGCCGTCCCGGCTACCTTGATCGGGGTACCCCTCCAGGAATGCTCCGCCATTTATTACTACATGACTCTGGCCTCTTACCTGATGTCATCCTGGCGATTGGCCGGCAGCAGCACCCGGATGGCGGAGGCCTTTTTGTCGCGCTTCAAATCCATGGACGGCGACGTCATAACGGGAGACGGTGTGGAACATATCCGTGTGGAATCCGGACAGGTGCAGGGCGTTGTATTGCAATCCGGCCGCATCCTTGAGGCATCGACCCTCATCGCGGCCATCCACCCCAAGATGGTGGTTGCCATGTTGCCGGCCGGAGCGATTCGGCCATTCTACGCGCAGCGGGTTGCACAATTAATCGATACCAAGGGGCTGTTCGGCGTCCATCTGGCCGTTAACGCCGATACGCATCCCGCCTTGCCCTATAATATCTATCGTCTCTACCCGGAGTCTGATGGCTCCCTGCCCCGGGGAGTTTTTCATCAATTGCGACCCAGCGGGCAGACGGGGGTCAATCTTTTGTCCCTCATCACTGCCAGCGGCGTTGAAGAGTGGCGGCCCTGGGCCGGTACGCGTTCCGGCCGGCGCGGCAGCGACTATAGGACGGCAAAGGAGAAAAAGGCCCGTCATCTCATCTCTGAGGCATCCAAGATATTCGGTCCGCTTACGGATGGAAATATCCTGGACAGCTATACGCCCCTGACGATCCGGGATCATGTGGCGAGCCCCGACGGGTCGCCTTATGGCATCCTTCGTTCTGCAGGACAACTGATGAAGGCGGCGTCTTTGAACCGGACATTCGTCAAGGGGCTGTACCTGGCGGGACAGAACAGGCTGTGCCCCGGCATCATGGGGACGGTCATTGGTACGTTCCAAGCCGTCATGCAGATCATCGGTCGCGAACACTTTGCCCGTGAAGTTGCCGGGGAATTTCTATGAAGATACTCCTCGTATCCACCAATACCGTGCAGCAGCCCTACCCGACGTACCCTCTCGGCCTGGATTATGTCATGAACGCCATCTCACCGCCCCATCAGGTGATCTGCATTGATATGAACGAGGTGAAGGAGAGCGAGGCCATCGCCGCCGTTCTTGCCGATTTTAGCCCCGATGTGGTCGGCATCTCCATCCGGAACATCGACAATACCGACGATACCCACACGGAAGCCTTTATCGGTAAAATCGGCGTCTTGATCGATATCGTCCGCCGGTATGCACAGGGCGTGATTGTGCTGGGAGGAAGCGGCTTCACGATTCTGCCGGAAGAATTCATGGCAAGACTGGATGCCGATTTCGGCGTTATCGGCGAGGGGGAAAGGTTCCCCCTGCTTCTTCAGGCCCTGGAACGGCAGGAATCCGTTACAGGACTCCCCGGCATTATCACCGGGAAAGGTCCTGCCGTCTTCCCGGAGCCTCTGCCTGCATTCTTCAGGCGCGGCGTCATTCCTGATCATTCCTATCGGTCCTATTATCTAAAGAGGGGCGGCATGCTTAACCTGCAAACGAAAAGGGGCTGCCCCTTTCGTTGCATTTACTGCACCTATCCCCATATCGAGGGGAGGCGCCTCCGCTTTGCCGAACCGGCGGACGTGGGGCAGACGGCGAGAAAGCTTCAGGAGGCCGGTGCAAAGTATCTGTACATCACCGACTCGACATTCAACGGTCATTATGAACATAGCCTAGATGTTGCCATGGCCTTTAAAAAGGCGGGGCTTTCCATCCCCTGGGGCGGATTTTTTACGCCCACGGCCCCACCGCCGGACTACTATCGCATCCTTGCCGACACCGGGTTGACGCATGTGGAATTCGGTACGGAGTCCCTTGCCGATCCCACGCTCAGAGCTTATGGCAAACCGTTCCGTATGGAGGATGTCTTTATATCCCACCGGCTGGCCGGCGCCGCCGGCCTTCATGTCGCCCATTATCTCATGGTCGGTGGTCCCGGTGAGAACCGGGATACTCTGGAGGAAACCCTGTCCCGGGCCGAGAGGTTGGACAAAACAGTTTTTTTCGTTTTTGCCGGGATAAGAATTTATCCCCACACGGATCTCCATACCCTGGCCTTACAGACAAGGCAGCTCAAGGACGGGGACGATCTTATGGAACCGAAATTTTACTGGTCTCCGGCCCTCCATCGCGAGACCGTTCTGAATCGCATGAAAGACCATGCCGCAAACCGAGAAAACTGGGTGATCGGTTCCGGTTCGCCCCGGATGTACCGGATGATGTCCAGGCTCTATGCCCGGGGACATATCGGGCCCCTATGGGAGCATCTGACCCGATGAACCATCATGGTGCAGGAACAGGGCGTGCCTCCCTGGCCATGATTACCGGCCTAGCCGCCTTTATACTCGCTCTGGTCGTGGCTTTCGTCAAGATCGAATGGGCTGCAGCGCCGTTGTCCGTTTTTCTGCTCCTTTGTCTGGCGGCGCCGTTCTATCCCTGCTGGGGTTTCTTTCTACCCGTCGTCAGCCGGGGAAATGCGGACGGGCCGGTGGTCGCCGTCACATTCGACGATGGCCCGGACCCGATTATAACCGGTCCGCTTCTTCAGTTGTTGAAGCGGCATGCTGTAAAGGCGGCTTTTTTTGTCACCGGCGTCAACGCCGAAAAGAATAGCGGCCTCATTGAGGAGATTCTCGCACAGGGCCACGACATCGGAAATCATTCCTACCGACATGATCCCTTTCTGATGCTTCGCCCCTCAGAAACATTGGCCCGTGAGATCGATGCCACCCAAACTGTATTGCATCGTTTTGGCATATCACCCGTCGCTTTCCGGCCTCCCGTGGGGATTACCAGCCCGAAACTGGCCGACGTGCTGAAAGATAAAGGGTTATACTGCCTGACATTTTCATGCCGGGCCAATGACTTCGGCAATAGACGTATCCATAAGCTGGCCAGAACGATTTTGAAGAAGGTGAAGCCCAATGATATCATTCTTCTTCATGATGTCCGGCCGCGGCCGGATAGGGATGCCGACCTCTGGCTTCATGAGGTTGACGAAATCCTGTCCGGGCTGAAAAACAAAGGATTGCAGGTCAGGCCCCTGGCCGAACTCATCGGAAAACCCATTATGACCCGAGTTAACCATAATTGTTAAAGATAATTGATACTTGCCTGCACATAAAAAATATTGATCTGCTGTTTGATCAATGATAGTAAGACAAATTCACATTATGGGTAAAATGTGATGCGGTGACAATGCAGGAGATATGGCACAGCCTATCATTTCCGGGAGCGTCTTCGGGAAAAGTTCTGGAGGCGGAAGCGCACATGGATGCCGCCTCGCTGTGGTTCTCCGGCCACTTTCCGGGGGAGCCGATCCTCCCGGGCATTGCCATATTGTCCATGGTGGCCGAAGCTTTGAGGCGTCAGGGCTCCGAAAACGGCGGGCGGATTACAATAAAAGGAATCCGGAAGGTCCGTTTCAGAAGACCTGTCAGGCCTGAAGACACATTGAGTATATCTGTGTCTTCCGCCACCATTGATAATGGCTATGCCTATCCGTTCAAGGTTTCCGTGAGGGGACATCCGGTATGCACCGGCGTGATGGAACTGAAGATTATTTCATAGGCAAGGAGAATGATGAACGTATGGAGAAAATTGATCAAGAAAGCCTGGTCCTTCGCATTGCCGAAATCATCATCTTTGAGCTGAAACTCGAAGATATCACGAAGGAGACGTTCGATCCCGATCTTGATCTGGTGGATGAGTTGGGCGTTGACAGCATGGATCTGGCGACGGTGGTTCTCGTTCTGCAGGATGAATATGGCATCACAATCGATGAAGACGATTATCCAAAACTCGGCAGTATTCGCAAGATTGCCGATTATATCCGGAGAAAACTGACCCAGGCCTGAAATGGCCGTATTATTGAGCGCCCCATGGATCATACCAACGCATCAGCGTTATCCCGAGAAGATAACATAACGAAAAAAAAATGGAAATTCTCCGAGCTGTTGGCCGACCCGACGGTGCGTGGTCGCTGGGAGAAGGTGCGGAAGTTTTTCTTCCTCCGGGAATCGACGTACGATATAACTACCTGCTGCAATATCCGCTGCGACGGCTGTTACTATTATGAAGGACAAAAGCAGTTTGCCCCGGTGAACAATGATCCCGATGCGTGGCAAAAACTTATGCGAGAGGAGAGGGAACGAGGCATCACCTATGCGGTGCTGGCCGGCGCCGAACCGTCCCTGGTCCCGGACATCCTGGAAGTATGCTATGGCGAAATGCCCCTGGGGTGCATCGCCACGAATGGTTTTAAGCGCATTCCCGAATCTGTCGGCTATCAGATTCATATCTCCGTCTGGGGGAACGATGAGACCAGCCTGCGGATACGCAAGGCAAAAGATCTGCTTCTCAAACAGATCGACAATTACCGCGGCGATTCCCGGGCTATCTTTGTTTATACGTTCACACGGGAGAATATCGATGAGGCTCCTGATGTTATGGAATCCATTGCCCGCGACGGAGGGAGGATCACTTTCAACATGTTTTCCGCACCCATGGGTTATGCCGGTCCCCTCCGGCATGACGGGGCATCCTTGAACCGGACCCGCCAGGTCATGATGGACCTGATGGCGCGCTATCCCGGGAACGTGATTTTTTCTCCATACAACGCCGTGGCTCACACCCATCAGCATGGGCTCCATGCCCTCTATGGCTGCACGTATCCCCGTATGAACCCCTCCGAAGAGATCGGTCTCGGACGGTCTTTCCGGCAATACCGGGCTGATCTCACCTGGGACCGGGAAGCGGCCTGCTGCGTCCCCGATACGGATTGCGATGATTGCCGCCATTACGCATCGGGAAGCGCCGTCGTGACGGCCCGTCTTCATCGCCATGCGACGGATCCCGACACGTTCCGGTCATGGCTCGACTATGTCGATACGTATCTGACTGTCTGGGTCAAGGGGTACGACAAAAGTGTCAATCTCTGCCGCAAGTTGGTGAGCCCTCCCCGGCTGCCCTCCTGAAAAAGGACGGGAAGGTATGTTATCACTGAGAGCTTTGAATAACCGGTGAACAATGGTTCGCAAGCGGTGAATGAAATATTTTTCGACTTTCCAGAAATTAGACTACTTTAATGATTTCAAATATATTTAAGTATTATCGTATTCCAAGCGAAAAAGATTTTGAGACGCGGCGAAGCCATTTTTCAAAGGTCTTTTCCTGTCTTGGCGGCAGTGGATATTTTCAATTAAAAAGAGAAGCGTGATGAAAACAGTCAGTTCCCTGCTGGATGAGACATGGCATGAGCGTTACCGAAAAATCGCGTCCCTCAATATCCGCAGTTCCATCTATGATGTGACCAACCGCTGCAACTTACGTTGCAAGGGCTGCTTTTTCTTTTCTTCTTGCGAGCATGAAGCTGCCGCCGAGGAAACGAATCTGGAGAAATGGCGGGCCTTCGTGCAAAAGGAAACGGACCGGGGCGTGAACCTGGCCATCCTCATAGGCGGAGAACCGACGCTTTATCTGGACCGGGTCGAGGCGTTTTACCGCACCATGCCGACGTATTGTGCAACCAATGGGCAGATCAGGGTCCCCCGGGACCGCTTTCCCGACATGATGGTTGGCATTTCCCTGTGGGGCGACGAAGAAGACGAAAAGGTGCTCCGGGGGAAAGACACTTTCGCCGTCTCCAGCCGGAATTACGCGGGAGATCTCAACGCCTATTACCTTTATACCATTACGCCGAAACAGGTGGGAAGGACGGAACGCATCATCAGGAAGATTGAAGATGTAGGCATCAAAGTCCATCTCCAGCTTCTGACGAATGATGAACAGGTGGATGGATTTTTCTGGACGAAGGACAAGCTCAAAGATGTGCGCGCAGAAATGGATGACCTGCTGGACCGTTACCCCCGGACGGTCATTTCCTGCAAATACTATCATGAGATCATCACCACGGGCAAGATGCTGGGGCGCACCTTCGGATGGAGCGAGTGCCCGTCCGTAACAGAGCAACTGGATGACCGGAATCCGCAACCCAAAAGGCTCATCCGCTTTGTCCGGTGGGCTTCGGACCTGCAAACCCGGCACCGGTGCTGCACCTCAGCCACACGGGATTGCTCCACATGCAAAGATGGCGCGGCCCATATGAGCTGGGTCATGGTCAACAAGAGGGATCATTTGGCCTCGGCTAAAGACCTTCAGAACTGGATCGAGGTCTATGAGATGTTCGCCAAACTCTACCGGTTTATTCCCTGGTAGCATTCATGGATAGACAACGACCGGTCATATTGGGCTATGACGCCATCTCGCCTCTAGGTGTGGATATGGATACCCAGTGGAAACGGGCGTTACTGGGCGAAAGCGGCATCGGCCCTCTGACCCGGATTCCCCTGCACGACCATTTCCCTGTCAGAATCGCTGGAGAGGTGCCCCAGATCGACACGCGGGTCTATCCTTTTCTTGCTGCCCGTGATATGGCCCTATGGACGTCGCCGATTTTCAAACATGCCCTGCTGGTGGTCCACCGGGCGCTGGAAAAAAGCGGAATCGATATCACACCGGACCTCTCAGCAAGAACGGCAGTCACCTTCAGTTCCGCCGTCGGCGGCCAGGATGCCGTCATCAGGGCGGATCGGCTTTGGGTTGCAGAGAGAAAAATCCCCCATCCGTTTACCAATCCGAATTCCTGCATCAACATGGTCGGCGGCAAGGTTTCCATCATGACGGGGGCGACCGGTCCCATCACATCGACCATCACGGCCTGCGCCACTGGGGCCACGTCGATGATCATAGGCGCCATGTTCATCGAACTGGGTATGGCCGATGTCGTCATTTGCGGGGCTGTGGATTTCCCTCTCGTGGAACCCATTCTCGGAGGTTTTGCCGCCATGAACGGTGCCTACCGCCCGAAGGACGGGCAGATGGAGGAAACTCCGCAGACGGCAAGCCGCCCCTTCTCCGTGAACCGGCGGGGATTTGTCGTATCGGAAGGGGCAGGCGCCATCGTGATCGCGAGCAAGGCATTTGCCAAGACCCACGGCCTGACATGCAGGATTGAAATGGCCGGATGGGCCATGACCTCCGACGCCCATCACTTTGTTGCACCGAACCTGGAAACGGTTACGCGGTGCATTGCCCAAAGCATCGTCCATGCCGGCCTGGTGCCGCAAGAGATGGACGCCGTCAATGCCCACGGGACATCGACCAGGATCGGAGATAAAATCGAGGCAGAAGCCTTGGAGGCTGTTTTCGGGCGTTCCATTCCCCCCGTGTCGGCCAACAAATCGCAACTGGGCCATGCCATGGGAGCGGCAAGCGCCATCGAGATCATCCTTGCCATGGAGGGCATGATGCAAGAGACGCTTCTGCCGACCATCAATTACACGCCCGACCCGGGTATCGTTCTGGATTGCGTGGCCGAAGGGGCCAGACCACATGCCCAGGAGTTTGTTTTGAAGAATGCTTTTGGATTCGGCGGCTGCAATGCCTGCATCGTTCTGCGCCGGATCGAATGATGAAGGACCCTTAAAAGGTCAAAAAACGAGAGAGCTTAGCGTAACCGGTGAGAAATGGTTCGCAAGCAGTGAATGAAAGATTTTTCGACTTTCCAGAAATTAGACTAATTTCTTAGTTTTAAATATATTTAGGCATCATCATATTTCAAGCGAAAAAGATTTTGAGACGCGGCGAAGCCATTTCTCAAAGGTCTCAATGATTCAATAGGGTGAAACGGACTCTAAAATGAAGGCTCCGAAAAATAGAAGGGTTTTCGTCATTGGTTACGGCGCGGCGACGCCGCTGGGGAAAACCTTTCCCCAAACCTGGGAGCGGGCCGTCCGGGGCGAGGCCGGATTTCGCAAGGTGACCCGGTGCCAGGTGGAATCCCTCTGCAACATCGTCGGCGAGATCCCCGACTGGAATCCCCGGGCCTTCGATTTTTCCGACGAAAAGGAGGTTTACAACTGGAACGCCGCCTTCGTGATTCTCACCATGGCAGTCGTGAAGGAGGCCATGGAAAACGCAGGGCTTCGAATGGATCAGGAGATCGGCCCGCGGACAGCCTGCTTGATCGGCTCCGCCATCAACGGGACGGACGCCTTTCGGATTGCCATGGAAAACATGCGCGACGGGGGGCCCCTGAAGGTCAGCCCGTATCTATTGCCCAACATATGTGCCAACTTGCCTTCCGGCAAGGCGGGAATACTCATGGGCTTTACCGGTCCCGTCTTTTCGCCTCAGGGGGCGTGCGCATCGGGGAATCACGCAGTAGGCATCGGCGCCCGGATGATTCGGGACGGAGATTGCGACTTTGTCCTGGCGGGCGGCGTGGATATGCCCATTATGCCTGAAATTATTCATGGATTTGCAAACATGAACGCCACCATCAAGGTTCACGCCCTTGATCGGGCCTATAAGGATCCGACCCAGGCTTCCCGTCCCTTCAGCAGGGATCGGAGGGGGTTTGTTTTTTCCGAGGGGGGCGGCGTGATTGTTCTGGCGGCGGACGAGGCCATTGCGAGATACGGCCTTCAATCCCGGGCAGAGGTTATGGGCGTGGGGTGGACCTCCGACGCCTACCATTTTACCCGACCCAATCCGGACACGATCATCCGGGCCATTCTGGAAGCCATCGACGATGCGGGATTGAGCCCCCGTGACGTGCAGTATGTCAACGCACACGGCACATCAACACATAAGGGCGATGCGATGGAAGTGAAATGCCTCCGGGCCGTCTTCGGCGAGACCTTGCGTCATATTCCTGTCTCGTCGAACAAGTCCCAGATCGGCCATACCCTGGGCGGCGCTGCGGCCATTGAAGATGCCCTGACCATAGAGGGGATGCGCCGGGGGGTTATATTGCCCACCATTAATTACCTTCACGACCCGGCATTTGACGGCCTGGACTTCGTCCCCCATGAGGCCCGGAAGGTCCATCATGAAATTGCCCTGTCAAACGCTTTCGGATTCGGGGGCACAAACTGCTGCATCCTGTTCAGAGGCGTATAGCATGAGACCGAGACCTTTCCGACCGAAGGCCATGGAAGACGACGTCCGTTATGTGCGGGACCGCGAGGACGGCCTTTGCTGGCACCGCTGTGCAAGCAGGATCCTGTATGCCGACACGGATCGGTCCACTGTCGTCTATCACGCCAATTACCTGCGCTATTTTGAATACGGCCGCACCTCCCTCATGCGGGACGCAGCTTTTCCTTACAAGGAGATAGAGGCGAACGGCCTTGTCTATCCTATTATCGATATGGGGATTCAATACTTTGAGCCCCTCTATTATGACGATCCCATGTGGATCCATACCCGACCGGCGGAACTGGAACGGGTGAAGCTCCGCTTTGATTATGTGATCACCCATGCTGAATCAGGAGCTCTCGTCTGCAGGGGATTTACAAAGCACTGCGCCCTGAACGCATCGGGAAAACCCACGGCTGTCGATCCAAAGACGGCCTTGCTTTGGAAGGCATTTCCCGTCTGAAGACGATAATTTGTACAGGAGCCCTGAGATGACGCGAGCAGAGATTGAAACAATAATCCTTGAGTTTTTCCGGAAGGAGTTTGAGATCGAAAATCCTGGTATGGATGACGACCTCAGGGAAATCCATGGATTTGATAGTATCGACGCCATCGAATTGCTCCTGGAAATCGAAAAACTCCTCGATTCGGAACTCACACACGAGGAAAAGAAGCGGGCCATGGACATCCGGACCCTCAATCAGGTACTGGATTATATTGTGTCCCTGGCGGAGGCGAGGCAAACAGGCAATGGCGGGAGTGACGGCTTCGTAAGAAGCTCCGCAGGCAAAGCGCGCAAATCATGAGGGGTGAGGCGTACTTTGGTGTACGCCGCAATGACGAATGATGCAGCGCAATGCAGCATCCGGACTTTTTTACGAAACCGCTGAGAGGCAACAGGAGTATTATGGGAAGAAGAGTCGTCATTACCGCTTGTTCGGCTATCACGCCCGTTGGCAGGTCCAGAGAAGATATCCTTCATAACTTGAGCCATGGGGTCTCCGGGGTCAAGGTCCTCAGAGAGGACGATGTGTTAACCCGCCATATTCACTCCAAGGTCTTCGGAACGGTCGATTATCCCATCGTGTACGATTTCAAACGGCAACATCGGAAGACGATGGGACCGGTGGCCTATTATGCCTGCCAGGTGGCGAAGGAGATCCTTGAGGCCGCCGGCCTGGATGAGACATTTATCACGTCGGGGCGTCTGGGCGTCGCTTTCGGTTCGACCCACGGGAGCCCCACGGTGCAGCGGGGGATTTACAAGACCTTCTTCAGCGGTTCCCGGGACGGATTTTCGTCTATCGGGGCGGTGGATTATCTGAAATCCATGGTCCACACCACCGCCGTAAACATAACCAAGATGTTCGGCATTACCGGCCGCGTCATTTCTTCTTCAACAGCCTGCACGACCAGCAGCCAATCTATCGGCTACGGCTACGAAATGGTCAAATACGGCATGCAGGACGCCATGATCTGCGGCGGGGCCGACGAATACGACACGACCACCGTGGCCGTCTTTGACAATCTCCTCGCCTGTTCTACCGCTTTTAACCAGACGCCCCATCTGACCCCGCGCCCCTTCGACGAAAAGCGGGACGGTCTGGTTGTGGGCGAGGGGGCCGGGGCGGTCCTCCTCGAGGAATACGAACGGGCCCGAAAACGCGGAGCGACCATTTTGGCGGAGGTCATTGGCTTTTCCTGCAACAACAACGGAGGTGATTTGATCCTGCCCAATATCAACGGTATTGCCGAGACCATGCGGCTCGCCTTGCAGGATGCCCGAATCCCTGCCGACGACGTGGATTTCATCAGCGCCCACGCGACGGGAACCAAGATGGGCGATGTCATCGAGGCCCAGGCCATCTACGCCGTCTACGGAAACCGCCCTTCCGTTGTTGGTCTCAAGAGCTATATGGGGCACACCATGGGGTCCTGCGGGGCCATTGAAACTATCATTACAGTCTATCTCATGGCCGAGGGCTATATTGTCCCGACCCTGAATCTGGAAGAAGTGGATGAACGGTGCGCCATGATCCGTCATGTCCAGGCAATGAGAGACGATCCGATAAGGCTTGCGGCCATTCAGAATTTTGCCTTCGGCGGCGTGAACACAAGCATTATCATTAAAAAATGGCAGGGCCATTGACGGCGTTCGTATGCTTTCCATGTCAAGAACACGCATGATTAATTTCATCGTTACGCTCGCCCTCTGGGCTTGGTATATCATGGGCTACCTCACATTTTTTTCGCCCTTCTACCTGTACGCCTATTGCTTTTCAAAGCGGACCGAGGACGTCTGTCAGCGATTGAACCATCGTCTCCATCGGTATTTTTTTACCGTGGTACGCATCCTGATTCCCCGCGTGCGATGGCACATAACGGAAGAGGTATCCTCCCTTCGCTCATCCATCATCATCGCCAACCACCGCTCCTTTCTCGATCCCATCCTGTTCGTGTCGCTCTATGAAAAACAGAAGACCATTGTTAAAAAGGAATATTTCGGCTATCCCGTATTCGGTTGGATATTGAAGGTCTCCGGGTACATGCCCTCCCTCACGAACGGCAGATTTTCGGATGCCATGCTGAACCAGGTCAAAAGCATGACGGATTATCTGGCAAACGGCGGCAATCTCTTTATTTTCCCGGAGGGGACAAGAAGCCGCGACGGCCGCATGGGTCCATTTGACAAGGGGGCCTTCCGTATCGCCCGCCTCTGCCGGGTGCCCATCGCGGTCGTGTCCATCCGGAACACGGATAAACTGTATCCCCCGGATGGCCTGTTATTCAATACGCGCGGCGCCTGTGCAATCGAAGTGGAACTGGCCGGGCGACTCACACCCGATTACGACCGGGGGAACATGTCCATAGCCGTCCTCATGGAGGAGGCCAGGGCGCTGCTGGAGCGGAAGATGACGCCATGAAGGTTGTGCTTATTTCTATGCCCGATGTGGTGCCCATCATTATTCATGAAATGGCGATCCATATGCCCAACCATGGAATTGCCTGCGTGGGCGGCAATATCGATGAGAAGCACCAGGTCTTTATAATCGATCTCGTCAGGGAAAGACGCAACATTGCCGGCTATCTGAAAAATGCCTTGGAGAAAATCAAACCGGATCTTATCGGCCTGTCGGCCATGACGTGGCAATATCCGACCTGTGTGGCCCTGGTTGGTCTCATCAAGGAGATGCTTCCCAACGTGAAGATCGCCATCGGCGGCTATCACGCCACTCTGATGCATCGGGAAATGGCGGCATCACCCGATGTGAAGGATGTGGATTTCATCGTCCGGGGGGAGGGTGAAGAGGCCTTCCGCAGGCTGGTAAACGCACTCGCCGGGACGGACCGGCTGGACAAGATTCCCTCCCTATCCTTCCAATCATCAGGCCGGTGGGTTCACAACGACCCGGGGGGCCTCTGCGATTTGGCCTGTCTGAGATTGCCGATCCGGGACCGGCGACGCCTGACCGGCGGCTACCACTTCATGTACTCCCGGATCGAGGTGATGGAAACCTCCCGGGGCTGTACCCGAGACTGCAATTTCTGCAGCATCCAGCACATGTACGGCCGCTCTCATCGGACATACCCCATGGAGCGGATCATGGCCGATCTGGACGATATCTATCTCAACAGGAAAACGCGCCTTGTCTTCATTGCCGACGACAACATGGTTCTGAATCCGAAATGGGTCATGGCGTTTTGCGAGGCCGTTATCGAAAAAAAATATGCAAACCTGAAGCTGGTCGTCCAGGCCGATTGTCTTTCCATGGCCAAACACGAAGCGATGGTAGAAAAGATGGGCCAGGCGGGATTCCGATCGGTCTTTCTGGGAATTGAAAACGTGTCGCGCCACAATCTCCGGATCATGAAGAAGGCCGATATTGCCGTGGCGGCCAGGCAAGCCGTGGACAATTGTCACCGCCATGGCATCATGGTCATTGGCGGCCTCATCTTCGGGATGCCCGACGACGACGAGGAAGCCGTCCGGAGAAACTATGTTTTTTTAAAAGAACTCGATGTCGACGCCTCCTACTGTCAGATGCTCTCGCCCTTCCCCAAAACGGTCATCCGGGAGCACCTCCTCGGCGAAGGCCTGGTCACAAACCACGATCGGTATGAGCGGTACAATGGTCTCTGGGCCAACGTGAAAACGCGGCATCTGACGGCAGAACAGTTGCAGTATGCCTTTTGGTACCATCGCCAGACGACCTTGGGCTGGTGGACCCCATCACCCTTCGCGAGAAACCATAACCGGCTGTGGACCTCCGCCTGGCTCTATCTGGTGAGGCCCATCATGAAATCCTTTCTGGACAGACAGACCCGGCGTACCGGCTGGGAAAAGCGGTACCAAAAGGAGCTCCATCGTTTGCGCCTGATGAACCGCTTTGAGGACTTGACAAGATTTATGGAAAGACGGACAGCCATGAGCCAAAGCTGCCCGGAAGGAAGCGGCAGCTATTCGTCATGAAAAACCTTGCCCTCCCAGCGTCGCTGCCTTCTCCCGTAACTCCGTCACAGGTAAAAAAGCGGATTCGTCTCCCCCTGAGCATGCCCGTTCAACCCTACCTTAGAGATCATCATTATTTCGGAAAAGTTATATTGCCGGCGGTTGAAATCCTGCAACATCTGGCCGGTTCGTTACAGGCTTATCGACCGGAAACGCCGGTGCGTTGTATGCGCCGGGCCTCGTTCGACCGTTTCTTAGAGATTGACGACCATACGGCTGTCATCGACGCCTGGCACGAACTGGAGGTCTGTGAAGACGGCAGACTGATCTCCCGATTGATGAGCACCGGCATGATTCCGGGCGCTGCGATAAAAAGGACGAAGGTCCATGCCGTCGTCGATTTTGCCGTGCCGGGCGAGCTAGGTCCGCCGCTTCCCATGGATATGGCCGCCAGCTTGGACGGCATGGTCTTTAGGATCCCCGCCCAGGCGTTATACCGGGACCTTGTGCCCTTCGGGCCGGCCTTTCAAAATACTACGACTATCTTTCTAAATGAAAACGGCGCCTTGTGTCACGTTTTTGCAGCGAAACACCCGGCGTCCGTGGACCCCCTGGGGTCCCCCTTCCCTTTGGACGGGGTCCTCCATGCCGCCTGCGCCTGGGGACAGCGGTTTTATCATCTGGTGACCTTCCCGGTCGGATTTGAGGAGAGAAGGGTCGTCCATCCCACCGTTCCGGGAGAACTTTACCACGGCACAATTCTTCCCTTATCCGCCACGGGAGACGTTCTGCGTTTCGATATCTGGATTTTCAATGGGGAAGGAGACCTCTGCGAAGAGATTCGCGGCGTAACCATGAAGGATGTCTCCAGAGGTCGCGTCAAGCCCCCCGACTGGGTTCTGAGCAAAGAAGCAACCCCCCTTGCCAACATTCGGGCGCACAGCTTGGGTGCATCCATCATTGAGTTAAATGCCATGGCGCCGTTCGCAGCCCTGGCCCTTTCCCCGCATGAACGGGGGCGCTTTGCACGGATGGGAAAAGTCAGGCAAAAAAGCTATCTGGGGGGGCGTCTCGCCCTGAAACACTTGGCGCGGAAACTGGCCCATGGGGACAGGGTGACGCCGGCCTCCGCCATCCATACAATCATGCCCGACGGAACGCACCCCTGTTGTCCCGTTCCCGGCAGCGATGCCCCCGTTTTCTGTTCCCTCTCCCATGATGGGCACTATGCGATTGCCGTGGCGGATGACCATGCCATCGGGGTGGATGTGGAACAGATATCCGCAAGGGTTCTGAAGGCCAGGCGCGTCTATATGGGGAAGAAAGAACTGGCCTTGACGATGGCATCGTCCTTGGGCGAGATAGAGGCATCCGTGCGCGTCTGGTCCATCAAGGAGGGAATAGCCAAGATGATGGATCAGTCCCTTGCCGCCTCATGGGCGTCGGTTCAGGTTCAGGCAACAGACTGGCTCGAAAGCCGCCTGATCGTTGACGAGGTCCCGTATCGGGCTTTTCACGATACGGTCGATGGCCATCTTTTTACATTAGTGAAAAAAGGAACGGAAGAGTGAAGACAGCCATCCTGCTTGCCGTGGCCTATCTCGCGGGGTCCGTCAATTTTTCCATTCTCCTCTTTCACGGGTTGGATAAAAACGATCCGAGACAGCGCTTCAGCGGTAATGCAGGCGTGACCAATGTCTATCGACAGGCCGGATGGTTCTGTGCCGCTGTTGTCCTCATTCTGGATCTGGGGCGGGCACTCCTCATGGCCTGGTTGGCACTTCAGATAATGGAAACAGCCTTGGTCCCGTGGGCGGGCCTTGCCCTTGTCATCGGCAACCGCTTCCCCTGCTTTCATCAGTTTCGCGGAGGCAAAGGCGTGGCGGGGTACTTGGGATTTACTATCCTCATTACCCCTTTGGCCGCAGCGCTTTCCGTCTTGGCCTGGGTGGCGGTCTATAGCATCGTCCGCATCCCCTTCATCGCCTCTTTCTTCATGATCGCCGTCCTTGCAGGCGGAACCATCATCGCCGGCGGCTACCATACCGTGGCAACCAGCGGCGCCGTCGCCACCGCCTTGTTCATTTATTATAATCACAAGCAAAATATCGCCGCACTCTTCAGAGGGAAGGTCTGACATGAAAAGAATCCCCTATGTCATGCAAATAGGGCAATGAAAAATAATATTGATATGAAATGCCGCATATCAGCACTGCCTTTATTTGTTGTATTGCTTCTGTTGCTCGCAATACCCCTTGCCCTTCTTTCTTATCCAAAGGGCGAAGCCACGTACCTCTTGATGTCCTTGCGATCCTCCGCACCGGGGGAGGCGTCTCTTTACTATGATTTAGGCGGCGGGTTTCGGGATGAGGACAAGGCCGTCACACAGATCAGAAAAGATCCAGAGGCTCTTGTTTATGCCTTCGCTATCCCCAATCGAAATATTTTCCATTTTCGCTTCGATCCTCCCGCCACGTTCAAGGGAGAAATATCGATTGGCAACATCCGGATCGTAAGTGCACGAGGTAAAACTCTACGGGAAATCGACAAAAATCACTTGAAGCCGCTTCATCAGATTCAAACATTTCAGCATGCCGGTGCCGAGGTGAGCCTTACCGTTCAGGCTGGGGCGAATGATCCCCAGATCAGCATCGACCTCGATTCCCCGTTCCGGCCTGCATGGTCCATCTTGAAGGATGAGTTATTCCTCGGTTTCATCGCCGGCGAAATCCTCTTGCTCACATTGATATATTTCATGATATCGTATCTCTGGCCCCGCTGGCGGATACATCCTAAGCGAAAGGCAGTTCTCGCAGCATTCCTGTTTCTTTATGCAGGCGGATTATGGATTATATCGGCAAAAGCGACGACGGCCTATCTCAAGGTCAACATGTCATCCTCTTCTTCCGGCATTGCCCAGCTATTTTATGACACTGGAAGCGGTTATTCTGAAGCGTCGTCCGTGCGGGTTAATATAACCGACGGCACGAACTTCTCCGACTATTACTTCCGCCTGCCAAACCAAAAAATTCTCCAATTCCGGCTTGATCCCCTGTCATCGGCGGGCAGGTTCGTTATCCGTCGTATGGAAGTTGTCAGTGGACTGGGTATCTTGATCCGTTCCCTTGCCCTCTATCAGGTACAACCTGCATACCAGATCCGTGAATACAAGTTGCTGGATCAAAATCTCCGGATCGTCACGGAAGAACACGCCAACGACCCTCAATTGATTGTCAGTTTGCAGCAACCTCTTGATATCGGACAGATTGATCTTCTGCTGAACCCCTTTTTCCCTGTTTTCGCCTTGTCCCTATTGCTCATTATCATGTTGTCGATGGCTGGAATCGCATGGGGTTGGCGAAAAGCGAAAGCGGGGTGGCTTTTTTATTCCCCTTCGAGCGGTCATAAGTATAGACTGTACGCCGTCTGCGCGATCATCAGTCTGGTCATCGTGCCAGGAATCCATTATCAGAGCTTTCGCATTCTTTTTACTGTCCTTTTTTTCCTGTTTTTATTAGCAACTTGTTGGCTCTTGGCCCACCGTATGGGGCGCCGAAATCTGTTGTTGAGCGGTCCTTTGGCGTTGGCAATCCTTATCGGCTTTCAAGCCGCCTTGCTTAACATTCTCTCCCTGTTCAGTGCTGTGTCCATCATTTCATTGTTGTGTGGCAACATGATTATTATCTTGGCCGTTATCTATAGCGAAATTCGTCGCGTGGGAGCAAAAGGCGTATTGTTGGAATATGGCGCTCTTGTCAAATGCCAGGCGGATCTGTGGTCTGGCCGGTCCAATCCTTTGGCTTTGCTCGTTGCACCGCTTATGCTTATTCTTTTACTCACGGCCTTGGTGTATCCGCCCAACACATGGGACAGTATGACCTATCACATGGCCCGCGTCGTCTACTGGATCGAGAATGGTTCCGTGGCCTATTTTCCAACAGCGATTGAGCGGCAGAATCTGATGAACCCGGGTGCAGAATACGTTATCCTGCTTTTGCAATTGTTGTCCGCCTCGGACTTCCTGGCCAACCTGGTTCAGTTTATATCATTATATTTACTCGTTTCCGCCATGCCGTCCTTTTTGCGTCTGCTGGGAATTCGCCGGCGCATCGCCAACTGGGGCCTGGTTCTGGCCGCCGCTTTGCCCATGGGCGTTTTACAAGCGACCAGCACCCAAAACGATTTGGCGGCAAGTTGTTTGGGATTGGCCTTGTGCACGGCGGCTCTGAGGCTATGGCACAAAAACATTCGTGCAAAAGGATCGCGTTCCGATATCATGGTCTTGGCGCTATTGGGCGCCGTGGGCTACCTTGTTAAAGCAACGGCTATATTGGCGGCACTTCCTTTCCTGCTCATGGCCGCTATGTGTTACGGCATTGCCTTGATCCGCCGGCCACAATTTTGGCAAAGGCAAGCCATCAATCTACTGTTGGGAGTGTTCCTGGTTGCGGTCGTCACCGGACCTGATCTATACCGTAAAAAAGAGTATACGGGTTCGTTTACGGCGGCCCGTCAGGAGGTGTTTCCGTTTAATGGATACTGGGAACAGAAGGTCATTCACTCTGTCGTAGGCATTAACTTTCATGTTATTCCCACAGAGGCGTTTTACAAATGTATCGTAAAGCCGCTAATTGGTTTCTTCAATTGCTGGCCGTTTCCCCAACCTCATGAGCCGTTTAGAAATCATGAAGACTTTGCCGGCAATCCTCTGCACATGATTTTTGCGGGGGTTGCGATTCTGCTGTTCTTATTCCGTTTTCCGCGGATTCCGCGCCCGGCAAGATGGGGTGTTCTGTTTGTGTGCGCCTCTTGGATTCTTCTGCACGCCACGATTCGCAACCAGGCCTGGATATCCCGCCTGCAAACGCCGGTATTCATGCTGTTTCCCTGCTTTCTAGCCGCTTGGCACCCAATCTCAAAAGTTAGACCGGTGCGTTTCTTCTTTGCAGCTATTTTAATCGTCATCACCATGTCCTGTCTTTATTATGGAATGATGACGGCGGTACGCAACGAAAGCCGTCCTTTGACGTTGACTTACTTTTTGCGGCTTGACCGAGATTCTGCTTATTATGCCAACCGACCATTAAAGCCGCAGCATGATGCGGTCATTGAAACAGTAAAACTGATGAAAATTAAAAGGGTTGGCTTAGTAATCGGTAGCGACGATTATGATTATCCCTTGTCCTGGCGTCTTTATCGCTTGGGCGTGGAGGTGCGGCACGTAACTTCTGATCCGGAGTGGGCAGATGCAGTGTATGCCCCCACGGACAGACCACCGGCGATAAAAGATTGGCCGGTGCATGGTCCGGTGCTGATCAATCCACGAAAATAATATTTATACTCTGGATGTTAACAAAATAAGAATCATAAGGTCTTCGCGGTGGTTGTCTCCCTCATAGACCGGATCATCAATGATGGACTCCGGTAAAAGACAAGACGGCACAGGCATGGAAAAAATGATGCAGGACAATAGCAAACGAGCAGTTTCAGGGATGATGATGGCATTAACGGCCTATTATCTGTTCCTCGTTGCATACTGGGTATATGCGCAAATGTATTATTTTGCCGATGGAGCATATTTTTTCGTCCATTTGCTGGAGACGGGTAATTTCCTTCAATTGAATCCTAATCGTATGAATGCCCATTATGCAACGCAGTTTCTTCCTGTCATGGCCATAAAGATTCTTGGCATCAGGGATTACGCTCTCCTATCGTATCTATACGGAATAAATTTATATCTCCCACAGCTCGTGAGTCTGGCGATCTGCTATTCTCTTGTAAAGAAAGACAATGCCTTTCTCATGGTTTTCCCTTTGTTGTCACTCTTCGGTGTTTCGATGAATGGCTCGCTGGTTGCAATCTCCCAATCGCACGTGATGACGAGCGTCTTCTGGCCGATTATCTTTTATGTGACCCTGAAGGAGAGGGTCTCTCTCAAAGATTCGTTCATCTTCTTTGCGTTGGTTCTGGTATTTATGAAATCCTATGAATCGGCGCTTTTTCTGGGACCGATTCTGGCGTTCATATCATTTCAAAAGATTGTTCGAAAAGGAGGTGCTCAGAAAATCTTGTGGGGGGTCGCAACCACGCTCTTTTTCGCAAGTGCGATGATTGCTCTTCGTGAAATCCTCCATCCTTATGATGCTGGAAATAGAATGAATTTTATCATGTCTGTGTTTGAACTCCATCGGCATTATCCTGCTGTCTTGTCCATGTGTTTCATGATACTTATATTCATCTCTTCTTTCCGGCCCGAGTTATTGAAACGACATTTCATCCCGATCGCATGCGCTTTATTTGCTTGCATGATGCTGGTGTCATTCAGTCCTATTATTTACCCGCACGTGATCATGCCATATTTACAATATAACGCCAGAGTAATGACGGCATACGTGATACCTCCCATGGCGATATTTCTTTATTTAATCGTCAACAACCGAATCTCTGTTCCCCGAGACAGCTGGAATCGTATCGGAATACTTGTAGCGATCTTAATCTTTGGTCAGATATCATGGCATCTCATAACGGCTTCTCAGTGGAACGGATTCAGAAAAGTCTTTAAGCAGGAGCTTTCTCAGCATAGCGGGCGCGTATCCTTTCAAGATTCAATCCTCTCCCGCAACCGTGTCGGCAAGCAATTGGTCGGCCCTTTTCTCTGGAATTGGTCGGTCCCAACTCTGAGCATTCTATGGTCCAACGGCGGAAATGTTTCCACGATTATTACCAATAACCCGGAATATAGAGCATGGGAACCCTTTGACCCGGCCAGGATTGAGAATCTTCCGAAAATAGAGCCGTTCGGTTTTTCGTATATGACCTACAAGGAAGCCATTGAAATGAAAAGGGCATACACAATTTCCGACTGTCAATAATGCTGGCGTAGGATTATTGTCAGAGCCATCAGGCTTTTGCTCGTTTTCTGTTGTTTCCCGTTCGCAGCATCCCGTCGATTTCCGCCCGCTCATATTTTCCCGCCGGTGTCATCGGAATATCGTTGACAACGACAAGATGCCTGGGGACGGCATAGGCCTCGGAGACTTGAGCCAGATGCCGTTTCACTTGATGTGCATCGAGATCGGTTGACACCAGGGCGGCCAGTTCGTTTTGCCTTCCCCTTCCTGCGGGGATGGCGACCACGAAGGCGTCGCGGACGCCTGGTATCTGTTTCATCTTGGTCTGGACGGCGGATATATCCACTCGTTTTCCGCCGATCTTGACAATATCGTCCGCCCTGCCTCGAAGAATGAACCGGTGATTGCCGTCCGGATCGACGCAGTCGGCGGTCATAAAAAAGCCGTCTTTGCCCCGGGGCAAGGTTGGGGAGAGAAAGGTCGAGGAGACGCACAATTTTCCCTCCCGGATCTTCCATGCGACAGGATTTATGGGATTCCATGAATCGCCATCCGGGAAGCGGCGTCTCGTGGCGATCCCGCCCGTTTCAGTCGAACCGTAGACCTCCACCACATCCAGCCCTGTTTTCTCGCGAAAAGACAAGGCGTCTTCCTGAGACAACATTCCCGCCGAAGACAGGGCCAGCCTGAGATCATAGCGCTCGAGGGCGTTGATATTGAGAACCCGGTAATGGACAGGCACACTGACCAGGATGGTGGCCCGGTAATCCTTGGCCGCCTTGAGAATTTCCCGGGGAAAGGCATAAATCCCCTTCAGGATGCGGGCCGAGCTGACGAAGGGTACCAGGATGGAAAAAAGCAGGCCGTAGATATGGTTGGGCGGCACAGTGGACAGGAAGATATCGTCACGGGTAATGTCCAGCGCTGCAGACTGATACCGGGCCTCGGCGAACAGATTCCGGGGTGTTTTGGTCCATACTTTCGGCGTCCCTGTCGATCCGCCCGTAAAGAGAATGAGGAAGGGTTCGTCAGGGTCACAGACGGTAGGGGGAACCGCGATATCCGCAGGGAACATCCCCGGGAAGATGATCTGCGGACCGGCGGGACAATCAAGGTCGGCGGGGCTATCCGCGAGAAAAAAAGCCGGCGACCGGGCATCGCAGACCTCTGCGAGGGCCTGCCGCGAAAAGGCATAGGGGAGAACGAGGCGGGGCCCGCCTGCCAGCGAAGCGATGAGGGCTGCCATGATGAGGGTCTTGTCGTATGTGCAGAGACAAAGCCATGGACGCTCGGCCTTTGAAGAAGTACAGGCGAGATCATAAAGGCCGCCCGCAAGCCGGTAGATCTCGTCATAGGAGCAACAGCCGATGATAAAATCCCTGACCGGTTCCGCGGGTGGGGAAAGGAGCGCCCCATACCCATTCCGGTCGGTCCAGTCACTTTTTCCTGTGGTTGCCATGATGAATAATCATTCCTGTATCTCAGGGGAACAGGGACCCGTCTCCTCTTTGGAAACGGTCCGGCAAAAGCGATAATTCCCCTTGACAGCCTTCATCGTTTCACTTTATTAAGACAGTTCATTAGCATGTTTTGCCGGTTTTTAACATATAAAAGCCTGCATGGCCCGCCGCAGGGGAATTTCTTTCCGGAACGGGCCATGAAGAGAAAAACCTATGGATATAGAGGCCCTCATCCCCCACCGGGACAGGATGAAACTGATCGATTGCGTTCTGGAGTTGCATGATGAGGCGTCCGTCACTTCGGCGCGTGTCTCCGACCGTTGGCCCCTGCATCGGGACGCCTTTGTCGATCCTCTGGTCCTCATCGAGGTGGTGGCCCAAACGGCGGCGGTTCATATAAGCGGTAGAAGGAAAAGCGACAAAGCCGTCGACCGGCGAGGATGGATGGTGGGGATTAAAAACGCCGATTTTTTTTGGGACCGGATCCCTGTCGATACACTCCTTACCACAACGGTGAAAAATATGTATCAAATGGAAAATTATAATGTCCTGGAGGGAGAGGTCAATGCGGGACCGGATCTTTTATGTCGCGTTCAGATACAGGTCCTGCGAGAATCCGACGAAGAGACAACATGATGACAACGAGCCGTCTGTGCTATGCAAGAGGTTTGTTCCTTGCGGCAATGCTTCTTTCCTGTTTTCCCATGCCGGGCTTGGCGGCAAGCTGGGAAGAGGTTCAAACGGAAGCGGCGAAGATCACGTCCATCAACGCCCGATTTACCCAGTTCAAACACATGAACATTCTTGCCAAGCCTCTCGTATCCCAAGGGCGTTTCTATTTCCAGGCCCCGGATTCGGTCCGCTGGGAGTATACATCCCCCGTCAAGAGCATCCTCCTCATGAACAGGGGCGGGATTAAACGTTATACTTTGTTGGCGAACCGCGGGCTGGTGGAAGACGCCACAGGGTCCCTCCAGTCGATGCAAGTGGTCCTCCAGGAAATCAGCCGATGGAGCCGGGGCCGGTTTACAGAGAATGAGCATTTTTCAGCGACCCTGAAAGAGGGAAAAGAACCGAAAATCATCCTGGCGCCGAAGGAAAAGGGTATGGCAAAGATGATCTCGCGCATTGTCATCTCCCTCTCATCAGACAGGCCGGGACTCATGGAATCCGTGGCAATCTTTGAGAGCGAAGGAAATCATACCCTCTTTGCGTTTACTGATGTGGTGATTAATGCGCCTCTCGAAGAATCATTGTTCCGGAAGCCCCAATGATGACCCGACCCATGATCCCAGCCGTGGCCGCCCTGTTCGTGCTGACGGCGCTTTTCACCTCATGCAGCACGCTTCCCGCCATCAAGCCCCTCGATCCGGCAGGGACACCGGCTGTCGCAGAGCGATGCCGCCGGCCCTTCCTCGATGCACCCTATCGTTTGATTCATGCCATCGAAGTGGGAGTCCCGGAGCGGGCCATGGGAACGTTCCTGGGCGTTACCCTCTTCGACCCCCTATCCGGGATTGTGCGCAGTGCGTTCTTCACGCTCGATGGCTTTGTTCTCTTTGACGCCCGGTACGACAAAGGCGTGGAGGTGCACCGGGCGGTCCCGCCCTTTGATGCCCCGCGTTTCGGAGAGAATATGATGGACGATATCCGCCTCGTCTTTCTGGCCCCACGGGGAAGGCTCCTCCATGCGGGGGGACTGGAAAACGGCGCTATCGCTTGTCGTTATGAAGGTCCCCGGGGCCAAACAGTCGATGTAGTTGTCCGTCAGGACGACGCCTGGGAGATCGGAACCTACGGCAATCATAACGAACAGACGAGAAGGGTTGAGGCCTTTTCCGTAAAAAACAGGATCCCAGAGGCTGTGGTGTTGACCGGCTTTCTAACGGTGAATTATAAGCTGCGCATGACGCTCATCAGCGCTGAGCCTATCAGCCCCGAGGACGTTAAGAAACCTTAACATGAAATTTAAACTCATCTATCCAAAATGGCGAAAACTCGACTCTCAAACGGCATTTCATCTGCCGCCCCACGGCCCGGTTGTCTTTGCCGCGACGCTTCCCGGTGATGTGGACATCGACTTTACGGATGAAAATGTGGAAGCCGTCAACTTCGACGATATTCCGGATTTTGTCGGCATCTCCATGATGCTCACCAGCCAGGTCAAGAGGGGTTGGGAGATCGCCGACGCCTACCGGAAGCGGGGGATCAAGGTTATCTTCGGCGGCATTGCCGCCATGCTCCATGCCGAGGAAACGATGGGACATGCAGACGCCGTCTTTCTTGGCGAGGCGGAGGGCCGGATGAGGGCCGTCTTCGATGACTTTAAAAACGGCCGTCTTAAAAAGCGCTATGATTTTCTGCTGGATTTCCCCCCCATGAAATCCATCGGACCGGCGCGACGCGCCATCTTGAAACGCGATCTGTACTGCTACAAGGGGGTGCAGATGGTCGATCTCGCACATGCCTCCCGGGGATGCCGGTTCAACTGCTACCCCTGTTGCGTCAGCTATCTGGGGGGCAGGACATTCAGACCCCGACCCTATGACCGTGTCGTGGAGGAGCTGGCGGGCATTGATAACAACAGGCTTTTTCTGGTGGACAATTCCCTGGCCCAGGATAAGGAATGGGAAATGGGCCTTTTCCGGGAGATGATCCCCCTGAAAAAGAAATGGTGTTGCCATCCTATTGAGGATGATCCCGATGTCCTCGATCTGGCCGCCCAGGCCGGGGCCTGGTATGTCTATCAGGCCATCTTTGATACATCCGATTATATCCGGGAACGGATCAGGCGCTACCATGATTACGGCATCGGGGTGGAGGGGACGATCCTCCTGGGCCTGGATCACCATACAGAGGACTACGTCCGGAGGCTGATCGACTTTCTGCTGGAGGTGGAACTGGATATTGCTGAATTTACGATCCTGACTCCTTTTCCCCATACCCGGGCCTTCGATGACCTACACCGGGAAGGCAGGATCCTCTCCTACGATTGGAATGACTATACCTGCGACCGCGTTGTTTTTCAGCCGCAAAACCTGTCGCCCGCGAGGCTTCAGGAGTTGTATTATCACGCATGGGAGACCTTTTACCGGCATGAACCCCAGAACTATAAGATGTTCAAGCTCCTCAAGCAGGTCATCGAACGGGAGAAGGCCGACAACACCTTTAAACATCGCCGGCGGGATCTCATGAACCGGACATTCGGCAAATGATGGATTTGATGAGCTCGCAAAAAAGTTGAAAAATGAGCCAAATTCGACGGCTGCGTAAAAAGATCCGCAGGCGAGGCGCGCAAATCATGAGGAATGAGGCGTATAGTGACATACGCCGCAATGACGAATGAAACAGCGCAACGAAGCATCCGGACTTTTTACGAAGTCGTCAGAGTTCAGGAAGGAATGGAAATAATGGGCAGGCAAACCGTTGTGACGGTCGGGGAGGGGCATGTGCCTCTGAATGAGATTGTCGCTGTCGCCTTGGGCAAGGCAAAGGTACGGGTCAGCAAAGACAGGCATTTCATTAAAAAAATGCGGCAGACTCAGGCTATGGTTCTTAATGCTGTCGAGAATGATGTGGCCGTATACGGTGTAAACACGGGATACGGCAAATCATGCGGCAAACGCATTAAGGCCGCCGCAAAAAAAACTGCGAGCCCCCTCGCTTTTCACGGGTGCGGAACCGGCGATCCTATCGGCATCCCGGAGACCCGGGCTGCCATGTTCTGCCGCATGCTCTGCCTGGCCAAAGGTTATTCCGGTGTGTCCCTGGAACTCCTTGAACAGATGGCGGCTTTTCTCAACCTTGGCATTACGCCGGTTGTTCCCTCCGAGGGCTCTGTCGGCGCCTCTGGAGATCTGACTCCCATGTCCTATATCGCCGCCTCCCTGGAGGGGGAGCGGGAGGTCTTTTACCGGGGCAGGCGCATGCCTGCCTTTAAGGCTCTGGAAATGACGAATCTGTTACCCTATGCTTTTAGCCCCAAAGAGCCTCTGTCCATGATCAACGGCACATCGACCATGACGGGGATTGCCGTCATGGTGGTAAGACGGTCCTGGAAAATTCTTCATGCCGCCGTTTGCGCCGCCGCCCTGAGCGTCCATGCCTTTAAAGGAAAGGTCCATCACTTCCATCCCTTAATTGGAGAGGTAAAACCCTTCCCCGGTCAGATCTTCGTCGCCAGCCGGTTGCGGCATTTGCTGGAGACAAAAAGTGACCTGTCAGTCCTTGAAGAAAGCAGCCAAGACGCCCTGCAGGATCCCTATTCCATACGCTGCACGCCGCAGATTGCGGGGGTCTTATATGACGCCCTGGCGTGGATCGGCAAATGGGTGGCGACAGAGGCCAACAGCTCAAACGACAACCCCCTTTTTGATCCTGAAACAGGCCAGCCGGTTATGAGCGGCAATTTCTACGGCGGGCATATCGCCTTTGCCATGGACGCCCTGAAATCGTCCGTGGCAGCAATCGCCGATATGTCGGACCGCCAGATCCTTCTCCTCGTCAATCCTCAGACCAGCCGGGGACTCCCGGCGGATCTCGTCGGTGCTAAAGGCGACCATTTCTCTCTCTATCATGGTTTCAAGGCCATATCTATCACGGCCACGGCCCTCTGCGCTGAGGCATTGAAGGAAACCATGCCCGCAGCCTCCTTCTCACGCTCCTGCGAGTCCCACAATCAGGACAAGGTCAGCCTCGGCACCATTGCCGCCCGGGACGCCCAGAGAATCTGCACGCTGGTAGAAAGGGTGGTTGCCATCCATCTCCTGACGGCGGCCCAGGGTTGTGAACTGCGCAACACCTATAAGGCCCGTCCTTGCCTGGCACAATTGGTACGGGGCATTCGCGCTATGGCCAAAGGGGTTGTCAAGGATCGGCCTCTGGATCGCGACATCGAACGCATGGTCCAGGCTATTGCCGAATCTGATCTGTTTACGCTGCCTGAAACGGATGCATTGCCGAGGGGGGGCTTTCATGAATGACAGAGCGCATCCCAGCTATGAAATAGAAGGCCGCGTGGCCTTTTACGATCTCGATCCCATGCAGATTGTGTGGCACGGTAATTACTTCAATTACTTTGAGGATGCAAGGCGGGCGCTTTTCGCCCATCGGGGCATCGATCTCAACGAGTTTTTCCAGCGTTCCCAATGCCTTTTTCCCATCATCAGAACATCGACCAAACACATCTATCCCATGCGGTATGCTGATGTGTTCATCTGCAAGGCCACCTTGGTGGAGGCAAGAACGAAAATTGTCGTGGACTTCGAGATCAGGCTCAAGGACAGCGGAAAGCTTTGCACCCGGGGCAGGACGGAACAGGTGACCGTGAAGGCCCCGAAGATGGAGATCATGTTCAATATCCCTGATGAAATCCGCAAGGCTCTGGGGTTTTGATGAACGACACGGATATACGAAGGGCCATGGTAACGGGCGTTGAGCGCTTGACGGCCTGGTCGGAGCTGCTGGATCGCATCAACGTCTTTCCCGTTGCAGACGGCGATACCGGGAGAAACCTGGTCATCAGCCTGGCGCCGCTTCGCCGGATCGATGGGGAACCAAAGATTTTGGCCCGTGAACTCCTGTTTTCGGCCCGGGGAAACGCAGGCAATATCGCCGCCCGCTTCTTTCATGCCTTTCTCCAGGGGGAGCCTTGGACGGAACTCGCCGCAATGATACAGCGGGGTCGCGACCAGGCGTGGCAGGCCGTTGCCGATCCCCAACCGGGAACCATGCTGACCTTCTTCGACGAACTGGTCCGGATCGTCCGGCAGGATCCCCCCGTTCAAGCAGACAGGGTGTGGGTCAGCCGGATCATGAACCATCTAACAGCGGTCGTATCGGCGACAACGGACCGGCAAATGCGCTTGAAAGAGGCTGGTGTGGTCGATTCCGGCGCTTTGGGGATGTTCCTTTTTTTTGACGGCTTTTGGAATGCCCTCGCCGGGTATGAGAATGAATTTTGTCCCGTTGCCACCCTTTTTTCGGATAGACTCCATGTGCACCCCCGTATGCATGCAGTTCCCGAATCCGGTTACTGCGTCGATATGGTCCTGTCACACGACGAAGGCGCGGATGAGAAAATCGCATCGATCGCCCATAACGGTGAAAGTGTCATCGTGATCCGGGACGGCGATTATGTCAAAGTGCACCTGCATACACCGGACCGGGAGCAGACGAGACGGCGCATCGAAACCATCAGCCATGTCCTTCAGTGGTCCGATGACGATTTGCAGGCTCAGACGGCAGCGTTTCAGGGTCCGCATACGAGGCAGGCCCTCCATGTCATGACCGATGCCGCCGGTTCCCTGACCCGTGAGCATGCCCGGGCATTGGACGTTACGCTTCTGGACAGCTATATTCTCATGGGTGAAAAGGCCCTGCCGGAGAGCTGCATGACCTCGGCCATCCTCTATGACGCCATGAAAAAAGGGATGTCCGTCTCCACGTCCCAAGCCTCCATTTTTGAGCGCCGGCAGTCCTATCAGAGCGCGCTGAACCTTTACGGAAAGGTCCTGTATCTCTGCGTAGGATCGTTTTATACCGGCAATTATGATACCGCCGTGCAGTGGAAGACCGACCACGATCCGCATAACAGACTGACCGTCATGGATACGGGATGTGCGGCGGGCCGCCTTGGGCTCCTTGCGCTGGAGACGTCGCGTTTCGCCGGGCAAACGGAAAACCCCGATGAGGTAATAGCCTTTGCAAGGGAGGCGGTGCACCGCTGCCATGAGTACATTTTTCTCGACAGGCTTCAATATCTGGCTGCCGGGGGCCGGATGTCCAAAACAGGGGCCTTCTTAGGCGACGTGATGCACGTGAAGCCCATCATCAGCCCTCAGCCGGACGGGGCTAGGAAAGTCGGCCTGGTCCGGAATCGCCTCGACCAAGAGGCATTCGCCGTGAAAAAACTGGCCGCCGGCTTGAAACCGGATGCCCGGTCCGTCATCTGGCTCGAATATACGGATAACAGAGACTGGATAGAGAATGAATTCCGGCCGGAAATCGAAAAAAGGTATCCGGCGGCGGAGATCGTGGTCAAGCCCCTGTCGTTGACGACAGGCGTGCATACGGGGCCGGGGAGTTGGGCTGTGGCGTTTTTCGCCGATCAATAATGGCGCCTTACCCTGTATGTTACCTGTATGAGAGCTTTGCATAACCGGTGAAAATGGTTCGCAAGCGGCGAATGAAAGATTTTTCGCATTTCCGGAAATCAGACTAATTTCTTAGTTTTAAACATATTTAGCATTATAATAGTTCAAGCGAAAAAGATTTTGAGCCGCGGCGAAGCCATTTTTCACCGGTCTCCATATGCGTAAAACGAGGTCGTCAAAACCTGATTAAATTATGAGCACCCCAGAGACAGACATCGGCCGCGTGGCCATTGTGATTCCCGCATACAATCACGAAGGGAAGATTGCCGGGGTGATCCGGGAGGCCCGGAAGCTTCCCTGGCCGCTCTTTGTCGTGGACGACGGATCGACGGACAGCACCTATGAGCGTATCAAGGACAGTCCCGATGTTGCCGTCATCCGTCATGGCAGGAACCTGGGAAAAGGGGCGGCCATCCTGACCGGATTTGCCGCCGCGGCGACCGCTGCGGACTGGGTTGTCACCATCGACGCCGACGGCCAGCACCATCCCGCCGATGCATGGAACCTTATTCAGGCGATTCCCCATGGCAAGCGACCCATCATTGTTGGTCGCCGGGAGGGGATGGATCACCGGCATGTCCCGTGGAAAAGCCGTTTTGGACGGGCGTTTTCCAACTTCTGGGTCCGGGCGTCTGGCGGCCCGGATATCATCGATACGCAAAGCGGATTCCGACTCTATCCCCTGCCGGAAGCCGGGCAACTCCAGGTCCAGGCCCGGCGTTTTCAATTCGAGGTGGAAATCCTGGTCCGGGCAACATGGAGGGGGCTGACCGTCCTGGAAGCACCCGTCGGGGTAACCTATCAATCGCCGGGCGAGCGGGTATCCCATTATCGCGGTTTTGTTGATTTCTTCAGGAATACCGGCACATTCAGCCGACTGATCTTCCGACGAATTTGCATGCAGCCGTTTACACGTCGAGACCTTTGAAAAATGGACAACGCCCGCGGCGCGGCTCAAAATCTTTTTCGCTGAGGCAGACACGACTTCGTCATGTCCCCCTTGATAAGGCTTAAATATGTTTGAATTTGATAAAGCGGTCTGATTTCTGGAAAGTCGAAACATCTTTGATTCGCCGCTTGCGAACCATTTTTCATCGGTTAGGCAAAGCTTTCACGGCGACGATAAAGGACGTCCATGCGCATCACACTGGTGCATCCCGCCGGATCGAACTGGATGCCCGGCAGGAAAGATGTCACTGCCACGGCAAACCGAATGGCGCCTCTGGGGCTCCTTTCGATTGCCGCCTATCTGAAACAGAGTGGCCACCGGGTGGCCATCCACGACTGCCTGGGTCCGCAGGCCCCGCAAGGCATCGCTGCAAATATCGGGGCCGTTCTGCGCACCGATCCCGATCTGGTCGGGTTTTCGACAACAACATCGAGCTTCCTGGACGGATACGCCATGGCCCTCCGGATCAGGGAAGCCAATGCGACGACCAGGATTGTCTTCGGCGGTGTCCATGTCTCCGCCCTGGGGGCGTCCCTGATGGACCGTTTTCCCGCCATCGATTTTCTCTGTCCCGGCGAGGGAGAGGCCATCCTCTCCGATCTGGCCGCTGGCCATGATCCTGCCGCCATCGACGGACTCATCTGGCGTGACGGCGATGGTGTGGTGGCCAATGCGCCGCGGTCGCCGCTTCTGGAGATGGACCGGCTCCCTTTTCCTGACTACGAAGGCCTAAGGGGTTTTCCTGAAAGATACCATCTCCCGCTATTCAGTTATGTCTGCACCCCCGGCGCCACCATGAGCACAAGCCGCGGATGCCTCTACCAATGTTCCTACTGCGACCGTTCCGTTTTCAAGCGCTCCTACCGATACAACAGCTCCGATTATATTTATGAACATATGCGCCACCTCAGGCAGCGCTTCGGCGTGCGGCACATCAACATCTACGACGATCTCTTTACCCTGAACCGGCCCCGGATCACCGCATTGTGCCGACTATTGACCGCCAAACCGCTGGGCGTGCAGTTCAACTGTGCCGTCCGAGTGGGTCATGCGGACAAGGACCTCTTGATCATGCTCAAGGAAGCCGGCTGCCTCATGGTCTCCGTCGGCATCGAATCGGCGGACCCGACCCTTCTGGAACGACACAAGTCGGGCGTCGGCATCGAGGAGATCCGGGAGAATGTGGAACAGATCAAGGCCTGCGGGCTTCGGGTCAAGGGATTGTTCATGATGGGCCTTCCCGGCGAGACAGAGACGTCCATCGCGGCAACGAGCGATTTTGTTCTGTCTTTGGGGCTTGACGACATGAATATGTCCAAGTTTACCCCCTTTCCCGGGGCGCCTGTCTGGTCAGCTCTCGATGGGGAGGGTGTCTTTCATGAGGAGTGGCGGTTCATGAACTGCCTGAACTTTGTATTTGTCCCTAAAGGAATCGAATCAAGAGAAAGGCTGGACTATCTCTACAACCGGCACGTGAAGCGCTTTTACTCCGATCCCGTCTGGCGGCGCACCTTCCGCCGGCGGATCTGGCAGCACCGCTGGAGCCTTGCCTATCTCCTCCGGCACCTGCCGTCTTTTCTTATGGCCAAACGAACCTTTGAACCGGGGGGGAAACCCCTGTAAGTTGTTCATTCATCCATTCAATGCGTACGTCTTGTTATCCACGAATCGTTAACCCCAGGCCTCATTAGGGCAGCTCTTCGGAAAATTTCATCAATTATTATCTTCTCCCTGAAAACACTGGATCGAATAATTTTGCTGCTGTCGTAGATTTCAAGTGCAATTCATGATAATGAAACGGAAAAATAAGAAAGGCAACTGACAGAGTTCCATCCCGTAGAACCGTTTTGGAGGGAAATATGGGCTGGCTTACAAACCCCTGTATCTTTTATAAAGGTCGGGGTTTTGTGCTTTAAGGTCAGGATTGCGGTTCTTGCTTTTCAACCAAGGAGGGTAATAAGGAAGGATATGAGACTATTCCACGAAATAGCTTGGACCTGCGCTTTGACCGTCACAGTGATTGTATTTTTTCAGACATCTTCTTTTGCACAAGCGAAGAAAGAAATCTTTAATATTGCCATAGGCACTGAAATAATGTCGGGAAACACGACCTATAAGATTGGCTACCCCTGGACTTCTCCAACCGGTAACCGGAGCGATGGTTACTTCCCTTTCAGCAAGCTTGAATGGCCTTTAGATATATGGCTGGCCAGGATTGATGCCGGTTTGAATATAGGTGATTCTTGGCGGATTAACGGAGTGTTCAAAAAGAATCTCAGTGCCCCTGGCGACAAAATGAAAGATTCGGACTGGCTTACCCCTTCTAATCCCGGCCGACTTGATGTCTACTCAGAGTCAACTATCTCTAACTCTGATGCCTTGACCTTGGATATGGATGTTGAATGGATCTTTTTGAGACGGCAGTATTGGTCTCTCTATGCCAGCCTTGGCTATCAGTATCAGAAGTTTGAATATGATGCGAAGTTGATCCACCAATATTCACCTTCCGGATTGCCTGATAATGACTTTTATGGAGATGGTCGAGTAATGATCACCTATGAGATGACCTATAGCATGCCATATGTGAAGATTGGCACTGATTTTAAAATTAACGACAAATTCACCTTGGCCGGCAGCTTTGCATGGTCTCCGCTTGTTAAAGCCAAAGATGAGGATCACCACCTTTTAAGAGAGAATGGCGGCAAAATCATGACGGGTGACATGGATGGCAATGCATACATGATTAATGTGTCGGCAAAGTATAAATTTACCTCTTCATGGTTCCTAAAGGGCGGGGTTCATTACACCAGGATTGATGTTGATGGCGAGCAATACCAAATCTATGGCAACGGCGTCCCAATAGGTACCGTGACGCAAAAATCTGAGAGTACCCAGACTTCTTTGTATTTAACGGTTGGTTACACATTCTAAAATATGTACTTTCCTGTTTGGGCACAAAGATAAGTAAAGCTGGGAAACTAACTCCCTAGACGGACCAGTTTTTGGGGAGCCTTCACAAAGAGATAAGCATATGGGAAAGAAGACCTTGATCGCGTTGACGGTTTTTCTTCTGTCCACAATCATGCCGCCCGTTCCGATGATATGGGCTGAGCCCCCCATGGATCCGCCCGCTCAGTCCATGATGGAAAAAACCGGCTACATTGATGTCCACAACCACCTTTTCGGGATGACAGGCAAAGGCAGTATCTTTGGCATATCCACGGACTATCCGGGGGCTGCTAGAGCTGCCATAGCACTCATGGACAGCTTGGACGTTAGAACGGCCATCGTCATGCCGCCGCCTTTTACTGAAGGCCAGCGTGACATCTTCGAAGCCGACGAGTTTATTGCCGCCATTCGTGACTATCCCGGACGCTTCGCCTTCATGGGAGGTGGCGGTTCACTGAATGTTATGATTCAGAAGGCTGTAAAGTCCGGCAAAACAGACCCTGATATGAGGAAAAGGTTTGAAGAACAGGCGGAAAAGATCATCGCCATGGGAGCGGTGGGCTTTGGGGAAATGACGTCCGAGCATTTTTCGCTGCACTCCAAGCACCCTTACGAGACGGCGCCGCCTGACCATCCCTTCTTCCTGCTCCTCGCCGATATTGCCGGCCGCCATAAAGTCCCCATCGATCTCCACATGGAGGCCATCCCCCATGACATGCTGCTGCCGGAGTTCAACCGGGTGAAAGCAGGTAACAATCCCGCCACCCTGAAGGAAAACATTCCCGCTTTTGAGAGACTGTTGTCCTATAACCCCAAGGTTCGCATCATCTGGGCTCATGCAGGATGGGATAATACGGGCTACCGGACACTGAAGCTGATGGACGATCTATTGAATAGGCATCCGAACCTGTACATGACTATTAAATTCGGTGACGACAGCGTGGAAGAAAACCGTCCTCTCGCCACAGGAATGCGTCTCAAACCGGAATGGCTGGAACTGATGAAAAAACATCCTGATCGCTTCATGATGGGGACAGACCAGTTTTTCACGCCCCCCCTTTCTGATATTCGCAGAAAGCCGGGACGGGGAAAGCCGACGCAAGCCTTCTTCTCCCAATTCCCGCCGGATCTGGCTTACAAAATCGGTGTTGAAAACCCTATGAGAGTCTTCAACATGACGAAGTAAAATGAATATCCACATCCAGCAGCAGCTCTATATATCTTTGAATATTTTATGCAATATGGGTGGATATGGTATGATTTTTCCTTCCCCCTACCATAATTTCATGTGTCCGGGTATTCTATATGACTATCTGTAAAATGGTTTTTGAGATGTTCAAGAAGGTAACGGTAGCTGTCCGTGGTTCTCTTCCTATGGAGACCTATCACTTAACCTTCTGGAGTCCGTCGTGAAAATGATTTTTGAGGAAGGGGGTCTAAAACAATGCAGGTTTTTGAAACATCATCGCTCGCCAGTATCCGGATGAAGAACCGTATTCTCCGTTCCGCAACCTATGAAGGTATGTGCGACGCACTAGGCCATCCACAGCCTTCCTATTATAAACTCTACGAAAAGGTATCAGGTGGGGGAACGGGGGCCATGATCACCGGCTACGTGGCCGTCAATCGAACAGGCAGAATGCCCAGGTTCATGGGTATAATTGATGATGATGCATACATTGATGAGTTCGGAAAACTCAGTACGATAGTCCATGCGAATGATACCCCCATCATAATGCAAATCGCCCATTGCGGAGGGTTGTCCACCAAGGCGGTAACGAACACGGAACCTGTCGCTCCCTCACCATTCGTAAATAAACTCTCACGTCAAAAGGCCCGGAAACTGTCCCATCCTGAGATCGAAGAGATCATCAGTGATTTTGTAAAGGCTATTATCCGTGTTCGGCAAGCAGGCTTCGATGGAGTACAACTTCATGCCGCCCATGGATACCTTCTTTCCGAGTTTCTTTCACCACATGTGAATAAACGCACAGATCAATGGGGTGGCACAACCGAGAATCGGTGCAGAATCATCATAGAGATTCTTGAACGTGCCCGTAAGCAGGTGGGTGACTATCCGATCTTAATAAAAATCAGCGCCTACGATTTTGATAAAGGTGGTATGAGGATTGATGAATCGATAAAAATAGCCCGAATGCTGGAGAGTGCAGGATGCTCCGCAATTGAGGTTTCATGCGGAGGTATCAACGATTCATTCCCATCTATTAGATCAAATGGATTTCCCGTGAAAGCCGTATTGGCTTTTGTGTCGCCTTTTAAAAAGATACCAGCACCAGTCAAATTTCTTGCATCGACTATAATGAGATTTACCATGAAATCCTACGTTCCTTTGTTCAATTACAACGTGGACGCTGCAGTGCAGATAAAAAAGAACGTCAGTATTCCGGTCATCGTTGTTGGCGGAATTCATAAGCTGACGGATATCCAAGATATCATTTGCAATAAGGGGATTGACTATATTTCCATGTGTCGGCCATTTATCATCGAACCCACAATAGTGAAAAAATTCCAAGAGGACAAACAAAGCGAATCCCGATGCATAAATTGCAGCTATTGCCTCATGGGAGTCATGTCAGCCCCGCTTCGCTGTTATTATGGGAAAATACCGCGTCAATAGATTCGGTAATTCACCGCCCTTATTGCTGTTGTCAATTCTTACTTGCAGGCGGCATTTGCTCCTTCCTGACTATGCACAAATTCCCTTCGTGCCTAAAAGTTCAAGCCTTTAAATGGTAATCTGCATTTATCGGCAACAATTTCATTTGACACAAAACCCAGTTTAATGTCCACTTAAACAGTTAGATATATTATACAGTCTTGACTGAGAACCATCAACCAGTCATGTCCCGACACACGTTAACTTTTCAACCTCACAGATCGTCTCGAAATGCTGAGGATGTTCCAATGAGAGATCAATGCAGGGCAAATGCGATAGCGAGAAAATCTATCATCTTGGTTTTATTAAAATTTTTTGCAGAATCCCCCGCGGCTTGCCGCGGGGAGCTTCACTAGTAGATGAAAGCAAGTACCAGCGAAACCTCCTTGGCTCGGTCGTTTATAATTCTCAAATATTTTGATTTTACAAGTACATTATGTTCAACGGCAGGGAGGGGCTTCGCCAGCAAAAATTCTTTTCCAATTTCCATCTGTTACAAGAGCTGACGCTTGCGACTGCCCTGTGATTTTGGACTGTCGAGTCCCTTATGCTTCAAACGGGATGCGGGATTCGCATGGGACGCCTGTCTGGCGAAGGCCGCAGCCGTGACTGGCGAATCCGTAACGCGATTGCGTGTAATCGTCGAGGACGTCGAACAGGTAATTCCGGCACTTGAGCTTGTCGTGCCCGTCCTCGCTCAGAGCGCCGGCAGGGCAGCGGGCGATGCATTTTCCGCATTTGCCGTTCCGGGCGTAGAAGAGGCAATAGGCGCGGTGGTCGCTGTACGGCCTAGGCGTCGGCGCGATGCTGATTTCGGCAACGACGGAGCCGCAGCGCATGGCTTTTCCCATGGGCGTGATCAGGCCGTCGCAGAGACTAAACGTGCCGAGTCCGGCTGCATGGGCGGCATGACGATTGGACCAGTTCGACGCGAAGCCGTAACGCTCCGACATCTGCCGTTGCCACAACGGCGAGAGTTCCGGAACAATGGCCTTGATGCCCGCCTCATGAAGCGTGTTGACGACATGGCGCGCCAGCGCAAGATTGGCCCGCTCGCCAAAGAACCGCGAACGGGACCAGCGTTCGGAGGGATAGGTTTTCTCCCTGCGATTATCCACCTTGGTGGCTTTTGTTTGCGGTAGAATCCAACTGATGACCGTCAGGCCCTGCGGTTCGGTGTGAAACGTTTTCCGGAAGATTTCCGCCGGCGTCCAGAAGAATTCACCAATATCATTCTTGAATATTTTATAAAGAGGGTCATTGCCCCGGAAGAAGCCGGTCAGCGGTTCGTCCCAGGCCGGCTCACCTGTTTCGTTCTTCAAGGAGTTTTCCGGTGTATGTCTGATGAAATCACGGATGATGTCCGATACCAGGACGGCAGGATTTTCCCTGATCTGTTCGTTATGAATCGTCATGCTCTCCCCTGGGCTTTGACGGCCTGTTTCTAACATAAAATGCCGCCGAAATACAGGACCGTATGCCGTCATCAAATCGGCCATGAATGATGACAGAATTCCCGTAAAAATGTGTTGACTATCCACTTGCCTTATAATAATTGCTCTCAGTATGAGTCGCAGTATTTGTAAAGAAAATCGGTTGGATCGGAAGTATCTGCACATTCAAACGTTTGGTTGTCAGATGAATGTCAACGATTCCGATAAAATCATGACGATCCTGAGGGATGAGGGATACGAAACGACGGATGACGCCGAATGCGCCGATCTGATCCTTGTCAATACCTGCAGCATACGGGAAAAGGCTGCCCAGAAAGCCCATAGCCAACTGGGGCGATTCCGGATATTGAAAGAACGGAACCCGGAACTGATTCTGGCCATGGGAGGATGTCTGGCGCAACAATGGGGGCAAAAGATTCTGGCCCGGGCGCCCTATCTCGATGTTGTTTTTGGGACCCATAACATCCACCGCCTGCCTGAGCTCATCCGGAGGGTTGAAAAAGACGGATCCCCTGTCGTGGAAACAAACTTTCAAGCGCCCGTGAAATCCCTGGGAATCACAGCCGTGCCACAGAACGGCGCCGTAGGCGCTTATGTGACCATTATGCAGGGTTGCAATAATTTCTGTTCTTATTGTGTTGTACCTTATCTGCGCGGTCCGGAGGAGAGCCGTCCTGCTGACGATATCCTCGCGGAGGTCAAAAAACTGGCCGATTATGGGATCGTGGAAATTACGTTGCTGGGGCAGAACGTCAATTCTTATGGAAGAACGATCAGCGGCAGCCCCGGATTTCCTGATCTGCTCCGGGCTATCGGCAAAATCAAAGGCATTGAAAGGATTCGTTTTACCACCTCTCATCCCAGGGATTTATCAGAAGACCTGATGCGCTGCTTTACCGAAGTGGAAACCCTCTGCGATCACATCCACCTGCCGGTTCAGTCCGGATCGGACGCGATTCTCAGAAGGATGAACCGGGGGTACACCCGTGACCAGTATCTGGAGAAGATCGAAGGGTTGCGGCGTTTTCGTCCGGAAATCAGCATCACGTCCGATATCATCGTCGGGTTTCCCGGGGAAACAGAAGATGACTATCAGGCAACCATTGTGCTTATGGACGCCGTTAAGTTTGACAATCTGTTTTCTTTCAAGTATTCAGAACGCGAGGGAACGGCGGCGGTCGGATTTGAATATCGGGTTCCGGAAGAGGTCAAGCGAGAAAGGCTGCAACAGTTGCAGACTCTTCAGGAAAAACACACCATGGAGCGAAATCGTATTATCGAAGGACGTACCGTCGATGTTCTGGTCGAAGGGAAAAGCAGGAGTTCCGAACATGACATGACGGGCCGGATGCGATCCAACAAGATCGTCAATTTCCGGGGAGGGCGGGAGCTTGCGGGCAAGACCTGTTCTGTCCTGATTAATAAGGCCTATCTGCACTCCCTCAGGGGGGAAATGGCCGAAGGAGTGAGAGACACATGCTCATAGAAATGAAAGTAAGCGGGTTAACCATTGATCCGATTACCAATACGCCGATTGTCATTCTGAAGGATCTTCAGGAACGCAAAGCCATTCCGATCTGGATCGGTCTGTTCGAGGCCAGCGCGATCGCAACGGAAATGGAAAAGATAAGTTTTTCCAGGCCCATGACCCATGATCTGATGAACGATATGCTCAAGATCCTGAATGCGGAAATTACAAGCGTGGAGATATGCGACCTCCGGAACAATACGTTTTTCGCCAGCATCCATTTAATCAGGAACGGCGAGCGCTTCATTGTCGATGCCCGTCCCAGTGATGCCATTGCGTTGGCGTTGAGGGCAAATGCGCAGATTTTTGTGGATGATAAGGTTCTCGAAAAGTCACGCTCGATAGACTTCGGTGTGAAGGCCACGGAGCTGGATAAGCTCCAAGAAAATAAACTGATGGAATTTCTGGAAAACCTGTCTCCGGAAGATTTCGGAAAGTATAAAATGTAGTAAATTGAGTCAACGTATTTGTTCTGAACCAGAGGGATATGGAAAAGGCCATCCGGGATTTTGAAACGTTCATGGCCGTTGAGCGGAACCTTTCGCCGCTTACAACGAAGAATTATCTGCTTGACCTGAAACAATTCAGGGAATTTCTGAGGGTGCAGCACGCGCCGCTGACGCAGCGCGGCGACGAAGGGCTATCTCAAGTTGATTATCTGGTGATCCGGTCTTTTCTCGGGACGCTTCACCGGAAAAAGCTCAGCAGGACGACAATCGGTCGGAAAATAGCGGCTCTGAGAGCCTTTTTTAATTTTCTGCTGCGCGATGGTCGCATCCGGGCCAATCCTGCGGAGCTCGTGCAGACGCCCCGGACAGAAAAGTACATGCCCACGTTTCTGTCTGTTGATGACATGAACACGCTGCTGAGCGCATGCCGTCGGTCTGATGTGAAGGGCTTGAGAGATCGCGCCATTTTGGAGCTCTTTTATTCCGCCGGCATCCGGCTCAGTGAACTGACGGGATTGAATCTGAATGCGATCGACGACGCGCAGGCATTGCTCAGGATACACGGCAAGGGCCGGAAAGTCAGGATTGTTCCCGTCGGCCAGCCGGCGCTGACGGTCCTGAAGGCCTATCTCGAAAAAAGAGAGGCGCTTTTGCGGCCAGAGACGGATGGCCCCGACAGCCCTGTATTTTTAAGCAATAGGGGAAAGCGTCTGACTCCCAGAAGCGTGCAGCGCATTGTGGACAAGGCGGTATTGATCAGCGGGATCGGCCGAAAAATCAGTCCCCATGCCCTGCGGCACAGTTTTGCCACGCATCTGTTGGACGCTGGCGCCGATTTGAGGTCCATCCAGGAGCTGCTGGGGCATGAGAGTTTGTCCACAACCCAAAAATATACCTCCGTCAGCGTGAGCCGGCTGATGGACGTATACGACAAAGCGCACCCGAAGGCCGGAGGAGGGCCTCAGAACACATGAAAATCCGCGGGACAACCATTCTTGCCATCAGGCATAAAGGCCATGTAACCGTTGTCGGCGATGGTCAGGTCACGTTTGATGTGACGATCATGAAGCATGGGGCCAGAAAGGTCCGCCGCTTGTATCACAATCAGGTCATTGTCGGTTTTGCCGGCGCGACAGCCGATGCCTTTACGCTTTTTGACCGTTTCGATCAGAAACTCGAGCAGTATAGCGGCAATCTGCTGCGGGCAGCCGTGGAACTGACCAAGGACTGGCGGACGGACCGGGTTCTGAGGCACTTGGAGGCGTTGATGATTGCCGTCAGCATGGATCACTTTCTCATGATTTCAGGAAACGGCGACGTCATTGAGTCAGACGACAATGTCATGGCCATCGGATCAGGGGCGCCCTATGCCCTTGCCGCAGCCCGCGCCCTTGTCAGACATACGGAATTATCGGCCACGGAGATCGCAAGGGAAGCGTTGACGATCGCTTCCGAGATTTGTATTTATACGAACAATCATATGACCATCGAGGAGATGGAGACCGCGCCGGGCGTGGAGTGAAGTCAATAAGGAGAAATGTTGAATGTCGTCCAATCAGTTAACGCCCAGACAAATTGTGGAGCGTCTGGATCAATACATCATCGGACAAGGGGAGGCCAAGCGGGCCGTCGCCATTGCCCTCAGAAGCCGCTGGCGCCGGCAGAATGTGCCCAAAGAGCTGGGGGAAGAAATCTCGCCGAAGAACATCATTATGATCGGTCCCACGGGGGTCGGAAAAACGGAGATTGCGCGGCGTCTGGCCAAACTGGATAATTCCCCTTTCATGAAGGTGGAAGCCTCGAAATTTACGGAAGTGGGTTATGTGGGCCGGGATGTAGAGTCCATGGTGAGGGATCTCGTGGAGCTGTCTGTGAACATGGTCAAATCCGAAGAGCAGGAACACGTCAAGGTGCGTGCGGCAGAACTGGCCGAGGAACGGCTTCTGGATATCCTGCTGCCGCCCAAGCCGGCGGAGAAAAAGGTGGAGGATATGCTTGCGGACAGGCCGCCGGATGCGGAGCAGGCAGATATGCCGCTTCCGGTCGATACGACCCGGGAAAAAATCCGCCGTCTTCTGCACGAGGGAAAATTGGACAGCCGCTCTGTGGAGATTGAAATCCAGGAAGTCCGTCCCGGGCCGATGATTGAGATCTTTTCTTCTGCAGGGGTGGAGGATATGGGCCTGAACATCAAGGAAATGTTCGGAAATATCTTCCCGCAAAAGAAAAAGGTTCGAAAGGTGAAAGTCCCCGAGGCGATTGAACTTCTGACGCAGGAAGAGGCACAGCGGCTGGTCGATATGGACAAGGTGACAAAAACCGCCATGGAACGGGTAGAGCAATCCGGTATTATTTTTCTTGATGAGATCGACAAGATCGTCGGCAGCGACGGCGCGCACGGACCGGATGTTTCCCGCGAGGGCGTGCAGCGCGACCTGCTGCCGATCGTCGAAGGATCGAATGTCAATACCCGGTACGGCATGGTCAAGTCGGATCATATCCTCTTCATTGCGGCGGGGGCGTTTAGCGCTTCGAAACCTTCCGATCTGATCCCGGAACTTCAGGGACGGTTTCCCATCCGGGTCGAACTGGATTCGCTCGGGAAAGATGAGTTCATCCGGATCCTGACGGAACCCCATAATGCGCTGATCAAACAGTACGTGGAAATGCTGGCGACGGAGGGATTGGATATCATTTTTCAGGAGGATGCGATTGCCGAGATTGCCGAAGTGGCCACTGCCGTCAATGAGAAAACGGAAAACATCGGCGCCCGGCGCCTTTATACTATCATGGAGACGCTCCTGGACGAAATTTCCTTTGACGCCCCGGATATGACGGAAAAGGAATTGATTATCGATGCAGAGTATGTCCGGCAGAAATTGTCGGAGATTGTAGAGGATGAGGATCTAAGCCGGTACATATTGTAGAATCTATAGAGTCAGCGAGGATGAAGATGAGTCACGTGGAAAAATCAATGGAGCAGGCGGAGGTCCTGCTTGAGGCGCTTCCCTATATCAGGCGGTTTTACAACAAGACCATTGTCATCAAGTATGGCGGCCATGCGATGCTCGACGAAGACTTGAAGCAATCCTTCGCTCGGGATGTTCTGATGATGAAATATATCGGCATTAACCCCGTCGTCGTTCACGGGGGCGGACCGCAAATCGGAACGTATCTGAAGAAACTGGGTAAGGAGTCGCGGTTTGTTCAGGGCATGCGCGTAACGGACGAAGAGACCATGAATATTGTGGAAATGGTCCTGGTGGGGATGGTGAACAAGGAAATCGTCGGCCTGATCAACCGCCATGGAGGCAAGGCGGTTGGGCTCAGCGGCAAGGACGGCAATCTGATCGAGGCCGAAAAATATTATCTGAGCGAAGAAAAGGCAAAAGATACGCCGCCTGAGATCATCGACATCGGCCTTGTCGGCAAGGTTACCCGGATCAATGCGGCCCTGATCGCGTCTCTGGCAAAAGAGGGCTTTATTCCCGTGATTGCCCCGACGGGCGTGGGGGAGCATGGAGAAACCTTCAACATCAATGCGGACCTTGTGGCCGGAGAAGTCGCCGCCGCCCTGCAGGCCGAAAAAATGATTCTGCTGACCGACGTAGAGGGGGTGCTGGATCAGGACAAGCACCTGATCAATACCATGAGCGACCAGGATGCACGGCGCATGATCGAAACAGGGGTCGTGGAAGGGGGCATGTTCCCCAAGGTGAAATGCTGCATCAAGGCCCTGCGTGGCGGCGTCCGCAAAGCCCATATCGTGGACGGCCGGCTCAAACACGCAGTCTTGCTGGAGATGTTCACGGACAGCGGCATCGGGACGGAGATTGTTCTGACATAAATATTGAGACTTTTGAAAAATGGTTCGCAAGCGGCGAAGCCATTTTTCAGCGGTTATGCAAAGCTCTCGAAGTATGAATCCGGCGTTGCACATTCCTGAAAGTGAAAAATGATGAAGACTATCGAATTAACGGCCCTTTACGAAAAATACGTCATGAACACATATAAACGGTTTCCGCTGGTCCTGTCCAAAGGCGCGGGAGCCCGTGTCTGGGATAGTGACGGTCGGGAATATCTGGATATGGCCGCCGGCATTGCCGTGTGCAGTCTCGGTCATGCCCATCCTGGTGTTGTTTCCGCGATCCGGCAGCAGGCGGAAACGCTCATGCATGTATCCAATCTCTACTATACGGAACCCCAGGCTGTTTTTGCACGCATGCTTGTCGATAACTCCTTTGCCGACAAGGTCTTTTTCTGCAACAGCGGCGCCGAGGCCAATGAAGCCGCCATCAAGCTCGCCCGGAAATACGGCCATGAGCGGCTTGGCGGTAAATTTGAATTGATCACGATGAAGGATTCCTTTCACGGACGAACCATGGCGACCATTACGGCCACGGGCCAGGAAAAATTTCAGGTCGGTTTTGCACCGCTGCTGGATGGATTCAAATATGTGCCTTTCGATGACCTGCCGGCCCTGAACGCGGCCATTTCGGAGAAGACCTGCGGCGTCCTGCTGGAGCCGATCCAGGGGGAGGGCGGCGTTCGGATTCCCGATGCGCAATATCTGCGAGGAGTCCGGGAAATCTGCGACCGGCATGGAATATTGATGATTTTAGACGAGGTGCAGGTCGGCATGGGACGGACAGGGACTCTCTTTGCCTATGAAGATTCCGGCATCCAGCCGGATATCATGACGCTGGCCAAGGCCATGGCCAACGGCTTCCCGGTCGGTGCCACCTTGGCAACAAACAAGACGGCCGCGGTGTTTCAACCGGGCAACCATGCTTCGACTTTCGGCGGAACTCCTCTGGCCATGGCCGCCTGCATCGCTGTTTTTAAAGCCATCCAGGCGGAAGGGGTGCTGATCAACTGTCGGCGAGTCGGGGCCTACTTCCTTGGACGGATGCGGCGCATGCAGGAACATCAGCCTCTGATTAAAGACGTCCGGGGGAAAGGGCTGATCCTTGGGATGGAACTCAAGATCGATGGAGCTGAAATCGTGAAGAAGTGCATGGAGAAAGGTCTTCTGATCATTACCTCGGGCGCCGGAAACGTCCTGCGGTTTGTTCCGCCGCTGATTATCACGGAAAAAGACGTGGACCAGGCCCTGGATATTCTGGAGGAGGTTTTCAGGACATCATGAAAAAAGACCTGTTAAGTGTTTACGACCTTGACCCACCGGATTTCAAGTTGATATTTGAAAAAGCGGCCATGCTCAAGAAAATGTTGAAGGCAGGGGAATATCACGCGCCGCTGAAGGGAAAGACGCTGGGGATGATTTTTGACAAATCATCCACCCGCACGCGTATTTCCTTCGAAGTGGGGATGTTCCAGCTTGGAGGCATTGCCCTTTTTTTAAGCAGCCGGGATACCCATCTCGGGCGGGGGGAAAGTATCCAGGATACCGCCAAGATCATGTCCCGATATCTCAACGGCATCATGATCCGGACCTATGCCCAGGAAGCGGTGGAGGAATTTGCACAGCATGCCGCTATTCCCGTGATCAACGGTCTGACGGACCTGCTGCATCCCTGTCAGATATTAAGTGATCTGTTTACCATTCTGGAGAAAAAAGGCGCCTATGAAGGTTTGAAAATCGCCTACATCGGCGACGGAAACAATGTGGCCAATACCTGGGTCAACGCAGCAGCCAGGCTTCCGATCCGGCTCGCGCTGGCCTGCCCGGAAGGGTATGAGCCGGATACCTCCATTGTTGAACGGGCCGTGAAAGCGGCAAAGGAAAGAGTAACACTCTATCGTGATCCAGCGGATGCGGCCACCGGAGCAGATGTGATCTATACGGACGTATGGGCCAGTATGGGGCAGGAGGCGCAGCAGGCCAAAAGAGCCGAAGCCTTCAAATCCTACCAGGTTAACCGGAAACTGCTTGCCTGTGCCGGGAAGGATGCCATTGTCATGCACTGTTTGCCGGCGCACCGGGGGGAGGAGATTACCGCTGAGGTCCTGGAGGGGCCCCGCTCGGTGGTCATCGACCAGGCGGAGAACCGCCTGCATGTGCAGAAGGCCATTATGGAAATATTATTAATGTGAAGGCTTTACAGCGGTGATCTCTTTGAAAAATGGCTTCGCCGCGTTGAGGGGGACGCGACTTCGTCATGTCCCCTTGATAAGGCTTAAATATGTTTGAATTTGATAAAGCGGACTGATTTCTGGAAAGTCGAATAATTTTTGATTCGCCGTTTGCGAACCATTTTTCATCGGTTATGCAAAGCACTCGATGTGTCCATGAGGATCGATATCACTATAAGGAGGCGGGGATTTGAAAAAACAATTCAAGAAGGTTGTTCTGGCCTATTCCGGCGGGCTGGATACATCGGTGATCGTCCGATGGCTCGTCGAAACCTATGGTTGCGAGGTTGTCTGCTTTGCGGCGGACCTGGGCCAGAAAGAAGAGTTGGACGGTCTGAAAAAAAAGGCCATCAAGACGGGTGCAAGTAAGATATATATTGATGATTTAACTGAAGAATTTGCGAGGGATTTTGTTTTTCCGGCCCTGCGCGCCAATGCGGTTTATGAGGGAGCGTACCTGATGGGGACGTCGCTGGCGCGGCCGCTGATCGCCAAGCGGCAAATTGAGATTGCACGGCTCGAAAAGGCCGACGCCGTCTGTCACGGGGCGACCGGCAAGGGGAACGATCAGGTCCGCTTTGAGTTGACCTACATGGCCCTGGAGCCGCATATCCGGATCATCGCGGCCTGGAAGGACGAAAACTGGCGGTTCGATTCACGCAAATCCATGCTCGATTATGCGGAAAAGCACAAGATTCCCGTTCCGCTCGTGACGCATGCAAAGCCTTACAGCAGCGACCGCAACCTGTTGCATATTTCCCACGAAGGCGGCATTCTTGAAGACCCCTGGGCGGAGCCGCCGGAGGATATGTTCGTTCTGACGGTAGCGCCCGAAGCGGCGCCGGACAAGCCCACCTACCTGGAGATTGCCTTTGAGAAGGGCAACCCCGTGGCCGTCAATGGCAGGAAAATGAGCCCGGCGAAACTCATGGATTTCATGAACCGAATCGCCGGCGCCAATGGAATCGGCCGGGTGGATATGGTGGAGAACCGTTTCGTTGGCATGAAATCCCGTGGCGTCTATGAAACGCCGGGCGGCACGGTCCTGTGGGCCGCCCATCGCGCTGTCGAGTCCATTACCATGGATCGTGAAATCATGCGGTTGCGGGATTCCCTTATCCCGAAATATTCGCAACTGGTCTATAATGGATTTTGGTATTCGCCAGAGATGAAGGTCCTGCAGGGCTTTGTCGATGCGACCCAGGAAAAGGTGACTGGGACGGCCCGCATGAAACTCTATAAAGGCAACGCGATCGTAGTGGGCCGTAAATCGCCTTATTCCCTGTACAGCGAGGATTTTGCCACGTTTGAAAAGGACGAGGTGTACAACCAGAAAGACGCTACGGGCTTCATTAAACTCAATGCCCTGAGACTGCGGATCCAGGCGCTGCAGAAACGGGGCCGGAGAAAAACGCCTGCGACAAAGCGAAGGGATAAATAGCGCCCATGACCAACAAGAAAAAGCCTTGGGGCGGGCGGTTTCAGGCGCCCACGGACACAGCGGCGGAGGTCTTTACCGCATCGATCCATTTCGATCAGCGGCTCTATCGCCATGATATCGAGGGCGGCATCGCCCATGCGCGCATGCTGGCCGCGCAGAAGCTCATCAGCCGCAAGGAGGAAAAGGCCATTGCCGGTGGACTCAAGGAGATTCTTGCGGATATCGGGGAAGGGCGACTGCGTTTTGCGCCCGGAGATGAAGATATCCATATGGCCATTGAAAAGGAACTGATCCGGCGGATCGGCGATGCAGGCGGAAAGCTCCACACGGCTAGGAGCCGTAATGATCAGGTATCCCTCGACATGCGCCTTTATCTGCGTGATGAGACGGATCAGATATTGGGATTGCTGAAAAATTTCAAATCATCCTTGGTCCGGCTGGCGAAAAGCGAAATCCGGACGATCATGCCGGGCTACACCCATCTGCAGAAAGCGCAGCCGGTTTTATTGTCGCATTGGCTGCTGGCCTACTGGGAGATGATCGACCGCGATGAGGCGCGTCTCAAGGATTGCCGCAAGCGCGTGAATGTCCTGCCGCTGGGGGCGGCGGCGCTGGCCGGAACGAGCCTGCCCATCGACCGGCAGAAGGTGGCCGGGCTGCTGAATTTTCCGGCGGTTTCTGAAAACAGCATGGATGCCGTCTCCGACCGTGATTTTGTCGCCGAGTTCATTTTTACGGCCGCTTTGATCATGATGCATCTGAGCCGTTTCTGCGAGGATCTGATTCTGTGGTCCAGTGGTGAATTCGGTTTTGTGGAAATTTCCGACGCCTTCACAACGGGCAGCAGTATCATGCCCCAGAAGAAGAATCCGGACGTGGCGGAACTGGTCCGGGGCAAGACGGGACGCGTCTATGGTCATCTCGTTGCCCTGCTGACCATTCTGAAAGGTCTTCCGATGACCTACAACCGGGACCTGCAGGAGGACAAGGAGCCGCTTTTTGATACCGTTGACACTGTAAAGGGTTGCCTGCAAATGCTGACCGCCATGAGCCGGCATTTGAAGTTCAATCGCAACCGCATGCGCGAAGAGGCGGCAAAGGGATTTTCCACGGCGACGGACCTTGCGGAGTATCTGGTCGTCAAAGGCGTGCCTTTTCGGGAATCCCACGGAATCGTGGGGCGTCTCGTTGCTTACGGGATCAGGGAAAACAAGACTTTTCCGGAAATGACCCTGAAAGAATTCAAGCGATTCTCTGCGGCATTCGCAGAGGATGTCTTTGACTGCCTGAGCGTCGAAAAAGCGATCCATGTAAAAACAAGTCATGGCGGAACTGCTGAAATAATGGTATTGAAACGCCTTACGGAAATGGAAAGGCACTCCGATGCGTAAGCGAGACTGGCTTTTGACGCTTGCGGCGATCCTGGGTTTGACCCTGACGATCCCGGTCCAGGGTTGCGGATTGAAGGCCGATCCGGCGCCCGGCCGCATTCAGCCTCTGAGCCCCCTGATAGATCTCAGGGTACAGCAAGAGGCGGGGGGAATTTTCATCCAGTGGCGGATGCCGGAACAGCCCCGTGCGATGACGCGATTCAAGCTCATCAGAAGTGAAGTCGGGACGGACGGGGCGAGTTGTCCGGGCTGTCCGCCGGACGAGGCGCGGATCGCCGATCTGGCCATCGGCGAAGCGAAGCTGGTCATGGTGGAAGCCGGCATATTCGGTTACCTGGATACGGACGTCAAGCCCGACCGCCTTTACAGGTATCGCGTGATCGGGTGTGACCGGACCGGGTCTTGCAGCGAGCCGTCTGCGTCGGCGGCATTAAGCGTGCCGGTTGCCCCGTAAAGGCGAAGCCATTTTTCATGGATCTAAATAAAATGAATGAATTTAAATATGTAGATCAAGATCTCTGGTGTGAGCGGATACCCGTACGAGGCATCGCCGAAAAAGTCGGGACGCCCTTTTATCTCTATAGTCACCAGACGCTGAAAAATCATTTTCATGTATTCGATCAGGCCTTTGCCGGGATTCCCCACATTACCTGTTTTGCGGCAAAGTCCAACTCCAATATCGCGATTCTCAGGATCTTCGTGGCTGAAGGCGGCGGCATGGATATTGTTTCAGGCGGGGAGCTATACCGGGCCCTGCAGGCGGGTGTCGATCCCCGGAAGGTCGTCTATTCGGGCGTGGGAAAGCGGATCGATGAGATCGAATACGCCCTGAATGCCGGTATTCTGATGTTCAATGTGGAATCTTTTCAGGAACTCGCAGAAATTAACGCCTGTGCACAGAGGCTGGGGAAAAGGGCGGGCATTGCGCTCAGGGTCAATCCGGACGTTGATCCGCAGACCCATCCGTACATTTCCACAGGCCTGAAAGAGAACAAATTCGGCGTCAACATAAAGAAATCCATAGAGGCGTACCGTGAGGTCCGGAAAATGCCCTGGCTCGACATCAAAGGGGTGAGCTGCCACATCGGGTCACAGGTGACAAACATATCGCCCTTCGTGGATGCACTGGTTCACTTGAAAAAACTGATTCACCTGTTGCGGAAGGAGGGAATCGGCATCCGCTATCTTGACCTCGGCGGCGGGCTGGGGATTACCTATCGCAAGGAAGAGCCTCCGCATCCGGTGGAATACGCAAAGGCCATTATCGGCGCGGTAAAAGGCATGGACTGCACCCTGATCTTTGAGCCGGGACGCGTGATTGTGGGCAATGCGGGCATCCTGGTGACCAGGGTTCTCTATACCAAGACTAACGAAGGGAAGAACTTTGTGATTGTCGATGCCGGCATGAACGACCTGGTCCGTCCGAGTCTTTACAATGCCTATCATCAGATCCAGCCTGTGATAAAAAAGAATGGAAAGACGCAGATGGCCGACATGGTCGGGCCGATTTGCGAATCCGGCGATTATCTGGCAAGGGACAGACAACTTCCGGAATTTGAAAAGGGAGATCTGGTCGCCGTCATGAGCGCCGGCGCTTACGGTTTCACCATGTCCTCAAATTACAATTCCCGGCCGCGTGTGGCCGAAGTGCTGGTCAACGGGAGCCGGTCTTACGTGATCCGGCGGCGGGAAAGGTACGCCGACATTGTCAGTGGGGAAAAAATACCAAAATTTTTAAAAGCATAAAAAATCATTACAGGAGGAGTTATGTTTAAGGGAGCCATTGTTGCGATTGTAACACCGTTCAAGAAAGGGAAGGTGGATGAGGCGTCATTGAGAAAGCTGATCGAGTTTCAGATCAAAAATGGAACCAACGGGATTGTGCCATGCGGAACGACGGGAGAATCCAGCACGCTGTCTCATGAAGAACATGACAGGGTGATCGAGATTGTCATCGATGCCGTCAACAAGCGGGTGCCGGTCATCGCCGGGACCGGATCGAACAGCTCCGCCGAAGCCATCCGGCTGACCCGGCATGCCTATAAGGCCGGTGCGGACGGGGCGCTGATGGTCGCTCCTTATTACAATCGGCCCACCCAGGAGGGGCTCTATCAGCACTATAAGGCCGTGGCGGGAGCCGTCCCCATTCCCATCATTATTTACAACATTCCATCAAGAACGGGCGTCAATATCAACCCCGACACGCTGGCCCGGCTCGCCAGGATCAAAAATATCGTCGGCGTCAAGGAAGCGTCGGGGTCCATCAAGCAGATGAGCGACGTCATCAATCTCTGCGGCCCCAATTTTGACGTGCTCTCAGGCGACGATCTCTTTACGCTGCCGCTCATGGCGATGGGGGGGCGTGGGGTGATCTCGGTGATTTCCAATGTGGCGCCGGCGGATATGGCGGGGCTGGTCGACGCCTTTGCCGCAGGGGACCTGAAAAAGGCGAAGGCCTTGCATTTCAAGATGTCCGGCCTCATCGACGCACTTTTTCTTGAAACCAACCCCGTTCCTGTGAAGGCTGCCTTGTCGCTCATGAAAAAGATCTCCTATGAGGTCCGGTTGCCGCTTTGCAAGCTGTCCGATGCAAATTATGAAAAGTTGAAGAAGGTTATGATCGGTTACGGCCTGATCAAAGGTTGACGATATCGTAAAAAGTCCATGCTTTGTCGCGCTTCATCCTTTGTCGTTGCGGCGTACGACACAGTACGCCTCTCTTCTCAGGATTCGCGCGCCTTATCGCTGGCGTTTTTTTACTTCGTCGTCCAAATATTGACTTTTTGCGAGAGTATTAAATGTAAGGAGAAGTTGTCATGGTAAAGACCATTGTCACGGGCGCCGGCGGCAGAATGGGAGGTCGGATCATCACGCTGATCAGTGCGGCAAAAGACATTAAACTGGTCGGCGCTGTCGAAAAAAAGGGACATGCCCTGTTGGGAAAAGATGTGGGAGAGGCCATTGGGCTGGGCAAGCTGAATGTCAAGATCGTCGATGACCTCAGAGCGTGCATCGATAAAGGGGACGTCGTTATCGATTTTACCAGTCATGCCGTTTCGCTCGAACACCTGGAACTGGCTGCCGGAAAGAAGCGCTCCATCGTAATCGGCAGCACGGGATTTACCGCCGAGGAAATGAAAAAAGCCGCTGTGCTGGCGAAGAAAACGCGATGTGTCCTGGCACCGAATATGAGTGTGGGCGTCAATGTCATGTTCAAAGTGCTTGGCGATGTGGCGAAAATTCTGGGCGACGATTACGATGTGGAAATTGTGGAATCGCACCATCATCTTAAAAAAGACGCGCCCAGCGGCACGGCTATGAAAATGGCGCAGATCATTGCTGAAGCCCTTAACCGCGACTTGAACCGGGAGGCCGTCTATACGCGAAAGGGCATAATCGGTGAGCGAACCAGGAAAGAAATCGGAATCCAGACACTGCGGGCCGGTGACATCGTGGGCGAGCACAATGTCATGTTCGGCGCAGTCGGCGAGCGGCTGGAATTCATTCATCGTGCCCATAGCCGGGACAATTTTGCCAAGGGGGCTATTCGGGCGGCGATGTGGATCGTCAAGCAGCGCAACGGCCTCTATGACATGCAGGACGTTCTGGGGCTGAAAGCATAAGGCGAAACAGGGATTGATGATAGAAGGAGCGACCGGCATCATCTGTTTTATCGGTCTCGGAGCGAACCTGGGGCTGCCGGCGGATCAGTGTCTGGACGCGATGGAACGTATGCACGCAACAGCCGGCGTCCATGTCATGCGGCGCTCATCGCTGTACCGGACGGAGCCGGTAGGAACCCGGGATCAGGGCTGGTTTGTCAATGCCGTGGCAGAGATCAGGACGGTGCTTCGGGCCGGCGAACTTCTGCGTGCCTTGCTTTCGATAGAAAAGGCGATGGGCAGGCAGCGGGATGTGCCATGGGGGCCGCGGATCATCGACCTGGATATTCTGCTTTACGGACAGGAGGTGATCGCGGTGCCGGACATGATCATTCCCCATCCGGCGTTTCACAAACGGCGGTTCGTATTGACGCCGTTTAATGAAATCGCCCCCTATGTGATTCACCCGGCCTTCGGCGTGTCCATTCATGGACTTCTGGGCCGCCTTGAGGATGACCATACCGTCGCATTGATGCAGGGATCCACATGATTATTATCAGGCTTCTGGCTGCAATTGTTCTCTTTTATCTGCTCTACAGAATCGCCAGATGGCTCTTTCTGTCATCTGCGCGAACCTCTGAACCCATCCCGAACCGGCAGAAGCCATCCATAACGGAAGATCTGGTCGAGGATCCCTGTTGTCATGCCTATTTACCGGTCAGTCAGGCCTATCAGGCGCCGATTGAAGGGAAGACCGAGTATTTTTGCAGCGAGAAATGCTATCAAAATTTTATACGGAAGAAGGGATCGTAAATCATCATTTCCGGAAGAACGGATTACAACGGATTTATCATCAGGGGGGCTTATGAAGTTTTTCATCGATACGGCAAATGTTCAGGAGATCAAAGATGGCCTTGCCCTCGGCATGGTTGACGGTGTGACCACAAATCCATCGCTGGTGGCCAGAGAAAAGAAGGGTTTTGAGCAGATCATCGGGGAAATTCTGAGCATCGTCGATGGCCCCGTGAGTCTGGAAGTCATTAATCCGGACACGAACGGCATGCTCAAGGAAGGTCGGAAGCTGGCGAAACTGGGTCCTCAGGTCGTCATCAAAGTACCCATGACGACAGAGGGACTCAGAGCCACCCGCATATTCGCAAGCGAGGGCATCCGCGTTAACCAGACCTTGATTTTTTCACCCGTGCAGGCATTGATGGCGGCCAAGGCGGGAGCCGCCTATGTCAGTCCCTTTGTCGGCAGGCTCGATGACGTCGCGCATGATGGTATGGAAATCGTCGATCAAATTATAAGTATTTATCATAACTACGGTTTCGATACCGAAGTCATTGTCGCCAGCGTGAGACATCCACGGCATGTCCTCGAAGCGGCCCTGATTGGCGCGGATATCGCCACGATTCCCTTCAACGTCATTGCCCAGTTGGCCAGGCACCCCCTGACGGATAAAGGGATCGATGCTTTCCTGGCTGACTGGAAGCGCGTGCCGAAAAAATAACAGACCATCCCATTGCCCCATGATCGATTATCTCAAGCGAGCTTTTGACCGGTTGCCGATTGCGCAGGAAAGAAAAAAAGTATTGAACCTGCCCAACGCCATCACGTTGCTGCGGATCGGCATCATCCCGATTCTCTTTATTCTGCTTCAGTCGCCCGGGCCAACAGGAAGCTTTGTCATGGCCTGCATCTTTGTCATCGCTGCCCTGACGGACCTGTTGGACGGTTATATTGCCAGAAGATACCAGATTGTGACGACCATGGGCAAGTTTCTCGATCCCATTGCCGACAAGCTGATCGTCAATACAGCGATGATTCTCATGATCCCCCTCGGGCGTATCCCTGCCTGGATTGTGGCCATCATCATTATCCGTGATTTTACCGTTGACGGCATTCGGACCATTGCCTCGTCGGAGGGCGTCATCATTCAATCCAGCAGGCTGGCGAAACAAAAAACGCTCTGTCAGATCGTTGCCGTCACGGCCCTTATGATTCATTATCCCATCCTCGGCGCCGACGCCCATTTAGTCGGAATCGTTATCCTGTACGTCGCCCTTTTCTTAACCCTGTATTCCGGCCTGGATTATCTGATAAAGTTATTCAAGGAAGTCTTTTACAAAAAGAACGGAGAGGCCTTGCCGTAAAATGGATCTTTCAAAAATCGACTATTCCGCCTTTGATGTTTCTGAAATAATTATGTTTCTGTTTCATCCCCGGCCAGAGTGGCGCATGCCGGTCATGGGACAGGAGGCCGAATCTCACCTGATCCAGGCGGAGCAGGATGTGGTCATCGGCGCCCGGTTTCACCTTGCCTCAAAGAGCCGCCCCAGCATTCTTTTTTTTCACGGAAATGGTGAAATTGTAGCTGATTATGAAGAGATGGGTTTGTTGTACGCGCAAATGGGGATTAATTTTCTGCCTGTCGATTACCGGGGGTATGGGCGCTCAACCGGCCAGCCGACAGTTACGGCCATGATGCGGGACGCGCACGTCATATTTGATTATGTCCGGAACTGGAGCAGGGAGCACGGATTCACGGGGCCTTTACTCGTTATGGGCCGGTCGCTTGGAAGCGCTCCGGCGCTGGAGCTGGCCTGCCATTATCCAGGTTATATCGATGGCCTGATCATTGAAAGCGGTTTTGCCTGCATCAGCCCGTTATTGCGGCTGATCGGGGTCAATCCGGAACAGTACGGCCTGTCGGAAGGACTGGGGCCGCGAAACCTCGACAAGATTCGTCAATGGGACAAGCCACTGCTTGTCATTCACGCGGAATATGATCAGATTATTTCCTTTACGGAAGGTCAGGCGCTCTTTGAGGCGTCGCCGGCCGCGGATAAAAAACTACTCAAGATTCCCAATGCAACCCACAATGACATTTTTTTTCAGGGAATGAACGCTTACCTGCAAGCCATCGGTGAACTGGTCGACAGGATCGCCGCAGAGAAGCCCGGCCCCCGGCGTGAATAAAAAAACCGGCAGACAGGGCGATCGCTGTTTTTTATTGACAAACCTTTTTTATTTGTTATAGGTACCGCTCGTTTTCATGATTGAGCGGGCGTAACTCAGTGGTAGAGTGCCACCTTGCCAAGGTGGACGTCGACGGTTCAAATCCGTTCGCCCGCTCCAGACATTCACGGCGGCATAGCCAAGTGGCTAAGGCAGCGGTCTGCAAAACCGTTATTCACCGGTTCGAATCCGGTTGCCGCCTCCAAACCATATTGAGGGCTTTGCGATTCATCGCAAAGCCCTTTCTCTTTTTCAGGTCAGGGGTTCTATTGTAAAAGAACAGTCAAAGCTCCGCGAAAAACGGTGTTTGCTGGCGTCGTAAATAATCAGGATCGATGTCTTGTCAATGTGAATTACACGATATTATTTAGCAATAATTGGCGCCACAGGCACTGAAAAGAGATGGTTCTTATTTATTGAGGATTTTAGCCGCTTCCTGAGCGAAGTAGGTCAAGATGATATCCGCGCCAGCCCGCTTGATGGATGTCAGGGCTTCCATCATGGCCCGCTCACCGTCGAGCCAGCCAAGATTCGCCGCCGCCTTTATCATGGCAAATTCGCCGCTTACGTTGTAGGCCGCGATGGGCAGGTCGAATTCCTCCCTGGCGCGCCGGATGATGTCGAGGTAGGGCAGGGCGGGCTTGACCATGATGATGTCGGCACCTTCCGCCACGTCGAGCGTGATCTCCCGGATCGCCTCGTCGGAGTTGGCCGGGTCCATCTGGTAGGTCTTGCGGTCGCCGAACTGCGGGGCGCTCTCGGCGGCCTCGCGAAAGGGACCGTAGAAGCAGGAGGCGTATTTGGCGGAATAGGCCATGACGGGTATGTGCTCATAGCCGGTCTCGTCGAGACCTTCCCGGATCGCCGCGACTTGGCCGTCCATCATGGCGGAGGGGGCGACCATGTCCGCCCCGGCCCGCGCATGGGAGACGGCCGTTTCGGCGAGGACTTCCAGCGTCATGTCGTTGTCCACATCGCCCTTTTCGATCATGCCGCAATGACCGTGGCTGGTATATTCACAGAGGCAGACATCGGTAATGACCAGGATGTCTGGGACCTTGTCCTTGATGCGGAGGAGGGCCTGCTGGATGATGCCGTCTTTTGTAAAGGCGCCCGAGGCCGTTTCATCCTTCTTGTCCGGGATGCCGAACAGCAAAACGGCAGGGATCCCCATTTCATTTGTCTTTTGGACTTCCTTGATGAGATGGTCAACGGACATCTGGAAGTTTCCGGGCATGGCGCTGATCGGTTTTTTCCTGTCCTTGCCCGGGACGACAAAGAGCGGATAAGCCAGATCGTCAACGGACAGTTTCGTCTCGCGGATCATTCTGCGGAAATTCTCGTTTTTCCTGAGCCGCCTGGGTCTGTAATCGGGAAAATTCATGGCTTCCTCCTGTGACTGTTTAATGGTTCATCCGAAGGCAAGGTTATCTGCTTCACAATCAATCAAGACGTCTTTTTTCGTATGCAGAAAGACAAGATAGAGCATAATCAGGGGACAAGATACTAATCATTTTGGGATCAAGCGGTGAACTTTCCCCTGCTAATATTAGATCCATCAATCTTGTTAACTTTGAAGTAAAATCTACACAAATCATATCGAGATGTCGATGATAATTTTTAAGAAAGAAAGACCTCTTTCACAATCATGGGAAAACCGGATGAACCTGTTCAGTCTCTTCATCCGTGAGGTAGCAGGCCGGGTCGGGTGCAAAGATGCCGCCTCCTCCAAGCGGGCGCGGAAATTGCCGCCGCAGACGTCGAGCCAGCGGTAACGGGCGCAACGTTCCGTGACGTATTGAATTGATAAGAATTTCATTTTTCGTGGTGGGGGTATATAAAAAAGGTTTTGATCGAGGATGGCCCGGATCACCGACGGATTTTCGATGCTGCCGATGAAAAGCTCTCAACGGAAAATATCGCGGGCCACCTCTTCGATCTGGGCAGCCGTCATCAGATTTATGTCCAGCAATATCTCTCCTATTAAACGATGACGTTGTTTATTGATATCCTCATAGATCTGAATATATAAGGCCTTGACAAGATCATCGGGGGTAATGAACCCCTTCTCTATGGCGATCATTCCGAAACGTTTCTCATAGTATTCTCTTTTCCCAGTCCGTTTTTCCATACATTCTCTCCAAGTGTTTGATAATTGATAAGAACTTCATTTTCCGTGGTGGAAGTATATGGAGAAGGAATTTGTGTGTCAAGAGGATTATGGCCACAAAATATGAGACAAGATATGGCGTTTGGCGCCAATTATCAGATGAGGGATGAATTGCATCGACGGGCTTTTTATCAATCGGCTCGCCATTTGGACGAGTCACCCGTCAGGAAGGCATTTTTGAGTACAATTCAGGCAGGCTTCTCCGGCACGTCTTTCATCACGATGCATGATGATTGGATGTGTTGTGATCCGGGAAGTGGTCGGGGTCGCCGTAGAAATCATTCGTGTGTGTCTGGAGATGGAGATTGGCTTCGCGTGTCATGGATTTTAGGCAGCGGCTTTAACAAGTACGAAAAACCGACGAACCTGTTAAACTTCCATGTCCGTCAGGTAACAGGCCGGGTCGGGCGCCCAGATGTCGCCTGTGAAGGCTTCGGAACGGGCGCGGAAGTTGCCGCCGCAGACGTCGAGCCAGCGGCAACGGGTGCAGCGGCCCGTGACGTACGGTTTTTTGTCTTTGAGCTGCATCAATAGTGTGTTGGCCGTATCCGTCCAGATCTCGCTGAAGGACCGCTTCCGGACATTGCCGAACGAGACGCCGCGCCAGAACTGATCCGGATGGACCTCGCCGTCCCAACTGATGCAGCCAATGCCGTTGCCGGAGCTGTTACCCTCGTTCATCCGCAACAGCTCTAGTACCTCCGAGGCGCGTGTGGGATTTTCCCTGAGCAGCCGCAGGTAGATGTAGGGGCCGTCGGCATGGTTGTCCACGGTTAGGATCTCCTTTTCGAGCCCGCGGTCAAAGAGGTCGCGAGTCCGGTCCATGATGACATCCAGCAGCACCCGCGTCTGGGCATGGGAGAGGTCCTCTTCGATGAGCTCCGAACCTCGGCCCGAGTAAACCAGATGATAGAAACAGCAGCGCGGGATGTTCTCTTTTTCCAGCAGGTCGAAGATCGCCGGGACATCCGCCGCGTTATGCCGGTTGATCGTGAAGCGTACGCCCACCTTGATGCCCGCATCCCGGCAGATCCGGATGCCCTTCACGGCGGCTGAGAAGGCGCCGTCGACGCCTCGGAACCGGTCATGCGTGGCTTTCATGCCGTCGAGGCTGACGCCCACGTAAGACAGGCCGATTTCCCTGAAGACGACTGCGTCTTCCGGGGTGATGAGTGTCCCGTTGGTGGAAATGACGGCCCGCATGCCTTGGGCGACGGCATAGCGGGCCAGATCGGGCAGATCCTTGCGCATCAGCGGTTCTCCGCCTGAAAAGAGCAATACGGGCGATCCGAAGACCGCCAGGTCCCGGATCATCGTTCTGGCCTCGTCGGTCGTCAGTTCGTTGCGGTATGGGATGTTCTTTGAGTTCGAATAACAATGCATGCATTTGAGGTTGCATCGCCGCGTCATATTCCAGACGACGACGGGTTTCTTGTCCCGGGAAAACTGCAACAGATGCGACGGCAGGCGGCCGGAGGCACGGTCGTAACGCAGTACGTCACCGGGTTCGACGGCGCCGCAGTAGAGCTTAGAAATGCCGATCACGTTGATTGTCCTTTAAATATTCGATCATGGCCGCCACGAGGCCGGGAATGGTGAATTCCTCCCGCATAATATCGACGGGCAGCCCGGCTTTTTTCATGGCGGCGGCCGTGACGGGGCCGATGCAGGCGGTGCGGACCTGTGGCGGAAGCTTGAAATCTTTCTCCATGATATCCATAAAGTGAGTCACCGTGGAGGGGCTTGTAAAGGTGATGACATCCACTTTTCCCGCTGCGATCAGGGATTCCAGTTTTTCCTTTTTTTGTCCCGAAGCCACGGTGCGATAAACGGTGACGACATCCACTGCGGCGCCCAGCCCGGCCAGCCCTTCAGGGATGACATCCCGAGCCGTTTCGGCGCGGGGCAGCAGGATCTTGCGGCTGTTGAGGTTGTGTTTTTCAAAAGCCTTGATGACGCCCTCGGAGACATATGAATCCGGAACCAGATCCACCCTGATGCCCATGATCTCAAGCGTGGAGGCCGTGGCTGGTCCGATCGTGCAGATCCGAATTCCCTTCAGATCCCGCAAATCGCGGCCTGTTTCCTGCAGACGCCTGAAAAAGAACCTCACGCCGTTGGCGCTTGTGAAGATGATCCAGTGGTAGGATTCAAGGTGTTTGAGCGCCTCATCCAGGGCCTGCCAACTTTCCGGTTCGACGATGCGGATGGTCGGAAAAGCGATCGTCCGGGCGCCCTGTTGCCGGAGAAGTTCCTGCATGTCTGCGGCCTGTGCATCGGGACGCGTGATGACCACGCCCTTGCCGAAGAGGGGCTTTTTCTCGAACCAGTCCAGCGATTCGCACAGATCGACGACCCTGCCCACGACGAAAATGGCCGGTGGCAGGAATTGTTTTTCTTCAGCGCGTTGAGCGATTTTCGCCAGCGTGTCCGTCAACGTTTCCTGATCCGCCGTCGTTCCCCAGCGGATCAGCGCCGCCGGTGTTTCGGGGGCTTTCCCATGCGCAATCAGGCCGGCGACTATTTTTGGAAGGTTCTTGACGCCCATGAGAAAAACGAGCGTGCCGATGTCGGCCAGCGCCCCCCAGTCGATGTCGCTGTGTTCCTTGTCCGGGTCTTCGTGGCCCGTGACAAAGGCCACGGTGGATGTATAGCCCCGGTGCGTCAGAGGAATTCCGGCATAGGAGGGAACGGCGATCGCCGACGTGACGCCCGGAACGATTTCGAAGGGAATGCCCGCTTTCGCCAGGACTTCCGCCTCTTCGCCGCCGCGTCCGAATATGAAGGGGTCGCCGCCTTTGACCCGGGCCACGATTTTCCCTTGTCCGGCCTCTTCCACGAGACGGCGGTTGATCTCGTCCTGGGTCAGCGTGTGGTCGCCTCCCTGTTTGCCGGCATAGATCAGACGGATGGAATTTTTGGCATGAGAGAGCAACTCCTCGCTGACCAGATGGTCGTAGATCAGGACGTCCGCCTCCCGGATACAGCGCAGGCCCTTGACGGTAATGAGTTCCGGATCGCCTGGGCCGGCGCCGACAATGTAAACCTTGCCTGTTTGTTTTGTGTTGTCAGCAGGCATTGTATCCTCCCTGGCAGGCTTTGTCGAGGATGGTCCGGCCTCCCTGTGACAGAATGCGCTCGGCCAACAGCGCTCCCAGCATCCGGTAATCCGGTGGGTTTCCCCTGACTTCATCGGTGATCATGGTCAGGCCGTCCAGGCTGCCGACGAGCCCCCTCAGGGCCAGCTCCTTGCCGCGAATCTTCGCATAGGCGGCAATCGGCAACTGACAGCCGCCTCCGAGGCGCTGCAGGAAAGATCGTTCCGCGCCGACTTCCATCGATGTGGCCGCATGGTTCAGAAACGCCAATGTTTCGGACAGGGATGTGTCGCCCGTTCGCATTTCGATGCCGAGCGCCCCCTGGCCGACTGCCGGCAGCATGACCTCCGCGGGGATGAACTGGGACACGCGGTGAATCCACCCCATGCGCCGGATACCGGCAGCAGCAACGATGACGCCGTCGAGGTCTTCCGATTCGATTTTTCTGATCCGGGTATCCAGGTTGCCCCGGAGCGGGACAATCCGAACGTCCGGCAACAGGTTCCGCATTTGCATGCCCCTCCTTAAGGACCCGGTGCCGATATGCGCGCCCCGGGGCAACGTCTCAATCTTCCGGTTATCTTTGGCAATCAGCACATCGCGTGGATCCTCGCGCTCGGGGACGATGCCGATGTGGAGCCCCTGCGGCAGCTCGGCGGGGACGTCCTTGATGCTGTGTACGGCGATATCCACGTCGCCGCGCAGCAGGGCGTCTTCGATTTCCTTGACAAAGACGCCCTTGCCGCCGATTTTAGCCAGAGATACATCCTGCATGATATCCCCCTTGGTCCTGATGACGACGATTGTGATTTCCATTTCGGGGCAGCGCTGTCTGAGGCGGTCCGCGACCCAGTGAGTCTGTGTCAACGCAAGGGCGCTTCCGCGCGTGCCGATTTTCAATGATGTTTTGATGGAATCCTCCTTAACTATTCAAGATCTTTGCATAACCCGTGAATAATGATTCGCAAGCGGCAAATCAAAGATTTTTCGACTTTCCAGAAAATATATTAACTTCTTGATTTTAATCATATTTAAGCATTATAATCTCTTTAGCGAAAAAGATTTTGAGCCGCGGCGAAGCCATTTTTCAAAGGCCTCTATTCATCTTCCAGTTTGAACAGCCGCCTCAATGCCGCCACATAAGGGATTGCGGCGTAATCCTGGCTTTCTTCCTTCAGGCTGACGACGGGATCGTGCAGCATCTTGTTGACGATGGATCCAGCCAGAATTTCAATGTTTTTCCGGTTTTCCTCCGTCAGATGCCGCATCCAGGAAGCCGATCGGTCAAGCTCCACGCGGATGATGCCATCCGCCTTTTCCTTCAGCGAAACGATAGTCGGCACCACGGCAAGCGTATTGTACCACCGGGTAAACTTGAAGACCTCTTCGTTGATGATGGCCTCCGCCTTCTGCGCCTCCTGCATGCGGCCCCGGACATTATCGTCCACGATATCCTGAAGATGATCGATGTTATAGAGAAAAACATTTTCAATGTCTCCGGCTGCGGGATCGATATCCCGGGGAACGGCGATATCGATCAGGAAAAGCAGGCGGTTTTTCCGCCGGCGCAGCGCCGCTGCGACCATTCCGGCCGTAATCACATATCCCGGAGCGCCCGTGGAGCTGATAACGATATCCACATCCCTGAGCGTTTCTTCGATCTGCTCCAGGTGCACCGTCCTGCCGTGATATTCTTCGGCCATCTGCTGCGCCCGGGAATGGGTTCGGTTGGTGATGAGGATCTGTGCCGCCCCGTAATTGATCAGATGACGCGCGGCCAGCTCGGACATTTCACCGGCGCCGATCAGCAGCACCGTCTTTCCCCGTAGGCCGCCGAAGATCTTCTTGGCCAGTTCGACCGCCGCAAAACTGACCGAGACGGCGTTGGCGGCCAATCCCGTTTCTGTCCGGATGCGCTTGGCGACGCGAAAGGAATAATGCATGATTTTATTCAGAATAACCCCGGTAGTTCCGTTCTCCACAGCCTGGCGGTAGGCATCCTTGACCTGGCCCAGAATCTGGGGTTCTCCCATTACCAGGGAGTCCAGGCTGGACGTGACGCGGAACAGGTGGCGGACGGCCTCCTGATCCTCATAGACATACAGACACCGGACCAATTCTTCCCGGGACAAGTTGCCGTGCCGAAGGATGAAATCCCGCAACCCTTCCGTCGTTTCGTGTACCTCCGTCGTCTGAACGAGGACTTCAACGCGGTTACAGGTGGACAGATAGATCACACCGTCCAGCTTCGGGATCTTCATGATTTCCCGAAGCGGATGGACGGCTTCTTCACAGGAGATGGAAAGCCGCTCCCGAAGATCCAAGGGCGCTGTTTTGTGGTTCATGCCGATCAGGATAAGATTCATGATTACATAAAGTTATGAAGAGTATTAAAAAACGCCTTTTCCAGGAAAAATCCGGCGAAGAGAATCAGAAAGGCCAGTACGGAAAACAGGGCGATCCGGCGCCCCTTCCAGCCGATGGCTAGCCGCTGATGCAGCAAGACCGCATACAGCAGCCAGGCTGCCAGCGTCCATATCTGTTTGGGATCTCCTTGCCAGTGGTTGCCCCAGACCGTGCGCGCCCAGATGGAACCGGCGACCACGCCCAGCGTCAAAAGCGGAAATCCCCAGAGTAGGCAGATATGATTGATACGGTCCAGTTCTGTCAGGGAGGGCAATAACCTGCTGAAACTGCCGATATTTTTCCTTTTAATCAACCGGTTCTGAACCAGATACATGGCCCCGGAGCAGGAGGCGAGTGCGAAAAGGGCTTCGCCGGCTACGGAAAGCATGACGTGAGACGTAACAAGGCCTCCTTTCAGGGTTTCGGAGATGGTGACCGTTTCTTCGATTCGCACGGACGCTCCGATCATGAGCAAGAAAGCGGCGGGTGAAATGAAGGCGCCCAGCAGCCTTGTCTTGGTTTTCAACTGCAGGATCAGGTAGATGCCGCATAAAATCCAGGCAAAGAAGGAGAGAGTTTCAGGAATATTCTTGACGGAAAGGGTCTGCGTCAGGATCAGCTGTGCAAGATAAAAAGCCGTATGCAGAGCAAAAGCCGTGAGCAGAATCCAGGTGGACGCTTTCGCGATCGGGACCTTTCTGACCAAGAGCGATGCAATGTAGCCCAGCGTGCTGATCAGATAGGCGGCAAGCGCCAGTTTGAAGAAAAGAAGCTCCATCATAGGTTCACATCAATATCTATCCCGCTCGTATCGAGGATGATTTTCTTTACCCTGACCCAGTTCCCTTCCCGGATCGCCTGCAGCATGTCGGAGCGAACAAGAACCTCAAAAACAGCCTTGTTCGCTTCAGGGGCATGCCTCTGCGCCAGAATCTTTTTTCTGAGCGACCCCATGATCTTAAGCAGGTTTTTATATTCTGGACCGTAGTGCTGCTGCAAGTCTTCTCTGATTTTTCTGGCCAGCGCGGGGCTCTTTCCCCCCGTGGAGACTGCAATCGACAGATCGCCCTGCTGCAAAAGCGACGGCAGGATGAAGTTGCATCGGTCCGGATCATCGACAATATTAACGAGCATGCCCAGGGACCGGGCGTCCTGCGAGACCTGTGCGTTCACGTCATCGCGGTCCGTGGCGCCGATGACCATGAATGCCCCGTTAAGCGTCTGCTTCTCATAGTCCGTATCGATATGTTCGATGGTGTTCGCCTTTTTTCTGCCTTCCAACAGCGGGGTCAGCGTCCGGCTGACAATAGCCACGTGTGCGCCGCATTCGATCAGCCGTTCCGCCTTTCTTTCCGCGACCGCCCCGCCGCCGACAACGACGCACTTCTTATCGGTCAAGTCCAGACTGACCGGGTAATATTTCTTCATTTTAAACACCAGTTAAGCTCGAATGATCACAAAAAAATACCGGCGAAGGCTATCACGAAGCCCGGTATAATTCAAGCTGCTTGAATTATGCTCAAAAAGAGGATATATGAGCACGAAACGAATATTGACGGGAACAGATTTGAAATCTGTTCCCATTCGTACAAATGATTGATTGCATAAAGTTGAGGAGGGGGCCATGCCGAAGCAAAACGGAGTGGGAACGGACCCCAGGGACAAATGGCTGAAGGTCGAGTTGACGGCGCCTCCGGAATTGATCGACGCCCTGTCCAACTTCATGACGGAAATTGGGGCGCAGGGCGTATTTCAGGAGACACCGGATCCGCAATCGTCAAACGGTTTTGCGGAAGACGCCGCCAGCGAAACACTCAAGGCATACCTGCCTTTTGATATTCGTATCGAGAACAGATTGGAATCCCTGAGAACCTACATCGAAGGCCTTTCACAGGTGTTCCCGGATCTCAGGAAGCCTGTCTTCGAGACGGAGCGGATCGATGATCCGAACTGGGGGGAAGCTTGGAAAAAATATTTCAAGCCCTTGAGGGTGACAAAAAATATTGTGATCAAGCCGACCTGGGAACGATTTACGCCGTCAGGCCGCGATATTGTGATTGAAATCGATCCAGGCATGGCCTTTGGCACGGGTCAGCATGCTTCGACCAGAATATGCCTCCAGGCGATCGAAGACCTGCTGCTGCAGGAACGAACGACGGGGAAGCGCGTCCTGGATGTGGGGACCGGAACGGGGATCCTCGGCATATCCTGTGCGAAGCTGGGCGTGCAGAAAGTGGTGTGTGTGGACAGTGACAAGAAAGCCGTCGAAATTGCCCGGGAAAATGTCGCGATCAATGACGTGGAAGAGCATGTCGAGGTCATTAATCGCGATGTTGCAACGATTCATGAACGGTTTGATCTGATTGTCGCCAACCTGACCGCGAAAATTCTCATCAAACATCGGTCGCATCTGATATCTCTGCTTAGGCCGGACGGCTATCTGATCATTTCAGGCATTATCGAGCAGAACCGCGAAGAGATTGAATGCCACTTTATCACGGCTCCCCTGACCTCCGACCATGTAATCACCGAAAAGGAATGGATCTGCTATGTGCTCAGAAAAGGGGGAGACGCACATTGACCATCCCGCGAATTTTCCTGCCCCGTCCGATGGATGTCGGCTTTCTCTGTGCGCTGCGCGAGGAAGATCAGACGTATATCACATCCGTCCTGCGTTTGAAAAAGCATGATCATCTGGTTGTTTTCGATGGACAGGGCCATGAATACCAGGCCATGATCCGCCGGATCCAGGGCGACCAGACGGTTGTCGAGATTCTGAAAAAATATCCCCTTCAGGACAAACCCGTTCGCATCACTCTGTCCCAGGCCCTTCCCAAAGCCGGAAAGATGGATTTTATTATCCAGAAAGCCACCGAGCTCGGTGTTGACGAGATTATCCCTTTTCAGGCGGCCCGATGTGTATCTAGGCTCACGGATGATAAAAAAAAGCAGAAGGCGTCAAGGTGGCAAAAGATCGCAGTCGAAGCGGCCCGGCAGTGCGGACGGGCGGATGTGCCGGTAATCGGCCCCTGCGTTGATTTTCAGGAAATGATCGGCGGCGGAGGGCGCAAGGGGGTCAAAATCATTTTCTGGGAAGAGGAAACGCAAACCGGATTGAGCGACGTGTTGAGACATCGACATTCGGAATGGGCGGAAGAATGCTTTGTTGTCGTGGGACCCGAGGGCGGGTTTTTGAAAGAAGAGGTGGACCGGGCCAGGGAAGCCGGTTTCCAATCCGTCAGCATTGGAAGGCAGATCCTGAGGGTCGAAACGGCCGTCCTGGCGATTCTGGCGATCATTCAGTATGAAAAGGGAAACCTGGGCGGATCTCGGTGTCCGGGGGCCGGGCAATGACGGAAGAACGTTTTGGAGGATTCTGGCGGCGGGCCGTCGCTTACGGGATCGACAAGACGATCCTCCAGATATTCTATATTATTCTTTTCATCGTGGGATTGCTGATCCGGACGATCGATCAACCCGCCTGGCATTGGATGGAGATGGATCTGTCCGACAGCTTCCCGGATGTCGGTGTCATCTGGGTCTATTATCTCATGGCGCTGTTTCTGGATATGATTTATTTTACTTGGTTTCACGGCGCCGTCGGCCGGACGCCCGGTAAGATGTTGCTTGGGTTGCGCGTCGTGCAGGCGACCGGCGAACCCATGACGTTCGGGCTGGCCTTCCTGCGGTGGACGGGCTATCTCATTTCCAAACTTGTCGTGTATCTGGGATTCATCTGGATTGCCTTCGATCGCAGGAAGCAGGGCTGGCATGACAAGATTGCCGGCACCGTCGTCGTGACTGGTAAAAAAGGCCTTGACAAGAAATCGGATATTATATAGGCACAAAGTCCGCTTTCAACCGAAGCGGGTTAGCATGATATGCAAAGGGCCGGTAGCTCAGTCGGTAGAGCATCGGACTGAAAATCCGAGTGTCGACAGTTCAATTCTGTCCTGGCCCACCACTTAATATTAAGGGGTTAACCAATTATGGTTGGCCCCTTTTTTGGCTTGCCAATCTTCCCAGAAATTTTACCGTTTTTTCGATTCCTTTCCATCTTGCCATGTTCTATTTGGAAACTGATTTGTACGGCAATCTTGATGTCAAGATAGAGCAGAAGGGAAATGCACCCTCCTTTTCATATTGTTAGGCCGATGATTGTTAAGGGAGCGATTGTTAAGCCAGATGAGAGCCTGCTTTTTTCAGAGGAACTCTTTCAGGGCGCCAACCGTCTTGTGCACCGCCTCTTCCGTATTCAACCGCAACACCCTGAAATAGGGCAATTCAAAGGGGTCTTCCATTTCTTGAAGCTGGCGCTCGAGAATGCCGAGATGGGCATCGGAAACATCGGTGCCATTTTGCATCCTTTTGATGATTCTTTCTCTTAAAAACGCTTCACCGGCAAAACACTGGATAAAGAAGGGATTGAGGCCCCTTTCCATGCAGGCGTTGTAGAAACTCATGCGTTGCGATGACTTCAGGTACGTGGCATCCACAATGACGCGATGTCCGTCCAGCACATGCCCGGTTGCCTTGTCCAGCAGAAGAGAATATATATTTCTCGTCATTTCATCGGAATATATCTTCTCCCCATATTCACTGTACAGATGCTCTCCTTTCCTGACGCCCGCTGTCTGTTTTCGCATTTCATCGGAACGCAGGATGATCCAGTCGCCTGGAATGTCCTTTGCGATCGTCGATTTTCCCGAACCGGAAAGACCCATGATGACAACGGGATTAAATGGTTTCCTGTCATCCCTGATATAGTGTTCTGCAAGCTTGAAGTAATCCGTAGCCATTTTGAGTCCTTTCTGCTTTGTGTCAGGGTCCTCGGAATTGCTGAACAATAAGCTTTCCACCTTGCCTCTCACAACGGCGCGATACACTTTGTAAAATCTGAGAAGCTCTTCGGGCAGAGGACTCTTTTGGTGCGCAGAATAGGATTTCAGGAGCCGCCTTGAAAGATCGAACCGTCCCCTGTATTCCAAATCCATCAAGAGGAAGGCAATATCCTGAAGGATGTCGATGACCCTGAATGCCTCGTTGAACTCGATACAGTCGAAAATCACCGGAGGATGGGTCAGGCAGATATGCTGGGAATGCAGATCGCCATGCCCTTTCCGGATGAACCCGTCCTTCTTTCTGCTTTTGAGCGCGTCCCTGTGCGCATCGATGAAGTTTCTCGTGTACGCCGTCAGCGTGTCGAGGAATTCCCTGTTTATCGTGATGTAGCAGAAAGGCTCGATCTGCGAGAAGTTCTGCTCCGACGTCCATTGAATCGTTTTGACGCCGCCGTATCGCGATCCCCTGTAACAGGGCGCATGGTTATGAAAGACACTCAATATTTTTCCGATCTCTTCGAGTTCCCCGTATAAGGGCTTTCCTTGTTCGATGAGGTTGAAGAGAATGCACCCATCGGGAATCTTCTTCATTTTCACGGCATGATCGGCTACGAAACAGGCCTTGGATCTTTTGAAAGAGAACATATCGCCCCGTCTGAAGATGGGAACAACGCCAATGTAGATCTCTGCCGCAAGTCGCCGGTTGAGGGACACCTCTTCCAGGCAGTAATGATGTCTCTTTTTCAGGGTGGAAAAATCGCAGTATCCGAAATTGACGGGTTTCTTGATTTTATACACGAAATGATCGCCGAGAAATACATGCGAGATGGATGTCTCGATATGATCGATGCGGGACGGGTTTTCCGGGTAAGCGTCGGGACAGAGAAGAAATTCAATAAGCCTGCGGTCCGTGTCCGTCTTGTTTCCGTTGGACTCTGATCCGGCACCGGCGTCATGATTTTTCATATACCATTCACCCTTTGCCTGACCATACAATGCGCCGGGCCGGACGTCAACAAATTTGCCTGCAGTTCGATCATCTATCATGCCGACATTCCCCGGGGCCGCTCTATGTTCACCCCTCGAGGCTAAACGGCCGCGATCCCAATGGCGGTGTCTGCCAGGAAATCATCCACGACTTTTTTGCAATGCTGTATTAGATCGCCGCCAACAAAAACGGCGACTCACCTGCTGGTCGGACAATCCGGGCAGCAATGCGACGAAAACAGATGAGGGGTACAAACGAAGGTGGGTATAAAAGATGGCCTCACCCGGAACTATATCAGGAAAAGATTGCAAATGATTTGTTGGCGGCATAGAATCATTAATACAACTCATCCCATCCGGGTCAATGTGGATGGGCAAAGATATTACATGCTGTCTTCTATGGAGCTGACGTGCCAATCTATGAATTCGCAGGAAAGAGACCAATAATATCGCCCGGGGCGTTTGTCCATCCGCAAGCCGTTATCATTGGCGATGCTACGATAGGCGATGAGTGCCTCATTGCCCCCGGCGCCGTCGTCAGGGCTGATTTTGGGCCCATTACCGTTGGCGAGGGGTCAAGCATTCAGGATAACGCAACGATCCACGTGACCCCGGGAGATAAGGTGGTCATAGGCAAGAATGTTATTGTCGCGCATCATGCCGTTCTCCACGATGTAACCCTGCATGAACGGTGTGTTGTCGGTATGGGGGCCGTACTCCTGCAGAAGGTTGTTTGCGAAAAGGGTGTCATTGTTGCTGCGGGGGCGGTCGTGCCTCAGGGGATGCACATCCCGGCGGGAAAACTGGTTGCAGGGAATCCGGCAAAGATAATCAAGGATGTTTCCCCGGAGATGGAAGCCTATGTGGCCATGGGCATCGATGCATATAAGGAGCTCAGTCGTCTCTACCGGCAGACGATGAAAGAGATTGTGCGCGAAGAGACAAGATGCGAACCCTGGGCATCGCCCGGCTCATACCAATGACGAAAAAAACCTGAGAGAAATGAGTGCATGGACAATGTCTCGACATTGAATCAGCTTGAAGAATTGGCTCTCAAGCTGGGAATGACGATCCGCTATGAGCCTTTGAAGATAGAAGGGTCCCTTTATGTTGGAGGATTTTGCCGTATTAAGGGACAGGATTATGTGATTGTCAATAAAAAGGCAACGACACAAGAAAGGATTCATGTTTTAGCGGATGTGCTGAAGCGGTGCGATCTCGGTGAAATCTATGTCTTGCCGTCGCTCAGGAAATTACTGGAACAGGAGACTGCCCCATAACATTCAGGGAAAAATCATCAAGCGCGATTTGTTGATGGTGATAGCGAGGGGGCCGCTGATTGGCTAGATACTCACTTCAGACAATAATAAACAGGCCAGGCACAAACACAGCCGGAACCGACCATTTCCATTCGGCAGCGGTCTTTGCACACAGGCATGCGGCAACCGTTGCAGAAAGCAAAGAGCTTGTCGGCGTTGCAAAGTTTACAGCGCTTCATGATCGGTGCACTTCACGACTCTTGCTCTGCGGTGCACGTCATCACTGATAATGGATCTCGAATAATACATCCGTCCCGGTTTCTCGTTGTAACCCACCTCACAGGGGATTTCTCGGGTATCGATTGCAATCATTTTCTTCTCCATTTCCAGTTCCTTCCCGGCGGCCAAAGCGCGCCCGTACAGATGCAAATTATTACTTTAACAGGAAAAACAGATACAAGGGATGCCCTTAAGTGTCCATGAGCTTCTGGCTGCAAACACCGTGTCAATGTTGAATTTTCATTGACTTGCAATGAATATATTTATATTTTCCACGAATATCCAGGCGATGTAGAATCTACGATCTTCTTTATGTTGTTCTGCGAAAACGTTGAGGAGGGGAATATGAACACGGAAGTGTCGCCTCTTGTCATTGCCAAGGCGAAGTCGGAAATCGTCATTCTTCCAAAAATGGCCAATCGACACGGTCTCATCGCCGGCGCCACGGGCACCGGCAAAACGGTCACTTTGAGGACGTTGGCCGAACAGTTCAGTTCGATTGGCGTTCCGGTTTTCATGGCTGACGTCAAGGGAGACCTCTCCGGCCTTCCTTTTCCGGGCGGAGATAACGCAAGGGTCATAGAACGAATCCGGGAGTTGGGTCTTGAAGATTTTCACTTCGAGGGCTTCCCTGTCATGTTCTGGGACGTATTTGGTGTGCAGGGGCACCCCGTTCGCGCCACTGTTTCCGAAATGGGCCCGCTTCTTTTCAGTCGCATTTTGGTGCTTAATGAGATTCAAAGCGGCGTTCTTACTCTGGCCTTCAAAGTTGCAGATGATAACGGCTTCCTTCTGCTGGATTTGAAAGATCTGCGGGCCATGCTTCAGTTCGTGGGCGAGCAGGCGCAGCAGCTCCAGAAACAATACGGCAATATTTCCGCCGCCAGTATTGGGGCCATTCAGCGCGGCCTGCTGAATCTCGAACAACAGGGGGCCATTCCGTTTTTTGGTGAGCCGGCCCTCAATCTCAATGATCTGATGCAGACCGACACCAATGGAAAGGGCATGATAAACATTCTTGCAGCCGATCGGTTGTTGCAATCGCCGAAACTCTATGCGACGTTTTTGCTCTGGATGTTGGCTGAACTCTTTGAGCAGCTTCCCGAAACCGGAGACCCGGAAAAACCTAAGCTGGTGTTCTTTTTCGACGAAGCTCATCTGTTGTTTGACGATGCATCCAGGGCGCTCACGGATAAAATCGAGCAGGTCGTCCGCCTGATTCGCTCCAAGGGTGTGGGAGTGTATTTCATTACCCAGAATCCCATCGATTTGCCCGAGACGGTGCTGGGACAGTTGGGAAATCGCGTGCAACACGCGCTCAGGGCGTTCACGCCCAGAGATCAGAAGACCGTGAAGGCCGCCGCAGAAACGTTCCGCGCCAGGGAGGGCCTGAACGTCGCTGCCGTCATCACGGAACTGGAAGTGGGCGAAGCCCTAGTTTCGGTACTGGATAAAAAGGGGACGCCGACGAAAGTGGAACGGGCGTATATCTGCCCGCCGCAAAGTCGCCTGACGCCCCTGACCGTAAATGAAAGAGGCAGCATCATCAGAGAATCTGTCCTCTACGGACACTATGAAAAAACCGTTGACCGGGAATCGGCGTATGAAATCCTGAAAGAAAGGGCTGCGCAGCAGGAAAAAGAAGTCGCAGCGGTTCTCTCTCAAAAACAGCGTCCGGCCAATGGACGCTCGCAGGCCGGTGATTTCCTTGCGGCCGCCGCAAAAAGCGCCGCGCATGCGATCGGCAGCCAGGTCGGGCGGCAGATTATCCGGGGCGTGCTGGGGTCCCTCTTCGGTGGAGGGAAAAGGCGGTGAACGGGTGAAGCATATATTTACTTTTTCCTGTGTTGCCCTTATGATTGGCCCATCAACCAAAATATATTTTTCAGGAGAATGCCATGAAGAAAGCAATATTAGTTATTGGTGTGTTGTTATTTGCTGTGTCTTTTGCGTTTGCCGCCGGGCCGAAAAGCTACCAGGTCACGGGCCCTGTGCTCGATGTGAAGGATGATGTCATTGTCGTGCAAAAGGGCAATGACAAATGGGAAATCGCCAGGGATAAGAGCACCAAAGTTGCGGGTGATCTGAAGGTCGGCCAGAAAGTGACCATCCAGTACCAGATGAAAGCAACGGACATTGAGGTCAAGGGAGCTCCGGTGAAACCGGCTGCCAAGGAGACGCCCAAGAAGAAATAGTCCGACGTCGATATTTTGTTCAACAGAGATTGAAGTACAGTCGCAGTCGCGGCGCCTACCGCTGCCCAGTGCCCAATCTGGCCGTGCTTGCGGAGCCGCAGATCCCTGAAAAATACCATCAAATCGCGCCCAAGAAATGATTATCAGCGTTTCTGAATACATGCCGGGTCTCCTTGGCCGGATCACGGAGCTGCACGCCAGTTATTACCATGGGCACTGGGGGTTTGATCTTTTTTTTGAAACCAAGGTGGCCGTCGAACTTGCAGATTTCCTGCAGCACTTCGATTCGTCACGGGATGGGTTATGGGTAGCCATGATAGATGACCATATCATTGGCGCAATTGCCATCAGTGGGCGGGACGCCGCGACAATCGGGGGGAGGCTGCGCTGGCTTATCGTCGCGCCCCAATATCAGGGCCGGGGATATGGAAAACGGTTGATGCGCGCGGCCATGGATTTTTGCAGACGAGCCCGTTTCAAGCGGGTGTACCTGACGACATTTGCCGGGCTTGATGCGGCCCGGCGTTTATACGAGCAGGAAGGGTTCCGCATCGATGTCGAACAAGAAGATGCCCATTGGGGAAAGACCATGAGGGAACAAACCTTCGAGCTGATGCTGTGAGAGCTTTGCATAACCGGCGGATGAAAGATTTTTCGACTTTCCAGAATTCAGACTAGTTTATTGATTTCAAAGATATTCGTACCTTATAATATTTTATGCGAAAAAGATTTTGAGCCGCGGCGAAGCCATTTTTCAAAGGTCTCGCTGTGATGATGGTATCATGCCGCGGAATATTTTTTCTTATTTAAAAGTTATTGAGCGCCCACCTTACCCTCGCTTCAGGAGTGGTAAAAACATCCGATGGCGTTCGATCAACCTGGTCGAGGCGTTTGCGAAGACCCTGACGATTGGCCAACTGAATGGCCAGTCCTGGACGGGCGTTTAGTTCCAGAAGCAGAGGCCCTCGGTCTTTATCAATAACCAAATCCACTCCAAGATACCCTAAACCGGTAATCTCGAAGGTTTCAGCTGCCATCCACAGCATCTTTTCCCAGTAAGGGATCTGAATTCCACTGACTGGGTTAGCCGTGTCCGGATGATGGGTAATAACCTGAGAGAGATGGACAGCAGAAGTGGTAACGCCCTTGGCCAATTCGATACCTGCGCCGATTGCCCCTCGATGAAGGTTAGCCTTGCCATCGGATGCTTTGGTAGGGAGTCGTGCCATGGACATAACCGGAACGCCGCGATAGACAACAATCCTGATGTCCGGAACACCGAGAAAGGTTACGGCGGCAAAGATAGGATCAGGATGAATCAATGCTTCCACAATGGCCAAATCCTCAAGCCCTGATAAGGAAAAAATGCCGGAGAGAATTTCAGAGACATGATAGGAGAAATTTTCAAAGGATATAATTTCCCCGCTTTGCGTAATGTAGCCTCCCTCCATACGATTCCTGATGAGAACAATCCCGCTTCCTCCAGAGCCGCGTGCCGGCTTAACCACAAATTCATAATGCCCTCGGAGAGCCTCTTGAACTCCTGTAATATCCCCATGCTTTTCTACCACGTAGTATAGAGGGGGGGTGGGAATATGATGGGCCTCAGCCAATTTCTTGGTCAGCATCTTATTATCGACGCGAGGAAAAAATGAACGGGGGTTGCACCGCATGATGTAGTCGGCATTCCGGCTGTTTATGCCCAGGACACCGGCTTCTTTCAATCGGTGAAACGCTTGCCAAATCACGGTGAGCCTCCCAGCGCGCGAAAACGGAAGATTTCTGATAGACGATATCCGGTATAACGTCCCAAAAGAATCTGAGTTGCGGCTGTGGCGGCCAGCAATTCTGGAAATACAAAAAAGGTGATCTGCAGGGGTTCCCAGCTGATAATCAGGTAAGCAATGATTGAGACGACAGCGCTTCCGGCGGCAGTCCGGAAACCTTCTGCCACCCCTGCCTCCTCGATGAGGACGAAGAATCGTTCGATGACCATGGTCAATATGACAAAGGGGAGTAACCCGACAGCCATCAATTGCCGCAGTCCAATTGTGTTTCCCACCAAGGCAAGGATAGTGAAACAGGCAATTACGAAGGTCAGGATCACAGACATGCGGGGAACAAGCAGGAGACGGAGTTTGTCAAGAAACAGGCGTATGGCATATCCGATGAATAGAATTCCAGCAAATATTCCCAAACCGTAAATCAATCCGGTGTTACGAAAGGCCAAGGCCATCAGTACGGGCATGAAGATTCCGAAGGTAGGGAACCCAACCAGGTTTCGCAAGAATCCGACGATGAGGGCTCCAATAGGTACTAACAGGAGGATACGAAACGTCTGCTGGAATTCAAGGGGCAGGCGAAAGAGCGACCAACGGTCGAGGAAATGGGTGGAATGTTGAATTCGCTCAAAATGCAAACGCCAATGACTGACGATCTGCCTATTGATGATCCATCGTATGTCCGAAAGTTCTCCACCGGACACATGTGATGCCGGCAAACCACCCGTTGCCAATGGGAGAAGTGTTGCGGGATTATCTTCAATCTCTCCTGTCTCTGGCCACATGCTCTCCCATCTTTGTCCGGTCCATACTTCGATCCAAGTGAGGGGCCGGGTCTCAATACCTTCAGTAAGCCGCAATCCTTCTACAATGCGAGACGGAAGGCCTGAAGCTTCTAACAATTTTTGGATTGCTGCCACCCGGCCATATTTTTCCCGGATAATACTCCACGCTTGGATATCTTGATCTTTTGGGGTGGGTTGTTTCCACCTCCCATCAACTGCCTCGATGACTTCCATGACTCGGGCCGTTGGAGCAAGTTGCCTCCAGTTCCTGGTTAAACGCTCGGTTAAGGCCTGTTCTTTCTTTTCTATTCTCGGGGGGATCTTTTCAGCGGTTGGAGGACCAGTTTTCGAAGAGCGCCCAGGGCGAAAAAGGATGATTGCCCGGTAATTAATCTCTTCTTCTTTCGATCCTATTGATCCTGACCAGGTGCCGATCCGATTTGGTCCCTTCTGGAACAGGTTGAAATTCAGGGTCCCCGATGTAACTTTTTCTTCGATGAGCATTCGCCCGGTCAGCTCACACGGGAGCGCTAGAGAAAAAATTGTCTCTCCATTTCCGCCCTTAATGTGGGCATCTACCAGAAGTTGCCATGTCCGGCCAGGGGCGGTCGGGAAGATTGGATATCCCAGCCAGACAATACGATAGGCAAGAAGACACACTGTCAGGATAAGAAGGGCTAACGCCAGTAGGGCCGCAGGACGTTTCACTTATTTTGAACCTCAGGACAAATCGGTGGAGCACACTTTTCTTTCATACAGTCAACGATGAAATTTTTCTTGAGGGCATTACGACCTACCAGGAGAGGATATTTGACTTTGGATCGATCATTGAGATTGACACGGGTACGAATATGCTTGCTCCCGAGGCAGAACTCCATCATTACTACCGGTCTTTGTTCAAGCGCTTCGGCAGACCGGATGGTCTTCAGAGCAACGATCGGTAAGCTCAATTGCAGCCCCCCGTACTTCTCAGGCAACTTAAAATTGACGGTCTTTCCCCTAATAACTATATCCCTGGCATCAAGAGACGTTTGAGCCGCTCCTGTGTCAATGCGAGCCGGCAGCTTCACTCCCCATGGCAGAAGGACGACCTCTTCTACAAGCCCAACAGTAATTCTTTCTTTAGCTTCAACGATTCCTCCCAAAATAAAGCTGACCATAAATAAAGCCATACAGAATAATCTACTCTTTACGTTATTCTTGGTCCAAGAACTGTTGAGAATATTACTCAAATCCAAGGTAGATTTTCCTTCTTTCTTATTCTCGGTACGTATTTGTTACTTTTTGGCTGTATTACGCGCGGCAATTCAGGCTTTCTCTTCCCCTACCATCGAACCAGTAATGATTTATTTCTGCAGCTTCTTTAATCCTCTGCGGATTGTGTTTTCAAGGCCCATGCGGATGACAGGCCCAAAGAGCGGAATCCGGGATTTGAACTCGATCGTGTAGTGAAGTTTCGAGCTATCGGAGCCCGAGGGATAAAATTGCATGATACCCTTGTGGTTCTTGAGTGGACTGCCGCGTGTGATCTTGTATTCGACGAGCTTGTCCTTTTCGAAGGCTGTCACCGTTTCGTCGAAGCCGGGCAGCGGTCCGATGTTCAGCGCGCGGACCGATCCCAAGCCATTCAGCGAATCCTTGCCGTCACGGGTTCGCTTCACATTTGCGTCAAGTATCGGCCCCATCTTCTCGTGGTCGCTTAGAAGTGCAAACAGCTCGCCGACCGGTTGCCCGAACTCCATGTTGATGTTGATTTTCTGCACGGGCGTGATGGTGCCTCTTTCTCCTCTGCAAGACCGATTGCGGTTTTACAGCCGGCAGGTCTTCGACATTTTAATTTGCCAAGAAATTGCTTTCCTGTTGCGGAAGTATAGGGAAGAGTGAATTCTGTGTCAACGAAAAATGAAAAGCAAAGTGAGACCTTTGAAAGATAGCTTTACCGCAGCTCGAAATCTGTTTTGCTACAAATAGGGCAAGGCTTCAATATGTTTGAAATCGACAAATGAGTCTAATATCCGGAAAGTCGAAAAATCTTTGATTCGCCGCTTGCGAACCATTTTTCACCGGTTATGCAAAGCTCTCAAAGGATGCATTGCCTCTTGTTGTTGTGGATGTCTCATGAAGATGCGGGTGTGTATGCGCGAGGAAGATTTTGTTACATGTGACAGGAAGCAGATTGGCAAGACCTCAGGGATGAAAACTCGAAAGCCCCTTGTCCGACACGATCGAATCAAGGGGCTTTTGGCAGATCATGAAAAGATCCGGTGTCCATGCCTGGGGGTTGGGCATGATTTAAACCTTTTTCCTTTTATGCCAGGCCTCCTGATACAGTCTTGCAATGGAGGTCACGAGTGCCAGGAAGAACAGCCCGAACATGAAATTAGGCGCTGTTCCGAGCCACTCGTCCAGAAGATGCCCGAGATACAAAAACAGCAGCGACGCAAAGACGATT
>JAZDIK010000003.1:0-26700 GCA_043805145.1 Pseudomonadota bacterium | reverse complement strand
CAAGTTGCGCCAGACCCGGCCTTTTGTGGCCAAGGATCAAGGCTACCTTGTCCCGAAGAAAAGCGTCTTCAACCGCATCATTGGCGACAGCCAACTGGAGCTTCGGTTTGCCGGATTCCTGGAGGATTGCAGCGATGTGGTCTCTTACGCGAAGAACTACCTGGCCGTGCATTTCAAGCTCGATTACGTGAACGCGGGCGGCGATATCTCCAACTACTACCCGGATTTTATGGTCAAGCTGTCGGACAAGCGGATTGTCATTGTCGAAACAAAAGGGCAGCAAGATTTGGACGTGCCGCTGAAGCTGGCGCGGCTCGCGCAATGGTGCGAAGACATCAACCGGGTGCAGACAGATGTGAAATACGACTTCGTTTACGTGGACGAAGAAAGTTTTGAAAAATACAAGCCGACTTCATTTCGGCAATTGCTGGAGGCCTTCAAGGAATACAAAGGGAAAACATAACAAACCAACGACTGCCCTGCCGGTTCAAGCCAGGGTCCGGCCGTCGTAACCTTCAGGCGGCATGGCTTCTTATCAGACATAACCCCGTGACAACCGGCTCCCGCAACGATTCATGCCCCTCAGGGCTTCATGATGAGCTTCTGTTCCCCTTTGGGCACATACCACCCGATGAAGTTATAGTCGATTCCCAGCGGCGCCGGTTCGATCCCCCGGAAGCGTTTCTGGATGATCGGCAACGCATCGGGAACATACAGAAACAGATAGGGTTGATCTTCGGCCAGGATTTCCTGGATCCGGTCATAACATTTCTTTCTGAGTTTCTGATCGAAGGTGCTACGCCCCTTTTCCAGCAGTTCGTCCACTTCCGCGTTCCCGTAACCGATAAAATTGAGTTCGTCGGGTCTTGTTTTACTGGAATGCCAAACATCGTAAATATCCGGATCCATGGAGACCGTCCACCCCAGGATCGTCGCGTCAAACCGGCTCTTCTTGATAAAATCGTTCACGAAGGCAGCCCACTCCAGAACTCTGATCTTGACGGTAATGCCCACTTCGGCAAGTCGTCGCTGAATGATTTCAGCGCACTTCGCCCGGATCTCGTTTCCCTGATTGGTAATGATTTCAAACACAAATGGTTCTCCGTCTTTTTTCAGGACACCGCCGCCGGTATCCCGCCAGCCGGCCTCTGCCAGCAGCGCCCTGGCTTTCTGCGGATCGTAGGGGTAGGTCTTGACCCGATCGTTATACGCCCAGGTTCCGGGTTTGTAGGGGCCGGTGGCCTCCCGGGCCAGCCCCAGCATGATGCCGTCGATGATTTCCTGCTTGTTGACGGCATGGGCAATGGCCTGGCGGACCCGTTTGTCCGCAAACAGGGGTTTACGCAGATTGTAACCCAGATAGACATAGGAAAAGGACAGATAGCGGTACTTATTGAAATTCTTGCGGAAGAGATTATTTTCCGTCTGGCGTTTGTACTGCAGCGGCGTAAGGCCCATACGGTCGATATTGCCGGCGCGCAGTTCGAGAAACATGGTCGCCATATCGGGAATGATGCGCGTGATATGGCCGTCGATATAGGGACGTTCCTCAAAGTAGTCCGGATTGGCGGTGAGCACGATTTTCTGGCCAGTCACCCATTCCTTGAATTGGTACGGGCCTGTTCCAATGGGATGGCGGGCCAGCGGCGATTGCGTGATGTCTTTGCCGTCGAGTAAGTGTTTCGGCAGAATGGAGGCCCCCCAGCTCATCAGAGCTGGAGCAAAGGGTTTATCGTAGGTTACTCGGAAGGTATGGGGATCGAGGACCTCGGCATTTTTGACCTTCAGAAAGTCGCCGGCATAGGCCGTGGGCGTTTTGGGGTCGATGGTGACCCGATAGGTGTACAGGACATCCTCCGCCGTAAACGGCCGGCCATCGTGCCAGCGGATCCCTTTTCTGAGATGAAAGGTGATCACAAGACCATCCGGGGAAATATCCCAGGACTGCGCCAGGTCACCGACAACATTAATGTTCTTGTCGTATTTAACCAGGCCGTTATAGACCTTTCCGGCGATTTCATGCGATGCGCTGTCCGAGGCAAGCAGGGGAATCAGGTTGCTGGCGTCTCCGATGGATCCCTCTACCATGATATCGCCGTAGGCGGGTTCCGCAACGCCCTGGGTTGCGCCTGCGGGAGCTTCGGTTTTATCCTGACCGCCTGGGCAGGCCCAGAAAACCAAGGCAAGCATCAGCGCGATGACCCGGGAGATGGCAGGGGCATGGTTCATGGCGGTCAAACTAATTCATGAATCGGTATTTTGCAATGAAAACCTTGCCGGCGAGCACAGCCAGGAAAAACAGCAGGTTGACCATGACAATGGACGCGCCTGCGGGCAGATTCATCATCAGGGCGCCGAAGATGCCCACCACCACAGAGCAGATGCTTGTCAGGGCGGCAATCAACATGGCATTCCGGAAGCTCCGAGCCAGTTGCAGCGCCGTTACTGCGGGCAGGATCAACAGCGCCGAAACGAGCAGGACTCCCACCACATTCATGGCCAGCACAACGGTCACCGCTGCCAGCAGAACGAGCATGGTATTAATCCTTCCCCTGTCAACGCCTGAAGCAACGGCAAATTCCTCGTCAAAGGTAATGGAAAAGATTTCCTGATAGAAAAGAAAAATCAACAGCAGCATGAGCAGCGAGGCGATAATGGAGATCACAACTTCGATCTCGCTGATGGCCAGGATATTTCCGAAGAGATAACTGAAGAGATCCACATTGAAGCCCCCGGCGACGCTCGCCAGAATGACACCGCCTGCGATCCCCACCGACGACACGACGCCGATGGCTGCATCTCCGTATATCCGGGCCTTCTCGGTCAGCTTCAGGATTCCCAGAGAACTCAGCATGACCAGGGGAATGGATGCGTAAAGCGGATAGATGTTAAAAACAAGACCGACGGCGACACTGCCGAACGTGACATGGGCAAGACCGTCGCCGATGAGCGAAAGCCGGCGCAGCACAAGCAGCACGCCCAGGCTGGAACAGAGCAGGGCCACAAAGCAGCCTGCAATCAGCGCCCGCTGGATGAAGCCGTATTGCAAATACTCCAGAACATTCATGCGGTTATCACTCTTTGAAAGCTTTGTATAACCTTTCGATAATCTCTATATTATGCAACGTGTCGATGGCAAATAATATGCTGGGCATTCCCGCCGAAGAGAGCCGTCATGTTTTCCGATCGGCAGAACTCATCGAAGCTGCCGTAAAAAATGATCTGCCGGTCGATAAAAAGTAATTTATTGGCATACTGCCCGATGGTGCCGATATCGTGGGTTACCAGGATGATCGTCACGCGGCGGTCTCGGTTCAGGTCCTGCAAGGTGTTGAAAAAATTCCCCCGCGTTTCCGGATCCAGGGCCGCTGTCGGTTCGTCGAGAATGATGAGCGTCGGATCACTGACGATGGCGCGCGCAATCAGAACACGCTGCTGCTGCCCGCCTGAGAGTTCCCCGATGAGTTGCTGGCCGAGATCAGCAATGTCGAGGCGCTCCAGCACCCGGTCAACGGCACGCCGATCGGCCGCATCCAGACGCCGTGGAAACGACTTCCCGGCAATCAGCCCCAGCGAGACGACCTCGCGCACGGTGGCCGGAAAGTTGGGATTGAATCCGTTGGACTTCTGGGGGAGATAACCGATCTTATGCCAGTCCTGAAACGATTCAAGCGCCTGCCCGAATAAGGCAACCTTGCCGGTTGCAAACCGGGAAATCCCAAGGATAGCCCGTACCAGCGTTGTCTTACCTGATCCGTTCGGTCCCACGAGTCCCACGTAATCTCCGGTTTCGACATCAAAGGAGATATCCTTCAGGACTTCGATGACCTTATATTGAAAACAGAGATTTTCAATATGAATCACAGATGTGGACACTGAAGCCCCCTTTTGAGGTTCTGAAGATTTCTCTGCATCAACTCCGGGAAGCCGACGCCTAGCTCAAATTCCTCTTTGCTGACATTATGGGCGGCGTGCAGCATCAGCAGGGATGCCCCGGTTTCCCGGGCGATTGCTTCGGCAACTCGTGGCGAAAGCAGTTCCTCATAAAAAAGATGATTCAGGCCGTTTGCTTTCAGGATCTTGCTGATCCTGACCATGCCGGCGGGCGTCGGCTCCGCATTGGGGGAAAAACCGGAAACAGCCACGTACCGGAGACCGTAACGTTGTGCCAGATAACCGAACGCGAAATGGCCGCCGTGAACGATCACGTTCTTCCGGCAACCCGACAGGCCCTCCTTGAACTGCCGGTCCAGATCGTTGAGTTTCGCTTTATAGGCATCCGCATTTTTTTGATAAAAGTCCCGATTGACGGGATCTTTTTCAATGAATCCGGCCAGGATATGATCCACCATCTTTGCGGCATTGGCAAAATCCAGCCAGATATGGGGGTCTCCGCCGCCGTGATCATGGCCCTGTCGATGACCGGCATCATGCCGCTGACCCGTCTTTATCCCATGTGCATGCTCTTCATGACCAGACATCATGGCGATGCCCCGGCTCGATTCAACGACCGTCAGATTCGGGTTCTGCAAGCCCTTGAGCAGGTCATCCACCCAGGGCTCCATTGCGCTGCCCGTATAAATAAAGACATCCGCCCGGTTCAACCGGACCATATCGCCCGGTTTGGGTTCGAAACTGTGGGCTTCGAGACCCGGAGGCAGCAGCAGGGAAACATCCGCCCGGTCCCGGCCGATGTTCCGTGCAAAATCATAGAGGGGAAACAGCGAGGTAACAACGATCAGATGCTTGCCCGGACCGGCTTCTTCCTGCTTCGCCCGGCAGGAGGTCAATAACATCATCATGACACATGCCGCCAAGGCGACGGCGAGCCCCTTGCCGACGATTCCCAGTACCCTGATATCTCTGTCCGTCGTCTGTTTGCTCAACCTTTGTTCCCTCCCCCATCCGGTCCAGGCAGGTTCGCACCTCTTCGTGCGCATGAGCATGACCATTTTTTGCAACTCGCTTGCATCATGATCGCTCCCCGCACTGCCGGCAGACGCCGTTTAGGCGCACATGCACATCGTCGATCCGGAAGGCGTCCGAGCCGGCGAACCATTCCAGCGCCTGGGATAGCGTCAACGGCGGCAGGCAGGACATGGTCCGGCAGGCCTTACAGTAAAAATGCGGGTGAATGGGATTGTGCCTGCAGGCCATCTCGTAAAGGTTCGTTCCCTGATCCGTAGGCAGCTCACGGACAATCCTGTGTTCCTTGAAAGAGGACAGGATCCGGTATATGGTCGTCTTGTTGATCTTCTGCTCCGGAACCGTCCGGGTCAGGATATCAGCGGCGCTTAGCGGCCCGTCCGCCCGAATGATGATCTCCAGAACGGCCATCCTCTGGGCCGTCTGGCTCAGACCGGCGTCCCGCAAGGTCTCCGCTACATTACAGTGTTCGTTTGTCCGAGTCATGTGTTATTTTACATTAAATGCAACTCGATTGCAAACATTTTTCAAGTCACCTCCTTTAATCCTCCGCCGGAAGTCAACATGCAGCCGCCGGAAGGATTTAAGCCGGCACCATGCCGGGCAGCCACCAGCTTTGACTTGCGTGTCTGGTAAGATTAAGATACAAAGATGCATTAACACGACATTTATTCCGTTACAGATTCTTAGGGTTTTATCCGTCTCCGGGGGGTTTTCATGCAACAGCCGATCTCGCCGCTGCTGTTCGACCGCAATGACCAGCAACTGCTGGTGATGCTCAACGATGTCCTCGGCAAGGCAAAATCCAGCAAGTCCCTCAAAAACCTTCTGAATCCTTACCTGCATCCTCACGGCATCAAAGAACTTGCGGCGCCGCCGGGTTTGCGGCTCGCCGTCGCCATGCTCAATTTCCTGGATTCTCTGGAGGTCGGCAAGGCCCACGAACGCGTCAGCGCCCTCCGGAGCGCCCGGGCAGAAGTCCTGAGCGCCACATGCGGCCCTCTGCGCAACAACACCGCGCGAGTGCTCATGCAGATCATGAAGGACCTGGTGCGGACGCGGGACGACCACCGCCGCCAGCTCGAGCTGGCCCATGATTTCCGCATGGCGCGGTCGGGGAAACCCCGGTTCATTCGCGCCCTGTTGCGCCACTACCATCTTCTGGAAATGCCGGAGGCTTGGAACCAGATCGCCTTTGACGATCATGTCCACGATGCGAACACGAAAGGGCGAAAGTCACCGACACACCTTGTTATGGATGCCTGGATCAAGGGCATCCGCCATCTGACAGTGGTCCATTACAACTATATTGAACCCGAAGCGGCGGCAGAACTCCTCGAAGCCGCAGACATCATGAGAATGACCATTCGTATCGGCTTCTCGCTTCACGCCAGGTTCCGCGACAACTTTGTTCCTTTTATCTGGGTTCCCGGCGGGTTTGCCGATACGGGAGATTTCCTGAACTTCTTAGCGGAAAAACCCGTTAAAGACTTTATGGCGGAGGGACGTCAGATTTCTGCATACCGCGCCGCCTGCGTCTTGAATGCCCTGGAGGTTTTCAACAATCGTCATCGCTTCATGATTGAGAGCGCCTTTGACATTAAAATCCCCCGGCTTGGAGAAGCGGCTTTCCTGTCTTTCGTCGGCGCGGGACAGGTTTCGAATCTTCACCTGGCGGAGTTCATCCACCTGCACCTGCTCCCCATTTTACAGGAACGCGTGGCTGTCCTTCGGGAACGTTACGCTCAAGCAACCGCCGAAGAACGTCTCCAGATCAGGCACCTTGTTGAGGCAATGAATGCGCTGGATTCGGAAGCCATCATCGGGCGTTATCTGCTGCCGACCTGTAATCCGGATATGCCCGATCCCAATATTCCCGGGGACTCTCTCGACGAGCCCGATCTGCTCAAGATGACCCCGACAGCCCTGATGAACCGCATCCGGGGGCTTCACCCCAGCTACCGGATCACGCTGAATCCGAACGGACTGACCAATGCGGATATCCTGGAGATCCTCTACGACTGCCGGGGCATAATCACACATCTCGAAGTTTTCAATTTAAAGGACTATGCCGCCGGCAAGAGCGTGATCACACCGGAAATCAACGACCTGCAACAGGCGCTCAATGAAGGCAATGTCACCACCTTGAAACGGGTTATACTTGGCATCATCGCACAGCAGGAAGCATCAGCCAATCGACCGCCGGGGCAAATCCAGAAGCTGCGCAGAATACTCCACGATATTCCCGGACTGAAATCGTACTACAAGCAAGCCCCCCTGCGCGCGCGGATCGGCAGTGATTCCACGGGACGTTCCCACCATCGCCAAGGCATGGGCCTTGCGATCATGGAAACCCTGCCGCAGCGGGCGCAAAAAGAAATTCAGCATGCCGCCGTACCCTACGGCGAGTTGATCCCTGTCGTCACGCGCGCCTATCTTCGGGAAACCTATATTCCCCGCCGCAGCGGCAGCACTCAAGCGAATGCGCTCTACCGGCTGGCCCGGTCCCTTCCGGGCATGCATCTGTTCGGCCTGCGGCGCCGCGAAGAATGGGTCAAGCTGAATGATCCAACATTCATACAAACACCGGGGAACATCGCAACGCTCAGCGCCGTTCGGGAGGAACGACGCAACGCACTGAATCTGGAAGATTCCCCGCAGCCGTCCTATTCAAGATTCCCCTGGAAATACCTCAACAGCCGCCTGAAAACGTTTCTGAAAGTGGCTTTCGGTTTTATTCCCGCCTTTCTGACGTTTTACTTGAGCAAAGAGTGGTGGTTTTTAGCTTACGGCGGCGCCTTTGTCTGGTTCGGGATTACCGGGCTTCGCAATATCATCCAGTCGGTCATGGGCGGCGGCGGCCTGCGGCGCACAACCCTGCTGCATTGGAAAGATTATGTCAGTTGGGAGCGCCTGGCCGATTCTTTGATGTTCACGGGATTTTCTGTCCCCCTGCTCGACTATCTAACAAAAACACTCCTGCTCGAAGGGTTGCTCGGAATCACCGCGGCCAGCAATCCCGTTGTCCTGTACGCCGTCATTGCCGTGGTGAACGGGCTGTATCTGTCCGGTCATAACGTCTTCCGCGGCCTTCAGCGGGCCGCCATCGTGGGAAGCGCCTTCCGCAGCATCCTGTCCATTCCGATCGCCATTGTCTTGAATTCAGGAATAGGCATGATTCTGACCATGTCAGGAATCGGCGGGGTTAACACGATCCTCCAGCAGTGGGCCGCTGTGATTTCAAAACTGGCATCCGATACCGTGGCCGCCGTTATCGAGGGATTGGCCGAGCGCTTCGACAACATGCACATGCGTGCCAGGGATTATGCCGCAAAGCTGCCCCAGGTGTTCGACGCATATGCCCGGATGGAGCTGCTTTTCCCCGAGGAAGATGTGCTGTCCATGCTGGCGGCGCCCACGGCAACGATTTCAGCCGCCGGCAGCGAGGCGAAAGACCTGGAAAAGACCGTGATCATCAACGCCCTCGACCTGATGTATTTCTGGATGTATCAGCCCCGCGCCCAACACATCCTGCGGGAGCGACTCAAGAGGCTGTCTGCCGAGGAAAGGAAGATCCTGCTGCACGCCCAGTTCGTTCTGCGACGCCGCGAGGATGTGGTCCGGATCTTTCATGAGGGCCTGCTTGGCCGGAATTACAAACCGGCCCTCGCCTTCTACGAGGGCCGCCATCAGGAATATTTGTCCGCCATGGAAAAAATGACCCACGATTTGGTGGAGCGCGCATGATCATCACGATGGACCGGCCTGTATCTAACTTGACAAACACCGTCAAAACAAGTCCTGCCCTGATGATCGGCTTCAAGTCCTTAACTTCACAGTATGAATAAGATCGAGGATTACACAGCAGTCACGTTTGCAGTAATACGCCGGGTGGTTGTTTTGCACACTTTCTTTCGGGAGTCACGACAAGGCGACCCGATTTCGTCCCAATGCCTTGGCGCGATACATGGCCTGATCCGCTGCATGGATAACCGCTTCCGCTGTTACGCCATCCGCTGGATAGACCGCTACACCAAGAGAAATCGTCGCTTTCAGGGCCTTTACGCCATAGGCGGTGCTCAATGCCTCGAAGCCGGCACGCCATTGTTCTGCCCGCTCAGTCGTTATCGCTTTCGATGCCTGGGGTAATATCAGAAGGAATTCTTCGCCGCCAAAGCGGCAGGCAATATCCCCGGCCCGTATCCCGCCAAGCAGGAAGTTTCCCAGGGCCTGAAGGATGAGGTCGCCGGCCTTATGACCATGAGTATCGTTGACCTGCTTGAAGTGGTCAATGTCGATCATTACCATGCCAATCGGAAACCCTTCCCGCGACGCCCTGGCCCATTCCCTTCCCAAGGTCTCTTCCCGGTAACGACAGATCCGATTACCCTTTGAAAGGATGGCTATCTGTAAAACTGCCGGGGCTCTCTTTCAGGAAGTTGTGACACGGCAACAGCAAGCGGTCTAACGGGGGCGAGATGAGCCGCACCCCCTTGGGCGCGGGAGATGCAATGGATTGCAGCTCCCGTGACAATGGGGGCAAAGCCGCCCCGTATGCGGTGCGGTTCGATGGATGGTTCGAGCCGCTTGTGGCGAGAAAACCATCAAGGCTCATCTCGCCCCCGTTCGTGCCGCCGCAGGCGGCGCGAACTTGCTGTGGCGCCGGATCTGAAAGGGCATTTTCCGCAATATCCATCGTCAATAGCGCGCACCATCATACCTTTACAAATTCGATCAGGCCTGGCTTGGCCGGGTACATTCATGAAAACAGCAGCCGGCCCGAAGGCCCGTTTTTGCTTGACAGTCCCGCAGGGCTTCCCTATACTTTTAGCCGCATACAGAACGAGCAATAACATCAAGACCGGAGATCCTTCGAAGGAAGGGGTGTCTTCTGAAAAACGGCCTATGACCCATCTCTTTAATGCAACGCTTCATCCCCTGGATTCCCTGTTACGGCATCCCCGGTTGGCGGTTGCCGCCGTCCGGGACATTCTGCGGGACGCCGTCAAGAATTACGAAGGAAACGGGGATACCAATCAGGCGGCCGCCATTGCCCTGTACGCCATTTTGTCCATCATTCCGCTGTTTATCCTGACCATGCTCATGGCAGGTCAGTTTTTCGGGTCTTACCCTAATATCCAGCATGACATCACCGAAGGCATCCGGGGACTGCATCCCTATCTCTCCGGCGACCTGCTGGATCAATTAGGCAGGATCGATGAAAAGCAGAGCGTCCTCGGGTGGGTCGGGATCGCCACGCTCATCTGGTTTTCCGCCATGATCTTCGGCGCCATTGAGACCGCCTTCAACCTGATCTTCCGGGCGAAAGCCCATCGCAACTACATCGTCTCGAAGCTGCTGGCCATCGGCATGATCCCGATGGGATGGGCGGTAGGCATCGCCAGCATCGTAGTCACCTCCGTCGCCGCCATCCTGGCCCAGCAGCCCACCATCTTCAAGGGCGAAATTCTGATTCTTCACGGTTTCTTTTTCCGTTATATCCTTCCCTATCTCGTGACCGTCTCATTTTTCACCATCGTTTACAAAGTGATCCCCCATGTAAGGATCAGCTGGTGGAGCGCCCTGATCGGCAGCGCCATTTTTTCCGCCCTGATGGAAATGGCCAAACATTTTTTCGGCTGGTACGTATCGAATTACACGAGCTACAATGTGATATTCGGCTCCCTGCAAACGGTCGTTATCCTTGTGATCTGGGTTTTTTATATGGCGCTCATCCTGCTGTTCTGCGCCGAAATCATTTCTTCGTTCCAGAGACGGGATATGATCCTGCTGGAGAATGCACTGCTCAAACCAGGAAAAGACCGTGTTGCCACCGATGAGCGTCTGTTTCGGAAATTCGGACACATCTATCCGAAAGAGCAGTATATTTTCAGAGAGGGAGATCCGGGCCGGGAGATGTACTACATCCTCAATGGCCGGGTGCGCCTGGAAAAACGCGCCGGCCAGGTCAAAAAGGTGCTCGCTGAGCTGGACCCGGGCGCCTATTTCGGTGAAATGTCCGCCCTGATCGATGCACCGCGGACCGCCTCAGCCATTGCAAGCGAAGATTGTCATCTGGCGGCGATTGACGGCGATACATTCCGTCACCTCATCCGGGAAAGCGGGGAGATGTCCCTCTTCATGCTCAAGGAATTTTCCCGACGCATCAAGAACACAAATGCGGCGCTGGAAGAACTGACCCATGAATGGATCAAGCTGATGGCTGTTCTCTATTTCTTCAAGGAGTGGCCCCTGAAGGCCGGCCAGGCCCCCGCCGCGGAACTGGCCGGTTACACCGGCAAGGATCCGGTCGATATCGACGATGTTTTTAAGGATCTCCAGGATGAAGGCGTGATCGTCCTTCAAGAAGGACAGGTAACCGGATTCATCAAAGAAAAGGCATGGGATTTATTGAGCAGGCATGTCTTCGGTTAAAAGACGATAGGGGATATACACGGCACCATTTCTTGACGTTCCCCAACCCGCCCGATAGGAATGAGCGTTTAGAGCTGTGCAAGCGCTTCCGCTTCTGAGTCGTAAATCTTGAAGAGCGATCCAAAACCGGAAATCTTGAACACGTCCTTCACAGAGCTTTGCAGCTCGGCAAAGAAAAGCTTCCCTTCTTTGGCCTTTAGATGTTTCGCCGTGACCAGGATGCTGCGGAGCCCCGCACTGCTGATATACTCCAATCCGGAAAAATTCAGAAGAAACATCTTCTCCCCCACCGCCATCAGGTCCGCAAGATACTTCTCAAATTCGGGCGCGGTAACTGCATCGATCCTGCCTTTAACTTTGACAACCACGGCGTCTTTCTCTTTCAGAACATGTATTTCCATGTCATCTCCTTTGTTTTTGCGAAAATGGATGATCCAGATAACCGTGGCATGTATATCATAACGATAAGATTCTGACCACACATAGATTGAGATTCATAGCCAGAAACATGATCCACCAACAGGCGGCATTCTCACCATAACCATCGGGGGCAGGACCGGTTTTTTGCCGGCTTAGGCCCCCTGGTAACCTTGCGGACTAACCAAAAAACATAGCTCAGTGCGATCAATGCGATATAGGCGACTCCGATCCAGCCAAAAAGATTTCGCTCGTCAATATGCAGTGCCAAGTTATGCTCATCCGGCGCTTTCAAGAACCGGTCAACCTTATTAATGATAGCTGATTTCCAGTCATTGCCTACGTTGGACACGGTCTGCGATATCGGAAAAGATCCATTGCTTCCGGTCAGAACCACCGTGCTGGCCAGGGTTACACGGGAACTTGTATTGACATCCTGGGTTTTGTAACCAATGCTACTGACATTTGAAACAACAGCCTGGCGTTTAAATAGTCCGGATAGTCTGATTTCCCGTATTTCACAATCGGGTGGCTGACCGGTCTGTTTTCGGGTGCAGTCAACCTCCAGAGTGGAAAAGCCCACGAACAGCATCCCCAACGGAAATGCAATCAATAGGAACAACCCAAAAACACTCAATATCTTCATCAAGCGTTGGGGGGGTGCTTTTTGGCGTGCATTGTTCGACATATGTGTCATGGATGGTGGTTGGCCGGGATGATGATTTCCATCGCTATGTGTTTCCTTGCGGGTTTGCCTTTGTTCGCGGCAAAAATCCATGAGAGCGTGCTCACCCCTTCTTTTTTCGCTCCTCCGTCAGCCTATCCCTTCTTACCGCAGCCTCCGTAATGAGCTGCGCCAACTCAGATGACATCTTCACAAACTCCTCATAATCCGTATGCTCCCCATCTACGCGCGGCGCGACATACTCCAAAGGCCCTGCCGGCGAGAAATCATCCTCGGCCATGACAAGGCCGAAGTGTCTGACGATGGATTCTTCAACGATGTCATCGAGCGGGCTGGCGTCCCTCTCCTTGATGTCAATGTCCAGTATCGATTTCATCTTGGACTTCATGTCTTCAAAGTTACCGCCGCCGCCGCCTCCCACGGCAACAGAGATCAGTTCCCTGGGATCAAATGCATTGACGACGGTATACATGGTCGTTGGAGCGCCGAAACCGGTGGCATGAAACCACGCTTTCCGATAATCGTCAAACGTCTTCCCTTCTCTGAGCCTCCGGTGAATGATCGTGATAAACTTCATGGGTCACCTCCTGATAAAAGATGGCGCTTGTTTCGCTTTTCCGTACCGTTCCAGTTTGAGCCCAACGGAAATCCGAACCGGAGGCGTGCGCTTCTTCCCGCCGGTTGGCCCCAGCACTTGGTTATACACTTTCCCCTGGACTCACGAATTAGCCTCAACTATTTCCTGCCTGCCGATACCCTTGCTCAGCCCCTAAATATCAAAGGGGGAACGACGAGGACGGGCCGATGGGGAAACAACAGCATACCTATCACCCTTGAGACGGCGGATAACAACTTCTTCAGTTTTGGATTCTTCGAGAATCGTCGACCGTTTTTCTCTGGCTTCAGAATTTTCATAATTTATGCCGCCATTTTTATTGCCAGGCTTTCTGCTGCTTCACACATACGGACATCGATGCTGATAAACGGACCGGCTTTCCGAAACCGGACCAGGGGGTAAAATATATGGCATTTTAATATCTTTTTCAATATAATGCGGCCTGCTCGTCGAATATTTTCAGAGGCCACCCCATGGAGACGGCAACCTTACAAAACATGATCTTTGCTGTGAAAGTCGGAAATGCGATCCAGGCGTTCTTGCGGATATACGCCTTACCGGGATGGCTGACCAACCGATTTTTCCATCATGTGAAGGAACGTCGATGACGGGTGCGGGTTTTCAGGATCGAGAAATTTTTTATGCGCTGTTGCAGCATTTCGACCGGGACAAGTCAGGCACCGCCGGTGAACGGATACTGGCCCTGGGCCGGTATTTTCTGAACGCCCCCTATGCCGCCGGGACGCTCGAAAAGGCTGGGACGGAGTCGCTGGTCGTCAATCTGCGACAGTTCGACTGCTTTACTTTTGTGGAACACTGCATCGCCCTGATGCATTTGTTCTCATCGCGCCGCGTTTCATTCGCCCGCTACCGGGAAATCTTAACATTCGTCCGTTATCGCCGGGGCCGCCTGGATGGCTACGCGTCACGCCTCCATTACTTCTCCGACTGGCTCTTCGACAACCAGCGCAAGGGCATTGTGAAAAATATCAGCTTCATCCTGGGCGGGCAGCCCCTGTTAAAAAAGATTCATTTTATGACGGGGCACCCGGATCAGTATCCGGCCTTGAAGGACCACGCAGTTTACCGGCAAATGCGGACTGTGGAAAAACGCATGCAGCGGCGCGTGCGCCATTACATCCCGAAGGCTGCGTTGAAGAAAATGGGAGGCCGCATTGCCGACGGGGATCTGATCGCCGTTACAGCCCGAATAGAGGGGCTGGATGTAATCCATGCGGGCATCGCCGTCCATGTAGGACAGAGGCTTCATCTGCTGCACGCCTCAAGCCATGCCGGCTGCGTGCTCGTCTCCACGGAAACGCTTGACCGCTACCTAGCCGGGAACAAAGCCTGTTCCGGCATCATGGTCGCACGGATAAATGAACATGCCTGCCCATCTCCATAAGCACAAGGTGATCGCCTGTCTCGAATACGACATCCTTGTCCCGTTCGTCTGTCATCGTTGCGGCAATTGCTGCCGCAACTACGATCCGATCATCGAGATGGAACTGCTGCCCGAAATCGCACGGACACTGGGAGAGCCTATCAGTGCCATACAGGACCGGCTTCGGGTGCAGTCCCTCTCCCACAGCATCGGCAGTCCGACAGACTGCTGCTTCCTGCATCCCCGGCATTCGGGATGCATCATCTACGAGGTAAGGCCCACTGCCTGCCGCCAATTTCCGCCTTTGGCCGGGGTCGGCGCCGGCGCCGTCGATTGTCCGGGATACAGGGACTACCGAAGCGTCCTGAACAAATTCACCAACCGCCGGGAACGTGTCCCCGAGCGCCGTTTTACGGCCGCCCGCGGGCAAAGGCAAATCCCCCCACATGCCCGCAGAAATATACGCTGTGCCCTGACAGCGGCAGGGGTCTCCGACGGATACCGGCAGGTTTTTGAGGAGATGAACATCTGAAGCTTTTTCAGGACGCCCCATTATTTCTGAAACGAGAGATTTACATAACCATTAAAAAAGGGTCCGCAAACGGCGAATCAACTGTTCCCCGCCTCCCCAGCAATGACGTTAACGGTCTGTAATATATTATGATAACGTCTGGTTGAGGGGGACACGACGAAGTCGTGTCCCCCTCAACGGAAAAGATCTTCAAACCGCAGCAAAGCCGTTTTTCAGCGGTCTCGAAACAGTTTCAGATAATTGCCGTATCCTTCCTTTTCCAAATCTTCCTTTGGAATGAATCTCAGGGCCGCCGAATTCATGCAATAGCGCAGCCCCGTCGGTTTGGGACCATCCGGAAAAACGTGCCCGAGATGCGAATCGGCCTGCCTGCTCCTGACCTCCGTGCGTGTCATGAGTAAGTGATTATCCTGTTTTTCCACGAGATTTCCCGGTTCAAGGGGCCGCGTGAAGCTTGGCCACCCCGTACCGGAATCATATTTGTCCAGGGAGCTGAAGAGGGGCTCGCCGCTGACCACATCCACATAGATGCCCTCTTTTTTGTTATCCCAGTATTGGTTCTGAAAGGGCGGTTCGGTGCCGTCCTTTTGCGTGACTTCGCACTGGAGAGGAGTCAGTTTTTTCTTCAGAGTCTGATCATCAGGTTTTATATAGGAATGACCGGAAACCGGGCCGGCCCCGCTGCCGGCGCGTTTCCATATACTTTCAAGATACCGGTCGCGGCCTGACCCCTGACGGTAGCTCTCGTAATGCCGTGGATTGTTCCGGTCGAAGTCCTGGTGATAGTCTTCCGCCGTATAGAACCGGGTAAACGGAATAATCTCCGTCACAATTGACTTTTGGAACCGTCCGGACTTCGCGAGGGCATCCTTCGACTTTTCGGCCAAGCGCCTCTGCTGATTGTCATGATAGAAAATGGCGCTTCGGTAATGAGGCCCGCGATCGGCAAATTGCCCACCCGGATCAGTGGGATCGATCTGCCTCCAGAACATCTCCAATAATTGTTCATAGGAAACCCTTGCAGGATCGTAAAGAACCTGAACGGCTTCAATATGCCCCGACTTCATATAGTTTTCATAGGTCGGATTCTCACCGGTTCCGCCTGTATAACCGGACGTAGCCTTCACGACCCCAGGCGCCTTCCCAAGCGCGGCCTGGACGCACCAGAAACAGCCGCCGGCAAATGTGGCTGTTTCCGTGACGCTTCCGACGGCTCCGCTGTTATCCGACATTTTGGCCTCCTTTATCAGTTCGGTCTCTTTTCCCGGACAACCGATGACGAAAAGAGACAATGATATCCCTATCAGGAATTTAACCACCGTTCTGGCGTTCATGTTTCGATCTCCTGTTTCTGTCATTTTCGACTTCCTGCGTGTTTATTCCATTCTGGTTCCAATATATGGGCGATCTGCAAAATGTCAAATATGGCGGATGGGGACGCGACACCGTCAGCGGTCCCCATCCGAGTGAGGCGTACTTGGCCGTACGCTGCAACGACGAAGGATGAAACGTAACGCGGCATCCGGACTTTTTTACGAAGCCGTCAACTTTTCGGGAACTTTTTTGCGCCACCGCCTGTCTAAGAATATAAAAACACATTTCAAGGAGGAACGGATCATGAAAACAATCGCAATCATTATTCTGGTCATCGCGGTGTGTACGGCAAGCGCGTGGGCAGGCGTCGTGGGGAACGCCGTGGAGGTGCGCATCGTGAGCGATGACGGCCGGATGTTGCCGATCTACCCCGTAAAGACGAGCAACAATGTGCGCAAGGTGTATGCCGAGGCGATCAAAGGCAACCACTACCGCATCGAAGTGAAAAACCGCCTGAGCCGGCGGGTCGGCCTGGTCATTGCGGTGGATGGCCGGAACATCATCAGCGGCACGAAATCCTGGCTGAACAACAGCGAGCGCATGTATATCCTCGAGCCCTATGGTTCGGGAGAATTCGCGGGCTGGCGCACGGCCCAGGATCGCATCAACCGATTCTATTTCACCGATGTGCCCGACTCCTATGCTGCGGCCTTCGGCGATGAAAGCGCCATGGGAGTGATCGCTGTGGCGGTCTATCCGGAGGTGCAGCGCTGCAGGCTGCCGATCCCCCTACCCCAGACCACCCCATCCTATCAACGCGACCGGGAAGGGAAAGGGGCTGATTCCGCCGACAAAGCGCAGGCCGATCATGCGGCCCCCTCGGCCTCTGCCGAGCGCATGAATAAAAAAGCCGAGCGGTCACAACAGGCAATGGAGAGCGCCGGCACCGGCTATGGCCGGGACGAATATTCACCCTCGCGCATCGTGGCCTTTGAGCCTGAAAGACGGGCGGCGGAGACCATCTATCTGAAGTACGAATGGCGCTCAACGCTTTGCAAACTTGGAGTGATTGCATGCGCCCGGCCGCCCCACGGGCCACACAACCGCTTTTGGGGCCATGACGGTTACACCCCGCCGCCTCCAATGAGCTTTAGGCGCTGACGTGGCGTGTAACGGCCACGACGGGCTTTCTATCATTGCGCGCAGCGAAGCAACGTGGTAAATTATATGCATCGTGTTTCTTTACGGGACCGCCTTGCTTCGCATGCCTTGACAGGAGGAAATATCTTGCCGGAGGACCCTGATCCAGTGGACGCACAAAGCCGGACCATCGGGGACGACGACGCCGGTTTTGTCGCACGCTGCCAGAGGGGCGAAACCGACGCATTCTCATTCCTGGTCAGGAGACACCAGAAGAAGATGCTCAACATCGCCTACCGCATGATCGGCGACTATGACGAGGCCTGTGAGGTGGTGCAGGAGGCCTTCCTTTCCGCCTGGCGGGTAATCGGAAAGTTCCGGGGGGACGCCCGGTTCTCCACCTGGCTCTGCGGGATTGTCCTCAATCACGCAAAAAGCCACATGGCGCAGAGGGCCGCCCGCTCACGCAGAGAGGGGCCTTCGCTCAACGATCCCGCAAGATCGGCAGATGGACATTTCCTGAATGAGCCGTGTTGCCGGGAGGCGTCAGCCATTGATCAAATCGAAAAGCGGGAGAGGGAGTCAAAGGTTCAGGAATGCATCAACGCACTCGAAGGCGAACAGAGGGAAGTTCTCGTGCTCAGGGACATTCAGGGGTTTTCCTATGAGGAGATCGGGGCGATGCTGAAACTGCCCGATGGAACTGTCAAGTCGCGGCTCTTCCGTGCCAGAAACGCCCTGAAAGATGGCCTGCTGAAAGTATTCGGTGATCTGACATGACGTGCAACGAGATCGAAAACCGGCTTCCGGCCTATCTGGAGAACTTCCTGTCCCCGGAAGAGAAAAAAAGCATTGAGGGGCACCTCGCCTCCTGTCCGAGCTGCCGACGTGCTTCTGATGCCCTCAGGAAAGCGGAAGGGATCGTGCAGGACCTCACAGAGGTGGAACCACCGCCTTTCCTCGAACAAAGGATCATGTCCCGGGTCAGGGAAGAGGCCGCACCGGAACAGGGGATCCTGCGGAAACTCTTCTACCCGCTTTACATCAAGGTCCCCATCCAGGCTTTCGCCACGCTGATGGTCGCCGTCATTGCCTTCTCCATTTACCGGACGGTCATGCCGGAGTTGAATGATTCGGCGCCGCCCGCGATGACCCTGACCGAACCAGCAAAGGATCGGGTCGCGGCTGAATCCCGCAAGGCTCCCGTGGCCCCTTCCGCCGTGACACCAATGATGAGGACGCCTGCAGGAGACCTTCCCGAAAAGAAGCAGCAGCGGCTTATCGCCCCGGCGATCGAAAATGACACGAAAGCCGACAGGGTATCCGGTTCACCGTCGCCGCTGCAGGAAGAGCGGGCGCTGGCGATGAAATCCGCAGCCCCGGCTATGGCGACCGGGGAAAGGAAGAGCCTGCTGCTCCCTGCAGAGACGTTGAGCAAGGCGCAGGAAGGGGCCGGAAAGCAAGAGGCAGGCCCGTCTTTTGAAACTGCCCTGCCCAAACACAGGCGAAAGGGAGAAATGACCCCTGTCGGCGCCGCGCCCGACCCATCACAGGTAACGGCTGCCGTCGCCGTAAAACGATCCGTCCTTGACCTGGCAATTTATGTCAAGGATGCGCGCGTTGCTGTCCGGGATGTCGAAGAACACCTGGGCCGGATCAACGGCCGGATCATCGAGAGGCATCGTCGTGATGAAAAAGAATTTCTGAAGGCAGACGTTGCGGCGCAAGACCTTGCCGCGTTTCTAGATCGAATCGAAGCGATCGGCAGGGTTAAAGTGAAGAAGAGCCCCCGTGATGTTCCGGACGGACCTGTAACGATCAACATGGAAATAGCCAACGAACCCTAAACAAAAGGCTCTCGTCATTTGGCTGAAAGAACGAACGCCTTCACGCTGATCCGAAGCTTGAGCAGGGATTACGAAGACAGATACGCATCACAAAAGCGGCAAGGAGGATATTGATTCTTCTACGAAACACAGGCCTGATCCCGTTTGGAACAATCACGATTTCCGCCACGCGATCATGCTCCGGCGCCAGTGCCAAATGTGGAAAGATCAATTCATGAAGAAGGGGAATTTTCTAAAGAAAATTCCCCTTCTTTTGTTTATGGCATGAACAGGGTTATGACCTTTGAGGCGGTTTCAGCAGCAAAAACGCGATGACCATGCCAACAATGGCAAGGCCCGCCGTGGGATAAAAGGCGACCGCATAGGAACCGAAGGCGTCTTTTGCCTGTCCTGAAATGATGCCGCCGAGAATTGCGCCAACACCGTAGGCGATGAAGACCAGACCGTAGTTTTTCGCGTAGTTTTTGACGCCGAAGAACGTGTTCGTTGACGTCGGGGCAATGGCAAGCCAACCTCCCAGGCAGAGCCAGAAGCCGGCGAAGCAGATCACGTAGAGCGTCACGTTTCCTTCACCGGCGGCCAGCATCCCGAGCGAACTCAGCAGGATGATGATGAACGAGATGATGGCCGCGCCCCGGGGCGACAACTTGTCGGTCAGGACGCCGAAGATCGGCCGGCCGGCACCGTTGAAGATGGCAAAAACACCGACGAGCGTCGCCGCCATACCCGGATCGATCTTGATGATTTCCTGGGCGACGGGGCTTGAGATGCCGATGGCCATGAGCCCGGCAAGGCAGCCAATAATGTAACACAGAAAGAGGCCGTAAAAGGCGGGCGTTTTCGACATGCCCCCGATGTCAAGATCGATCGCACCGGATGCCGCGGCCGCGGGCGGCGTCCAGCCGGCCGGTTTCCAGCCGTCTTTGGGGAAACGATAGGGGATAAAGCACAGGCAGACGACAATCAGAAAGGCCAGGCCCAGATACAGGAAGGTCTGCATGGGACCGACGGACTTGATGAGTGCAGCTGCCACATTGGCGGAAACAAAAGGCGACCCGCCGAAACCGGCCAGCGTGAGGCCCAGGGCAAGGCCCCGCTTATCCGGAAACCACCGGCCCGACACGGCAAGTGGAACGCCGTAGGCCAGACCGACGCCGCCGCCGCCGATAATGCCGTAGCTGATCGCCAGCATCGTAATGCTCGTGGACTGGCTGGCCAGCATCCAGCCTGCGCCGAGGATTACACCGCCCAGGAGGCCGAGATTTCTGGGGCCCAGTTTGGCCATCAACTGACCGCCGATGAATACCAGGATGGCGAAGGCCGCCAGAAAGATCATGAAGGGCAGCCCCACCTCGGTGGCGCTGGCATTCATCAATGCCCGCACGGGCTTGGCAAACACGCTGTAGGCATAAACGCTTCCCAGGCAGATGTTGATGATAAAGCCCAATACAATGAACACCCATCGCCCCGATTCTGCAGGCATTCCAAACAACTTTTCGTCACTCATAGGATATCCCCCTTAACGAATTTTTATCTGTCATATAAAATTCCTCCTTTAGTCATAATGCTCGAAATTTTAACACATTCGATCTATCCTGTCTATCAAATTTTCAGATTGACGGGCCTTCAATTGGTCCAGATCTTCCGGGGTGTTCACATTGACAAACATTCGGTTTTCGGGATCGAATGCTTTCAGAATAGTATCAGAAATGGTAAAGCATTTCAGCCCTTTGTAGAAAACTGTGACTTTCAGTCTGTCCTGGATGATCCGGCGTTTCATATGGGGAAGGCAGCTTTTTGCATAGATCGCATGCAGGGGCTCAAGTCCATTCGGCGACTGCGGCACGACCAGGTCATGGGCGGGCGCCTGTTGCATCATCCATGTAATGAAGCGGGGATTCAGATAGGGCATATCGCAAGCGGCGACGAAGGCATGCGGGCAGGTTGCGTAGAAAAGGCCCGTATAGATGCCGCCCAAGGCCTTCTTGCCCGGGTAGATGTCAGTTACAAGGGTTACGTTTACGTCCAGATCGAGATAGTCGAGAGGCGCATTGGTGACGACAATCACCTCGCAGAAGAGGCCTTTGAATATTCTCAGGGTACGGTCAATCAATCGCTCGCCGTCAATGACGACAAAGGCTTTGTTCACGCCCATGCGGGAATTTTCCCCGCCGGATAAGATAATGCCTGTCATGCGCCATCCCTCATAACGGCCTTCCTACAAGAATTCCACGATCCGGTCAAGGATACAGATTGTTGCATGAAATGTAACTCGTGAAGCTTGTGCAGGTCTATGCCCACAGGGATCGGCCCAATGGAATTATTCCGTTTTTGACATATCGACGCTGATTGTGTAGAAGAGTAACAGGAAGTCATTCTGGCGCGTTCAGAATGGCTGCAGACATTAACCTGAGTAACATGCAGAAAATATTGGATGATCTTGTGGAAATAAATAATGATAGCACAGGTCCCCCGTTTGCGCAGGAACCGGAAATCAAAGTCGGCATCATGGAAGAAGTCCGGGGGCTGACGGGCCGGTTCAACGGTCCGTTTCGTTTGCCGGACGGACGGATTTTTACCGGTCCCTTTGCGGTTCAGGCAGGCAAGGACGGAATGATCTTTACGGATTGCACGGGAGCGCAGATCGACCGGCAGGCCGAAATGTGCTTCACACCGAGGGAGGGCGCGCCCTTTTCTCTGGACGACGTGACCATCGGGGTCCGGTTTCACTGGGAACGCAAACAACAGCAGACATTTCGAGGAGATCTGCTGCTCATGGACAACTCCGGAAGAACCCTGACGGCAGTCAATCGGTTGCGCCTGGAGGACTATCTGACCAGTGTCGTTTCTTCGGAGATGAGCGCAACGGCGCCGCTGGAAATGCTCAAAGCCCACGCCGTCGCCTCGCGCAGCTGGCTTACGGCCATACTGATGCGACGCGGAAAAACAACGGACCTGGGGGCGGACCGCCACGAGGCGTCAGGGCCGGCCGGTGAAATCATGCGTTGGTATGGCCGGGAAGACCATACCCGCTTCGATGTCTGCGCCGATGACCACTGCCAGCGCTATCAGGGAATCACAAAAATCATTTCCGACCAGGCGGCGCAAGCGGTACAATCGACGCGCGGGGTTTTCCTCGTCTATGCTCACGCGGTCTGCGACGCACGTTATCACAAAGCCTGCGGCGGCAGGACGGACAACTTTGAAAACACCTGGGAGAAAACGCCCATTGCGTATCTTTCCTCGATTGCCGATGCGGAGGTTCCCCATGATCCCATCGATACGGAGGCCGCAGCGCAAACGTGGGTGAGAACGAAGCCGGAGGCATATTGCAACTGCACGGATGGGCAACTGCTGCGCCGCGTTCTTCCCGATTTCGATCAGGAGACTACGGATTTTTTCCGTTGGCGCGTGCGTTACGGACGCGAGGAACTTGAAACGATCCTTGCACAGAAATCAGGCATCGATTTCGGTGTGCTGCACAACCTCGTTCCAGTGGAACGCGGCCCTTCGGGGAGAATCATCCGGTTGCGCATCGAGGGTTCGAAACGAACCGTCACGGTCGGCAAGGAGCTTGAGATCCGACGCTGGCTCTCGCGGTCCCACCTCTACAGCAGCGCCTTTTGTGTATCCGTGGAACGCGATGCATCCGGCCTGCCGGTGCGCTTCGCGCTCGACGGCGCCGGATGGGGGCACGGCGTCGGCATGTGTCAGATCGGGGCCGCAGTCATGGCGGAAAAAGGACACAAGGCGGAAGCCATCCTGAAACACTATTTCCGTGGGGCAAAACTGAAAAAATTGTATGACTGAATCAAAACACGCAAGAAGAGAATACCATGAAACGGCATGTTTTATTAAACGTGACGGAAGGGTCGCTCTCGTGGCCGGCGGCGGCCGGGGCATCGGCAAATTCATCGCCACAGGACTCGCGGAAGCGAGCGCAACCCTCGTGCTTGCGTCCCGCAAGCCGAAGAACCTTGAAGAGGCCGCGCAGGAAAACGCAAAAGAAACAGGCGTCGCCGTCTTTCCGATCGTCTGTGATGTGGCCAGGCCCGAGAACATTGGCGGCATGGTGAAAAGACGGCAATGGAGAAATTCTGCCGCATCGACATTCCGGTCAATAACGCCGGGGCCGCCTGGGGCGTTCCCATGCTCGAATTTCCACGTTTAAAAGATCGTTAATGGAGCAGCTGGCCAGCGAGACAGCGAATCCCTCAGAGCTGTGCCGGCGCCATAACATCAAAAGGCAACCCGAACCGGGTTTTATCCATACATTCCGATCGAGGAATCCAATATGCATCAGGCGACTATACCAAAGAGCTAAAAGAAAACAGATTTTGGACCAGCATGAGCCGTAAAGGCAATCCTTAACGACAATGCTTACGCTGAAAGTTTCATCAAAACCATTAAGTCCGAGGAGGGCTGCCTTTGGGAATATCGGACCATGGCTGATGTTCAAAAAAGAATCCCCTTTTTCATTGAAGATGTGTATAATTGGAACTGGTTGCACTCTTCTTTAGACTACAGACCTCCTTAGTGAATTTGAAGAAATGACAATGTTAACCCAAGGCCCCTGTCAGGATATTCTAATCGCATCGCCTTGATTTGTGCCTCTCACGGGAGGGCAGTCCCAAGGATCGATTAAAATGATGAAAGAGAGCGAAAGGCTTCGGCGACAAGAGGCGGATAAAAGATACCGCCAGATTTTTGAAAACCTCCAGGATGTCTATTATGAAACTAGCACTGACGGGACCATTCTGGATATTTCGCCGTCCATTGAGCAGACGTTGCATTACAGGTGCGACGAATTGATCGGCTCATCCCTGTCAACGCTCTGTGCCGATCAGGACAAAAAGGACAACCTGCTGAATATGATCAAGGAAGAGGGGCAGGTAAACGACTATGAGGTGTCTTTTATAAATAAGGGAGGATCGCCGGTCTGCTGCTCCCTGAGCGCAAAATACATTCGCGATGATTCGGGAAAATCCTTCTTCGGAATCATCGGTTCCTTCAGGGATATTTCCGGCCGGAAGCAGGCGGAAAAAGAGCTCAAAGAAAGCGAGGAACTATATCGCGCCCTGGCGGAGAAGTCCATGGCCGGGGTTTATGTCGTGCAGGACGGCGTGTTCCGGTTTATCAACGCCAATGCCGCCGACTACATCGGTCACAAAAGAGAGGAGCTGCTCGGCAGAAAAACGATCGAGATCGTTCATCCGGAAGACAGAGGAGAATTGATCGCCAACGCCCGGGCGATGCTTCGCGGCGAGCATAATTCCCCCTACGAGTACCGGGTCATTACCAAAGACGGGCAGATCCGCTGGATCATGGAAACGGTGACGCCGATCGTTTACGAGAGCAGGCCGGCGGTTCTCGGGAACTCCATGAATACGTCCTGGACCCTCTCGAGGATGGACATCGGAATCGTGGAGGCCATTATCGAAGCCGTCCATGACGGCGTCTATGTTACGGACATGGATGGTTATTTCATTGCGGCCAACAAGGGCTTTGAGAGAATTACGGCCATCAGCCGGGAGGAACTGATCGGAAAGCATACGAACTATCTCATTGAACGAAAATACATATCGGAGACCGTCAACCTCGAAGTGCGCAAGGATCAGAAGAGCCGATCGAAGCTGATCCGCTATCCGAGCGGAAAGGAAGTGCTGGTTTCGGCTGCCGTGGTCTGGGATAAGAACAGGCGGGCCGTCGGCCTTGTCAGCACGTTGCGCGACCTGACGGAACTCAATAACATGCAGAAGAAGCTTGTACAGTCCAGCGATCTGGTCCAAAAATATAAAAAGAAGCTGGACCATCTCGCGGAAAAGTTGAAGCTCAACAAGTACGAATTCGTCACGCAGACGGCGGAAGGCAAGCATGTCCTGTCACTCGCGGAAAAGGTCGCCGGTTCCAATGTCACCGTTCTGATTACGGGGGACTCGGGTGTCGGAAAGGACGTGATCGCCAGATACATTCATGAGCACAGCAAGCGCAAAGAGAAAGGCGCTTTCACAAAAGTGGACTGCGCCGCGATGCCTGCCAACCTGCTGGAGTCGGAACTTTTCGGATACGAAAAAGGCGCCTTTACGAATGCCAGAAACGAAGGCAAAAAGGGATTGCTCGAAGTGGCCGACAAGGGCACCCTGTTTCTAGACGAAATCGGGGAGTTGCCTTTTGAGCTGCAGTCCAAATTATTGAATGTTATCCAGGATAAAGAATTTAAAAGAATCGGCGGATTAACAACGCTGTCGGCCGATGTCCGGATTATCGCCGCGAGCAACCGCAATCTCGAGGAGATGGTCAGGAACCGTACATTCAGGCAGGATCTTTACTATCGGTTAAGCGTCGTTCCCATCCATGTGCCGCCCCTGCGGGAACGAAAGGAAGACATCGTTCCCATGATTTTACATTTTCTGAATTATTTCAACAATATATATAATACGAACAATTATATCTTCAAGGAGGCCCTGGACTATCTGAAAACTTACAACTGGCCGGGCAATGTGCGGGAATTGAAGAACATGATCGAACGGTTTGTGATCGTCAACCCCGATGCTGAAATTCAAGTCGCCGATATCGACGCCGAGATCAGAAACCTCGTCAAAGTTAACTTGACGCATCACGATGAGATGAAAATCCGCGACCGGGTCGGCCCGCTGAAAAACCACGTGCATCAGCTTGAGAAGGAACTGATCAAGGCGGCATTGGAAATGCATCGCACGCTTGCGGATGCGGCAGGCGATCTCGGAATCGACATTTCAACCCTGACGAGAAAAAAGCAAAAATACGGACTCCGTGGCGGCTGGGATTAAAATGGAAAAGCCCCAATTCTCGCTTCGCGAATAAAGACAGTCCCCATTTTTATTTTTAACGTTTCTAGTCTCTTTTGTTGTGCGTAATTGCACGTCTGTGCATTTACGCACATGTACCTTTACATAGTCATCCGAGTAGTCTCAAATATAATCCATATTAAATTCATTAAGTTATGCTTAATTACCACTTTGGCATGTCTATTGCTGGATGGATTAGGCAAATTCATAAACGGATGATACTCTGACTTGAAATTTTTGAATGAAAGGAGGTGGAGAAGCTGTTTGAGGTGAGTGAGAATGTTCAACAAAGCGCCGGCTTACGGATATACGGCTGAACGTGAATTCTTAATTTATCAGGTGAGGTTTTGATAACAACCTAATGTTATCGTAAGGAATGATAGATCAGGGGGCAGAATTTATTAGGATGGAGGTCAACACGATGGAAGTAATCGAACAGGGCAATGGAGAGATTTTTTCTAAAATCACCCCTGATGAGTTCCGCAGTCACATGCTCGCGAAGTCCGACAGAGCCAATACGGACAAGCGGATGGATCTCAAGGAGGCCATCAAGCGTTTTATCAAGACGGGAGGCTAC
>JAZDIK010000002.1:0-3630 GCA_043805145.1 Pseudomonadota bacterium | reverse complement strand
TCGTCGATGATCACGATGGGGTTAGCCGTCCGGACATATTCAATGGGTCTGCGGCCGGACATTTTGTCCTGTTCCTGATGAATGACGTTGAGCTTCTTTCGGTCGGCCTCGGGGAGCGTTGAGACGTCATCCACATCTCCGGCATCCTTCTGAAAGGCCTGGATATTGATGATCATGACCTGTATCTCATTGCTCACCGCAAACTGGCGGACCTTGCTCAGATCCCTGGAGTTGTAAACAAAATGGTCAAAGGGAACATTGTCATAGAGGCCCTTGAAATGATCCCGCATCATGTCGATGGAGGAAAGCACCCCTTCGCGCACTGCAACCGACGGCACTACGATGATGAACTTTTTAAACCCGTATTTCCGGTTCAGCTCAAACAGCGTACGCAGATACACATAAGTCTTCCCTGTCCCGGTTTCCATCTCTATTGAAAAATTCGAAAATCGATAAGGATCGCCGTATTCCACCAGGAACCGGGATTTTGGGATCGTGTTTCGCTCCTGGACTGCATGAAGGTTCTTGAGCAGTTGGTCCGGGTTCAGGAGCAGTTGATTGCCCATGCCCAGTTCGTTGAAGAGCATGCCGCCCTGCCGGCTGAAGCTGATTTCGAACCCGCTCCGTCCGGAAGGCAGGCCCTCAAAGAGGTCGGTGACCGCCCGGATCGCTTCGAGTTGATATTCCAGATTGCCGTCAAATTTCAGTTTCATGCCCTATTCCCCGGAAATGGCCTTCAATATTTTCAGCTTGAGCGATTCATCATCCATCTCGTCATGGATGACGGCAGTGATGATTTCTCGAAGACATCCCTGGCTTCTTCCAGCCGTTCCACAAGCTCTTTACTCTTTTCACCGATAAAGCGCTCGAATTCTTCAGCCTGCAGTGGAGTGATGTATTCTTTAAGCTGGAGGTGAAGGGCATCCCGAAAGGCCAGGTCCCGGCTCGCCATTTTGTTTCTGGCCCGTTCGACCAGGGGTTTCCAGAGAGGTTGCGTCTCGAATGCCTTGAAAAGCTCATCCACCTCCCATGAGGTAAGCTTCCGGCCCTTCTTCTTGAATGCTTCTTCAATCACCTTTGCAAAGCCGTACTCATAAGAGGCCACAAGGTCCAGGATTTCCGCATAAAAGGTGTCGCGCACCTTGTCCTCTTTGTGCAGTCGCAGGACTTTCCGGTACTCCTGAGCCTTTTCCCGGAATATACTGACATAGATCTTGTCGGTATACAGCGGATACTTAAAATTGCCCATGGCCACGAAGTGACTCAATGCACCGGTGAAATCCTTGCGGTAATTCTCCTCCTGAAAATAGGCAAAGATAAAATCCTCATCCCGCTGGTTGATGTACTTGGTGCCGCCGCCGGTGCGCTGATTAATCGTGTCGATGACGATGTCTAAAATCATCTGGCGCAACAGCCGTGCCCGTTCGCTTTCCGTGATGAGCATGGCGAGATTAAGAAAGGCGCGGAAGTCAAAAATACCAAGCTGTGGGGCCATTGTGATGTTCCCGAAATCTGTTTCGGGAACATCGGATTCCGAAATGGATAATTTTAGGTTTTTCAGTCGGTTACCCTTCAGAACCTCATACCCGTTTTGAGCCAGTTCTTCACTGTGTTTCCCCAAGTAATTCTCTATCGTGCGCAGGGTGACTTCGAAAAAGGCGGCGACCTGCTCCTTGAGCACCACGGTTTTTCCTTCAAATGGAATGCCTTTGATGCGTGTGGCCTTCTCTATTTCCTGCAACGCATAGGGATTGTTGAGGATATTCTGCCGTTCAACAGAGGAATCGGTAAGATCTTTGCCCATTCTTTTCCTCCCTACACCGTTCGAAAGAGAATCTGTTCAGCCTTGTCTCTGCGCTGGTTGCGGGCGGCAAAGGTTTGGACGGCATTGGCCTTAAGCTGGTCGTTTCCCCTGAACCCGCGGTCGAGGCAGATAAACTGCCGGGGCCCGGACTCGGCCACGGCGCCGATAAGCTCGCGGGTGATCTCGTTTTCCAGGCAGATTAAAAGGGACCCTCCGGCGATGGAAAAGACCGTTTTATCGGACATTTCCCGCTTTTCAACCTTTTCCGTGGGCATGAAGCCCGCCTTCAATAGCAGTTCAAAGAGGATGTGTTCCTGCGTGGCATTGGGGTCGATATGGTCGATGTGGAGTTCAAGCTGCCGGGCCATCTCCTCTTCAGAGGCGTCCGGCCTGCCCCCGTCCCAGATCTTGAAATTGGATTTGTCCAGTTTGACGACCTTGAACCCGAGGTCGAGATCGGGCAGTTCCTCGGCCATGCCGGGAAGCATGTCTTCGGCTTTTTTGGCTTCCGCAGCCCTCTCTTCATCGATCCTCTTAATGACCCGGCGGATGCGTTCCTTGCCGATGTCGGCGATGTTTTTGTAGCCTGCCTTGAATGCTTCCGATTTCTCATCGCACGGCTCGGGAAGCTGCACCATGATGAATTTGCGGTTGCCGCCGTCTTCTTTATTCAGATTGAGAACGGCGTGGGCGGTGGTGCAGCTACCAGGAAAGAAGTCTAGAACTACAGCATTCTTGTCATTTGTTAACCCAAGTAAACGTTTTAATAGTTTTGTAGGTTTTGGCGTGTCGAATGTTTGTTTGTTATCAAATAGTTTTTTTAGAGATGTGCTTGCTTCCTTGTTGCTTCCGAACTCTTTGTGGCCCCACCAAGTATCTGGCGTTAATCCTTCTTGGACTTCCGAAAAGTATTTCTTAAGCATTGGCCGGCTTTTACCATCGATTCCGAACCAGATTCGACCTTCGGCAACCCACCTCTTATAGGTCTCTTCATTGCATCGCCAATATCTCCCTGGAGGCGGTGACACTTCTGCGCCTTTTGGAGTTTTAATCATAAACTGTCCAGCGGCATAATATTTCCCTGCCGAAAGATTTTCAGCTTTCCATGGCCCGCGTCGATCACCATCAGGATTCTGAAATTTTTCAATCTGCTCTTTACTACGATCAAAACGCCCGAACTCAAGCAATGTGGGATTCTTACAGTAAATGAGAACATGGTCATGTGTGTTTGAGATAAATTTAGCTGTCATATTTGCCACATAGGCTTTCTGCCAAACTGCATTTGCGATAAAACTCTCTTCCCCAAAAATCTCATCACAAAGCTTCCTGAGATTGCTCGCCTCTCCGTCATCAATGGAAATAAAGATCACCCCATCCTCCCGCAGTAGATTACGTGCCAGGTAAAGCCGGGGATACATCATATTCAGCCATTTGGTGTGGAAGCGGCCTTCATTGGGGGTGTTGGTGGAAAATTTCCTGCCCTCATCGTCCGCCAGCCCGGCATAGGCCAGGTAGGTGTCCAGGGTTTCCGAGTAGTTGTCCGGATAGATGAACTCCTTGCCCGTGTTGTAGGGCGGGTCGATATAGATCATCTTGACCCTGCCGTAATAGGATTTCTGGAGGAGCTTGAGCACTTCCAGGTTATCGCCCTCGATAAAGAGATTCTCCGTGTCGTCGAATCGGACGGATTCCTCCCTGCATGGCTTGAGCGTGGCGACCGAGGGCTGCTGGATGAGCTTCATGCAGTCCTTCTTGCCGGGCCAGTCCATGCCGTAGCGCTCCCGACGCGCTTCGAATACGGCGCTGAAGGTCCCCACTTCGGCCTT
>JAZDIK010000001.1:0-11652 GCA_043805145.1 Pseudomonadota bacterium | reverse complement strand
TGGGGGTATCATCACTATTTCCGCGATTGGAGCGGCGGTGGCGACGGCGGCTATTGCCAAGGCGACGGAAACTGGAACGGCAGGCGCTGCGGGTGGCGCAGGCACCGGTACGGGGGGCGGAGCAGCGGCGGCAGGAGGTGGAACAACTGTCGCAGCGGGAGGTGTATCCGCGGGAGCAGCGACAACTGCCACAGCGGGGACGGCGGCAACGGCAACGGGCATGTCAACGGCTGCCATCGCGGGAATCGCGATTGGCGGTGCAGCGGTTGTCGGTGGCGCTGCCGCCGTGGCCGGCGGTGGTGGCGGGGGTACAACACCGACACCAACAACTTGCAGTAATACGGACGGAAGATGGAGCGGCACGTTTTCAGGAACAGGATGCAATAATAGTTCAGATGGCGGTACCTTTGTCGTGAATTGTTCAAATTGTTCCTGTACCGGTATCTGGACTAATAATCGGGGAAACATTACTACCGGAACTTGCACGAGGTCAGCAAACAGTAGTTCTTGTGTGCAGAATGTCACGGACTGCAGCGGTAATTTATGTCAAAGTCATTCATACGGGACTATCATTGGTAATAGTATCAGCGGAACTTATAGTGGCTGTGGAGCAAGCGGAAATTTTACGGGCACCAAGCAATAATTGTTATTACAGGTGCATAGAGGACCATTTTAAGACTTTCGTCAGGCCCTGACCTGCCCCCCTAAAACCGGTCCAGTTTTTATGTTAGGATTCTGGCACAATCTTGGATCATAGTTGAAGAGGTACTGTCAATAGGCACCCTTTCCATTCGTAATCTTCAACCTTCACCAAAGAGCGTTACTGAGGAGTAGTAGGTATTACCAATAATCGGCAAATTTCATTTTTTCGACCATCGTGCTTGCGTAGGACAGGTTGAAATCTACTAAACAAGCACAGGAGCCGCCATTCTCGACTACAATAAACTATCGACAATTGTCTGACATGTTCGATATCGCCGACAAGGTAGGCAGAATCTGTCATTGATTCAAGGCGCAGGAATCTTCCTACAGGTCACATGCAGGCGGCCTCGTGAATATCAATGTTTCCGGTTCATCCTGGGTGTGATAATCATTGATCAGAAGAAGGGTGATGTCGGACCGGGATCGTTATTCGTAGCGCAACGCATCGATCGGATTGAGCAGCGACGCCTTGTAGGCGGGGTAAAAGCCGAAGAATATCCCGACGAGACCCGAAAAACCGAAGGCCAAAAGGACGGCCAGCGGCGAGACAATGGTGGCCCAGCCCGCCATGGCCGACAGGATTTTTGAACCCGTAACCCCGATAATGATTCCGGCCACGCCGCCGATGAGAGACAGCGTCACGGCCTCGATAATGAATTGAAGCCGGATATCCCAGGTTTTGGCACCTACGGCCATGCGGATGCCGATCTCGCGCGTGCGCTCCGTTACGGACACGAGCATGATGTTCATAATCCCGATACCTCCCACCAGCAGCGAAACCGAGGCGATCGCCCCTAACAGCAGGGCCATGACGCGCGTGGACTGTTCGGCGACCTGCATCATCTGCGTCAGGTTCCGGACCGTGAAATCGGCCTCCTGACGGGCGCTGATCCGGTGACGCTGGCGCAGCAGGTCCGTGATCTGCTCCTCCGCCGCCGCAAGATCCTCGCCGCTTTTCGCTTTGACGGCGATGACCCGCACCATGCCCGCGAAGGGCGTGCCGAAGATCTTCTTCTGCGCTGTTGAGATCGGAATGATAATCGCATCGTCCTGATCCTGACCTGTGGGGGACTGGCCTTTTTTCTCCAGGACGCCGATGACGGTGAAGGGGACTTTCTTGATCCGGATGATCTGGCCGATGGGGTCCATGTTGCCGAAAAGATTGTCCACCACGGTCTGCCCGAGAATGCTGACCTTCGTTACATTGCGCACGTCCTGATCCGTGAAAGATCTCCCCGCAGACAGCGTCCAGTCGCGCACGTTCAGGACTCCCGGTGTCGTCCCCGTAACAATCGTGGACCAGTTCTGGTTGCCGTAAACGATTTGTGCCCCGCCGTTATGGCTGGGCGCCACATCAGCTACGGCCGAGCATTCTTTTGCGATCGCTTCCGCGTCATCTTGGGTCAGCGTGGATTGCGTACCGCTGCCCATACGAATACCGCCGGAGGTGCTGCTTCCCGGCAAAACAATCAGCAGGTTGCTGCCCACGCTGGAAATCTGCTCGGAGATCCGCTGGCTGGCGCCGGTTCCCACTGCCAGCATCGTGATCACAGCCCCCACGCCGATGACGATACCCAGCATGGTCAAAGCAGAACGCATCTTGTTGACGCGCAGGGCCCGCAGAGATATTTTGAAGGTCGATGGAATATTGATCATGGCTGCTTTCGTTAAAATTCACTCTGTTGCCAAGAGGAGGCAGGGGAGACTTTTATTTTTTTGTCGTCACATCGCTCACGATTTTTCCGTCTAAGAACCGGACGGTCCGTTTGCTGTAAGTGGCAACGTCCGGCTTATGGGTCACCAGCGCAATGGTGATCCCGGCTTCCGCGTTCAACTTGACGAAGAGCTCCATGATTTCGATGCTGGTTTTCGTATCCAGATTCCCGGTGGGTTCATCGGCCAGAATCAGCGGTGCTTCATTGACCAGTGCCCGGGCGATGGCAACGCGCTGCTGCTGCCCGCCGGAGAGCTGATTCGGGTGATGATCCTCCCGGCCTTCGAGACCCAGAGTCTTCAGGGCGGCCATGGCTCGGAGCCGGCGCTCTTTCGGGGTGAATCCGTTGTACAGCATGGGCAGTTCGACGTTTTCCAGAGCCGACGTCCGGGAAAGCAGGTTGAAACCCTGAAAAACGAAACCGATTTTCCGATTGCGGATCTCCGCCAGTTCATCGCGCCCACGGTGGCTGACATCGATGCCTTCGAGAAAAAACTGCCCACTGGTCGGTTCGTCGAGACAGCCGATGACGTTCATGAAGGTGGACTTGCCGGATCCGGAAGGCCCCATGATCGCGACAAACTCTCCGTGCCCGATGGTCAGAGAGACGTCATCCAGGGCATGGACGGTACTGTCGCCCATCACATAAATCTTCGTCAGGTTTTGCGTCTCGATGAGCGTCATCTTATGAATCCCGGACCGCCGAAACTGCTGCTTCCACTCTTCTTGGCGTTGCCGATGGCTTCAATGATGACGGTGTCTCCTTCTTTCAGGTCCCCTGAAAGGATTTCCGTAAAACTGCCGTCGCTGATGCCAACCGCCACGGCCACACGCCGGGGCTTTTTGTTGTCGAGCAGCCAGACCGCCTGTGCTTTGGGCGGGACGGCGCTCTTCGCCGCTTCCGGCCCTTTCGCCTGACCGACGGGCTTCGGCATGTCCGCCGTCTTTTCCGTCGTCCACTTGAAGCGCAGGGCGGCGTTCGGAATTTTCAGCATGCCCTCGCGGGTTGCCGTGATGACGGATACATTGGCCGTCATGCCGGGCTTCAGCTTGAACTCCGGATTGTCCACCTTGATGACGACCGTGTAGGTGACGACATTCTGGATCGTCGTCGGAGCGTTTCTGATTTCCGACACCTTGCCTTTGAAAAGAGTATCGGGATAGGCGTCTACGGAGAACTGCACCGGCTGTCCCACTTGGATCCGGCCGATGTCTGCCTCGTCCACATTGGTATCGATCTGCATCCGCGTCAGATCCTGGGCAATGTTGAAGAGAGTGGGGGTCTGAAAACTGGCCGCCACGGTCTGGCCAATATCCACATTCCGGGAAATGACCATGCCGTCTACCGGTGAAAGAATCCGGGTGTACCGCAGGTTTGTATTTGCGAGCTGCAGGGCTGCCCGGGCCTGTTCCACCTGGGCCTTCGTCACGTTCAACTGCGCCTGGGCCGACAGATAATTCGTCTCGGATGTATCCAGATCGCTTCTGGCAATGAAATTCCGGGCGAAGAGGGTTTTATTCCGATCCATGGTTCTTTTCGCGTCCAGGAGGGCCGCCTCTGACTTTTCCACGTTTGCGAGCGTCGACTGGAGATTGGCCCGGGCTTGTTCCACCTGGGCCTGAAAGATCGCCGGATCGATCTGAGCCAGCAACTGGTCCTTTCTGACGATGGAATTGTAATCCACAAGAAGCTGCTTGATTGTGCCGGAAACCTGGGTGCCCACGAGCACCGTCACAACCGCGCTCATTGTTCCGGTGGCAGTCACGGAAGCTCGGATATCGCCTCGGGCGACCTTATCCGTTTTGAATTTTACTCCGTTGTCCCTGTTCTTGAAGAGGTAAAATCCACCGGAGCCCAAGATCAGAACCAATACCGCTGCCATAAGAATCTTTTTCTTCATGATGAATGCTTTCTGAAAAATCTTGATTTTTTATTTCGCTCCGGTTGCCTTTTCCATCGTCGCCTGTGAGACCCGATAATCGTAGAGAGCCGCAATGTATGAGGTTTTCGCATTGCTCTCCGCGACAAGTGCGTCCGTAACCTCGATGGGGCTGCCCACTCCGGAGGCATAACGGCCGTTGGCCAGTTCCAGATTTTCTGCGGCCTGCCGGACGATGATTTCCGCCGTGACGATCCGGTCTGCCGCCTCATGCAGGTTCAGCCAGGACTGCTTGACGTCCAGGTAGATGCTCTGTCGCAGCGACTCCTCATTGGCCTTGAGCACATCGAGATTGGCCCGCGCCTCCTCCACCTGGTATTTGGTGGATAACCCGCTGAACAGCGGAACGTTCAGCGTGGCGCCGAAATTCCAGCCCTGATCGAGGGGAAAACTGTCCCCGCCCCAGCCGTAGCTGGCGTTGCCGGTCACAGTGGGATAATAACCCTTCTTCTGAAGGGTGATGGTTTCTTCCAGGGCTTTTTTCTTCACGACAATTGCCTGGAGGTCCGGCCGGCGGTCGTAGGCCTTCTTCAGCGCGCCGTCCAGATTGATTTCCTCACGCTGAAAGGCGAGGCTGTCCTTGATCTCATAGTCCGGCGCATCCGTCAGGCCCAGGGCGTTGTTCATCGACACCCGCGCCAGCCGGAAGGCATTTTCCGCTTTAAGCAGATTCAGTTTTGCATTGGAAAGATCGACTTCGGCCTTGGTGACGTCAAATTTCGGCTTCGTACCGATCTCGAAAAACCCTTTGGCCCGGGTGAGATGCTGACGGTATTGTTCCACCACTTCCCGGGCCACGTCCTGGTTTCGTTTGGCCCGCAGAAGCCCATAGTAGGCCTGCTTGACCCCGAAGACTACCTGGGCGTTCACGTTATCGAAATCCGAGCGGGACGCATCCAGATTCAGGTTTTGAATCTTCACCTGCGTGGCGGTCTTGCCGAAGTCGTAAATATTCTGACTGAGCGCCATGATGGAGTTCGTGCTGTCATAGACGCTTCCGGCAGTCGTCGAGAGCCTTCCGGATGTGGTTGTGTAGGGGGATGTCCGGTTATAGCTCGCGGAACCGCTCAACTGAGGATAATAGCCTGATCTGGCCTGGCCGACCCGGCTTTCGCCGGCCTTCAGCGTATTGACGGCGGCCAGGATGCCGGGATGTGCTTTCAGGGCAATATCGATGCACTGCTGGATATCCAGCGCCTCTCCCTTTTTGATCAGTTCTTCTGCCGCCGTCGGCAAAGGCAGAAACAATCCCGCAAAGATAAGCAAAAGAAAGATTTTTTTCATGGAAGCCTTTAGCTGTGCAAGCATGGGTCGCCGAAACGATCGCGATGAAAATCCCCCCGGCCCCTCTTCAGCAAATGGACAACTGATAAAACATAACATTTTCAATAATTTTTAACAACGATTTCCAGCAAGATAAAGCCCGGAGGGTTCCCCCCGGGCTGTCTCATATCGTTTTACCGTTTACTGGTTGCCGTAGGAACCTGATCCGGGGCCGAATCCAGGTCCACCAGGACCACCGGCGCCGCGGCCGCCCATACCTGGACCGAACCCTTTTCTCGCCGCAAGCGCCTGGACTTTTGTCTGCTGCTCAGGTGTCAGGACGTCGAACATGGCCAGACGATGGCTCGTCTTTTTTTCCTGTATTTGATCTCGCAAGCTTCCGATTTCCTTCTGCACGGCCGTGATTTTCTCCCGGTCGGGGGTTTTCTGCAGCCAGAGCAGTTTGAGCTCGCCGCGCTTGCTGAACATCTTGTCGAGCAAGGGCTGGATGTCTTTCAGGTGTGCCTCGCGCAGGTCCCTGATCTTTGCCGTTTGCTCGGCTGTCAAACCGAGTTGCTGGCTTGCCTGAAATTCCCGATCACAACCCGTACCGCCGGCAAAGGCGCCTCTCGCGTGTCCGCGACCCCATCCGTTGCCCCACCCGTAAGCGAAGGTCGTTGAAGCCAGAGCCGTTGCGATGAGAACGGCTAAAAATAGCATCGATAACTTTTTCATTGTCTGTTCTCCTTTCAGATTTCCTTTCTGAATTTGTTTTGCATCTGTAAGAGCAACAGCTATGCCAACGAGCCAGACAGTCTTAAACTGATTGAAATTACAAGATAAAATATTTTATAACCCCGAAAACCATCGAAATATAGCCGGTCGGCAAAGAAAAACTGGATAATTTATATCCATCTGTGGTATCCATCTGGATAATTAGTATCCACTATTTTTCTTCCTTATTATAATAGGGGTGTCTCTATAGCTTTTTTTCCCTCATGCAGGAGGGGATCAAGGAAAAGGATTATGAACAAAAGACGCCTGGCCGGGGTTTCCCCCTGGATCATCATCGGGGCCGTGCTTGTCCTTGCGCCGATCTTCGTTCTAATGACGCGGCAGAGCCTCGACCGCCAGCAGGCCTATACCATCAGGCTCCTCGTGGACAGGGGTGACGCCCTGATCCGGTCCTTTGAGGCGGGCGCCCGGACAGGCTTCGGCCTGGAGTGGGGACACTTTCAGCTTCAGAAACTCCTCATGGAAACGGCACAGCAGCCGGGCATCGATTATCTGGTCGTCACGGACGAGAAAGGCGTCATCCTGGCCGACAGCGATCCGTCCCAGCTTGGCGAACCCTACGGCACCGATCTTGATCTAACGCGCATTTCGACATCCGCTCAACTGCAATGGCGCCGGACGCCAAATTCCGAGGGCGCCGATACCTTTGAAATTTACCGGCAGTTCAGACCCGCCGGGGAAGACGACCGGGAATTTCAGGACCGGATCAGGCCGGATGCCGCACGGATGCCGCCTGAAGTCGGGACGGATATTCACCCCGCAAGGATGGTCATTTTTGTGGGGCTGGATATGGGACCCATCGAATCCGCCCGCAAAGCGGACTATCGCCATGCCGTTATGATGGCCGTGATTTTCCTGCTCATCGGCCTTTCCGGGGTTATTTCACTGTTGCTGGCTCAGGGTTACAGTTCTGCCAGGGCCTCCCTGTCCCGCGTCCGGGCCTTTTCCGACAGTCTGGTGAAAAACATGCCCATGGGGCTTATTGCCATCGATACAGCCGGCAGGATCATCGCCTTTAACCAGACGGCAGAGTCCATCCTGCAACGAGCGCCTGGCGATGTCATCGGCCGAAGGGCCGATGAGATTTTACCGGAAACCTGCCGGCATCTAATCGAGTCTCTGGGAAAGGAGAAGCGGATCATTGCCGGAGAGATCGACTGTCCCTTTGCAGACGGCAGCACGGTCCCCCTGGAGGTCATCGCCACGGTTCTGAAAGATGGAGGCGAGGCCGCCGGGATCGTCTTTCTTTTCCGGGACATCACGGAGATCCGGCGCCTGAAAAAGGAGATTGCCCGCAACCAGCACCTGGCTTCGCTGGGCAGCCTTGCCGCCGGAGTGGCCCATGAAATCCGCAACCCCCTGAGCTCCATCAAGGGCTTTGCGACCTATTTCCGGGAGCGATACCGGGATAATCCCGAGGATGAAAAAACGGCCGGCATCATGATCCAGGAAGTGGACCGCCTGAATCGAGTGATCAGTCAGTTGCTGGACTATGCGCGACCCATGACGATGCAGCGGCAGGAAATCCCTGTCCAGGACGTCATCCGGCATGCGCTGCGAATGATCGAAACGCAAGCCCGCGAAAAGGGAATCACGGTGCAGGCGGACTTGCCGGCGGATATTCCCGCGGCCGGCGTCGATCCGGACCGCATGCATCAGGTTTTTCTGAATCTATATCTCAACGCCCTGGGTGCGATGGAAAAGGACGGCGTGCTTTCTGTGGCCCTGAGAGAACTGTCCGATGGGCGCATTCGCATCGAGGTTCGGGATACGGGCGTCGGTATCGCGCCGCAGGATCTGGGGCGCATCTTCGATCCCTACTTTACGACAAAGCCCTCCGGAGCGGGCCTGGGTCTGGCCATTGTGCAAAAGATCATCGACGCCCACAATGCAGAAATCCAAGTCGCGAGCACGCCGGGCCGGGGGACCACAGTCACGATCCTGTTGCCGGCGAAAAATCAAGGACAGGGGGTGAATCATTTTTCATGAAACCCGAAAACACCATTCTTATTGTCGATGACGACCTGGCGCACAGGACGATGCTGCGGACTCTTCTGTCCGGCTGGGGTTATGCCATTGCCGAGGCCGACGACGGCAGTGCGGCGATCGCACAGGTGCGCGAGCAACCCTTCGACCTGATCCTCATGGATGTCCGGATGGTCAAGGTGTCGGGCCTGGAAGCCCTCGCGGAAATCAAGGCGTTCAACCCGGCCATTCCAGTCGTCATCATGACGGCCTACGCCTCTGTCGAAACGGCCGTAGAGGCCCTGAAAAAGGGGGCCTACGATTACATGACCAAACCGCTGGATTTTGATGAACTTCGACTGACCCTGGAACGGGCCATGGATCACAGCCGTTTGAAAGAGGAAAACCGCCTGTTGCGCGAACGCCTGGGCAGCCGCTTCGACCGGCGGAATCTCATCGGCCGGTCCGAGGCCATGATTAACCTGCTCGAGACGGTGGCGCAAGTGGCGCCATCCGAGGCCACGGTCCTGATCACGGGGGAGTCGGGTACGGGTAAGGAAATGATCGCCGGGGCCATTCATTTCAACAGCTTTCGAAAGGAGGGTCCCTTTATCCGGATCAACTGCGCCGCCATTACGGAAACCCTGCTGGAATCGGAACTGTTCGGACACGAACGGGGGGCCTTTACAAGCGCCGACCGCCGCAAGGAAGGCAAATTCCGCCAGGCCGGTGGCGGCAGCATCTTCCTGGACGAGGTCAGTGAGATGTCCCCGGGCATGCAAGTCAAGCTGCTGAGGGTCCTGCAGGAGCGGGAGATTACGCGCGTGGGCGGCGACGAGGTTCTCAAGGTCGATGTGCGGGTCATTGCCGCCGCCAATCGTGACCTGCTGCAGGCGATCGCGACAGGCCGGTTCCGCGAGGATCTCTACTACCGCCTGAACGTGGTGGCCCTGCATGTGCCGTCGCTCAGATCCCGTCGGGAGGACATTCCGCTTCTGGCCCAGCATTTCCTGACACATTTTGCCGGGCAGAACCACAAGGCCATCAAGGGATTCACGCCGCAGGCCATGGACCGCCTGCTGCGATACGCCTGGCCGGGCAATGTCCGCGAATTGATGAATGCTGTGGAGCGCGGCGTCGTTCTATCGCGATCGGAATATCTTGACGAGGCGGAACTGCCTTTGATATCGACACGGGAAGGCGCAGCCGGGCCGTTGTCCGCACCGGGCACTATACCGGACGGCGAAGCGCCGCTCGAAGAGGTCGAAAAAGCCGCCATTCTCAAGAGTCTGGCGGCCGCCGATGGCAACAAGAGCGAAGCGGCCCGCCGCCTCGGCATCACGCGCCGCACCTTGCATCAGAAACTGAAAAAATGGAGGTTAATGTGAATATTAAAAAAATCTTTGGATTCGTTTTTCTTTCTCTTGCAATCTATGTCCTGATGGCAGGCGGATTCATGTATTTCAAACAGGAGAACATGATTTTTGCTCCCGAGACGCTGCCGCCGGACTTCAAGTTTGACTTTCAGGAGCGTTTTGAAGAACTGAACTGGTCCGTTGACGGCGCCCGGATCAACGCCCTGCATTTCAGGGCGGCAAAGCCGAAAGGGATTGTGCTGTATTTTCACGGGAATGCGGGAAGCCTGAAGAGCTGGGGGGATATGGCACCGGATTTTACGCGGCGGGGCTACGACATCATCATTCCGGATTACCGCGGGTTCGGGAAAAGCACGGGCCAGATCAAAAGTGAAAAGATGCTGCTCCAGGATGCGGAGACGGCATACGCCTATTTGAAAAAAACCTTTCCTGAGAATCAGATCATTCTCTACGGCCGCTCGATCGGAACAGGCATTGCCGTCCATCTGGCGCGGACGAACCGGCCGCGTATGGTCATTTTAGAGTCGCCTTATCTCAGTCTGCTGCATCTGGCGGGGCGTTACTACCCCCTCGTTCCGCGACCGCTGTTGAGCCTGCTGGTGCGGTATCCCATGCGGACGGATCTGTGGATCGCGGACGTCGCCTGCCCGGTCTACCTCTTTCACGGCGCAAAGGATAATGTCATTTCCTTCAATGAAAGCGAGCGTCTGAGCAAGCTGATCCGCTCCGAACATCAATTGATCGCCGTTCCCGAAGGCGGTCACAACAATCTGGGAGATTTTCGCCAGTACCGGGAGGCCCTCGACCGGATATTGAAATAGAAGGAGAGCTTTGCATAACCGGTGAAAAGTGGTTCGCAAGCAGAGCGAATAAGAGGAAGATGGGAAAATAGGGACGCTGTGGGGTTGTTGAAAAACCTTGATTTCAGTCACGCTGCGCCATAGGAACGCCGTATTAAAAGAGAGTATTTTTTACCGGCAATTGGCGTAGCCAACTTAAATACATGCAACAATCGACTCGTCTTAATATGTGATCATCAGGAATAAATTGCTTGATATCTCCTGCAATGAAAAGACTTCGTTTACTCCTATCATCTTTCAACAACCCCACACTCCCCCATTCATTACAGGGATTCCCCCTGAAACAGCCGGGAATTTTTATAAAGTCCTGTGTCTGACCCTTAAGCATAACAGGAGTCCAAAGGAGATACAGCTGATGACCAATAATAACCAGAAAGCGGCGATATAGCTGTGGGTCATGTCAAACAAATAACCGGTAGATATAGGGCCTAAAGCTCCTCCGGTGGTGCCGAAAAAAACCACCATCCCGAACAGGGAACCATGAGCCCGGATACCGAACAATTCCACCATGATAGGGGAGATGGCGGTAAAAAAACCTCCGTGGGCAATCCCATAGATACAGGCAAACCCGTAGAGTTTCCATAAGGCATCCGCTTTTGTAAGCCAAAGCAGACTGATGACCAGAAACCCGAAACAAATGCACATAATCTGTTTGCTGCCTGTACGGTCAATGGCCAGACCTGAAATAAACCGCCCCACCATGCTCACGGCGCCGATGGCGGAAAGAACACCGGCTGCCTTGTGAGGGGAAATGCCTATGTCACGGGCATGGGGGACAATATGGATGAGGATACTCATCAGGCAGAACACCAATAGCAAGTTTACCAGACAAATCAACCACAATTCATGGGTTTTCAGGGCTCTGGAAAAGGAAAGTCCCTGGTCTTGGAATGTTAGCAGTTCCCTTGGGGTGCTGGCAGATGAGTGATAAACTTCCTCTGGATCCCGCCGAAGAAATTGGGCGATGGCAAAAAGAACGATAAAGGCAAAAGATCCCATGAATATAAACGCGTTCTTCCAGCCAAAGCCTGAGATCA